>CAVTFR010000017.1:0-482342 GCA_963734025.1 uncultured Thermoleophilaceae bacterium
AGGAGTGGGCGCCGGTGCCGGCGAGCTTGCCGCCGTCGACGATCAGGTACTCGTCCGGGATCGGGCGGTTGTCGAACCAGCACTCGAGGATCTCGCGGGTGCCGGCGGCGTAGCGGGCCTGGGCCGAGAGCGACGTGCCGGAGGTGTGCGGGGTCATGCCGTGGTGGGGCATGGTCCGCCAGGGATGGTCCTTCGGAGCGGGCTGGGGGTACCAGACATCGCCGGCGTAGCCGGCGAGCTGGCCCGACTGGAGCGCCCGCACGATCGCGTCGCGGTCGCAGATTTTGCCGCGCGCGGTGTTGATGAGGTATGTGCCGCGGCGCATTGTGCCGAGCAGCTCGTCGTCGAAGAGCCCCTCCGTCTCGGGGTGCAGCGGCGCGTTGATCGTGACCACATCGCACCCGGGCACCATGTCCTGGGTGCTCTCGTGGTAGGTGAGGCCGAGCTCTCGCTCCACCTGCTCGGGGAGGCGGTGACGGTCGGTGTAGTGCAGCCCCACCTCGAAGGGCTTGAGCCGCCGCAGCACCGCGGAGCCGATCCGCCCGGCCCCCACGGTGCCGACCTCCATGCCCTCCAGGTCATAGGACCGCGATACGCAGTCGGCGATGTTCCAGCCCCCGTCGAGCACCCACTGGTACGACGGGATGTAGTTGCGCACGAGCGCGAGGATCATCATCACCACGTGCTCGGAGACGCTGATGCTGTTCGAGAAGGTCACCTCCGCGACGGTGATGCCGTTCTCGATGGCCGCGTCGATGTCGACGTGGTCGGAGCCGATCCCCGCCGTGACCGCCAGCTTGAGCTTGGGCGCCTTTGCGATCCGCTCCGCGGTCAGGTAGGCGGGCCAGAAGGGCTGCGAGATCACGATCTCGGCCTCAGGGAGCTCGCGATCCAGCACCGAGTCGGGCCCCTGCTTGTCGGACGTGACGATCAGCTTGTGCCCGCGTCCCTCGACGAACTCGCGCAACCCGAGCTCACCCGACACGCAGCCCAGCAGCTCCCCCGGCGTGAAGTCGATGTGCTCAGGAGACGGTGTCTGCTGGCCGCCGTGGTACTGCTCGATCGTGGGCACGGAGTCGCGCGCATAGGACGGCGGATAGCCGCTGACGGGGTCGTTGTAGAGAACGCAGATGATGTTCGTCATGGGGGTCCTTTCGTCGGTCTCGCCTGGGGGGGCTCGTGACGCGTCGGCGAGACTCCCGATCGCTCACGGAGGCGACGGGGGGCGGGGCGATGCCGGTTCCTCGATCGCGTCTGGCCGTTCGCGGCGTCATACGCCGCCCACCGCTCGGAAGTGGCCCTGCACGGTCTCGCGGTCGAGCTGCCGCGACGCCATGATGATCAGCGGGCCAATCGCGTCCTCGGGCACGAACGCCAGGTCGAGCAGTACAGCGCGCGCCTCCTCGGGCGTTTCGGTGCGGACGGCGGCGTCCGGGTCCGCTCGGCGCAGCCGCTCGGCAAGACGCAGCGCGTCCGCCTGCTCCGCGAAGCGGAACGCCTGGGGCGGCGGCGTCGCTAGCTCGACGATCACGAACGATGTCGGCGGGCTCTCGGGGACTTCGCTCACGCTGCTCACCTCCTTGGTCCGCTGCGGGATCGTCCCCCCACACCGCCCGGTTCATCACGCGCCTCGCCCGATCGCTTCGGCCGTCCACGGTCGGCCGCCTGTCGCCGTGCCGCTCGCGGCGTGGGCGGCCGGCCTAGTCGTGCGAAGCCTCGAGGTGCGCGTAGCGAGGATCCGCACCGCCGAGCTCGCGGCCGTTTAACCAGACACGGCCAACCCCGCGCGTAGCCAAGTCGTGCCGGGCCACGATGGCCCGTCCGACCCGGCGGTCGCCATCGGCGCGGTGCAGTCCACCTCGCCGTCGCGCTGCCCCCTCGGCGCCACGCGGTCGCCCATTGCTCGTCATGGTCTCAACCTTCCTAGTCCCTCTATCGGGTTCGCGCGAGAGGAAGAGAGAGAGTGAGACCTAACGAACGAACGGTCTCGAGGCACACTACCACCGCGGGGATCGGCGGCCTCCGCTCGGAGCGCGCACTTTCGCCAGCCGTCCTGGAGTGGAGGCCAGACGAGCGATGTCGAGGAACGTCCGAGGCCGGCTTCGTTCGCGAGCCGGCGCCGTGGACGCCCTTCCTCAAGGTAGGCGCCCGAGCTGCCCTGGAGATGGCCGTCGTCTCGGCGGCTGTGCGGTACGCGTCGGTTGGTGGTATCACCCGGTATCAGGCGAGTCGGAGGTGAAGCCATGGAGTTGAAGGTCGGGCATCGCGTCGAGGTCGAGTCGGAGTCGACCGAGCGGAGGCCTCGGATGGGCGTAATCGAGGAGGTGGTGCGGGACGCACCTTCCCCTCGCTATCGCATTCGCTGGAACGACGGGCACGAGAGCATCTACACCCCTGCGGCGGGGGCGCTGCATCGCGCCGGAGCGAGCGAGAAGGCGTAGGACGGGGGCGCCAGTAGGACGCAGGGAGGGCGACGGCGAAGGAGCGCGCCGGCGTCGGTCGCCGGCCACTCGTCCCACGCGCTGATCTGGCGGCTTGACATGCTCAGTCGGCGGTGGGTGGTGCGATGAAGCGCGTGTATTTGCTGCGGCATGCCAAGTCGAGCTGGAAGGGCCGGTCGCTCGCCGACCGCGACAGGCCGCTCGCGGGGCGGGGGAAGCGGGCCGCGAGCGCGATTGCCGATCATCTCCGGGCGGAGAGGGTTCGGCCCGAGCTCGTGCTGTGCTCACCTGCGCGGCGGGCCCGGGAGACACTCGAGCGTGTCGAGGGCGCCCTCGGGGATGAGGTCGAGGTGGTCTTCGAGGAAGGGCTGTACGGCGCGAGCGAGGCGGGGCTGCTGGCCCTTCTTCGCGTCCTCCCCCGGGAGGTCAGCTCGGTCCTGGTCATCGGGCACAATCCGGGCCTCGGGGAGCTCGCGCTGGCGCTGGCCTGCGAGGGAACCGAGCTCGCGGGGCTGCGAGAGAAGTACCCGACCGCCGCGCTCGCCACGATTGACGTGCCGGCAGACCGCTGGAGCGCGCTCGGGCGAGGCGGCGGCGAGCTCGTGGCCTACGTGCGACCACGGGACCTGCCACTAGGTCCGCGTCCGGCCGGCCTCGGCCACGGGCAAGCCGATCGGCGAGGCGCGCCACGTGAACGCCGTCCCTCGGGCCCTCCTCGAGGGCATCGAGCCAGCGGGGAACGTGATGGCTGAATCACGACCGGGGGTCCGCCGCGTTGCTCCCGGACTGGCGTGGGCTCAGCCAGCGTCAGAGAGGGTGCGCTCGGACTGCTTGGCGGTAACCACCGTGACGGGCAAGCCGAGCGCCTCCACGCGATGCGGGAGGTCGCGGCGGAGCCAGTGCGAGACGCGCGCAGGCAGTGTGGAGATGATGATCTCGTCGAACCCGCCTCCCTCGAGCGCCCGCTCCACGGCGGCGAAGGGATCATTGTCGCCGACGATCCCTCCGACGTGCCCGCCCGCGGCCTCGTCGAGAAGCGGGATGGCGAGTTCGAGCGTGGCCGCGGCCTGTTCGGTCTCGGGATCCCAGTAGGGGCGCGGCACCAGGAGGGTGAAGTGGCAGGGGGACCGGCCGGAACGGGCGCGAATCTCATCGAGCAGCCCCGGCGTCGCCGCGGTCCGGTGAGCGACGACCAGCACGCGCTTGGGTGCTGCGGACGTCATCCCGCGGTGATTGTCGCAGCGCTCCGCCGACCCCGCTCAGGGTCCGCGGTGCTCCGTTTCTTCGAGAGGCAGGGGCGCGGTCGGGCATCACGAATTCCGCCGCCCGCTTCGCCACGCTCCAATCACTTGCGGGCTTTCAAAGGGGAACGCGCGGCACACAGATCGATGGCCTCACGTCAGGGCGGCCTGAGGGCCGGTAGCGCTCGCGAGCGCTTGAATGGTTCGGGTGCGCGCGCTCGCAAAACGGCTGATCGAGATCCCAGGAGTCGTGGCAGTGACCCTCGGCGACTCGCGCGGCCTTCTACAGCCGGACGCTGAATGGGGGTTCGGGCTCTACTACCGCGACGCGATCCGGGCCGAGGACGTGCGCGCGCTCGGTTTCGAGAACACCGTGGTCGAGCCGGGGGACTGGGGACGGCTCGCAAACGGCGGCGGCCAGTTGACGGTCGAGGGTCAGCGGGTCGATCTCCTCTACCGCGAACTCGACGTCGTCCAACACTGGATCGACGAGGCGGAGGCCGGCAGCTACGAGGTCGAGCGGGTGGAGGGCTACCTGGCTGGCATGGCCACCTACGTGCTGGCCGGAGAGCTCGCGTTGGCGGAGGTGCTGGCAGGGGACCTGCCGCGACCCGAGTTTCCCGACGCGCTGCGCCAGGTCGCGCCCGGACGCTGGCACGCCAGCGCGGCCTTCTCGCTCGCGATCGCCGAGACGGCTGCGGCGCACCACGACGTTGTCTCGTGCGCGGGGCTGCTAGCGAAGGCAGCCATCGAGGTCGCCCAGGCGGCGCTCGCGGAGCGCGGCGAGTGGGTACTGACCGAGAAGGGCATCATCCGGCGGGCCGGACTCGGCGGGCGGGTCGAGGGAATCCTGCCCGCGCCGGGTGACCGCCCCTTCGAGCTCGAACGGGCGGCGACCGCCATGCGGGGGGCGCTGGGCATCCCGCCCGCCGCGCAGCCGGCGACCGCCTAAGGGCAGGATGAACGTCAGGCGCGCTGGCTACGCACCAGTGAGCAGGTGCGGGCAGGCTGGTGATCGCACGAGCGGCGGTCGTGGAAGGTCGCCGCCGACGGCAGACAGGAACCCGACCGCGGCTCGCGGACCCACCCGCCAACCTTGAGGGCCCACGCGTGTCCACATTGACCGGGCAAGAGGCAGCAACTAGGTTTTGCCCGCAAGCCCATCGAGAGGAGGAGCATGGCCGACGCTGGCTTGTTCATCGGTTGGGGTGCGCCGGTTCGCGGGCGTGAGGCCAAGGGCCTGGAGGTCTTCGGCGAGGCGCTCGCCTATTACGGACGCCTGCAACAGGAAGGGGTGATCGAAGGCTTCGAGACGGCGATCCTCGAGCCCCACGGCGGCGACCTGCAGGGACTCGTGCTGATTCGCGGAAGCCAGGAGAAGCTCGCCCAGCTCCGCGTCGACGACGAGTTCGTGCGCCTGTCGACCCGCGCAGACCTGATCGTCGAGGGCCTAGGCGTGATCGGCGCAGCGCTCGGTGACGGGCTCGAACAAGCGATCGCGACTTACCAGGAGGCTATCTCCGAGCTGGCCTAGCCACGGGCCGGTCGGGCGAAGACGTGCCGCCCCTCCCAGCGCGTCGCGTCCTCCGCTCGTCGTAGGAAAGCGGTCGAGCGCACGCGCGCTCCGAGCGCGGCGACTGCTTGGTTTCGTATCCGAACGGGCGTCCTAGACGACGTCCGGCACCGCCCGCTCGGGACAACCCGCTAGCGCGCAATCCGCCGAGGCCCGGACGACCGCAAGCGCGGACGAAAGCGGGCGCGAGCGGGCCGGCGGGTCGGACGCCTCTTGCTCGTCCGCAGCGAGAGCGAGCGCCGCGTCCGCGAAGACGCCTCCTTTCATGGCGATGGGGCACTCTGGTGGGCAAAGCGGGGCATAGGGTGTGCCGCGCAAACGATGGCAGCTGGCGGTACGCGATCTCGCTGCTGGAGATCGATGAAGCGAGCGAAAGGAAGCAGCGATGGTGGACGCGTTTGCAGTACGGAGTGGAGAGGGGGAGGCGCGCTGGTGGCTCGGTGCCTTGGCCGTGATCAAGGCCACTGCGGCAGACACCGGCGGACACCTGACGGTCATGGACGTGACGGACCCCCCTGGTGTCGAAGCGCCGCTCCACGTTCATCACAAGGAAGACGAGGCCTTCTGGGTCCTTGAGGGTGACGTGACATTCGAGGTCGGGGGGAAAACGATCCAGGCGGGTGCCGGCGACTTTGTCTTCGGCCCGCGCGATGTCCCACACCGCTACAAGGTCGGCGACGCAGGCTCCCGGATGCTCTTCATGCTTACCCCGGGCGGCTTCGAGGATCTGGTCAGGGCGACAAGCGACCCCGCCCGCAGCCGCACGCTCCCCCCGGCCGACCATCCGACGCCCGACGAGGAACGGATGATCGCCGCACAAGCCGCCGCCGGCTGCGCGCCGGTCGGCTGAAGCGAGCCATAGCGACGAGAGTGGTCCATTCCCATGGGAGTGGACCTGCAGGGCTCGACGTTGCTCGTGACCGGAAGTCGCAAGCAGGGGCGCCGCTCGAGCGAGGTCAGCGGGGGCACGAAGGGAGACCGCTTCCGCGGCGTTGAATTCGGGCCACGAATAGAGCGCCTACTTAGGGATCTGCGTGCCCGCCAAGGCGAGTACGGTGCCGCCGACCCCGGCGCGCGCCCTGTCTTTCCAGGGGCCGAGGGCCAGCGTCTCGACCGACGCGAAATCTCTCGTGGGGAGCACAAGCATGCCCTGAGCGACGCCGGCCTTCGTCGCTCGATCCGTCTCCACGACCTGAGGCACACCGCGGCGGCGTCCTGGCTAGACAGTTGATTCCAAATCACCGCCCGTAGGCGGCGAGTTCGCGGCCTGGTCGACCGATCAGCTCGTTGTGCCACAGCCCGGCGGCCAGGGTCAGGAGTCGTAGGGCGATCCGGCTCGCGAGGCCGGGGATCGTGCGCGCTCCGTGGCGCTCGAGGCCGAGCTGGCCCTTGCAGGTCCAGAACACCGACTCGATCCACTGGCGCACCGATCCAAGCCGGCCGAAGCGACCCGGCTCGTCCTTTCGGTCGGGGCGCAGAAAGCGCGCGCCGCGGGCGGCCATGAACGCCTCGAACTCAGCGCCCGCAAAGCCCTTGTCGGCGATCACAGTGTGGCCCTCCAGCGGCACCCGCTCGAGCATCGCCGCGGCCACCTTGCGCTCCGGCAGGTTGGCGGCCGCCAGCTCGTACGCGATCGGCGTGCCGTCACTCGAGCAGAGCAGGTAGAGCCGAAAGCCCCAGAACCAGCGTGAATGCGAGCGGCAGTAGCCATAGCCGGCATGGCCTGCGAACTCAGACCGGCGCACGGTCTCGCGCGACTGGCCGCAGGGCACCGGGGTTGAGTCGAGCAAGCGGAGCCCGTCGCAGAAGGAGGGCGAGATGAAGACCAGGTAGTTGATCGCCCGCCCGATCTCGGGCGCGAGTCGGCGCATCCGCTTGTTGTAGCCAGGCTGCTTGGGCAAGTAGGGAAAGAGGTGTCCGAGGCGGTACTTGGCCAGCGCCAGGAACTGGCGATCGTTGGGCAGCCCGAGCAGCACCTGGGCGACCGCCAGCGCGATCAGCTCGGCATCCGAGATCCGAGGCGGGCGCCCCGGTCCGCTCCGTCCGGGCAGGAAGTCATCAATCAGGACGTAAAGAGCAGTGACAAGGGCGTCGAGGTCGGCGTGCACGTGGCCTCCTTGGTCGACGTTGCTGAGCAACGCAGACTTCGGCGCCCTTCGCGCACTCTCCTACGAATTAGGAATCAACCATCTAGCGGCGGGACTACCTCTGATCTACGTTCAGCGCCAGCTCGGCCACGCATCGATCACGACCACTGAGCGTCAGTACGGCCACCTCGAGAAGGGCTTCCTGCGCGGCGCAGCGCGGCGAGCCGAGGCCGCCATCTGGGACGGGCACCCAGACATGCCTGAGCAGCCGCCCGTAAAGCGGGAGCGCGCCCCTTCGGCCCAGCCCTAGCCTGGGCCAACGCGCTGAGGCCGGCCAGGGCGATCCTCAAACCGGCATGCGCGGTGCCAGATTCGCCTTCAGGCGGGCGGGGTTTCGGCCCCATGCGGTCACCTTCCGGGAATTGTTTGTTGCCTTCTCTGTTGCCCCGCCAATAAATACGGCGCAGGGAACAGACCAGCGGTCAAGCAACAAAGCGGCCATATGCAGCCGCTTTCAGTGCGCCCAGGGAGACTCGAACTCCCACCCCGTTTACACAGGACAAGGCCCTCAACCTTGCGCGTCTACCAATTCCGCCACAGGCGCGTGGAGGAGGCCAGTATAGAGCGGGGAAGGCGGCATCCCGCGGGGTTGCTTGATGCCGTCCGACCCCCGGGGTACTCTGCGAACACATGTTCGGATCAGGCAACCGAAACGGCTTCGCAGGGAGGTCTGGATGGTCGAGCTGAACCTCACCAAGCGGCAGCGGGAGATCTTCGACTTCGTCAAGCGCCACGGCGAGGAGCACGGCTACCCGCCGACCGTGCGCGACATCGGCAAGGCGATCGGGCTCACCTCGTCGTCGACCGTGCACGCGCACCTCGCGAACCTCGAGAAGCTCGGGGTGCTGCGGCGCGATCCGACCAAGCCGCGCGCGATCGAGGTGCTGGTGGACAAGGCCAAGGCGGCCGTCGTGCCGTCCGGCCTGCCGGTCGTGGGCCAGGTGGCCGCGGGCCAGCCGGTGCTCGCCGAGGAGAACATCGAGGAGTACGTGCCGGTCCCGCAGATCGCGGGCGGCGACGAGGGAGAGTTCGTGCTGCGGGTCAAGGGCGACTCGATGGTGGGCGCCGGCATCTTCGAGGGGGACTACGTCGTGGTGCGCCCGCAGGAGACGGCCACCGACGGCGAGATAGTCGTCGCGCTGGTGGAGGACGAGGCGACCGTCAAGCGCTTCTTCAAGGAAGAGGATCACGTGCGCCTGCAGCCGGAGAACGACACGCTCGATCCGATCCGCAGCCGCGACGTGCAGCTCCTTGGTCGCGTGGTGGGCGTGTGTAGGAGGGTCCCATGAGCACCGCACTGCTTGAACCACCGGTTCGCCTGTTCGGCGAGTCCGAGCCCAGCGCCGCCCGCGGCGGCGGCCGGCTCACGCTCGAGGAGAGGCTGCGCGCCATGTGGCACACGGCGAACGCCGAGGGGGCCGCCGACTGTCCGCTGTGCGGGTCGCGAATGGCGCTTCGAGACGATGCCGCCGAGTGCGGCTCCTGCGGCAGTCGCCTGAGCTGAGCCCGATGGGCGCTGACTCGAGCGAGAGCCTGAGCCTCACCCCGGCCTGAGCGGACCCGATGCGAGTTGCAGATGCCGGACGGCTCCGGGGCCGCGCGTCCCTATCGGGCCGCGCGGCCCCTTTGCCGCGGGGAGGTGGCGCCCGGAGGGATAGGCGCTACCCAGGTCGCGCTGGGAGGGGGGGCGCGACCAAGTGGAAGGTCTTCAGCACGTCCGGTCGTTCACCAGATGTAGTTGTCGATCACGGAGGCGACCTCGTCGGCGGGGATCGGGCCGACCGTCAACTCCCAGTTCCGGCCGTCGATCGAGTTGCCGACGGTGGCGGGATAGCCAGCTTCGCTCAGGAGGCGCCGCACCACCACCGCCCGCAGGATGCACTCGCGGCCGTACCAGCGGACGTCGATCCCGAAGGAGTTGTTCTCGCTCGGCCATACGGTCAGCCGATCGGGGCGGATCGGCGCCGCCGCATGAGCAGCGGACAGATCGGCGGGATACCGGTCGACCTCGTAGCTGCTGCCGTAGCTGTATCCGTTACGGCCTCCTGCGGTGAGCGTGGCGCTGGTCGCTTCGAGCATCGTGGTCCTGGGCCTCCGGTGTCGCATCGGACGTGACGTGCGTTGAGAGCACTTTGGGATACCCGCGCACCCCTATGTGAGGGAGTGGTCACAGATGGGTCAAATCCGGCGCCCGGCTACTCCTCGAGTCGTACCCCCGGATCCACCCACCGACCGATGCGAAGCGGCTCCGCGACGACCACGATCCGCTGTTCCGATTCCGATTACGACGGAGGCCCCTGATGACCACTGCCCCCAGACCTCGACACCAGCGCACGCGGCTCAGGCCCGGAGGCGCGCCGGCCGCGCGTCGCGCCGCCCCTGCCCGCGCCCGCTCCACGCGCGAGCGCACGCCGGACGCCGGCCCCGGGCTCGACCTCCGGGGCCGGGTGGCCATGGTCACCGGGGCGGGACGAGGTAGCGCGTCGGTCGCCGCCGCGCTCGCGGAGCGCGGGTCGAGCGTCGTCCTCGGCGCGCCCGACCAGCTGGCCATCGCGCGGGTCGCCCGCGGCGTCGAGGGCCGCGGCGGCCGCGCGCTCGCCATCGGGACGGACCTCGGCGACCCGGACGGGGCCGCCCGTCTGGCCGAAGGCGCGCTCGCCGCCTTCGGGCGCCTCGACATGGCGGTCAATGCGTCGGGCCGCTCGCGCGGACTCGACGACCTCGCCGAGCCGGACTGCAGAGCCGTCTACTTCGCGGTCCGGTACCAGCTGCCGGCCATCGCCGCCTCGGGCGGCGGCACGATCGTCAACGTGGCGCTCGGCCCGCTCGGCTGGTCGGACGACGCCCGCTGCGTCGTCGGGCTCACGCGGGCCTCGGCGATCGAGCATGCCGACAGCGGCGTGCGCATCAATGCGCTGGCGCGCGGCCCGGGCAGCCGCGGCTTCGCGGCCGCCGCGTGTTGGCTGTGCTCGGACGCCGCGGTGCATCTGAACGGCGCAGTCGTGACCGGTCCGGCAGGCGGCAATCAGGGGAACGCCGACCCGGCGGGCCCGCCGGGAGGCGCGGCGGCGTAGCCGCTCAGCCGACCCAGCCCGGCCGCACCAGCCCGTGCTCGTAGGCGAGCACGACCAGCTGGGCGCGGTCGCGGGCGGCGAGCTTCACCATCGCGCGGCTCACGTGGGTCTTCGCGGTGGCCGGGCTCACCACGAGTCGCTCGGCGATCTGCTCGTTCGAAAGCCCTCCGGCCACGAGTGCCATGACCTCGCGCTCGCGGTCGGTCAGCTCCTCGAGCGCTCGAAGGTCGTGAGGATCACGATCCGGACGCCGGCGAGGCGGGCGTCGGAGGCGACCTCGCGGGTGGCGGCGAGACCGTCGAGCTCGGGCATGCGGATGTCCATCAGTGCGACGTCGGGCTTCTTCTGGCGCGTGAGCGAGAGCGCCTCGCGGCCGTTGCCCGCCTCGCCGACCAGCGCGATGTTGTCCTCGGCGTCGAGGAGGGCGCGGAAGCCGCCGCGGACGAGAGCCTGGTCGTCCGCAAGCAGGACCTCGATCACCGCTCGCCGTCCAGCGGTAGCCGTTCCTGCGGCTGCTCGGGGTGGGGATGGCGACGGCGATCCTCGTCGACGCGACAGTGGTGAGGATGGTCCTCGTCCCGGCCGTCATGGAGGTGCTTGGGCGCGCCAACTGGTGGATCCCGAGCTGGCTCGACCGGCTGGTTCCGCGCCTCGACCACGAGCCCGCGCCGGTCGACGTGCAGCCTCAGGCGGCCTACCATTGAGGGGCCGGCCAGGCAGCCGCGGGGAGGACGGAGAGAAAACCGTCCCCTCGAGGAAAGTCCGGACACCGCAGGGCAGGGCGGTCGGGAGACCGACCCGGGGAAACCCGCGGGAAAGTGCCACAGAAACACACCGCCCAAGCGCCGGATTGCACGTGGATCCGGCGCCGGCAAGGGTGAAATGGTGCGGTAAGAGCGCACCGGCGTCGCGGCGACGCGGCGGCCAGGCAAACCCCGCCCGGTGCAAGGCCAAGCAGGAGCGCTGACGCTGCCCGCCGAGCTCCAGGTAGGCCGCAGGGCCGCGAGGCCCAGCCGCAAGGCGAGATGGATGGCTGCCCACGACAGGATCCGGCTTACCGGCCGGCTACGGAAGGCCCCCGCCCAGGCGGGGGCCTTCTATTTGAGCGCGGCCGCGCGAGATACGCGCACCCCAATTGGGGGGTCAGGCCTACATTCGGGTTTGGACGGCGGTAATTGCGGCAAGGAGAAGAGAAGCCTCCGCATGACGACCCAGATCGCCACCCCCAGCAAGAAGCAGACTGCAGACGACGCGTACTGCCCGCACTGCCACCTGCTGATCGAAAAGGCGGTCGGCGAGGAGTGGCCGAAGGAGCCGCTTCGCTGCCCCCATTGCCGGCTGCTGGTCGGCATGGGGCGCGCCCGGCCGGAGCCGTCCGCCGAGCCGGGTGCCCGCGGAAGCGCCGCCGGTGTGTTCGCTCACGAGGCGAAGCGCGCCGGCCCGGAGCGGACGGTTTCCAAGGAGACCGTCTGCCTCGCGATCCGCAACGTCGCCGAGACCGTCGGCGCGCGCCCCGAGCGCCTGCTCATGGTCGACTACCAGCAGCAGGCATCGGACGACGAGAAGCTGCCTGGGCTGGACCAGATCTTCGCGGCCTACGGCAGCTGGAAGCGCGCCCGGCGCGCCGCCGCAACCTCCGCTTAGGCACGCCCGCTCGTCGCCCGCTGCAGGTAGAGTGCCGCGCCGATGGTGATCGTGCTCGTCCTCGCCCCGTTCGTCGTGCTGGGCATCGCGGTCCTCTTCGTCGCGTTCGCCGGCGGGGCGGGTGCGGCGCGCGAGATGTACCTCACGCGCGGGGGCAAGCTCTTCACGTTCTCGATCCTCATCCTGTACCTCGCGCTCGGCGTCATCGTGCCGGCCGCCGTGATCGCCTCGCGCGGCGAGGCGGAGGGCGCCGTCGGCGCGCTCCGGAGCGAGTCGCTGTCGAGCACCGACGAGCGCGGCAAGGATCTCTTCGTCCAGAACTGCAAGAGCTGCCACACGCTCGCCGCGGTCCAGGCGAAGGGCGTCACGGGCCCCAACCTCGACGAGCTGGGCGGCCTCGACAGGCAGCGCGTCCTGAATGCCATCGAGCGCGGCGGCACGGGCGACGGGCGGATGCCGGCGAACATCCTCCAGGATGAGGACGCCGAGGCGGTTGCCGGCTGGGTCTCGAAGGTCGCCGGCCAGTAGCCCCGTCGTCGCCGTTCGTCTCCCGATTCCTCCCGCTTGGGCGGAATGTTGCAAAAACGCCCGTAAGCAGCGGGCTTTTCCGTCCGAGCCATGATTTCTACTGCTAGCATGGCCGCGTCCATAGCCGAGGCCCTGAGCGAAAAACCGGGGCGTGGGGGACCCGTTGGCCGCTAGGCCGGGGGCGAGTCGCGTACGCACGCGTAGCGCAACTCTTTCAGCGCGAGCCCGTCAGCTAACCCCGCAGGCGAAACGAGAGAGAGCCGATGCAGCAAGCCGGTGCACGCGTTCTGCGCGAGGATGATCAGCACGACATGAGCCGCGAAGCGGTGCTCCTCCAGTGGGAGCGCAAGATCGAGGCCGCCGAGCGGAGCCCGAGCGCATCCGAGCTGCTCGACACCGGCGAGGGCGGGACGGTCGCCGAGCTGCGGCCGACCGAGGACGCCACCCATAGAGAGCCGCGCCGCTTCGAGCGGCGCTCGGCGTCGCTCCCCACCGCGCCCGTGGCGACGGAGCCCGAGCGCCGGACGATCACGATCACCGGCCAGCCGACCCCCGCGCGCCGGCGCCCCTCCCTGATGGACGCACCCATGGCCCAGCCGGATCGGATCGCCCTGTGGGCGTTCCTGCTGGGCCTGCTCCTGGTGGCCGTTGCCGCCGGGACCGCGCACGCCTAGCCGGCCCGCGCACACCTCCGGAGACTGGGCGCCGCGCATGCGGGCCCAATTCGTCATCCAAGGGCAGACCCGCTGCGTATCGATATTGGAGTGGATATCAAGCCTTTTTCCAATTACACTTACTGCAGGTAAGTCGTACGCAGAAAGAGAAGCCCGATGAAGGTCAAGGAGAGCAGGTTCCAAGTCCACGATGAGCTGACGGCGCCCGAGCGCAGCGTCCCGATTCTGAAGGGCGCGCTGACCGGCGGCGGACAGCTCCCGAACTTCATCGGCGTGCTAGCCGGCTCGCCGGCGGTGCTGCGTGCCTATGCCCGTTTCCGCTCGGAGTTGCGCCACGGCGCGCTTCCGTACGCGACCCAGCAGCGCATCGCGCTCGCCGTGGCCGAGCACCAGCGGAGTGAGTACGCGCTCTCGACGCTGCTGCGGACGGCCCGCGACGCGGGGCTGGGCCTCGACGAGATCGCGCTGGCGCGCGAGTTCGACTCCCGCGACGAGCGCGAGTCGATGCTCATGCGCTACGTCAAGTCGCTGGTCGAGACGGACGGCTCGCCGCCGCGGCACGTGCTCGAGGAGACGCGCGAGGCGGGCTGGGACGACGAGCAGATCCTCGAGACGATCGCGCAGGTGGCGCTAGCGACCTTCGGGAACCTCGTCACCCGCGCCGGCGACGTGCCGCTGGACGGGTCGAGCGAGGACTCGCGCCTCCTGCAGGCCGCCTGACCTCCCCGGCCGTGGCGAGGACTACGATGTATGGCATGGCCTCGGAGCAGGTTGTGGCCGTACGCCGGGAGTCACGTCGCGAGACGTGCTGCGGGCACTACCACCAGGCCGTCGAGCTGGTGGGCAAGCGCTGGACCGGGGCGATCCTGTTCGTCCTGATGGACGGGCCGGCGCGTTTCTCCCAGGTCAAGCAGCTCGTGCCCGACCTGTCCGACCGGCTCCTGTCCGAGCGCATGAAGGAGCTCGAGGCGGAGGGCATCGTCGAGCGCCGCGTGATCGACGACATGCCGGTCAAGGTCGAGTACGCCCTGACGGAGAAGGGGGCGGCGCTCGAGCCGGCGGTGCGGGCGCTCAAACTCTGGGCACGCGCCTGGATGTAGCCGGACGCGCGACCCGCTGTAACTTACGCGGCTCCCGTCATCGATAAGGAGCCGCATGGCCGACCAGCCGCAGACCGCTGACGACGTAAAGGCCCTCGTCAAGGACAGCGACATCCGCTTCGTGCGCCTCTGGTTCACGGACGTCCTCGGCCAGCTGAAGAGCTTCTCGATCAACGCCGCGGAGCTCGACGACGCCTTCGAGGGCGGGATGGGCTTCGACGGTTCCTCGGTCACGGGCTTCAACGCCATCGAGGAGTCGGACATGATCGCGATGCCGGACCCCTCGACCTTCGCGGTGGTCCCGTGGCGGCCGGAGGACAGGGGCGTGGCGCGCATGTTCTGCGACGTCGTCACGCCGAGCCGCGAGCCCTACGAGGGCGACCCGCGCCACGTGCTGCGGCGGACGCTGGAGCGCATGGAGGCGCTTGGCTTCTCCAACTTCTACGTCGGTCCCGAGCTCGAGTTCTTCTACTTCAGGAGCGCCAAGCCGCCGGACGGCATCCCGGAGATCCTCGACGAGGGCGGCTACTTCGACCTCACGACGCTCGACGCCGGCTCCGACGTGCGCCGCGAGACGGTGCTCGCGCTCGAGCAGCTCGGCATCCACGTCGAGTACACCCATCACGAGGTCGGCCCCTCGCAGCACGAGATCGACATGCGCTACGCCGACGCGCTGAAGATGGCGGACGACTGCATGACCTACCGCATCACGGTCAAGGAGTACGCCATGAAGTACGGCTGGCACGCGACGTTCATGCCGAAGCCGCTGTTCGGCGAGAACGGCTCGGGCATGCACACGCACCAGTCGCTCTTCAAGGGGGGCCGCAACGCCTTCTACGACGAGAACGACCAGTACTTCCTCTCCGACGTCGGCAAGGCGTTCATCGCCGGCCAGCTGAAGCACGCGCGCGAGATCACCTCGGTGTTCGCGCAGTGGGTCAACTCCTACAAGCGGCTGGTGCCGGGCTTCGAGGCGCCCGTCTACTGCGCCTGGTCGCGCCGCAACCGCTCGGCGCTCGTGCGCGTGCCGCTCTACCACCCGGGCAAGGAGCAGGCCACGCGGATGGAGCTCCGCTGCCCCGATCCCGCCTGCAACCCCTACCTGACCTTCGCGATCCTGCTGGCGGCAGGCCTCGAGGGCATCGAGAAGGGCTACGAGCTGCCCGAGCCGATGGAGAAGAACCTGTACCACATCACCCCGGAGGAGCGGAAGCGGCTCGGCATCGAGCAGCTGCCCGAGACGCTCGGGGAGGCGATCGAGCTCACAGCCGAGTCGGAGCTCGTGCTGCGCACGTTCGGCGAGCACATCTTCAACCGCTACGTCGAGATCAAGCGGCAGGAGTGGGAGGACTATCGGGTCCAGGTGTCCCAGTGGGAGCTGGACCGCTACCTCTCCATTCTGTAGCGCGGGCGGCGGCGATGTCCGCCGCGTTGTTGAGGAAGTCGACGAGTGCCCTGCGAGCGGCGGCGGGAAGGCCCGCGGCAGCTCGCGCGAGCGACTCCGAGTAGGGGAGGTAGATCCGGGCGCCCGCCTCCATCGACCGCTCGCTCATGCGCACGACGACCGAGCGCCGGTCGCTCGGATGCGGCGTGCGCTCGACCCAGCCGCCGCGCTCGAGGCGGTCGATCACGGCCGTCACGGCGCCGGAGCTCAGGCTGAGCCGCTCGCCGAGCTGGCGAGGAGTAAGCTCGCCCTCGGCCTGGATGTGGTCGATCGCCTTCATCTCAGCAAGCGACACGTCGTGCGCACGCGCGACGCTTGCGTCGAAGCGATCGTTCTCCAGCCCGTAGCGCCGCAGCGCGACAAGGACTTCGATCGGATCGGTCATCGAGCGATTAGCATCTTACCCGTTAAGTATCTTGACAATCAAGAGATATATCTGTAGCACTCTGCGGTCATGAAGTCCCAACGCCGCTCGATCTTCGCCGTCGCCGCCGGCCGCCGCGCCAAGTGGGTCGTCTTCCTCATCTGGCTAGTCGGCATCTTCATCGCCCTGGGGGCCAACCTGCCCGGGAAGTTCACCGACGCGGAGGAGAACGAGTCGACCTCGTTCCTGCCCGGGGACGCCGAGTCGACCAAGGTGCTGACCGCGGCCGAGGAGCTGCAGGGCGGCGAGCTGGCGCCCGCCGTCATCCTCTACCGGCGCGAGTCCGGCCTGACGGCGGCCGACCGGCAGAAGATCGTCGAGGACGTCGGGCGCCTGACCGAGCGGCGCTTCCCGGCCGTGGTGGCGGATGGCGCTACGGCAGCGTCGGGCGGCCAGAGCCAGGGTGACCAGGGCGGCGGCGCGCCCGCCGGGAACCTCCCCGAGGGCTGCGGCGGGCCGACCACCACGATCCCCGGGCAGCCGGCCGACTACGCGCCCTTCGTGGGCCCGGTCTGCTCGCAGGACGGCAAGGCGGCCCTCGTCACCGCCTACATCAAGGGCAACGGGGAATCCGACGACATCCTCGATCCCGTCGACTTCTGGCGTGACACGGTGTCCGACCCGGGCGGAGGCCTCGAGGTCAAGATCACGGGCGGCGCCGGCTACGCCGCCGACGCCATCAAGGTCTTCGAGGGCATCAACGGGACGCTGCTGCTCGCCGCTGTCTCGCTGGTGATCTTCCTGCTGATCGTCATCTACCGGTCGCCGATCTTCTTCTGGATCCCGCTGGCGTCGGTGATATTCGCCGAGATGCTGGCTCGTTCCGTCGGCTACGGCCTCTCCGAGCTGGGCGTGACGATCAACGGCCAGTCGAGCTCGATCATGTCGGTGCTCGTCCTCGGCGCGGGGACGGACTACGCCCTCTTGATCGTCGCGAGATACCGAGAGGAGCTGCACCACACCGAGGACCGGCACGCGGCCATGCAGGCAGCTATGACCTCGGCTGGGCCGGCCGTGTTCGCGTCGGCAGCGACCGTCATCGCGGCGCTGCTCTGCCTGAGCATCGCGAAGGTCAACGGCACCTCCGGGCTCGGCCCGATCGGGGCGATGGGCGTGGCCTGCGCTGCCATCTCCATGCTCACGCTGCTCCCGGCCCTGCTCACGATCTTCGGCCGGCGCGCGTTCTGGCCGTTCGTGCCGCACACGCCCAACTGGAGCGCTCCGACCGACGTGGCGCAGAGCGGCATCGGCAAGCGCATCGTCGAGGGCTCGCGCTTCGGGGGGCTGCTGCCGGTGATCGGCGCCGCGCTCGTGGCGATCATCCTGCTCCCGATCACGGTCATCACCGCGCTGCTGCGCCGGTTCGTCTCGCTCGTGACGGGCGGGCGGGTCAAGACGCCCTCGGTTGTCAGTCTCTTCGACGGGCCGATCTTCAAGCCCTACGAGGTCCGACGCACCAAGCACGAGCATCTCTCAGACGCCACGCACGGCTTCTGGAAGCGCGTGGGCGATCGCGTCGCGATCAGGCCCGCCCGGGTGATGACCGGCTCCATCGCGGTGCTGCTCGTGATGTGCGCCGGCCTTGCCTTCTTCTCGACCGACCTGACGACGAACGACGGCTACCGCACGTCGGTCGAGTCGGTGGAGGGCCAAGACCTGCTCGCCGAGAGCTTCCCCGCGGGAGCGAGCGCACCGGCCGACGTGATCGTGCCGCCGGGCGGCGACGTCCAGGCCGTGCAGGCGGCGCTCGAGCAGACGAACGGCATCGATGCCGTCACGGGCCCGGTAGCGGAGGGCGAGCAGGGCACGCTCATACAGGCGACGCTCGACCCGCCCCCGTACTCGACCCAGGCCTTCGACCTCGTCGAGCCGATCCGCGCGGCCGCCTCGGGGGCCGTGGCGGGGACCCTCGTGGGCGGCGCGAGCGCCGTCGAGTTCGACGTTCGCGAGGCCGCCGGCTGGGACTCGACGGTGATCCCGCCGATTGTCCTGGTCGTTGTGTTCCTGATCCTGGTGCTGCTGCTGCGGGCGGTGGTCGCGCCGCTGATCCTGATCGGGACCGTGATCCTCAGCTTCCTCGCCGCCCTCGGCGTGGGCTACTTCGTCTTCGACCTGATCTTCGACTTCCCCGGCTCGGACCCGTCGCTGCCGTTGTTCGCGTTCGTGTTCCTGGTTGCGCTCGGGGTCGACTACAACATCTTCCTGATGGCGCGTGCGCGCGAGGAGACGCTCAAGCACGGCACGCGCGAGGGGATGTTGCGCGCGCTGGCCGTGACCGGCGGCGTGATCACGAGCGCCGGCATCGTGCTCGCCGGCACCTTCTCGGTGCTGGCGGTGCTGCCGCTCGTGTTCCTGACCGAGATCGGCTTCGTGGTCGCGTTCGGGGTGCTGCTCGACACGTTCCTGGTGCGCAGCGTGCTCGTGCCGGCGATCGTGCTCAAGCTGGGGCCGAAGGTGTGGTGGCCGTCGCAGCTGGCGAAGACGGACGGCGCCGGCGCGGGCGACGAGCAGCGCACGCTGGTCACGTCCTAGCGGCGGAGCGCCTCGGCCACGAGCCTGCGCGCCAGCCGCAGTGAGGCCGGGTCGAGCCGCGCGGCCCGGTCGCAGGGGCTGTGGCGGCACGGCTCGCCGCCCGCCCCGACGCCGAGTTTCGCGGCGGGCAGGCCCAGCAGCTCGAACTCGCGGTGATCCGAGTTGCCCGTGCTCTCGTCGCGGACCCAGCTGATAGGCACGCCCGCCCGCCGGGCGGCCGCGAGCAGCGCGCCCTCGACCTGCGGGCGCACGCCGGCCACGGGAGAGCGCAGCCAGAACGGCCGGTCGCGGCCGACCTCGTCGAGCGACAGCGCCCAGTCGAGCCGGCGCCGGCTGCCGCGGGCGCGCACGCGGCGGGCGAGCGCAAGCGCGCCGAGGTGATCGGGCGAGCCGGTGTAGATGCGCTCCTCCGCGCCGGTGGCGACGAGCCAGACGTCGCAGGCCGGCCCGATGCGCTCGAGCCGGCCGGCCAGGTCGGTGACGACGCCGACGCCGGAGGCGTTGTCGTTGGCGCCCGGCGCGCCGGGGGTGGTGTCGCTGTGCGCCATGACGATGCGCAGGCACGAGGCGTCCGTCTCGTAGACCCCGATCACGTTGCGGGACGAGCCGCGGCCCGGCACCTCGAACTCCTGCGACCCCACGCGCAGCCCGGCGAGCTCGAAGCTGCGCGCGACGAGCCGCTGCGCCCGCGCCTCCGCGCGGCTCGCCGCCGGCCGTGGCCCCCAGCCGGCCAGCTGCACCGCTACGTCGTGCGCGCTCGGGGCGGGAGCCACGAGCAGCGCCAGGCTGGCTAGGAGAGCAGCCGTTCGAGCTCTCCGGGCTCGGTCACGGGGCGCTTGCAGGCGAAGTGCTCGCAGACGTACGCCGCCGCCCGGCCCTCGACGGGCTCGCGCCCCTCGAGCAGCGGCACGCCGTCGGCGGGGCCGCCCGCCAGGACGATGTGCGGGCGGAACTCGGCGCGCACCACGCGCTCGAGCGGCGCGACGTCGTCGCCCGCGAGCGCGACCTCCTTGACCGGCGCGAGGTGGAAGTCGAGGGCCTGCAGCAGGTGGCCGAACGCCTGCGGGTGCTGCGGCGCCAGCTCGTGCAGCAGCCGCAGAGCGGACACCCCGCGCTCCTCGTAGCGGTGCTCGCCCGTGAGCGCGGCGAGTCGCAGCAGGCCGTAGGCGGCGCTCGAGTTGCCGGCCGGGACGGGATGGTCCTCGAGGTCCTTGCGCCGCGCGACGAGGCGCTCATGGTCGGACGAGGTCTCGAAGAAGCCGCCGTTCTCGTCGTCGGCGAAGCGCTCGATCATCGCATCGGCGAGCGCTCGCGCCTCGGCGTACCAGCGCGGCTCGAAGGTCGACTCGTACAGGGTGAGGAGCGCCTCGAGCAGGAAGGCGTGGTCCTCGAGATAGGCGTTCAGCTTCGCGTGGCCGTCCTTCCAGGAGCGCAGCAGGCGGCCGTCGTCGTCGCGCAGCTCGGACAGCACGAACGAGGCGGCGCCGCGCGCGGCGTCCAGGTAGTCGCTTCGCTCGAGCACCGCTCCCGCCTCGGCGAGCGCGGAGATCATGAGCGCATTCCACGACGTGAGGCGCTTGTCGTCGATGCCCGGCCAGACTCGCCGCGAGCGCGCGTCGTAGAGGATGCGCCGCCAGGCGTCGCGGCGCTCGGGGTCGCCGGGGCCGCGCACCGGGATGTTGTGTCCTTCGAAGTTGCCGCGCTCGGTGGCGCCGAACCAGGCGATCGCGTCGTCCCCGTCCGGTTGACCGGCGAGCGCCTCCCGCAGCTCGTCGACTGACCAGACGTAGAACTTCCCCTCGACCCCCTCGGAGTCCGCGTCCAGAGCCGAGAGGAAGCCGCCCTCGGGCCCGCGCATCTCGGCGAGCGCCCAGTCGAGTGTCTCGCGCGTCACCGTCAGGAACAGCGGCTCGCCCGTGACCTGCCAACCGTGGAGGTAGGCGCGCGCGAGCAGGGCGTTGTCGTAGAGCATCTTCTCGAAGTGCGGGACGAGCCAGTGGGCGTCGACCGAGTAGCGCGAGAAGCCGCCGCCGATCTGGTCGTACATCCCGCCCGAGGCCATCGCGCGGAGCGTTTGCGTCGTCATGTCGAGCTCCCCGCGTCGCAGCAGGAACTCGATCGTCGACGCCGGCGGGAACTTCGGCGCCTCGCCGAAGCCGCCGTTCGCCGCGTCGTACTGCGGGCGCAGGGCCGCCACCGCGTCGTCGAGCGCGCGCGGGTCCATGGGGTTGCTCGACGGGCTCAGGTGGGCCGCGCCGCGCAGCCGCTCGGCGATGCGCCCACTGCCCTCGCGGATCTCGTCGCGGCGGTCACGCCAGGCGTCGGCCACGGCGACGAGGACGTCGCGCCAGCCTGGCATGCCCATGCGCGATTCGGGCGGGAAGTAGGTGCCGGCGTAGAACGGCACCTGCTCGGGCGTGAGGAAGACGTTCAGCGGCCAGCCGCCCGAGCCCGTCATCGCCTGACAGGCGTCCATGTAGATCGAGTCGAGGTCGGGACGCTCCTCGCGGTCGAGCTTGATGCAGACGAAGCGCTCGTTCATGAGCGCCGCGGTCTCCGGGTCCTCGAACGACTCGCGCTCCATCACGTGGCACCAGTGGCAGGCCGAGTAGCCGATCGAGAGCAGGATCGGCCGCTCCTCGTCGCGCGAGCGTGTGAGCGCCTCCTCGCCCCATGGGTACCAGTCGACCGGGTTGTCCTTGTGCTGAAGGAGATACGGCGACGTCTCTTGTGCGAGCCTGTTGGGCATTCCGCGCTGAGGCTACCCGGACACGGCTTTACACAATCCGTGTGTTGTAATTACACAAAAACTGTGTAGTCTCTGTGGTCGTGAAGCGTCAGGCAAGCGGGGATCTCTTCCCGAGCGACTCGCCGATCCCGGCCAGCCAGCTGATCGGGCGCCGCGACGACGTGCGCGAGCTCGCCACCAGGCTCGAGGCGGGGACCCACCTGATCGTCGCAGGCCCGCGGCGCACGGGCAAGACGAGCGTCTGCGAGGCGGCGCTGGGGCGCGCGCGCCGGCGCGGGGCGTACGTGGCGAAGGTCGACCTGTTCCGCGTCTCCGACGCCGCCGAGCTTGCCGAGGCGCTCGCGACCGCGGTGATCGCGAACCGCTCGGGCGTCCACCGCGTGCTGCGCCGGGCGCGCGAGGCGGGCCGCGCCGCGCTGTCGGCGGTCCAGTCGCAGATGCTGATCCGCATGGTCGGGGAGCTGGGGGAGGGGGTCGAGCTCGCGGTGCGGCCGGGGATCGCCGCGCAGGACCCCGAGCGCGCGCTCGACCTCGCGCTCGAGCTGCCCGAGCGCATCGCGCTTGCCGACGAGCGCAGGCTCATGCTCTTCTTCGACGAGTTCCAGGAGGTCGCCGCGGCGCGCAGGCCCTACGGCGACCCCGACGCCGTGACGAACCGGATGCGAGCGGTCTTCCAGCGCTCGACCTCGGTCAGCTACCTGTTCGCGGGCAGCATCGAGCACGTGATGCGCGACCTGTTCGCACCGACGCGCCGGGCCTTCAGCGGCTTTGGCAGCTTCTACTCGCTGCGCCCTATCACGGACGACGAGTGGCGGCGCGGGCTGGGCGAGCGCTTTGCCGCCGACGACTGCATCGTCGCTGCGCCCGCGCTCGACCGGATCGTGGAGCTGGGCGGCGGCCACCCGCGCGCGACCATGCGGATCGCCCAGCAGACCCACCTCCTCTCGATCGAGCTCGACACCCGCGAGATCGGCCTCGACCTCGTGCAGCTCGGCTTCGAGCGCGCGCTCGAGGGCGACCGCCCGACCATGGAGCAGGTGGTCGAGCGCATCCGTCTGCTGCACAAGCACGGGCTGCTGGTCGCCCGCAGCGTCGCCGCCGGCGAGTCACCGCCGCGCCGCCTCCACGCCGGCGTGCGCGACCGCGTCCTGAAGCTGCTTCGCGACGCCGGCGTCATCGAGCACGAGGCACGCGGGCGCTGGCGCGTGATCGACCCCCTGTTGCGGCACTACCTGGCGACCCTGAATCCGTTCGGGTGAGGGGCGCGCGGCGGCAAGGACAGCACAGAGGGGCAGGTTCCAGCGGCACCGGCCCGACTTGGTGTCGCCAGACGACCTCAAGTCGGGCCGGTGACGGCTGCACGCCCGCGGGGAGCGCTACGCGCGGCGCAGCTCCGCCCGCTTGATCTTGCCGCTCGCCGTCTTCGGCAGCGCCTCCGCGAACTCGACGACGCGCGGGTACTTGTAGGGCGCCGTCGTCTCCTTCACGTGCTCCTGCAGCTCGCGGGCGAGCGCCTCGCCCGGGTCGTAGCCGTCACGCAGCACGACGACGGCCCGCACCACCTGGCCGCGGACGTCGTCCGCGGCCGCCACCGCGGCCGCCTCCGCCACCGCGGGGTGCGACACCAGCGCGGATTCGACCTCGAACGGCCCGATGCGGTAGCCGGCCGAGATGATCACGTCGTCGGTCCGGCCCTCGAACCAGAGGTAGCCGTCCTCGTCCTCGCTCACCCGGTCGCCGGTGCGCCAGGGCCGGTCGCGCGGGCCGTCGAGGAAGAAGGTGGGCACGGTCTCGGGGTCGATCACGAGCTCGCCGTCGTCGATCCAGGCGCGGAAGCCCGGAAGCGGGCGGCCCATCGATCCGGGCTTCACCGGCGGGCCGATCGGCATCCCGGTGAGGTGGCCCGTCTCCGTCTGCCCGTAGCCGTCGTGGATCGACACGCCGACCTCGTCCTGCCAGGCGCGGACCACCTCCGGGTTGAGCGGCTCACCGGCGGCGCAGGCGTGGCGCAGGGCCGGCAGCGGCCGTAGCTCGGCGCGCTTCGCGATCGCGCGGTACTCGGTGGGGGACATGCAGAGGACGGCCACGCGCTCGCGCTCCACCAGCTCGAGGCGCTCGTCCGGGTCGAAGCGGGCGTCGTGGAGCAGGGCGGTGGCGCCGCGCAGCCACGCGGCGACGAAGGCGTTGCGGGCCGACAGCGACCAGCCGCTCGCGGCCGTGCACCAGCACAGGTCGCCGGGGCGGGCGCCGTACCAGTGCTCCGCCTGGACGCGCTGGCCGGCGAGGTAGCCGTGCCCGTGGCGCACCGGCTTCGGCTCGCCGGCCGTGCCCGAGGTGAAGACGATCAGCGCCGGGTCGCCGGGATCAGGATCGACCGTCGCGGCCGGATGGGACTCGAGGACGGACTGATCCGGGAGATGCAGGACGAGCCCGTCGAAGCCGGTCGCGTCGACCAGGTCGAGGTCGCGCTCATCGGCCACGACGGCGCGCGGGTCGACGAGCTCCATGCGCGAGCGCAGGTCGGCGGGCCGAAGCTGCTCGGTGCACGGCTGCGCCACGGCGCCGAGGCGCCAGCAGGCGAGCATCGTGTACGCCCATTCCGGGCGGTTGCCGAGGACGGTCATCACGACGTCGCCGCGACCCACGCCGCGTGCGGCCAGCGCGCCGGCGAGCCGCGCCGAGCGATCGGCCAGCTCTCCGAAGCTCAGCTCGCTCCGCTCGCCCTCGCTCGAAATGCAGACGAGCGCCGGGCTCGCGGGATCGGTGGCGTCGACGATGTCGGCGACGAAGCTCGCGGCCCGCCCCCTATCAGTCCCCGGGCGACCAGCGCTCGCCACGGCTCAGCCGATCCAGGCCGATCCAGGCGAAGTCCATGACCATCTCGACCGCCTGTTCGCGGGCCACCTCGGGATGCTCGGCCCACCAGTTCGCGACCGACTGTACGCCGCCGACGAGCATCTGGGCCAACACCCGGATTGCCTGGTCGTTCTGCTCGTCGCGCGCCTGGGCGCCGGGATCCTGGGCGATCAGAGCGGCGACCACGGCGGTGACCTGTTCCACCATGCGGCCGAGGACGGCGGACGTCTCCGGGTCGACGACGTCCCGGAAGAGGATGCGCCAGGCGTCGCGGCGCTCCTCGACGAAGGCGAAGAAGGCGTCGAGGCCGGTGGCGAGCCGGGCGGCCCCCGACTCGACCTCGACGCCCGCGAGGGCGGACGCGAGCCGCTCGAAGAGCTCGTTCGCGTTGCGCTCGAGCAGGTCCGCGTAGAGCTCCTGCTTCGACTCGAAGTGCTCATAGATGAGCGCCTTGGAGATCCCGGCTTCGCGTGCGATGTCGTCGATCGACGACGAGTGGAAGCCGCGCGCCGAGAAGACGGCCAGCGCGGCGTCGAGGATGCCGGCGCGGCGCTCCTCGGCGGTCAGGCGTCGTCTTGTCGGTGAGTTCATCGGCGCTTCTGTGACACTTGTCACAGTAGACTTACTGAATAGTCAGTTAGTTTCCTCGGCAAGGCGTGTAAGGCCCACAGGCGAGGCGGGAACCCCCCCAAGCGAAGCGGGGAAACCCGCCAGGCGAGCGGGAGACCCCAGGCTACGGAGCCGTCGGATCCCGGAGTTGGCGTTGCAGTCGAGAGCGGGAGCTTAGGCAGATGCGGGGCGTGACCCTCCTTGCGCAGGCGAGTGGAAGCGAACCCGCCGGCGGGGCGGCCGCGGCGGAGGCGATCGGCGCGACCGTGGGCGCTCTCGTCGTGACCGCGCTCATAGCTGCCGTGATCGCGGGCCACCGCAGCGGGCGCATCGGCTGGCTCCTGCGGCTGTCGCACCTGGCAGAGCGCCAGTCCGGCCTGCCGGGGTGGGCCGCGCTGCCGTCGGCCGTCATGGGGGTGTCGCTGCTGACCGCGGCGCTCGGGATGTACTGGGACATCTCGCTCCACATCGACAACGGGCGCGACGACGGCCCGCTCGCCAACCCGGCCCACTACCCGATCCTGATCGGCCTGTACGGCGCGCTGCTCGCGGGTGCGCTGTCGATGGCGCTGTCCGGCCGCGAGCGACCCTGCCGTACGGCCGTCCGCATCGGCGCTGACTGGTGGGCGCCGGCCGGCGGGCTGATGATCGCCGCCTGCGGCGCCTTCGCGCTGACGGGCTTCCCTCTCGACGACCTCTGGCACCGCATCTTCGGCCAGGACGTGACGCTCTGGGGCCCGACCCACCTGATGCTGATCGGCGGCGGCTCGCTCGCGGTGCTCGGCGGCATGGTGCTGATGGCGGAGGCGACCACGACGATCGGACGCGACCCGGGGCGCGCGAGTCACCCCTCGTTCGTCTACCACCTGCGCCGCGCGCTGCTCGTAGGCGGCTTCCTCGTCGCGCTCTCGACGTTCCAGGGCGAGTTCGACTTCGGAGTCCCGCAGTTCCGGCTCGTCCTGCACCCGATCCTGATCATGCTGGCCGCGGGCATCGGCCTCGTCGCGGCCCGCGTCTATCTCGGCCGCGGCGGCGCGCTCCTGGCGGCGCTCGGCTTCATCGCCATCCGCGGCGTGATCGCAATCATGGTCGGCGGCGTCTGGGAGCAGACGACGCCGCATTTCCCGCTCTACCTCGTCGAGGCGCTGCTCGTAGAGCTCGTCTTCCTGCGCTCGCCGGGCCGGAGCCCGGTGGCGGCCGGCGCGCTCGCGGGGGTGCTCGTGGGGACGATCGGACTGGCCGCCGAGTGGGGCTGGTCGCACGCCTGGATGCCAATCCCGTGGAGCACGGCGCTGCTGCCCGAGGCGGCGCTGGCCGCGCTCGTGACGGCGGTCGCCGGCGGCGCGCTCGGCGGCTTCATCGGCGGCGCGCTCAGCGGCAGGCTCCCCTCGACCGTGCCGCCCGCCTTGCCGGCGCGGCTCGGGTCGGTCGACAAGCGGGCGGCGCTGCTCGCCGCGGTCGCGCCGGCAGCCGTGCTCGCGTGGAACGTGCCGCTGTCCGACAGCGGCCCGCGAAGCGCGACGGTCGCTTTGCGCGACGTCGACCCAGGCCCGGGCCGGACCGTCGCCGGCAACGTGCGCATCGAACCGCCGGGAGCGGTCGGCGACGACCCCGAGTTCATAGGCGTCACGGCCTGGCAGGGCGGTGGCCGAGTGCTCGATCCGCTCGAGCGGACCGGGCCGGGGGGCTACCGGACGACGAAGCCGATACCGGTGCACGGCGGCTGGAAGGCGACGCTGCGTCTGCAGCAGGGCAGCTCGCTCGTTGCGGTGCCGATCTTCCAGCCCGAGGACCGCGCGATCCCGGCGCCCGAGACCCCGGCGGCGCCCACCTTCACGCGCAGCTTCCGGCCGGACATCGTCGTGCTTCAGCGCGAGCGGAAGTTCGACGTCCCGAGCCCACTCAGCGCCGTCGCGTACCTGACCGTGCTGGCGATCGCGCTCGCTCTCTTCACGCTGATCGCGTGGTCGCTGCTGCGCGTCGATGCCGGCGGGCCGGTGCGCGGGCACGGAGGCAGGACCGCAAGTTCCCGCGCCGAACTAGTTTGAAAAGGCACTAAAGCGGGGTAGGACACCTGCCGACTCTTCTGGTAGTTTCACCGCCACGCCGAATCCGCGGAAGCGCGGAACGGGGGAACCAAAGGTGGCTTCGGCCACTGGGGCGAACTCCCTGGACGTCTCAGGGGGCGCGCGAGCTCTTTCAGCGCGAGCCCGTCAGCTAACCCCGCAGGCGTTCGAGAGAGAATGCCCTCACCTTTACGCACACGATTGCTGCATGCCGCATTGACGCTGGCATGCCTGACGGGAGTCGCCGCGCTCGCGCCGGTCGCCTCTGCCGAGGTGGTTTCGGCAGGTGGCGGCGGCGCGACGTTCACGCCTCCGCCGCCCCCGCCGGAGAAGGCAACGCTCGTAGGCGGGCGCCTGATCGCGCCGGCGTCGGCGCCGGTCCGCGTCGCGCGCGCCATCGAGGCCGCCAACCGGATCGTCGAGAAGCCGTACATCTACGGCGGCGGCCACAAGCTCTACAAGAAGGGCGTCCTCGACGCCGGATACGACTGCTCGGGCGCCGTCTCCTACGCGCTCTACGGCGGCCGCTTCCTGCGCTCGCCGCTGCCGAGCGGCGCGCTGATGGACTGGGGCGAAGAGGGCCCGGGCCAGTGGATCACGGTCTACGCCCACGGCGGGCACGCCTACGTGGTGATCGCGGGATTCCGCTTCGACACCTCGATGCGCGACGCCGACGCACCCGGGCCGGGCTCGGGGCCGCGCTGGAGCAGGACGCTCCGCCGCTCCTCCGCGTTCGTCGCTCGCCACCCCGTCGGCTACTGACGCCGCGCGCGCAGGAGCTTCTGGCCGCCGGCCAGCGGCTCGATCTCGACGCGGTGGCCTGAGAGCAGCCGCGCCACCTCCTCCGCGGACGCGCCCATCATCCCCTCGTGCAGCTCGCCGACGAGGGTCTCGATGTCGCCGAGGCGCTCGGCCGCCTCGAGCATTTCGAGCTCCATCCCCTCGATGTCGAACTTGAGTAGGTCGATGCGTCCGCCGCAGCGCTCGACGAGCTCATCGAGGGTCAGCGCCTCGACGGGCTGGCCCTCGCCTCCGCCGCCGAGCGTCGAGCTCGTCAGCGAGTCGCCCCAGGGGCTCGGGTATATGCGCAGCTCACCGGTCCTGCCCGCCGCCGCGCGCCGCTCGGCGCTCACCCACGGGAACGGCCGCGTGTTCGCGGCGAGCCGCTCGAACGTCCCCGGGTCGGGCTCGAGCGCCAGGATGCGGGCGTCCGGCCAGCGCGTGGCGAAGAAGACGCTGGCCGCCCCGATGTTGGCGCCGAGGTCGACGATCTGGCCGGGCGCTGCAGGCAGGTCGAGCTCGTAGTCGCGCGAGACGAACACCTCCCGGAGCGCGAGGAGGTCGCCGAGGCCGGCCACGAGGAAGCTGACCGCGACGCCGTGCGAGCGCAGCCGGACCCGACGCGGCGGCGGGGCTCGCCCGAGCCGGCGCGCGCCGAGCACGGCGCCCAGCACGAGCGCCAGCCGGGTGCGGGCCACGGCTCCGGGCGCCTCGCGGACGAGCGGCCACCACCAGCCTGCGGACCGGCGCAGTCTCGCCACCGCCGACGGAATATCCTTGCTTGACTCGCGAGTCAACGAAAACCGGAGCATGCCTGAAGTCATGGCGATCGCCACGAGCCCCTTCACCGAGAAGACGGAGGAACAGCAGGCCATCACGGAGATGGTCCGCCAGTTCGTCGACAACGAGGTCATCCCGATCGCCGAGGAGCACGACCACGAGGACAAGTTCCCCGAGGCGGTCGTGGAGCACATGAAGGAGCTCGGCCTGTTCGGGGTCACGATCCCGGAGGAGCACGGCGGGATGGGGCTCGACCTCACCACCTACGCGATGATCGTCGAGGAGCTCTCGCGCGGATGGATCTCGATTTCAGGCATCGTCAACACCCACTTCATCGGCTCCTACCTGCTGATGAAGTTCGGCACCGACGAGCAGAAGGAGCAGTTCCTCCCCAAGATGGCGACCGGCGAGCTCCGGGCCGCGTTCTCGCTCTCGGAACCCGAGTGCGGCTCGGACGTCCAGGGCATCAAGGCCACAGCCAAGAAGACCGACGCGGGCGACTGGGAGCTGAACGGCCAGAAGATGTGGGTCACGAACGGCCTTCGCTCCGGGGTGGTGTTCGTGCTCATGAAGAGCGACCCGAAGGCCGACCCGCCCCACACCGGGATGACCTGCTTCATCACCGAGAAGGAGCCGGGCGCCGAGCGGGTCGACGGGCTGACGGTGCCGCCGCAGATCAAGAAGATGGGCTACAAGGGGGTCGAGTCGACGGAGCTCGTCTACGACGGCTTCCGCTGCCCGCCCGAGCGCATCCTCGGCGGTGAGGAGGCCGGGCTCGGCAAGGGCTTCGCGCAGATGATGGACGCGCTCGAGGTCGGCCGCGTGAACGTGGCGGCGCGCGGCGTCGGCATCGCCCAGCGAGCGCTCGAGCTGGCGCTGCGCTACTCGCAGGAGCGCAAGACCTTCGGCCGCCCGATCGCGGAGCACCAGGCGATCCAGTTCAAGCTCGCCGACATGGCGACCAAGATCGAGGCCGCCCGGCTGCTCACGCTCAAGGCCGCGCGCATGAAGGACGCGGGCCAGCGCTCGGACCTCGAGGCCGGCATGGCGAAGCTGTTCGCCTCGGAGACCGGCAAGGAGGTGGTCGAGGAGTCGTTCCGCATCCACGGCGGCTACGGCTACTCGAAGGAGTACGAGATCGAGCGCCTCTACCGCGACGCGCCGCTGCTCCTGATCGGCGAGGGGACATCCGAGATCCAGCGCATGGTGATCGGCAAGAAGCTGCTCGAGCGCAACAAGATCTAGAGTCCGGCCCGTGAGCTCCGGGGACACCAGGACCCTCATCACCCGGGCCGTCGAGCGCCTCCAGGAGCAGGTGCCGTCGCTGAAGCAGGTGAAGCTCGTGGTCCGGCTGGAGCTGCGCGCCCGTGGCTCCGACGTGCCGATCTGGCGCGTGGAGGTCCCGGGGCCCAAGGTCACGAAGGATCCCGCCGGCGACGCTCGCATCGACGTCTCGGTCAACCGGCCGGAGTTCAACCAGCTCGCAGCGGAGGGCACGTTGAGGGAGTGGGTCGACGCCTACGAGCGCGGGCACGTCCGGGTGACCGGCGACCCGGCGGTGACCAAGCTGCTCGGCAACGTCTTTCAGCGGCAGCTCGTGCGCCGCTGAGGTGCCTCCGGGCATGGCCGGGCCGCTCATCCTCCACTACCACGTGCTGGGCGAGGTCGAGCGTCGCGATGACCCGCACGAGCTGGTGATCTCGCCGGCGGCCTTCACGAGTCAGGTCGAGCGCGTGCGCAGTCGGGGCTTCCGCTTCCTGTTCCAGCACGAGCTCGCCCGCCTGATCGACGGGGGAGGCACCGGTGAGGGCGTCTGCTCGATCACCTTCGACGACGGGACGGCGGACAACGCCGCGGTCCTGCCCCCACTGCTGGAAGAGCTGGGCGTGCCGGCCACGATCTACGCCTGCCCAGGGCTCCTCGGCCGCGACTATCCCTTCACAGAGCCGGGCGCGGGCGTGCGCATCATGGATCGGGACGAGCTGCTGGCCACCGCCGCCAACCCGCGCATCGAGATTGGCTCCCACACCCGCGAGCACACCGTCCTGGAGCACGCCACGGGCCAGGAGGCGGACACGGAGATGAGCGCCTCGCGAGCCGAGCTCGAAGACCTGCTGGGCGGCCGGGTGGTCTCCTTCGCCTACCCCAACTGCCTGTACTCCGACGCGTGCCCGCCTGCCGCGCGACGCGCGGGCTACACCAGCGCCGTGACCTGCGGCCGGCGGGGAGGCACGGGGCTGTTCGAGCTGCGCCGCGAGAGCCCGAGCCCCAAGGACGGCCGCCTGCGCTTCGAGCTCAAGTCCCGTGGCCTCTTTCACCAGGCGTGGGACCTGCCGCCGATGCGAGCCGCCCGCGCCGTCACCCGTCCGCTGCGGAACCGCCGGCTTCGCTAGCGGCCGGCCCGGCGGGCAACCGGGCCACCGAGGTGCCGACCGTCTCGAAGAAGTGACGGCGCGCCTGCTCGCGGAAGTAGTGATGCTCGCCTCCGCGCTCGGCGCACAGGTCACGCAGCACGGGCAGCATCAGGCCGCTGGCGTCCACGATCCACAGGTCCGGTCCCCGCGCGTAGCGCAGCGCGAGCGAGAACTCCAGCTTCTGCAACGGCACGTTGTGATCGGAGTCGTGGACCAGGAGATCGACGCCACCGGCGCTGAGGCCCGGATCGAGCGTCTCCTCGAGCGGGCCGGTCATCTGCTCCCAGCGTCCGCGCAGCCGCTCCGGGACGAGCCAGCCGGCGTCGGGATCGAAGTCGAACGACTTGAGAACACCCTCGTGTCCCTCGGCCGCGTTGCGCTCGAGCGCCCGTAGCAGAACCAGCGACCCGAGGCCGTCGTGGATCCCGGTCTCCGCTGCTACACGGGGCTTGGTGGCGCGGGCGACCACGTACCACAGGAGACGGTTGCCGAGGGGAAGGCGCCGCTTGTAGTCGAAGCGCGGGCGCACCCGGCGCGTGAGCTCCTCGTTGAGCTCGGGATCCTCGTCGGTCTCCCGCAGGAAGGCCTCCGCCTGCCTTCGCTCGATGCCGAGCGTCGCGGCGGCGAAGTCGCACAGCTCATCACGGTTGACGAGGTCGAAGGAATAGCTGTGCAGCTCGGGGTCCAGAAGCAGATAGGACACGTAGGCGAGCGGAGCCTTGCGGAAGCCCACACCCTCGCTCCGCAGGTTGCGCAGCTTGCGGTCGTAGCGGATGCGGCCCAGGCGCTCGAGCCGGCGCTGCCTGCCCTCGCCGGCGAGGGCCTTGAGCCTTTGCTTCATCTCACGCCCAGCGCGAAGCCACCCCACCACAGCGCGTCCACCTGCGCGCGGAAGCCCAGACGCTCGAGGTCGCGTGCGCAGTCCTCGCCGTGTAGCCGGTCTCGGGGTGGAGCTCCACCTTGATTGCCTGGACCCGCTCGGCCCAGGCGGCAGGGCGGGTAGGAGACGCCGTTCCGTGCGCTCGACTCCATGAGCACGTAGTCAATGGGCCCATCGCCCAGGCGGGCTGTTGACGCCGTCGTGCCCCAGTACCGTGCAGCGTCGGGTCCGCGTCATCGCCTTCGTCTGCCTCGCGTACGGTGAACCCGGGGCGAGGTCACCCTCCACCACCAGTTCCGCCTCCCGATCCCAGCAGGCGGCTTGTAAGGTGCAGCGGTCGGCCCAGGGGCGACATTGCGCCGGGCCAGGGCCGCGTTCTCGGGGTCTGGCTCTACGCCGAGAAGCCGGGCATCCGGATGGCGGACGGGCCAGCGCGGCCAGGCCGACCCCGATGTTCGTCCGAGCTCGACGATCATGCGCAGGTCTCGTCGCGCACCTCTGGGGGCGGAAGGTGGAAGAAGAGCACGAAGTTGTCGGCTGAATCGCGTCAGACGTCGCTGGTGCCGGGCGCAGGCCAGACGGCTGCCGTCCGGCTGGCATGGCCCGCAACCGGAGCGCACGGGACGGCCGGACGGATCGACGCGCCGTGGCAGCAGAGCCGCGGCGGCTCGTCAGAATCGGCGCGCGCTGCGGCGAGCCGAGAAGATGCGGAGGGCGACCTGACGAGGACGCGCAGACGGTCGTCCCACGGCGGCGAGGGCCGGCGGCTCGTCGCTAGGCCCGCCGCTCGAGCGCCGCGCCGCCGTCGTACAGCTTCACCACTCGGACCGCCCCCGGAGGCGCCGCGTCGAGGCAGAGCTCACAGAGCACGCACTCGTCGAGGTTCTCGGGGACGATCTGCACGCCGCCTCGCGGGCGCGAAGATGTCGACGGGGCAGGCTTCCTCCAGACGGCGCGCGAGCTCGGCGTCGCCGCGCGCGGAGTTGGACACCTCCACGTCGATGAAGATGCCGTGTTCATGGTCCGGGTTCGCCGTTCACGCAGCTACCCCCAGTCGTTCCTTGACAGGGCCGGGCATCTGGGCGATCTCCTCGGCCACCATGATCCCAGCGGCCGCCAGCCGCTCGATCTTCTCGGCGGCCGTGTCCTCCTTGCCCTCGACGATCGTGCCGGCGTGCCCGAAGGTCATGCCCGGCATCTCGTCCATGAAGCGGCCGGCCATGAACGCGACGATAGGCAGGCGCGAGTCGTTGTCCCGGACCCAGCGCGCGAGCTCGGCCTCCATGCGGCCGCCGGGCTCGGTGTAGATGACGATCGCCTGGGTCTGCTCGTCCGCCTCGAACAGCGGCATCAGCTCGGCGTAGCTCGAGCCGATGATGGCGTCGCCGCCGATCGAGACGGCGGTGGACTGGCCGAGCCCGGCGGCGCTCAGCGTGGACGACATCTCCGTCGTCATGCCGCCGGAGCGCGAGATCACGCCGACCGGCCCGCGCGAGTACGCCTTGGCGGCGTCGCGGGCGGGTCCGCCGATGCCGCCCATCTTGATCACCTCCGGGACGATGATGCCGAGGCAGTTCGGGCCGATGATGCGCGCCCCGCGGAGCGTGGCGAGCTCGACCATCTGGGCGACGTCGCCGCGCGGGATCCGCTCGGTCACGATCACGATCAGCTTGACGCCGTTCTCGATCGCCTCGAAGACGGCGTCCTTCGTGAAGGCGGGGGGCACCGTGACGACGGAGCCGTCGATGGGGCCACCATGGTGGTCGACCGCCTGCGCGACCGTGTCGAACACAGGCACGCCGTGAACCTCGCGGCCGAGGCGCCCCGGCGTAACCCCGCCGACAACCTTGGCGCCCGCGCCGTAGTCGAGGCATTCGCGCGTGAGGTTGACGGCCTCGCGGCCGGTTATGCCCTGGACGATGAAGGTCGTGTCGGCGTCGATCAGGATCGACATCAGGCGGCCGCTCCCTGGATCTTGACCACCGCACGCCGCGCCGCCTCGTGCATCGACACCGAGCGGTCGCAGTACTCGACCCCGTACTTCTCGAGGATCTTGAAGCCCTGCTCCTCCCACGCGCCGGGAATGCGGAAGATCGCGATCTTCTCGGCCGGGTCGTAGCCGAGCTCGAGGCACGCCTTGATGACGCCGCGGGCGACGATGTCGACGCGGGTATTGGAGACGATCGACATCATCACGGCGATCTTGTCGACGCCCGGCTTCTCGAGCACGAGCTTGGCCAGGCCGCAGGCCTTGCGCACGGACGGGTTGCCGCCGATCTCGCAGTAGTTTGCGGGCCGGCCGCCGTGGGCGCGGACCGCGTCGAACAGCGTGAGCGAGCCGCCGCCGGCGCCGATCACGAGGCCGAGGTCGCCGTCGAACTCGGTCACGTTGCCGGCGACGCCGCGGTGGTCCATCGCGTCGACCTCCTCGCCGGCCAGCTCGAACTCGGTTGGCTCGCGTGCCTGGCGGGTCTCCTCGTCGGCCACGCCGAGCTCCTTCAGGAGTGCGCGCTGGCGCGGGCGCGCCTCGTTCTCCATGTCCATGTGCGCGTCGAGCGCCACGAACGAGCCGTCCTCGAGCTCCCCGAGCGGGTTGATCTCCGCGAGCGTCATGTCGCGCGCCACGAAGAGCTGTGCGAGCCGCGCGAGGATCGGCGTGATGCGCGTGAGCCGGCGGCCGGTCACGCCCGTCGAGGCGATGACCTCCTTCGCCATGAAGTCGCTGAACGGCTGGATCGTCGAGAAGTGGCGGCGCCCGACCTTGTCGGGCTGCTCCTCGGCCACCTGCTCGATGTCGATGCCGCCGACCGGCGAGAAGATCATCACCGGCTTCTTGCGCAGCCCGTCCCACACGACGCCGGCGTAGAACTCCTGCCCCACCTCCGCCTTTGGATCGACGAGCACGCCGCGCGGCATGTGGCCGCCGATCTCGAGCTGCAGGATCGCCTCCGCGTGGTCGGCAGCCTCGTCGGGCGAGTCGGCGAACTTCACCCCGCCCGCCTTCATGCGCCCTCCCGTCAGGACCTGGGACTTGATGACCGTGGGGCCGCCGATCCGGTGCGCGATCTCCCGCGCCTCCTGGGCCGTGGTCGCGAATCCGAAATCGGTGACGGGGATCCCGGCGCGCTTGACGACCTCGCGAGCCTCGTACTCGAAGAACCTCATGGGGGGCGGGAAATCTAGCGGGGGTCAGGCTGCGACGGCTCCGCCAACGCCCGCCGGGCGGTCCGCGTGGGCGATCACGAACCGATCGGCTAAGCGGGCATCGGTGCCTTGGTCGGCACGATCTTGTGCGTCTCCTTGCTCGACTGCGAGCCGGACAGGAGCACGAGGCCGGCGATCATCACCGCGAACCCGGCCAGCGCGACGGCGCCGCCGACGAAAGTGTCGTGGAGGCTCTCGTCGAACGCGAAGACGCCGAGCGCCACACTCACGACCGGATCGAGCGACATCTGGGTGGCCGCCGCGGGCGCCAGGGCACCCGTCTGGAGGGCGGCCGAGCTCAGCGTCATGCCCACCCAGCCGACCGCGACCAGCGCGTACAGCTGCCAGTGCGTGAGGACCTCGACGATGCCGTCGCCGAGCTGGTCGGCGACGGCCTTGGTCAGCACCGCGCTCAGCGCGAAGAGAATGCCCGCCGCGCTGCCGAGCAGCGAGGCCTTCACACCCGGTGGCCGCCCGCGCGACAGCACGACGAGCAGGCCCGTAAGCACGAGGCAGACGGCGCTCGACACGATCCACACGCTCAGCTCCGGGTTGTCCACCCCTCCGGTCGGGTTCGCCACCACGACGAACGAAGCGACACCGCCGACCACCGCCGCTGCCCCCACGATCTCGCGGCTCGTCAGCCTGCGCCCGTCCAGCTTCGCCCCGAACGGAAGCGCGAACACCACGGCGGTCGCGAGCAGCGGCTGCACGACCACGATGCGCCCGACGGCGAGCGCGATCGCCTGTGCCACGAAGCCGAGCGCGTCGGCCGTGATCCCCGCGAGCCAGACGGGCTGCTTCGCGAGCCGCACGAGCAGGCCGGCCTTCATGGCCTCCTCGTCGGGCACCTGCATCGCCGCTCGCTGCTGAAGCACCGTGCCGACGCCGAACAGAAGCGCGGCGACGAGGGCCAGGACGATGTCCATGGGCGGGCGAGCCTATTCGACGCGCGAGCTCAGGCCGGCTGCAGCTCGTACGCTTCGGCCAGCTCGGGATCCTTGCGAGCCAGCATCTCGGCGAGGTCGACCATCACGCGGCATTGCTTCCAGGTCGCGTCGTCCTGCATCTTGCCGTCGATCATGTGGACGCCGCGACCGTCGGGGATCGCCTCGATCACCTTCTTCGCGAACTTGACCTCGTCGGGATCGGGCGAGAACACCTTCTTGGCGATGTCGATCTGAACGGGGTGGAGCGACCACGCGCCGACGCAGCCGAGCAGGAAGGCGGCGCGGAACTGGGTCTCGCAGCCGTCTACGTCGCGGATGTCGCCGAACGGCCCGTAGAAGGGGAGGATGCCCGCGCCGGCGCAGGCGTCGACCATGCGCGCGATCGAGTAGTGCCAGGGGTCCTGCTGGGCCTCCGCGCGCGGGCCGCCGTCCTCGCCCGGAGGGTCGGCGATCACGCGGTAGCCGGGGTGGCCGCCGCCCACACGCGTCGTCTTCATGCGCCTGTTCGCGGCGAGGTCGGCCGGGCCGAAGCTCATGCCCTGCATGCGCGGGCTTGCGGTCGCGATCTCCTCGAGGTTCGTCACGCCCTGTGCCGTCTCGAGGATCGCGTGCACGAGCAGCGGCCGCTCGAGGCCCGCCTTCGCCTCGAGCTGCGCCAGCAGCCGGTCGACGTAGTGGATGTCCCAGGGCCCTTCGACCTTGGGCACCATCACGACCTCGAGCCGATCGCCGATCTCGCTCACCACCTGGGTCAGGTCGTCCAGTACCCAGGGGCTCTCGAGCGAGTTGACGCGCGTCCAGAGCGCCGTGTCGCCGAGCTCCATCTCGCGGCCGACCTTGATGAGCCCCTCGCGTGCCGCGACCTTGCGGTCCACGGGAACGGCGTCCTCCAAGTTCCCGAGCAGGATGTCCACCTGCGGCGCGATGTCAGGCGCCTTCGCCACCATCTTCTCGTTCGAGAAGTCGAGGAAGTGGATCATCCGGGAGGGCTTGACGGGGATCTCCCGGAGCGGCTCCGGAGCGTCGATCGCGAGGGGCTTGAAGAAGTCTCTTGGGTTCCGCATCCCACCTGGACCCTATCGCCGGGCTCCGCCCGCTTGTGATGACCAAAGCTCGCGTGTAGGTTCCGCCCGCGTGAGCGAGGCCATCCGACCGCTGTTCCTCGCCCCCTATGGAGATTTCGGCGGCTCCGAGTCCGTGCTTCTGCGTCTGATCGACCGCCTTGGCCCCGCCATCGATCCCGAGGCCGTGGTGATGAACGAAGGAAAGCTCGCCGGCCGGCTCGAGGTCGCAGGGGTGCCCAGCAGGGTGGTGCACCTGCCCGGGAAGCTGGCGGTGGCTCGCTTCCCGAGCGTCGTCCGGCGGCTGGCGCCTGAGCTGAAGGGAAGCGGCTTCAGCTTCATTCATGCGAACGGGACCAAAGCAGCCATCCTCGGAGTTCGGCTGGCGAGACGCCTGGACATCCCGATCGTCTGGATGAAGCACGACCACGCCTACGAAGGCCCGCTCACCCGTGCGCTCGCCGCGCGCTGCGACCGGATCATCTGCGTGAGCCAGGCGATGGCGGACCTACTCGGCCCCAAGGTGAGTAGTCGGGTCGTCGTGGCATATCCGGGCGTCGAGCTGGATCCTTCCCCTCCGACCGGTGAGAGCCTGCCGCTGATCATCTCGGTGGGCCGCATGGATCCGCGCAAGGGCTTCATGGAGCTGATCGAGGCGGTGTCGATACTCCGCGCGAGCGGTCGCGACGACCTCCAGCTCGTAATCGGGGGGCCGGACTACCCGCCCGCGCCTGGCCATCGGGAGGCCCTCACGGCGCGCGCGGCCGCCCTCGGAATGGCGGAGTTCACCCAGATCGGATGGATCGACGACCTTGACGCCGCCTACCGCCAGGCACGGGTCGTCGCGATGACGTCACGTCCAATGCGGGGCCGGCCTGCCGAGGGCGCCCCGCTTGTGCTGATGGAAGGGATGAGCCACGGCTTGCCGGCGGTCGGCCCCGACGAGGCGGGCATCGCGGAGGTCGTGGGAGATGCGGGCACTCTCGTCGATGACCGAACACCGGCGGGGTATGCCCAGGCTCTCGAGCCCTACCTCGCGGATTCGGCAATGGCGCGCGAGGTGGGGCGCCGTGGCCGCGAGCGGGTTCGCGACCGGTTCACGTTCGACCGGACGGTCGAGCGAGTACTCGCGGTCTATGAGGAGCTCGCCGCGCTTGGACGGACATCCGCGTGAGCATCCAGCGCCGGAGTGTTGCCGAGCACATGCTCGTAGACCTCGGCCGTGCCGGCAACCATGCGCTCGACCGTGAACAGCCGGTCGTGGCGCTCGCGGCCCGCCTGTCCCATGCCCGCGAGCCGGTTCAGGTCGCGCAGCGCTTCGATGATGCGGTCCGCCAGAGCGGCCGGATTCAACGGAGGGCACAGGAAACCGGTGTCCCCGTCGACGAGCGCCTCTGCCGTTCCCCCGACGTCGGTCGCGACCTGGGGGATGCCGCACGCCATCGCCTCCAGGATCGAGATCGGAAACGCCTCCCAGGCGGAGGGCAGGACGAAGAGGTCGATGGAACCGAGCTGTCGGGCGGCAGGCGGGCGGAAGGAAAAGAAGCGAAAGCGCTCGTTGTCGAGTGCCATCGCCGAGGCCTTTGCCTCGAGCTCCGTTCTGAGCGGCCCATCACCCACTACCGCGAGCCGAGCCTGAGGCAGTTCCGAGAGCACGCGGGGGGCCGCCTCGAGGAAGACATCCACGCTCTTCTGGGGCCGCAGGACCGTCATGCACGCTGCAAGCGGGCCACTTCCGCGAAACTCGGCGAGGTCCCGATCGGGGCCGAGGTCACCGGCACATCGCGGCGAGCCGTTGTGTACCACCCACAGCTTGTGCTCAGGCGCCACCCGCTCGCGCAGCGCGACCTGGCGCTCCTCGTCGGCGACGCAGACGATCGCGTCGGTCAGCGGAGACAGGGCGCGCTCGACCGACAGCGCGAACAGGCGGCGGGAGGGTCCCCACGGTCCCACGAACGGAAAGCAGTGAGGCGAGTACAGGACGGGCGTCGGCCCCACCCGCGCCGCCAGCCGGCCCACCACGCCGGCCTTGGCCGAATGAGCATGTATGAGATCGAAGCGCTGCCGCCTCACGATCCCTGCGAGGCGGCGCAGCGCCGCAAGGTCCTCCAAGGGACGTCCGAAACCCCGCTCGAGCGGCAAGCGGACGAGCGGCACGCCGGCCTCGCGCAACCTGGGGTATGTGATCGCTTCGCTCGGGCCGGCGACGTAGGGCTCCCAACCGTGGTTCGGCAGGCCCAGCGCAAGTCGCAGGACGTTCTCGGCCACGCCTCCGTCGGGAGGCTCCATGATCAGCAGTACCCGCCGCACGCAGCGATCGTATGGGTCTCCGGCGGACGAGGGCGGGCGTGACCGGCGCGAGGGTGACGGTTCTCATGCCTTGCTACAACGACGGCCCCTTCCTGGAGGAGGCGGTGAGCTCGGTGCGAGAGCGGGAGCCGGTCGAGATCATCGTCGTGGACGATGCCTCCGATGACCCGTCGACTCGCGCCGCGCTCGAGCGCGTAGAGAGACAGGGCCATTCCGTGTTACGCCACGACGCCAATCGCGGGGTGGCCGCCGCTCGCAACACGGGCCTCGCGGCGGTGACCACGCCTTACCTGTTCACGCTCGACTCGGATGACATCGCGATGGAGGGCGCGCTCGCCAGGCTCGCCGACCGGCTCGACGCTCCGGACAGGCCGGCAGTCGCCTTCGGCGACTACATCGAGATCGGGGGCAGAGGTGATCTACGCCGCATGCCGGCTCGCCTCGATCCTTTTCGAATTGCGTACATCAACGAATACCCGACGTCCGCCCTGTTCAGGACCGAGGTGGTGCGAGAGGTCGGAGGCTGGCGTGACCGGAGCTGTCTTCCGGGATACGAGGACTGGGATCTCTGGATGACTCTGGCTGAACGCGGATGCCGCGGCGTCCACGTGGGCCATGAAACGGTCGTGTGGGGCTATCGCCAGCACGAGGGCCGCCAGCTCGCCGCAGCCCGCCGTCAGCACGCCGTCATATACGACGAGTTGCAGGCGCTGCACCCGAACCTGTTCGGGTCGCTGGCCCGCCATCGGCGCGACTCGAGTCTGGGGCTCGTCTACAAGGCGCTCTTCCCTGTGGTCTACGGCCGGCGGCCCCTGCTCAAGGAGCACGCGCCCATCAAGCAGGTCCTCGCTCGCACTCCCGTCGTTCGCCGGTTGCGCTAAGCGGTGGACGCCTCGGTCGGGCTCGGATGCGACCTTCCGCGAGCGATCGACAGGGCGAGGTCGACATCGTCGGAATGAAACGCACGCTCGAACAGTGCCAGTACACCGGCGTAGACGATCGGGCCGAGCACGAGGGAAGGAATCAGGGGAAGCCCGGCGGCGAGGACCGCACCGGCCATCACCGCGCCGGCGACGAGGGGGCCGCTGAATGTTCGCACGGGCTTGATCGGTCGCGTGACAAGGCCGACCTGCCGGACTGCAAGCACAGCCAGCAGCACACCCGAGAGCACCGCGTTGAAGGCCGCCCCGGACGCTCCGTAAATCGGGATCAGAACGAGGTTGAAGAGCAGGTTCTGGACGATGATCGCGAGGGCCGCGCGAGTAAAGCCCCCCGGCCGGTCCCGCGCCACCAGGATCGTGGAGGCAAAGAAGTTGATGCCGTAGAGCACGGTCATGAGGCCGAGCCACCGGAGCGGCGTGACCGCGTCGGCGAAGCCGGCGCCATAGAAGAGGTCAACCAACTGGGGCGCGAGCACGGCGAAGGTCACCCCGATCGGCATCAACACGGCCGTCAAGGCCTTGAGGCCGAGCTCGCCGCCTCGAGCGAGACCCAGCCCCGCCTCCTCCTGGCGCGCGAGCCACGGCAGCGATGAGTGGGAGAAGATCCAGCTGACGAACATCGTCGCTTCGACGAGCCGGTACGCGGCGCTGTAGTACCCCACCTCGCTGTTGTTGCCGCCCTCGAGGAACGAGAGCATCACGGTGTCGAGCTTGATGAGGACCAGGAAGAGCAGCGTCGCCACTCCGATTGGGAAGCCGGCCTTGATCAGCGGCAACCAGCGGCGATGGTGCGTCCGCATACGCAGCCACGGCACGAGCCGGCGCAACTGCACGTGGCTCACGAGCAGGCCCAGCAGCGCCCCGCCCGCGAAGATCGCGCTGGCGGCGACGAGCCCCCCGCCCGACAGCAGTACGACCACGCCTGTCAGCGCCGTCGCCGTGCGCTGAGCGATGATGGCAACCGCGGTGAGCTCGAGCCGCTCGTGTCCACCGAAAATGGCATGCCAGCTCCAGCTCAACGTCTCGATGGCGTTCCCGGCTCCGACGAGGTACACGGCCAGCCGCGCCTCGCTCGAGTAGTCGGCGATGTTGACGACAATCGCGGCCGCCGACAGGACCACGAAGCTCGTGAGGAGCTTGATCGCGACCGCGTCGCCCAGGTAGTCGCCGGCCCGGCGCTTGTCGCGCCCCACCTCGACGAACGTCAGGTCATCGATGCCAAACCCGGAGCCCAGCAGGAGGACGCTGGTGAGCGAGAGGGCGAACATGAAGTCGCCGAAGCCCTCGCTGCCCAGCTCGCGGGCCATCACCACGTAGAAGGCGACGGAGGCCGCCTTGGCGATGACCTCACCGGTGGACCGGATGATCGCGTTGCGCGCTATCCGGCGCGGAGTCGCATGCGGTCGCTCAGGCTGATCCGCGACGTCCTCGCTCACCGGCGGCCCGCCACCATCGCGCCCGCCCAGATGAGGCCGGCGACTACCCACAGGTGGCGCCAGTGCAACGTGTCGACGAAGAAGGACTCGACCGAGAGGCCGGCCCAGGCTCCCAGCAGAGGGGCCGCTCCAATCCCATAGGTGTCGCGGCCCAGGGCCGCGTTGCGGCCCGCGATCACGAGTGTGGCGAAGACGAGAGCCACGAACGTGAAGAGTCCCAAGACGCCCTGTTCCCCCAGTGCGCGCACGTACGTGTTGTGCGAGACCACGGGGGTGAGGACCTCGAACTGACCCGGGCCTATGCCGAACACGTGTGTCTCTCCGTACTCGATGCCTCTGCGCTGCGCCTCGAAACGCTCGGTGTCATAGCCCTGGCGCTGAGCCCGCTCCTGAAGGAAATCGAGCGACCCTGTGACCGACACGGCTGCCAGTACGCCGAGGGCCCCGACCATCAGAACCACCAGGGTGGCAAGCGCCCTCCGCCCACCCCCGCGGCGTAGCGCCATCACGCCCAGCATCACAACGGCGCCGATGGCGAAGTTGATCCACGCGCCCCGCGAGTAGGAGAAAAGGAGGCCGATCATCAGCACCAGCAGCGCGAGCAGCTTGAGCGAGCGCCTGCTCCGCAGCAGGCGCGGCTGCATCGTCTCCTCGATCATGATCAGCGCGATCGGAACCAGGAAGGGCCCGTACACGTTCGGGTCCTCGAACAGGGCCCGGGCTCGCTCGTTCAGCACGAGCTCCTCGGCCCCCGGAAAGGACATGAAGAGAGCCAACGTGCCCAGCCCGGCCGCAAGGAGCGCGCCGGCCAAGTAGCTGCGCACGATCAGCCGGGCTCGGCGCTCGCTGTCCACGTAGCCGCTCAACCAGACAGCGAAGAGGCCGAGGTAAAACGTGATCGCGAAGAAACGCCAGGCCACGGCCGGATCGGTCGCCTCGACCATCGATGCCACGTTCAGGACGAGGAAAAGCGCCGTCAGCGCGAGGACGGAGCCGGGCGCGCGATCGATGCGGAATCGGCCGGTGACGAACGCGACGACGATCACGATCCCGAACACCGCGTCGGGCGGAGCGGGCTCGACGAATACGACGCCGAGCAACAGCATGCCGAGCGCGACCGCGGCGTCATAGCGAAGAATCGCGAGCGCGGTGACCGCCGACAGCCCGACGCTCGCTGCGAGGACCACGCTCCACGGGGGCGGGTTGCGGGACAGGACGACAGCAAGCGCGGCCGCGAGTATCGCCAGCGCAGCGGCGGCCCCCAGTACCGAGGCAAGCCGCCCCAGGTTCCCTGGCCCAGCGGCGGGCCTCGCGACAACGCCGCCCGAACTCATTCCGTCACTGTAGACCGGCCTCCGCGAAAGGCGCTGTCAGCGGTGCAGTCGAAACGTGCGCGTACGGCTGAGCGCGACGCCCCCTCCAGACCTCAGGCTGGCGCTGACCCGATAGCGGCCGGCGGGCAGTCGCCGGAAGACCCGTCCGAACTCGGTGCGGCCGCCCTTGACCCGCATGCGACTGGCTTTCGTGAGTCGCCACGCCCGGCCGCGCCGGCGCTCGACCCGTAGGCGGATCCGCCCTCGGCGGGCCGTTCCGGCCCGCCCCGTTATCAGGACCGCGCGGCGGAGCCGGGCGGAGCCCCGGCGTCGCGAGGTCCGCCTCTTCTCGCCGATCGCATCCCGGCGTGGGTTCGGAACGACGCTGAGTGTCAGCCCGCCGGCAGCGGGCCCCGGACCCAGCGAGGGTTGGTCACCCGCGGTGAGCACCACTGCCCCGCTCGCTCCGGGCAGCGTGACGGTCGGCCGGGCCACATTCTCGGGATCCGTCGCACCGGCCGGATTCTGGACGGTCCGGGTCGGTCGACCCGGGCCGTTGACCAATACGAAGCCACGCGCGAAATCCCGGCGCCACAGGCCGTTCCAGAGCTGGCGCCGCCCGCGCGCCGGGCCAAGCTCGACCTCATAGCCCGGCCACCAGTCGTCGGGCAGCGCGCGATAGTCGGTGCGGACCCCGTCGCGCCCCTCGCCGACGAGGAAATAGGTGGCAAGGTTGTACTCGGCACCCTCGCGCGAGCCGGTATAGGCGTCCCAGATGACGGCCTTGCCGTGCCCGTGCAGCCAGTCGACGTGTTCAAGCAATGTCTCGAACCCGTAGCGACCGCCGCCCTGGGTGAGCCCTTCGTCGCTGACGCCGCGCTCGAGGGCGACGTAGTCGGCCGCGAGCAGCGCCCTCGCGGTGTCCGCATCGGAGTGTCCCGAGAACCAGATGGGGTTGTGGGCGATCTCCACGCCCGGAAGCTTCCGTCTGATCTCCTCGACGAAGTCGGCCACGTAGCGACGCCAGGCGGCGTGCGTCATCGCCTGGCCGGTCGCCGGGTCCACCGGAGGCCTCTCCACGCCGTTGCCGTCGGACACGCGGAATTCCAGGTTCACGTCGTCGACAAACAGTCCGCGGTAGCCCTGAGCGAGAGTGCCCCGCGCCTCTTCGATCCAATGCGACCTGAATGCCGCGTTCGTTATGTCCCCCGCGTACTGGGGGCAGCTTCCGGCTTCACAGCCCCAGGGTATGAACAACCTCCTGCCGTCAGAGTCCCGCAGAACCCAGTCGGGCTGGGCGTGCTCGAGCTCCGACCCTCGATAGATCGCGTATAGGTCCTTGTAGGTCCAGGCGTCCGGATACCACCCCGTGCGCTCGTCGAAGTAGGGCGCGTAGGTCTTCTGCCGGAAGAAGTGGTGGCGCATCCACTGCGCTTGCGCGCCGGACGGAGAGCGCGTGTAGGGGTCGAAGGCGCTGTTCGCCTCCTTCACGAACCGAACGCGCCCCACGTCGGCGGGATCGGCGAGTGCGGGGCCCGATCCGAGCATCGACGACACCGTGAGCACAGCCAGCAAGAGGCGAAACGTAGCGCCACGGGCCACGCGAACCGAATCGGCGTGATGCGTCTGCCCCAAGTGCCGGCTCCCTGCATCCCTGGACGAATGTACGACCCCGGAAAGTACCTGCAGCTGCGCGGATAGGATCTCCGCCTCCAAAGCCGAGAACGGAGACGAGACATCGATGAATGACGAGACGCAGCTGGCCCTGGATCAGGCGTCGCGCGAGGCAACCGGGGCGCGTCCCTACGGCCGCTACCTGGAGGAGTTCGAGCTGGGTGCGGTGTACCGGCACTGGCCGGCCAAGACGGTGACCGAGGCTGATGATCACCTGTTCTGCCTGATCACGATGAATCATCATCCGCTGCACTTGAACGATGTCTACGCCGCCGCTTCGCAGCAGGGCCGCAACGTGGTGGCGGGGCCGCTTGTGTATTCGCTGGCTTTGGGTATGTCCGTGGCGGACGTTTCCGGCAAGGCGATCGCCAACCTCGCGACCGAAGAGCTCTCGCACCCGGCCCCGGTGTTCCACGGAGACACCATCTACGCGGAGAGCGAAGTGCTCGAGGTGCGCGCGTCCTCCTCAAAGCCGGACCGCGGCGTGGTCCGGGTCCACACGCGCGTTCACAAGCAGGACGGCACGCTCGTTGCCGAGTTCAAGCGGGCGGTCTTGGTGCCGCGCCGCGAGGCCGAGGGCGCCTAGCCCGACAGGGTCTGGAGCGAGATCTTCTAAGCTGCGCCTGCTTTGGCGGCCGCAAGCGCAGGGCAGCCCCCGAGCGGGGACGAAAGCGTCGATGTGCGTCGCTATCTCGACGCGATCCGGCGCAGCTCACGGTTGATACTCGCGATCACCGTGCTGGTCAGCGTCGTTGTCCTGCTCGTGTCGCTTCTCCTTCCGCCCACCTATCAGGCCTCGACCCAGCTGGTATTCGATCCCTTCGCAGCCGGCGTCGACACCGACGCCGAGTCGACTCAACGGCAGCTGGCCACGACCAACGCATTGGTGACCTCCCCCCGGGTTTTGCGACGGGCCGCTCAGGAGGTCCCGGGGGAGACCGAGGCGTCCCTGGAGGACAAGGTCGAGTCCCAGGTCGACCCGGACGCGAGCCAGGCCAACATCATCGAGGTCACCGCCAGCGATGAGGATGCGGTACAGGCAGCTCGCATCGCCAACGCGGTATCCACGACCTTCGTCGCGGAGCGTGCTGACCTCGAGCGTGACCGGATCGCCAACGCCCGCGCACGGTTGCAACAGGAGATCGACCGGTTGGAGTCCTCGCCCAGCCCTGCGGCCACCGCGGAGATAGCGGCCATAAGAGAGCGATTGAGCCAGCTCACCGTCAGCGAGGGCAGTGCGGGTTCCGACCTTCAGATTGCCGGCCGTGCCGATGTCCCGAGCAGCCCCACGTCGCCGCGGCCGCTGCGCAACGTGATCCTCGCAATCTTCGGTTCTCTCCTCGTGGGCGTGCTGATCGCGCTCGGGCGCGACCAGCTGTCGCCCCGCATCTCCGATCCACGCGAGCTCGGTCGCCTGCTTGGGGTTCGCGTGCTGGCCGGTATCCCATACGTCCGCGGGACAAAGCTCCAGCGGCGCCAGCGCCTGCTGAGCGGGGCTGAGGCAGAGGCCTACGAGACACTGCGAACCTCCTTCGAGCTGACGGTGCCTCGGGACTCGCGCAGCATCGTTCTCATCACCGGTGCGGTCCACGGAGAGGGGAAGACGACGGTCAGTTCACGGCTCGGCAAGTCGCTCTCGCGCGCCGGTCACCGCGTCTTGCTCGTATCCGCCGATCTCCGCGTTCCCCGCTTGCACGAGCTCTTCTCCCTGGATCTCGGTGTCGGTCTGGCCGATCTCCTGCAGGACGCCCAGTGGGAGAACTCGGAGCTGGACGCGCTCATCTCGCGCGCCACCCATGTGGTGATCGACGGCAGCGAGGGTGAGGGTCGCCATGGCAGCCTGCATGTGATCACCAGCGGCTCCAATGCAAGGGATCCGGGACAGCTGATCGCGGGGCCGGGGCTCCCGGTCGTCATCGATGCTTTTCACCGGCTCGATTACGACTACATACTCCTGGATGCGCCACCCCTGCTCGGCCTGGCCGATGCCATGGTCCTCTCGCGTCAAGCGGACCAGACCATGCTCGTCAATCGACTCGATCGGTTGACGGTCTATCGAGCTGCCGACCTACGTGAGCTGCTCGACACGATGGACCGGCCGCCGCTCGGCACGGTCGTGATAGGCGCCCGGAGCGAGGTATCCCCGTACTACATGAGCCGTCGTCCGGCCCTGATACGAGAGCCGGAAGCATGATGCAGTCGTCTCTAACCGGCCCGCAGCACCCAGACGGTCGCTTCGCCGTCGCCGAACCGGCCGCTCGACCGGCCCGCGCCAACATGCCGGAAGGCCGGGCTGAGCAGCACGGCGCGGTGCGGCGGTGAGTTGAGCCAGGCGCTCACCGTCCGGCCGACCTGCGCACGGCCGCCGGGGTGCATCGCCAGGACCTCGCCGGCCCGCCCGTAACGCGCGCTGACGGGCTCGAGCGAGGCGTGCCACAGCGAGCCTGCGGCGAGCAGCCGGCGGCTGTGGGCGAGCGCACCGCGGTGCAGCGGCAGGGCGGCCCGCAGGGCCCGGAGGCCGTACGCGCCGCGCACCTCGTTGACGCGCTTGATGAGTGCCGCCTGATCGGAGACCCGCTGCGGCGCGAGCGCTCGCCTCGGCGGGCAGCGAGGATGTCAAAGCCGCCAGCGCGAGCACCACGGCCAGTAGTGAACGGCGAATCGTCATCGTCCTCTTTCAACGGCCTACGGAGTTAGCTGACGGGCTCGCACGGAAAGAAGTCGCGCGTCGAGGTGTGTACCGCTCACCTCAATTAGCCCCGTGAATGTGGGTCCCCCGCCCGCGCACCAGCCTGAGCCCGGCGCGCGGTTCGGCGATTTGCGCGTGCACTGTAAACGGTTCGACGGCAGAATGCCGACGACCTCACCTGCGGCTACTCTGTCGCCGTCCGATCGCGGGGCACGAGCCGGCGATCGGTCTCAGCCCATATGAGCAATCGCGCGGTGATACTCGCTGGAGGGAGGGGCAGCCGCCTCGCTCCCTACACGACTGTGCTGCCGAAGCCGCTCATGCCGATCGGCGACCGGGCAATCCTCGACGTGCTTGTGCGCCAACTGGCTTCGGCCGGCTTCACGAAGCTCACCTTCGCCGTGGGCTACCTGGGGCACCTGATCCGGGCGGTCTTCGGCGACGGCAGTCAGTTCGGCGTTGAGATCGAGTATCACGATGAGCCTGTGCCGCTCGGCACCGCCGGACCGTTGGCGGCAATGGCGGACGGAGACGGGACTCTGCTGGTGCTCAACGGCGATCTCCTCACATCGCTTGATTTCCGCGAGTTCTTCGACATCCACCGCGCCCATGGGAACGCGATGACGATCGCCACCCACAGACGGATGGTGAAGATCGACTACGGGGTGCTGCATGTGGCGGGCACCGCGCGGGCCGTCGACGCGGTGACCGGCTACGAGGAGAAGCCCGAGCTCGGCTACGTGGTCAGCATGGGTGTCTACGCACTCGAGCCGTCAGCGCTCGGTCTGATCCCGGAAGGCGAGCGATTCGACATCCCCGACCTGGTGCTCTCCCTGCTCGACCGGGGTGACCCCGTGGGCTCATGGCTCTATGACGGCTACTGGCTCGACATCGGCCGCCACGACGACTACGAGCAGGCACTGGCCGACTACGAGTTGGTACTACCTCGTCTTCTGCCCAAGCTCGGCGCGGCGGCCGAATAGGGCGTCAGCCGGCCTCGAGGCCGCGACGGGCGGACTCGAGATTGGAGTGGCTGGGCGCAAACGGATCACCGAACTCGTCGGCATCCAGGCCCGCCACAATCTCGCGGATGCCGTCCGGCACCCGCATCCGGGGCTTGAACCCGAGCTCACGCCCGATCTTGTCGAAGTTCACCTTGTAGTCGCGCGGATCCTCGTCCCGGCTGACAAACTCGACGTCGCCTCGTCCCAGGACGCCTGTGATCAGCTCCACCAGATCGAGCTTCCGGTAGTTCTCGTCGCTGTGACCGACGTTGAACACGGCTCCTGCCGTTCGCTCGGCGGGCGCCTCGAGCACGGTGCGCATCGCCAGAGCGGCGTCCCGCGCGTGCACGTAGGGGCGCCAGAAGCGCTCGCCGAAGACCTCCAGACGGCGGTCCGCCCACAGATCGCGGCTGAACTCGTTGACCGTGAGGTCGAACCGCATGCGCGGAGCGCTGCCGTAGACCGTGGCAAAGCGGAGGCAGGTCGGCGCGAGGCCCTCTCGCCGCTCCGCCAAGAGCGCCTTCTCGATTCCGACCTTCTGTTCGGCGTAGAGCGACACCGGCGACAGCACGCCGGTCTCGTCGATTGGGACGGTCGGATCGTCCATGCGGCCGTAGTTGGAGCACGTCGAGGCGAAGACGAAACGGCGCACCCCGAGCGAATGTGCGTCATCAGCGAGCGCACGGCTCCCGTCCACATTCACCTCCCGCGAGAGATCGGGGTCGAGGGCACACGCCGGGTCGCCCACGATCGCCGCCAGATGTACCACGGCGTCGGCGCCCGACAATGCGGCAGCCCTGGCGTCGGGATCGCGCACGTCACCGCGTATCAGCTGCGCACCGGCGGTCTCGAGCGCCGCGGCGACGCTGTCCTGGTCATGTAGAAGGCTGTCGAGAACGCGGACCTCGTGGCCGGCGTCGAGCAGCTCCTCGACGACGCACGCTCCCACGTAGCCCGCACCGCCGGTTACGACCGTTTTCACCGCGCCTCCTCGAATCGGCTCGTTACCAGGCGGCGAATGCTATTGCTGGAAACAGAAGGACGCCCCAACCATGTCAACATCCGGTCGATGGCAGGCGCACAGACCGGGCAGGTCGAGATCCCCCTGTTCGACCTCCGGCTGGAGCCGGAAGACCTGGAGGCAGTCGCCGAGACGCTCCGTAGCGGCTGGCTCACGATGGGTCCGCGCACGCAGGAATTCGAAGCGCGCTTCGCGGAGCACCTCGGCGCCCGCCATGCCGTTGCGGTTTCCAGTTGTACGGCGGCCCTGCACCTCGCCTACCTATCGGCCGGCGTAGGCCCCGGTGACGAGGTCATCGTGCCCTCCTTCACCTTCGCCGCGACGGCTGCAGCGGTGGTGTACTGCGGCGCGACCCCGGTGTTCGCCGACATCGTCGGCCTCGAGGACCCAAGCATCGACCCGGACGCGGTCGAGTCCCTGATCAGCCCACGCACCAAGGCCGTGGCGGTTGTTCATTTCGCGGGCTACCCCGTCGCGATCGAGCGCTTCGCCCGTATCTGCGAGCGGCACGGCGTGGCGCTGGTGGAGGACGTGGCTCACGCCCCGAGCGCGACGGTCGCGGGCCGCAAACTGGGGACCTTCGGGCTGGCGGGCTGCTTCTCGCTGTTCTCCAACAAGATTCTCTCAGTCGGCGATGGCGGGCTACTCGTCACCGACGACGACGCGGTCGCCCTCAACGCCAAGCTCCTGCGCTCCCACGGCATGACGTCGGGGACGTGGGACCGTCACAGCGCCCGCACGGACACGTATGACGTGATCGAGCTGGGTTGGAACTACCGGATCGACGAGCCGCGCTCGACCTTGGCGCTGTCCCGCCTGCCCAGGCTCGAAGCCGACATCGACCGCCGGCGCGAGCTCGTTCGTCGGTACAGGTCGCGGCTCGGAGAGGTGGATGGCGTCCTCGTCCCCTACCGGGACGAGGACGTGGCACATTCCTCCTGCTACGTCATGCCGGTGATGGTCGAGGCCGGCCGCCGTGACGCGATCCGGCGCGCTTTGCGGGAGCAGGGCGTGCAGACGAGCGTGTTCTATCCCGCCGTTCACGAGTTCTCCGCCTACAGGGAGCGCTTTCCGGGGGTGCACGTGCCGAAGACCGAGGTTGCCGCGCGCAGCGAGATCACCCTGCCGCTCTACCCGCACCTCACCGAGAGCGACCAGGACCGGGTGATCGATGCGCTCGCGGGAGCACTGACGCTTTGAGCTGGAGCGTCCCTCTCACGACCATCACGATGCCCGAGGACGACGTGCGCGCGGTGCTCGACTGCCTCGAGAGCGGCTGGCTGACGATGGGCCCGCGGACTCAGGCCTTCGAGGCGGCGCTGGCCGAGCGTCTCGGGGTTGGCCACGCGGTCGCGGTTTCGAGCGGCACGGCGGCGTTGCATCTCACTTGCCTGGCGGTGGGCCTCGGACCGGGTGACGAGATGATCGTCCCGGGCCTCACTTTCATCGCAAGCGCGAGCGCCGCCCGGTTTTGCGGCGCGGAGCCCGTGCTCTGCGAGATCGCCGGCCCGCACGACCTGAACATCGACGTGGACGACGTCCGTACCCGAATCGGAGAGCGCACGAAGGCCGTGATGGCCGTGCACTTCTGCGGCTACCCGGCGAAGGTGAAAGCGCTGCGTTCCCTCTGCGACGAGCACGGACTCGTTCTCATCGAGGACTGTGCCCAGGCGATCACCACGGTGGTCGACGATCAGCAGCTCGCGGGGACCGTAGGTCACGCAGGGTGCCTGTCGTTCTTCTCCAAGAAGCAGCTGTGTGTCGGCGAGGGTGGCGCCGTCATCACTGACGACGAGGCCATCGCCGCGAAGGTGCGCTCGCTCCGGTCGCATGCCATGACGAGCGTCACCTGGGATCGCCATCGCGGACATGCCGAGTCCTACGACGTAGTCGACATAGGCTTCAACTACCGGATCGACGAGCCGCGGGCGGCCCTCGGGCTCTCGCGGCTGGGCCGGCTCGACCGCGACATCGAGGCCCGCAGGAGGGTGGCCCGCGCGTACCGGCACGGCCTAGCGGGCATCCCCGGCCTCGAGCTCGTCTGGAGCGATGAGCAGGTGGAGCGACTCCTCTCACTTCGCCTTTCCGGTTCTGCTTCCGGATATGGCCCAACGCGATGAGTTTCGCGCTCGGCTCAAGGCCGGCGGCGTCCAGACAACCTGGTATCCGCCGCTCTCCGATTTCTTCGTATATCGCGAGCCGGATCCCGAGCTGTCGCTGCCCCGCGCCGAGGATGCTGCCTTCCGGCATTGCGCCCTGCCGATCTCGGCGGGCATGACCGATGACGACGTCCAAACGGTGATCGACGCCGCCGGCGCGGCCCGAACCTAGGTCACTCGGCGCGCCGCAACACGGCCGCTACGGTCATCACGAGGATCTTCAGGTCGAGGCCGAGCGACCAGTTCTCGATGTAGTAGTTGTCCCACTCGACGCGATCCGCAAGCGAGGTCTTACCGCGCAGGCCGTGGACCTGCGCCCAGCCGGTGATGCCGGACCTGACCCGGTGACGGTCGGTATAGCGCGCTATCCGCGACCCAAACAGGTCGACGAACTCGGGGCGCTCCGGGCGCGGCCCGACCAAGCTCATCTCGCCGCGAACCACATTGAGCAGCTGAGGCAGCTCATCCATCGAGGTCCGGCGCATGATGCGACCCACTCCGGTGCGCCGGTCGGCGCCTTCGACGCCGCCTGGGCCGACGTCCGGGTGCAGCGCGATCACGTTGCTGGCATCGTCGGGGTCAACGACTACCTCCACCGGACGCATCGAACGGAACTTGAGCATCTCGAAGTCGCGGCCGTCACGCCCGATTCGGCGCTGGCGGAACAGCACCGGCCCCGGCGAGGACAGCCGCACCGCAAGCGTCAGGCCGATGAGCAGCGGCGACAGCAGCAGCAGCGCCACCCCTGCTCCGACGCGATCGAGGACGTGCTTGATGGCGAACTGCCAGCCTTTCGGATCGATCGTGTGAAGGCCGAACAGGGGCAGCCCACCGAGATGCTCGAGTGAGACGTGAACGTTGACGCTCTCGAACAGCCGCGGCACCAGCGAGACCTTGAGACCGAGGACCTCGCATTCCCGGACGAGCGGGATCAGCAGTCGATCCGGCGCTGAGCTGAAGCCAAGCACCACGTGCTCGGCCCGGGTGTCCCGGGCGACGGCGGCAAGATCGGCCGGTCCGCCGAGCACGGGAGCCCTGCGGTCCGGCACGAGCTCGTCCGGAAGCGGGTCGGCATCCAGATATCCGACCGGATACAGACCAAGCTGTGGCTGCGCGAGCAAGCGTCGCTCGACGTGGGCACCCACCTCGCCGGCGCCCACGATCAGGGTGGGCTTGGCCGCCAGGCGCGTCAACCGCGCTCGCCGGTGCGCCCAGCCCAGCAGCAGCCGGCCCGCGACGAGATACAGCGTCCCGAACACCCATGCTCGGCCTACGAGCGGCGCCTGCTCGGCGTCGGCGTAGAAGAGAGCCACCCCGGCAATGAGCCCGACCGCAGCGAGCGAGGTCGCGGCGAGCACCTGACCGATGCCCTCCAGGGCCCGCAGCTGAATCGAGTCCTTGTAGAGCCCCCAAATAGCCATCAGAGCGAGGACGAGGGGCGGGAACAGCCAGACGAGGCCCGTCGCCTCGCCCTCGGTCTGCGTCGCCGGCGCACCGATGAATGCCGTAGCGGTGCCCAGACTGACCAGCAGGACATCGGTGACTCCGCGGAGAAGGGACCAGCCACGTCCGTGAAAGAGCCAGCGCCGGGCAGGATGGCTCTGCGCGGCCTCTTCGAACTCGTCGAGCGCCGCTACCTGGGTTCCATCGGCGGGATGTGCATGTTCGACTTGGGTCATGTGCACGCTCCCGTTACGCGGTCGGCCAACGCGAGGCGCCGGCCGACCGTCGTCTCAGGCTCTCCCGGTGGAACCTACCTGGATTAAGCGGCGCCGGGACCCGGAGCGCGCGTGAGGCGGCGCATACCGATGCCCGCACCCACGATCAGCAGACCGGCGCCCGCGAGCAGGGCGACGTCGAGTCCGGTGAAGGGCAGGCTTCCGCTGCCGCCTCCGCCGGTCCCGCTCACCGCCACCGGAGTGGTCGTTTCGTCGTCGACCTGCGCCTGCACCTGGCCACCCGTGTGGTTGTAGCCGCTCTGGCTTGCGCTTTGCGCGAACGCAGGCGCAGCCATGACAAGCAGCACGACAACGGTCGCCAATATGGAAGTCAGTCCTGTTTTCATTTCCGCTTTCGTTCGTGGGGGAATGGAGGCACCAGCGATGGCGCCTTCGCAAAACCCCTTGCCTAGTTCTGATACCCGTCCAAACCTACGAGCGCCCGCGCAGGCGGGCCCCGCCTCCGAGTTCTTTCTAACACGGCAATCGGCGGAACGCCAGCATCTGGTGCGCTTTTAGCGCTGCTTTATTGGTTGTGGGTCCCCAACCGCGCAGCGCGCCGCAGAATTGCTTCGTTCACCTCGGCCAGGCTGAGCGGTGATCCGCGCCGGACCGCCCGGAGGGCGCGCAGCGTAACTGCGTCACGCGGATTCGCGGCGGAGGCGCGTGCGAGCAGTGCCTCCGAGCGCCCCAGGCGTCCCAGCTCCCCTTCGATCACACCAAGCTCGAGCAACGTGTACGCATTGTCGGGCTCGCGTTCCAGGGCTGCCCGAAACCACTGCTCGGCGTCGACTCGGCGCCCTAGCCGGGCCGCAATCGTCCCGGCAGTCAGCTGAGCTTTCGCCGAGAAGGGATTGAGGCTCTCCGCCCGCTCCAGCCTGTCGAAGGCGACATCGGGCTCGGACCGCCAGGTCGTGCTGGCGCGCTCGATCTCGAGCTCGGCCAACCAGGAGGCCCCAAGTGCCGTGACCGCGACCAGTCCGAAGGCCACAAGGCCTGCCGCCATCGCCCTCGGTCGCGCCGGCGCCACCGCCCGCCTCCGAGGTGCCAGCGCCAAGCCGATGCCGAGCGCGGCGACCGCAGGCCCCGCAAGGCCCGGAAGCTCCCAGAACCAGTCCAGCGAGCCGTGAACGAGCCAATAGGCGAACAGCGTAAGGGCGCCCGCCGCGGCCGCACGGCGCGGCGGAGCGCGCAGGGCGCTCGCCGCACCGAGCAGCGCGCATGCGAGCCAGCCGATGAACAGCAGCGTTCCGACGAAGCCCGTCTGCGCGAGCACCCCCATCTCGAGTGAGTGTGCGAATCGCGGTTGTTCCTCGCTCGTTCCTCTGAGCAGGTACTCGGCCTGGAAGTTGTCCATTCCGAGCCCCGCGACCGGATGATCCTTGAAGGCTTCCCAGGAGACGGCCCAAAAGTCGTAGCGATTGCTCCCTCCGGCAGTCGAGAAGCGTGACGATCCGATGCCCGCTTGTTGATCGCCTTCCTTGAAGTCGTTCCATTCCTCACTGAGGCGGTCGCTCGAGAGCGATGCCACAGCGACCACCGCAATCACGGCGATGCCCACGCCCGCGAGCGCGGCGAGAGGACCGGGCCTCGTGTCCTCGGGAGCCGCGTCCGTGATGCGCCGGTCGGCGAGCGCAGCGAGAAAACCGGCCACAGCAAGACAGCCGGCCATGATCAGGATGGCCGTTGTGGCGTCGGCGACCAGTGCATCGAAGCGGGCCAGGTCGAAATCGTCGTGAACGGCCGTCGCCGGGCCACTGACGGCGACAACCCCCGCCAGTACCGCGACGGTCGCGATCAGTGTGCGCAAGCGCCCGGGCATGAGGGCCAGGTGGACGACCAAGGCAATCGGGAGCGCGATGAGCCAACCTCTGCTCTGCGCCATCAAGGCGAGCGCACCCAGCAGGCCTGCCGATCCGAGGGCTATCCCACGGAACCCGGCCTGGACGTCGCGACGCGACACGAGGTGCAGGCACGCCAGGGAGCCGAGGGTCCAAAGGGCCGCGTTGGCGTTCATGTAGCCCGTCGGCTCTGCGAGCCGCGCATCGATGAAGAAGGTGCCCGCCTGCTCGGCGCCGTTGACCCGCAGCAGTTCCACCAAACCGATGGCGGCCACGCCGAGGCCGAAGGCACCGATCAAGATCGTGGCGCCCCGCCCGTCCATGGGCCAGAGGGCGAACAGGGCGAACACGGCCAGATAGAGCAGCGTGCGGTTGGCGCCGTCCCAGGCGGTGCCGGTCTCGCCGGCCCAGGCCATGGATGCGTACGCCCAGGCTGCGAATCCGGCGAGCAGGGCCGTCGCCGCGATGGTCGTGCCGCTGGGCCGCGGAAGCGGGAGGACGAGCGCGGTCACCACCACGAGGAGGACCACGAACAGAGTGGCGCCGTACCAAACGTCCGGGTAGAACCCCGCCTCGGTGGCACCCAGGGCGAGGAGCGCCGCCATTGCGAGCAGACATGGGATCAGCGCGGGGTTCGCATCGAGCAGCGCGCGCGCCTCCGACCCGAGCCGACTTGCGCTGTAACGTCGCTCCTCGACCCTCATGCTTCTCAAGATTCTCTACTGGCTCGCCGTGGTCGCGGTATCGGTTGTTCTGGTGATCGGCCTCATTCTCTGGTTCGAGTCGCGGGACGAGTCGCAGATCGAAGGAAGCGGGAAGCCGGCCGAACTCATCCAGCCGACCTGACGCGCGAGGGTTCGCGCCGGATCTGCCTGGCGTACACGATTATCCGCTCGGCCGCGCTGTAGAGCGGGTGGCAAGCGCTCAGCATCAGGCGCTTGTAACCGACCGGCTCGAGCACCGAAAGGTCCGAGTCATCCACGATCCGCTTCGACTCGACCCTGTAGATGAAGCGACCGAAGGGCGTATCGAAGATGATTGGGTCACCCGCCTCGACTTTGTCGAGGTCACGAAAGGGGGCCCCGTACGTGGTGCGGTGCCCGGCGACCGCGACCGTGCCTGGCTCGCCGGGTAAAGGCGTCTCCGGATAGTGGCCCGGGCCTTTGCGCAGGTTGGCCGTGTCGGTCCCTTCGACGACGTACTCGGACACCCCGATCGCCGGGATGTCGATTCTTCCGATCGCATCGCCTGGAAGGGGCTGGCGCTCCCGTACGCGTACCTCGACGTGCCGCGGCGGATCGACCAGCTGCCTCTCGAGGTTTCCCTGCTGGCGCGCGGCGACGAAAGCCGAGATCGGCTCTTCCCAGAGCAATGTCGCGCCTGCATCGGCGATCAGGAGCGTCCCACTGACGATCATCACCGAGCCCACGAACCGCAGCACGGTGCGCATGCGGCTGAGTGTAGGGGGCGTGGGATACGGTTCCGGGCCCCACGAATTCCCGAGGAGCTCCGACACCCGTGACCCCGATGACCGCCGCGCCCACCGCCCACAAACGGCTCAGTGACTGGGTCGCCGGCGCCGCGGAGCTGACACAGCCCGAGTCGATTCACTGGTGCGACGGCTCAGCTGAGGAGTACGAAGACCTGTGTCGGCAGCTCGTGGATGCGGGCACCTTCGAGAAGCTCTCGGACGCGAAGCGCCCGAATTCCTACCTGGCTCGCTCGGATCCGGGAGACGTGGCGAGAGTCGAAGACCGGACCTTCATCTGCTCGAAGGAAGAGGTCGATGCCGGGCCCACCAACAACTGGCGCGACCCGGCGGAAATGCGCGAAACGCTCTCGGGCCTGTTCGAAGGCTCCATGCGCGGCCGCACCATGTACGTGGTGCCGTTCTCCATGGGTCCGCTCGGATCACCGATCGCGCACATCGGCGTGCAGCTCACCGACTCGGCCTATGTGGCCGTGTCGATGCGGGTCATGACCAGAATGGGCGCTCCTGCTCTCGACGTATTGGGTGACGACGGTCACTTCGTGCCCTGTCTGCATTCCGTCGGAATGCCGCTCGAGGACGAAGCAGCCGACGTTCCGTGGCCGTGTAATGCCGACAACAAGTACATCGTCCACTTCCCGGAGACGCGTGAGATCTGGTCGTACGGCTCCGGTTACGGCGGCAACGCCCTGCTCGGCAAGAAGTGCTTCGCTCTGCGCATCGCCTCGGTGATGGCGCGTGACGAAGGCTGGATGGCGGAGCACATGCTCATCCTGAAGCTCACGTCTCCGGAAGGCCGGATCAAGCATGTGGCCGGCGCTTTTCCGTCAGCGTCCGGAAAGACGAACCTGGCGATGATGATCCCGACACTCCGGGGCTGGAAGGTCGAGACGATCGGGGATGACATCGCGTGGATGAAGCTCGGCCGGGACGGCCGACTGCACGCCATCAATCCCGAGTCCGGTTTCTTCGGCGTGGCCCCCGGCACAGGCGAGACGACCAACCCGAACGCCATGGCCACGGTCCGAAAGGATTCGATCTTCACCAACTGTGCCCTGACCGACGAAGGGGACGTCTGGTGGGAGGGCATGACACCCGAGCCTCCCGCCCACGCCATCGATTGGAAGGGGCGCGACTGGACTCCAGCCTCGGGCGAGCCCTCCTCCCATCCGAACGCGCGTTTCACCACACCCGCGTCTCAATGTCCGTCGATGGCGCCGAATTGGGAGGACCCGGCCGGCGTCCCCATCGACGCGTTCCTGTTCGGCGGGCGTCGCGGAACGGTCGTTCCGCTCGTGGTCGAGGCGTTCGACTGGGACCACGGAGTGTTCATGGGCTCGATCATGGGGTCCGAGCAAACCGCGGCGGCTGCGGGTAGCGTGGGTGAGCTGCGCTTCGACCCCATGGCGATGCTTCCCTTCTGCGGGTACGACATGGCTGACTACTTCAGCCACTGGCTCGAGATCGGCCGCCGACGGGGCGCCGAGTTGCCGCGCATCTTCATGGTCAACTGGTTCCGGAAGGATTCGGAGGGGAACTTCCTGTGGCCCGGCTTCGGAGAGAACTCTCGCGTGCTCGAGTGGGTGTTCAGACGTTGCGACGGTGAGGCCGAGGCAATCGAGACCGCCATCGGGCTGGTTCCGGGGAACACCGCCATAGACGTGTCGGGTCTGGACCTCGCGCCCGGCACCATGGAGGAGCTCCTGAGCGTTGACCCGGAGCAATGGGGCAGCCAGCTGCACCAGATCCGCCGGCACTATGCCCAGTTCGGCGAGACGCTGCCTCAGGAGCTGTCCGCCCAGCTTGCGGCGCTCGAAGAACGCCTGACCTGATCCGGCCGACACCGAGGCTGAATGGGTCCCCGCCAAGTGCTTTCATGACGGGGGATGTCCCATCGAGTGGTGCTCGTGCCGGGCGACGGGGTGGGGCCCGAGTTGGTGGCGGCCACGCGCCGGGCGGTGGACGCCACAGGTGCCGATATCGACTGGGAAGTCCGGGAGGCAGGGCAGTCCGCCAGGGTGCAAACGGGTTCGCCGCTTCCACCGGAGACGGTTGCCGCGATTCGCGACGCGGGCGTCGCCCTGAAGGGAGCGACTACCTCCGGGGGCCCAGGACCCGGGCCTCCGTCGGCGAACAATGAGCTCCGCCGCGCCCTCGACCTTCATATGAGCGTTCGGCCGGCGCGCAACATGGGCGATGCCCATCCGGCGTTCGACCTCGTTCTCGAAACCATGACCCAAGAGGATCTATACGCGGGAGCCAGCGTTGAGGCGGGCAGCGATCGAGCTCGGGCTCTACGGCAACTGGTGCTGTCGGCAGGTGATCTCCAGAGCGGCGAGGCCGCTGGTCCCGCGATCATCTTCATGACGCGGCTCGGGGCAGAGGACGTTGTACGCACTGGGCTGGCCTGGGCGCGCGCGCACAGACGGAGCCGCGTCACGGTCATCCACAGGGCCGACGAGCAGCCGGTCACCGACGGGGTCTTCCTGCAGGCCGCCAGAGCACTCTCACGCGAGTTCTCCGACCTGACGATCGATGCTCTCCGGCTCGAGGCCGCCCTGGACGAGCTGGATCGCCAACCAGGCACGCTCGATGTCCTGTTGGCCCCGACGGCCTACGTCGCACCACTCACCGAGCTGATCGCCTCGCTCGTCGGCGGTGTCGGCATGATGCCAAGGGCCAGCCTCGGGCCAGGGGCCGCGATCTTCGACACCGTCCACGGATCGGCTCTGGCTCATGCCGGGCGCGACACGGCCAATCCGATCGGGCAGATGCTGGCAGGCGTCCTATTGCTCCGGCATCTGGGTGAGGACGAGCGGGCGGACCGGCTCGAGGCGGCGGTCGAGGGAACGGTGCGGGAAGGGAGACTGACTCGAGACGTGGCCAAGGTGGGGCATGCCGTCTCCACTACCGCTGTGACCGATGAGGTCGTCGCGCGGGTGGGCGGGGTCCCGCGGGTACGCTTGGCCGATGAGCATCACTGAGACGAGGACCGTTGCTTCGATCGTGGGCGGCGAGGCGCGCCCGGAGGGACGGCGCATCGAGTCGCGGAACCCCGCGAACCTGGACGAGGTCGTCTGCGAGGCCGTACTGGGGGATGCCGGCGTCTTCGTCGACGCCTGCCGCGCCGCCCGCGCCGCGCAGCGCGACTGGGCGGCGGTCCCGGCGCCCGTCCGCGGCAAGGCGATCCAGCAGATCGGCCGGCTCGTGGAGGAGAACAAGGAGGCACTCGCCCGCCTCGTCACAAGGGAGATCGGGAAGCCGTACCCGGAGTCGCTCGGGGAGGTGCAGGAGATCGTCGACACCTGCGACTTCTTCGTCGGCGAGGGCCGCCGCCTCTACGGCCAGACGGTTCCGAGCGAGATGCCCGACAAGCAACTCTTCACCTTCCGCAACCCGGTGGGCGTGGCGGCGATCATCACCGCGGGCAACTTCCCGGTGGCGGTGCCCTCCTGGTATCTCGTCCCCGCGATCCTGTGCGGCAATGCCGTCGTCTGGAAGCCGGCCGAGTACGCGCCGGCGCTTGGCGACGCGCTCACCCAGCTCTTCATCCACGGCGGCCTCCCCGACGGCGTCCTCAACCTCGTCGAGTGCGACGGCCCGACCGCGTTCGAGGGGCTCGAGCGTGCCCTCGAGGAGCGGCTCGTCGACAAGGTCGGCTTCACCGGCTCGTCCGCCGTCGGCGCCGAGATAGGGGCGCTCTGCGGGCGCCACGTGCAGTCGCCCTGCCTCGAGCTCGGCGGCAAGAACCCGCTCGTAGTGATGCCCGACGCCGAGCTCGACCTCGCCGTCGAGGGAGCGCTCTTCAGCGGCTTCGGGACGGCCGGCCAGCGCTGCACGTCGCTCGGCACGGTGATCGTGCACGAGTCGATCCACGACGAGTTCATGGAGCGCTTCACGAAGGCGGTGGAGGAGGCGCCGATCGGGGACCCGACCCAGGACGTGCTCTACGGGCCGATGATCCACGCGCGCTTCGCCGAGCGCTTCGAGGACTGGCTCGGGCTGATTCGCGACCACCACACCGTGTCCGGGTCGAGCGCCACCGGCCGGATCAGCTCCGACAACCCGCGCAACGGCTTCGTCGGCGATCCCGACGCCGGCATCTACTGCCACCCGACGATCGTCGACGGCGTGACAGCCGACGACGACATCTATTCGACCGAGACGTTCGGGCCGATCGTGGGCGTCGCGAGCTTCGGCTCCTTCGACGAGGCGGTCGAGCTGGCCAATGGCCACGGCTACGGGCTCTCGGCGGCGATCTACACGACGAACGCGAAGTGGGCCTTCCGCTTCCGCGAGCGGGTCAGCGCCGGGATGCTCTCGGTCAACAACTCGACGAGCGGTGCCGAGGCCCACCTGCCCTTCGGGGGCAACGGGCGCTCGGGGAACGGCAGCCGTCAGTCCGGCATCTGGGTGCTCGACCAGTTCACGCGCTGGCAGTCGATGAACTGGGACTACGCCGGCAAGCTGCAGAAGGCCCAGATGGACGTGGCCGAGCTGACCGGCGACCCGGACTTCCGGCTCGACGCCTAGCCCCGGTCAAGCGGACACGGGCGGCTGGGCGCCGCGCACCGCGTCCTGGGCCCTGTGACGCTCCATGCCGGTTGCGCGCAGGATGTCGACCGCCAGCAGGCGCACCTGTCCGACGATGTGAAGGGCGGACATGTTGCCGGTCTCCTCGAGCACGGCGTTGGCGAAGCCGGCCGCGCGGACCGCGGCCTCGCGGGCCAGGCGCGGATTGTCGTGCTCGAGCAGCTGGTGCAGGGCTCGGGTCGCGTCGGCGAGCTCCACGATCGACGCGTGCACCTCGGGCGGCGTGGCGTCGCCGGTCGCGATCGCACGGCCCACGCCGCGAGCGATCGAGCGGGCGTCGGCCACGGCGAGCCGCAGGTGGCGGGCGAGCTCCGAGAGCCGCCCGATCTCGACGAGCGCCTCGCGGCGGCCGAGCGAGAGGCGCGCAGCGTCGGCCGCGGCCGCGATCGCGTCCTCGAGCTCGTCGTGCTCGGGACGCAGCTCCGCGACGGCCTCCACCGCCCGGTCGGACTCGGACTCGTCACGGTCCTCGACGGCCTTCGCAATGCAGTCGAGCGCGCTCGCCAGGCCGTCGATGACGGGGCCCGCGCCGCGCCGGACCAGGCGCAGCGGATCGACCGGCAGCAGGACGGAGCCGATCAGGAGGCCGATGGCGGCGCCGGTGGCCGCGTCCACCGCCCGTGTGAAGTCGAAGGCCCCGTCCGGGGGCTGCAGCGTCGCGACCAGGACCGCGGAGGCCGCCGCCTGCGACGCCAGCAGCGGCCCGCCGCCGACCAGTGTGGCGCCGAACATCGCGAGAGCGACAACGACCCCGATCTGCCAGGCGCCCGTGCCGATCAGGGTGACGAGCAGGTCCGCGATGGCGATCCCGACCGCCACTCCAATGGCAAGCTCGACGGCCCGCGCGCGCCGCTCGCCGACCGTGAGCCCGAGGGTGATGACGGCGGCGATCGGCGCGAAGAAGGGCGCCGAATGGCCGATCAGCTCCGTCGCGACGAGCCAGGCGAGCGATGCGGCCACGGCGCTCTGCAGGATTGGCCGTGCGGTCCTGATCATCCGGGACCTGCGGGCGCGCAGCCCGGCGCGCGAGGCCGTCGCCGCCTCCTCGAGCAGTTCCGCGCGTGCCGGTGCTCGCCTCAGCTCGGCCGCCCGGCGAGCGGCGCGCGACACCTCGCCCATAGGCGACGGCGGCGCCCCGGGCGGCGTCTCGCGGCGCGGGCTCATCGCCGGTACCAGCGCGGCGACACGTTCGGCGGCGGCCCCAGCGCCGCGCGCGCGACGAGCAGGGTCGGCTCCCCCATGGCGACGTGTCCCCGGAGGGCCATCGCGAAGTGCTCGCCGAGGCCGTCGACGTGGTCCGCGCGGACCCCGAAGGAACGCGCCAGCGCGACGAAGTCCGGATTCACGAGGTCGACCCCCTCGCGCGGGTCCCCGTGGCGGTCCTGGTCGAAGCGGATCATCCCGTAGCCGCCGTCGTCCACGACCACGGCCGTCAGCGGGATGTTCTCCTGCTTCGCGGACGCGAGCTCGCCGCAGGCGTACAGGAAGCCGCCGTCGCCCGAGATGCTCACGGCCGGGCCGGCGCCGGCGAGCGCGGCGCCGAGGCCCTGCGGGAACGCGCAGCCGAGCGTGCCCCAGCCGAGCGGGTAGGAGAGCTTGCGCGGCGCCGGCGTGCGATGAAAGCCGCCGATCCAGTAGCCCGGGATGCACATGTCGCTGACCACCACGGCGTCCGGCGGCAGCGCCTTCTCGATTGCGTCGAGGAAGCCCATCGCCTCGGGATCGCTCGCCGCGTACCCGGCGCGTACCTCGCTGCCCAGTGCCCGCAGGCGGCGCGCCAGCGAGTCGAGCCCGCCGCGCTCCGAGAGCCGCTCGGCGAGCGTGCGTGTCGCTGCGGCGGCGTCCGCCTCGAGCAGCACGTCAGGGCGGTAGTTCTTGGAGGCGTCGGCCGGGTCGACGTTGATCGCGACCAGGTGAGGCGGCTGGGGCTGTTTCCAGCCCTGGGTCATCATCGCGTCGAAGTCGGTGCCGATCGCCACCACGACGTCGGCCTCGTCCCAGAGCGCGCCGACCTGCGGCACGTGCGGCGGCGCGTCGAGCAGGCACGGATGGCCGGGCGGCACGATCCCCCGCGCCGAGTAGGTCAGCAGGAGCGGGGCCACGAGCCGCTCGGCCAGCAGCCCGACGGCCTCGCCGGCGCCGGACTGGAGCGCGCCGCCGCCGGCCCAGACGAGCGGCCGCCGCGAGCGCTCGAGCAGCTCGAGCGCCCGGCCGAGATGCTCCTCGTCGGCTCGCGGGAGCGCAGCGGGCGACGCGAGCTCGGCGCCGTCGTCCTCCTCGGCCGTCGCCTTCAGCAGATCGGTCGGGATCTCGACGTAGACGGGGCGCGCCGGCGGTGCCAGCGCCATGCGCGCCGCCGCCGCCACGACCGCGCCCGCGTGCTCCGGCCTCGTTACCCGGTAGGCCTCCTTGACGACGGGCGCGAACATCGCCGCCTGGTCGGTCGCCTCGTGCAGGACGCCGCGCCAGACGCCGGGCCGGCGCGCGCTCGTGGGGATGTCGGTCGCGATCACGAGCAGTGGCTGGCGCGATGCCCACGCCTCTCCGACGGCGGCGAGCGTGTTGGCGGCACCCGGGCCCGTGGTGGTGAGCGCAACCCCGAGCCGGCCGGTGGCTCGGGCGTAGCCGTCGGCCGCGTAGGCGGCCGTCTGCTCGTGGCGCACGCCCACGAGCCGGATCGGCGAGCCGTTCAGCTCGCGCCAGAGCGACAGGTTGTGGACCCCGGGCAGCCCGAAGGCCAGCTCGACGCCCGCGTCCTCGAGCGCCGCCACGGCGAGTGCGGCGCCTGTCAGCATGCCCGTCCGGGATGAGCTCACCGGACCAATCCTTACAGGGTCGGCCGCCGCTTCATGGTGTGCGCGTGGCGGACCTGTCGCGGGTGCTGGCCGGGCCCTACTGCACGATGGTCCTCGCCGATCTCGGCGCCGACGTGATCAAGGTCGAGCGGCCGCAGGGTGGCGACGAGACGCGCGGCTGGGGGCCGCCGTTCGCCGCCGGCGAGGCGGCGTACTTCCTGTCGGTCAACCGCGGGAAGCGCTCGTGCGCGCTCGATCTCGCGAGCGAGCAGGGGAGGGCGATCGCGCTCGAGCTCTGCGCCCGCGCCGACATCGTGATCGAGAACTTCAAGCTCGGCGGGGCCGAGCGGCTCGGCGTGGGTTACGAGCAGGTGCGTGAGCGCAACCCGGGCGTCGTGTACTGCTCGATCACCGGCTTCGGCTCAGAGCGCGAGCCGCGCGGGCGGCCCGGATACGACTTCGTCGCGCAGGCGGAGACTGGGCTGATGTCGATCACCGGGCCGCGCGACGGGCAGCCGTTCAAGGCGGGCGTGGCTGTCGTGGACGTGCTCACCGGGCTGCATGCGGCGGCCGGCGTGCTCGGCGCGCTGCACAGCGGCAACGGCGGGCGCATCGAGGTCCCGCTGCTCGACAGCGGGCTGGCCGGGCTCGTGAACGTCGCGCAGAACGCGCTCGTGACGGGCGTCGAGCCGGGCCGCTACGGGAACGCGCACCCGAACATCGTCCCCTACCAGGACTTCGAGACGGGCTCGGGCCGGATCGCGGTTGCGGCGGCCAACGATGGGCTCTTCCGCGCGCTCTGCGGGGCCATCGGGCTGTCAGAGCTGGGCGGGGACGAGCGTTTCGCCACCAACGCCTCGCGGGTCGAGAATCGCGAGGTGCTGATTCCCCTGCTGGAGGCGCGCTTCGCCGAGCGGAGCGCCGAGGAGTGGCTCCCGGCCCTCGACGCCGCCGGCGTGCCCTGCGGCAAGGTGCGCTCGGTGACCGACGCGCTCGCCGCCGCCGCGAGCTCCGGACGGCCCGCAACCATGCGGGTCGAGCATCCCGCCGCCGGCCCGCTCGAGCTCGTGGCGTCGCCGATCTGGGGGGCGGTCGACGCGGAGTCGTCGCGGCCGCCGCCGCTGCTCGGCGAGCATACGGCCGAGGTCCTCGCGGAGCTCGGTCACTCGGACGAGGAGATCGCCGAGCTGCTCGCCTCGGGCGTCGCGGCTACTCCGTGAGCCCGGCCGCCTCGAGCGCCTGGTCCCAGCTCTCGAAGTACTCGATGCGGACCATCACGCCGTCCTCGAACGTGCTCACCTGGTGATACAGCTCCTCGTCGATCACCACGCCGCTCCCCTTGCCGACGCCGTAGTGGCGCAGCCTGACGGCCACCAGATCGCCCCCGTCACGGAACTCCTGCGGCCGCAGCTGGAGCTCCTCCATGTTCTCGTCGATCTCGTCCCAGAACTGGATGACCTCCTCCGGCCCGACGGCGGAGTCCGAGCGCTGGAGGTCCGGGAGCACCCACTCGACCCGCGGGTGGAAGTCGCGCACAGCGGCGTCGAAATCGCGCCTGTTGTAAGCAGCGATGAATTCACGGGTCTTGTCGACGTTCAACTGCGAAATGACCCGCGCAGTATCTCGCTGAAAGGAGACAAGATGGACCTCAAGCTCGAATTGGTCGTGGTGCCGGTGTCGGACGTGGACCGGGCCGTCGACTTCTATGCGGAGAAGGCCGGCTTCAACCTCGACGGCGACCACAGGGCCGGAGAGACCTTCCGCGTCGTGCAGCTGACGCCGCCCGGATCGGCGTGCTCGATCGCGGTGGGCATCGGGATCAGCCCCGTCGCCCCCGGCACCTACCAGGGGCTGCACCTGGTCGTCGAGGACATCGAGAAGACGATCGCGGAGCTGTCGGAGAAGGGCGTCGAGATCGGCGAGCCGTTCCACTTCGGCGAGGCCGGGCAGACGCCGGGCCTCGATCCGAACCGCGCCGACTACGGCACGTTCGCGACCTTCAGCGATCCCGACGGCAACGGCTGGCTCCTCCAGGAGGTGCGGCAGCGCGCGCCAGCGAGCTGAGCCGGGCTCAGTGCGGCTCGTCGGGCGAGGACGCCGGCGGCCTCGACTCCTCCGCCAGCGAGGTGATCGTGAGCGCTCCGCGGGCCGCCTGCTCCATCACGTCGGTGGCCTCGTCGGCGGAACGCGCGTAGAGCTCCACGAGCATGTGGATGACGATCTGGTCCTCCTCGTGCTTGTGGAAGCGCACGTGCGTGAAGAACTCGCGCGTGCCGTGGTCGCCGAAGGCGGCGAAGGCGAGCGACTCGGCGGCCTCGGGCCCGGAGCAGGACTCCACCTGGTCGGCGTCAACGGTGACGGTGCAGGACGCGACCCAGGGCGTGCCCGTGACCATCCGCTCCCAGCGGTCCTCGACAGGCTCGATGCGAGAGATACGGCGGCCGTTCTCCTCGTAGAAGGTGAGGCTGAGGTGGGGCTGGTCGTGCAGGCAATCGAGGCACTGGACGACCGCCTCCTGGACCTCCTCGACGGGATCGATGGCCTCGCCGGTGTCGGGGTCGACCTTCAAGATGCCCTCGTAGTGAAGCTGAACTTCGAGGTTCTGCGACCAGCAGCGGTAGCAGCGAAGCCAGCTCGACTGGGTTCCAAGCGATTCGGGCGCCGATCCCTCCATGCGTCCATTATGGCCGTCGCGGGCATTCTTACCCTGGCGGGCTGCTCATTGGGCGCCGACGAGGAGCCTCCGCAGGCCGCCGGGCCGCCCGCTGAGATCGCCGCGCTGGTCCAGCGGCTCGAGCGCGCGACAGCCCGAGGCGACTGGGCGACGATCTGCTCGGACGTCTTCACGGAGGCCGCCCGCGAGCGCGCGGGAGGGCCCGATTGCGCGCGTCTTCTGCGTACCGCCGCCGCCGGTGTGCGCCGTCCGTCCATCGAGGTCCGCGCGATTCAGGTGCGAGACGGCGGGCGGGCGCGGGTCGAGATCCGCACGAGCGCCGAGGGGCAGGAGACGGTGCCCGACGAGCTCGAGCTGCGCCGCGAGGACGGAGAGTGGCGGGTGGAGGCGCTGGCGGGCTGACCCGGCTCAGTCGAGGCAGCCGGCGAGCGCCTCGAGGGTGGCGTCGAAGTCTGTCTTCGTGATGCCGCCGATGCAGGGCGAGCCCGCGCCGCAGTCGCGGTAGCGGCGCACCGCGGCGGTGGCCTCGTCCGGGGAGCCGATGGCGGCGAGCAGGCCCAGGTACTCGTCCGAGATCGCCCGGATGGCCGCCTCCGGGCCGACCTCCCGCATGCCGCGGTCGAAGCCCGCCACATCCGCCTCGAATCCCGACGCCTCGATCATCGCGCGGTAGAAGGGCAGCGAGAAGTATGGAATGAGCTCCTTGCGCAGCCGGGCCCGCGCCTCGTCCGGCTCGCCGGTCACGGCCGACGGCACCGCCGCGACGATGTCGAAGCCCTCGAGTGGCAGCCCCGCCTTCGCACGTCCCTCCCTGACAGTCGGCACGACGACGTCGCGGATGTAGTGCGGGTTGCACAGCCAGAGGACGACGCCGTCGGCGATCTCCCCGGAAACGCGCAGCATCTTCTCCGACAGACCCGCGAGATAGATCGGGATGTGCGGGCGCGGCTCGCAGCCCAGAAAGCGGAAGCTCGATCGGAACTTGTCGCCGGCGGGCGGGTCCTCGCCACGCAGGATCGCGCGCACGATCCCGACGTACTCGCGCGTCTCGCGCAGCGGCTTGTCGATCGTCTGGCCGTACCACGCCTCGACCACGGGCCGGTGCGAAACGCCGAGGCCGATCACGGCGCGCCCGTGCGAGAACTCGTCGAGCGTCGCGAACGACTGGGCGGTGGCAACCGGCGTCCGCGAGTAGATCGGCATCACGCCGGTGCCGAGCATGATCCGCTCAGTGCGCGACGCGTACGCCATCAGGGTCGTCAGCGCGTCGCGCGCCGCGATGTGCGTGACGTAGACCGACTCATAGCCGAGCTCCTCGGCGCGCGCCGCCCGCTGGATCGCCGTGTCGAGCGAGCGTCCGGCGCCGATGAACGAGCCCAGGGCCACGGCGCGGGCAAGCCTATAGCGACGTCTCGCCCGGGTAGGCTCGGCCACCGTGATCGGCGTGGTGCTGGCCGGAGGAGCGGGAAGGAGGCTCGGGAGCGGGTCGAAGGCCGCGGCGCCGCTGGCGGGCCGGCCGCTCGTCGAGTACCCGCTCGACGCGCTCGCGGGGGTGTGCGAACGCGTGGCGGTCGTCTGCAAGCGCGGAACCAGCCTGCCCGACCTGCCCGGCGCCGAGCGCTGGGACGAGCCGGACGAGCCGCGCCACCCGCTGACAGGCATCGTGCACGCGCTCGAGACGGCGTCCGCTCCGGTGCTCGTGTGCGCCGCGGACATGCCGTTCGTGACAGCGGACGCGTGCCGGACTCTGATCCAGGGCGCCGGCGGCTCGCCGGCGGTGGTGGCCACCGCCGAGGGCGTGTTGCAGCCGACGTTCGGGCTCTACGCGCCGGCGGCGCTCGATGTTCTGCGGGCGGCCGAGCCGGATGCCCCGCTCACGCGCACCGTCGAGGCGCTCGACCCGGCGCGCGTGGCGCTGCCGCCAGGGCTCGTGCGCAGCGTGAACACGCCGGAGGAGCTCGCCGAGGCCGAGGCGCTGCTGGCGGTGCGCTAGCGGAAGAGCATCAGCCAGACGACCGCGAGCGCGAACGCGACCTGGCCGATCCCGAGCGCCACGCCCAGATTGGCCGCCCCCGCGGCCCACGCGATCAGCGTGACCACGGCGAACACGCCGATGGCGAAGCCGAGCGTGGGGAGGAGGCCCCAGCCCGGGCCGTCCGGTGCGGGCTCGCGCGGCTCTTCCGGGGGCGGGCGCCCCCGCGCGGGCCGCTCCTGGGCCGGGCGCCTGCGGCGGCTCACCGTGTGTCCTCCAGGCTCGCCACGAGCTCGTCCACGCTCAGGCCGGGATCGCGACCGGCGAGCAGCCGCTCGGCCTCGCGCCGGCCGCCGAGGTCGCGCAGCGCGCGCTCGCCGTGCTCGGCCGCGAACTCGCGCAGCGCGGACGCGCGCCGCGCGCGCAGCCGCCGCTCGGGCAGGTCGATCCGCGCGCGGTGCTCGTCGAGCGCCGCGGCCAGCCCATCGATGCCGCTCGGCGGAGGCACCGAGGAGACGGCGACGACCGGCGTCTGCGCCGACCCGACCGCCACGAGCGCCTGCGCGAGGTCGCGCCGCGAGCGCGCCGCTGCATCGCCCAGGTCCGCCTTGGTCACCACGAGCACGTCCGGCACCTCCATGATCCCGGCCTTCAGGAACTGCAGCACGTCACCGGAGGCGGGCTGCACCACCACGGCGACGGTGTCGCACACGTCCGCCACGTCCGTCTCCGACTGGCCGACGCCCACAGTCTCCACGACGACGATGTCGAACGCAGCGGCCAGCGCGTCGGCCGCCTCGCGGGTCGGCGCGGCGAGCCCGCCGAGCCGCGCGCCCGCCGCGGTGGAGCGGATCAGGACGCCGTCGTCGGCCGGGTCGTGCTCGATCCGCGCGCGGTCGCCGAGCAGCGAGCCGCCCGAGCGCTTGGAGGAGGGGTCGACCGCCAGGATCGCCACGCTGCGGCCGGCGCGCCGCCACTCCCCGAGCAGGGCGGAGAGCAGCGTCGACTTGCCCGCGCCCGGCGGCCCGGTGATGCCGACCAGGTGCGCGGGCGCCTCGCCGCCGAGTGCCGGCGGGGCCAGTTCGGCGAGCAGCCGGCCCGCCGCCTCGCGGCCGCCGGGCGAGCGGTCCTCGATCAGGTTGAGCGCGGCCGGGGCAGCCGACCGGTCGCGCTCGCGCATGCGCCGGCCCAGCTCTTCGGGGTCCGCGGCCATCGAGGTCGGCAAGCTAGCTGACGCGGCCGAGCAGCTTGCGCAGCAGTTCGTCAACTTGCTCCGGATGTTTGGTGAGCTGGCGCCAGGTGATGCGAAGCGGCGCGTAGCCGGCCAGCCGTAGCAACTGGTCGCGTCGCCGATCCCGCTCGAAGGCGTGGCGGGTGCCGTGGAACTCGTAGCTGTCGGCCTCGAGCGCAACACGCTGCGACCGGCCAGAGGAAATCGATCACGAACAGGTTCCTGGCCGCCGAGGCGCAGCGGCGCCTGCGCGACGGCTCCGGCAGCCCGGCCGCTCGCACGAGCGCGAGGAGGTCGGCCTCGTAGTCGTTCACGGTCATCGCCGGCTCGTGCACGTCGCTGAGGACGGCCTGCGAGGCGCGCCGGCGCCGACGGTGCGCCCGCGGCGCAACGAGCTGCTCGTGAAAGTCTCGCAGGTCGAAGGCGCGGAGCAGCTCGGCCCGATCGTATCACCTTGTCGACGCCTTGGCGACCTCAGCGCCGGCGCGCGAATCGAGCACGCTGCGGGCGAGCGATGTACACCGGATACCGTCCACGACGTCCGGTCGGCCACGGCGAGCGCTGTGCTCCGAATGAGCCCTGAATGCCGCGTCCGTCGAGCGAACCGAGCCGCGCGGCACGGTCACGTCGACGAGCGACGCGATTGTCCGGGCGCAGCCCGTGAAGGGCGAGCGCGGACAGGTGCGAGAGCAGCGCATCGGGCCCGTAGGCGAGCACCGCGGCCATCCAGTGGCCCTCACGGGTCAGGCTGCCGATGCCCGACGGCATAGACACCTCGATGAACGCGGTGCAGCCGGCCCGCGCGCGCCCGCCGGGCCACCGCCTGGCGGCTCAGGCCGAGTCGGCTCAGCTGGGCAAGGGAGACGACTCCATGCTGACGGGCGGCGAGATCCGCGATCCGCCGCTCCCGATGGGGTTCATGAGGTTTGTCAACTCCTGGTTGACCAATTTCCGGGCGACCCCCGCGCTGACGCTCTCCGTGGCAGCTCGACATCCCCCGTCAGGCTGCCGCAGCGCGGCGCACCTGTGGGTTACGAGCGTGACGAGACGGCGACGACGCCGTGATGCGCGGCGACGAGGTCGACGATGTCGCCCATGATGCGGCTGACCTCGAAGTCCTTGGGCGTGTAGACGCGCGCCACGCCGGCCTCGAGCAGCGCGGCCTCGTCGGCCGGGGGGATGATCCCGCCCACCACGACCGGCACGTCCGCGCCGGCCTCCTTTAGCTCGGCCAGCACGCTCGGGATCAGCTCGGCGTGCGAGCCCGACAGGATCGAGAGGCCCACCACGTGGACGCCCTCCTCGACCGCCGCCCGCGCGATGCGCGCCGGCGTGAGGCGGATGCCCTCGTAGACGACGTCCATGCCGGCATCGCGCGCCCGGACGGCGATCTGCTCCGCGCCGTTCGAATGCCCGTCGAGGCCGGGCTTGCCGACCAGGATCTTGATCCGGCGGCCGAGCTCGTCCGAGACCCGCTCGACGCGCTCGCGCAGCTCGGCGAGCGCGTCGTCGGCGCCCGGCGCCGCCGCGTCGCCGACCCCGGTCGGGGCGCGGTATTCGCCGAACACGTCGCGGAGAGTGGCCGCCCACTCGCCGGTGGTCACCCTCTTGGCCGCCGCCGTAAGCGTGGCGGGCATCAGATTCGATTCGGGGTCGAGCGCGGCTTCGCGGAGCTCGGCCAGGGCAGCGTCGACCGCAGCTTGGTCGCGGGCCGAGCGCCATTCGGCGAGGGCCGAGATGGAAGAGGCCTCGACGTCGGGGTCGACGCGCAGGATGCCGCCGTCCTCACCGTTTTGGAGCGGCGAGGGCTCCGCCTCCTTGTAGGCGTTCTGGCCGACGACCTTGAGCTCGCCGGTCTCGATCCGGCGCACGCGCTCGCGGTGCGACTCGACAAGCTGGGTCTTCATGTACGGCACCGCCTCGACCGCGCCGCCCTGCTCGGCGACGATCGCCATCTCCTCGCGCGCGCCCTCGGTGAGCTCGGCGACGAGCCCCTCCATCACTTTCGAGCCCTCGAAGATATCCGGATAATCGAGCAGGTCGGTTTCGTAGGCGAGGATCTGCTGGATGCGCAGCGACCATTGCTGGTCCCACGGCCGCGGCAGCCCGAGCGCCTCGTTCCAGGCCGGCAGCTGCAGTGCGCGGGCGCGCGCCTCGCGTCCCATCGTCACGCCCAGCGCCTCGAGCACGATCCGGATGATGTTGTTCTCGGGCTGCGCCTCCGTGAGCCCCAGCGAGTTCACCTGCACTCCGTAGCGGAAGCGCAGCAGCCGCTCGTCGTCGACGCCGTAGCGCTCGCGGCCGATCTCCTCCCACAGCCGCCCCATCGCGCGCAGCTTCGCGTGCTCCTCGACGAAGCGGATGCCGGCGTTGACGAAGAAGGAGATGCGCCCGAACACGCGCGGGAAGGTCTCCTCGGGAACGCGCCGGCGCACCCTGTCGAGCACGGCCTGCGCGGTTGCGAGCGAGTAGGCGATCTCCTGCACGGGCGTCGCCCCGGCCTCCTGCAGGTGGTAGGAGCAGATGTTGATCGGGTTCCAGCGCGGGACCTCGTCGACGGTGAACGCGATCATGTCGGCGATCAGCCGCATCGAGGGCTCGGGCGGGAACGCGTAGGTGCCGCGCGAGAGGAACTCCTTGATGATGTCGTTCTGGGTCGTGCCCTGGAGCGAGTGGCGGTCGACGCCGTTCTCCTCCGCCACCGTCATGTAGAGCGCGAGCAGCCAGGCCGCGGTGGCGTTGATCGTCATCGACGTGTTCATCTCGTCGAGCGGGATGCCGTCGAGCAGGCTGTGCATGTCCCCCTTGTGGGCGATCGAGACACCCACCTTCCCTACCTCCCCACGGGCCAGCTCGTGGTCAGGGTCGTAGCCCGTCTGGGTGGGCAGGTCGAAGGCCACGGAGAGACCGGTCTGGCCCTTGGCGAGGTTGCGCCGGTACAGCTCGTTCGACTCCCGCGCGGTCGAATGCCCTGCATAGGTGCGCATAACCCACGGGTTGTCGCGCACGGGAAGGCGGTGATCGCTCACTCGAGAGATTCTATGTCGAGGTGTGCGCCGGTATCGTCGGTTGTCCGTGAGCACCGCCATCGACGTCATGCACATGGATCGCGCCCGGGTGATCTGCGCCTTCGAGATGGACGGCCTGATCGTCGACCCGGGGCCCGCCTCGTGCGTCGCCACGCTGCTCGACCGGCTCGGGCCGGTCGAGCCCCGCGCGCTGCTCCTGACGCACATACACCTCGATCACGCGGGCGCCGCCGGCGTCCTCTGCCGCCGCTTCCCGGATCTCCGGGTGTACGTCCACGAGCGCGGTGCTCCGCATCTGATCGATCCCGAGAAGCTGCTGGCGAGTGCAAGGCGTCTGTACGGCGACGAGATGGACGCCCTCTGGGGCGAGGTGGCGCCGGTGCCGGTCGAGCGCATCCAGTCGCTCGTGGGCGGTGAGACCGTCGAAGGCTTCAGGGTGGCTTATACGCCGGGTCACGCATCCCACCACGTCTGTTACCTGCACGAGGACACGGGCGACGCCTACGTCGGCGACATGGCCGGCGTTCGCATTCCGCCCTTCGAGCACACGCTCGCGCCGACCCCTCCGCCCGACATCGACGTCGAGGCGTGGCTCGACTCGCTGCATACGGTCGCGTCGTGGAACCCGCAGATGCTCTGCCTGACCCACTTCGGCCCGGTGACCGACGTCGCGGACCAGCTCCACCGGATCCGCACGGCGCTGGTCGACTCGGCGGACTCCGCGCGCATGGACGGCGAGGAGCGCTTCATCGCGCGGCTCGAGAGCGGGGTGGGCGCCGCCGTGGACCGGGAGGCGTTGCTGGCCTACGAGCAGGCGGCGCCGCCCGACCAGCTCTACAAGGGCCTCGAGCGCTACTGGCGCAAGCGCGCCGAAGCGGCGTGACGGGGACGGTCGAGCTCCCGAGCACGAAGGACCCGGGCAGCGGGCTCGACGACAACTGGCGCGTGATCGTCCTGAACGACAACCACAACACCTTCGAGGGGGTCGCGTTCGCTCTCTCCTCGACGCTTCCGGGGGTCAGCTACGACAAGGGGATGGCAATGGCCAACACCATCCACAGCAAGGGGCGGGCGATCGTGTGGACCGGCGCGCGCGAGCCCGCCGAGCACTACTGGGAGCAGCTCAGCGAGTCGGGGCTGACGATGGCGCCGTTGGAGCAGGGCTAGGCTCGCCGGCGGCCACCGGCTCGACCTCCTGGCCTTCACCTACGACCTCCCAGTACGTCGGCAGGAGCGGCACCTGGTAGCAGCCCGAGAGCTCTATCCGCTTGTTCGCGATCTCCTCGGAGTACCAGTAGCGCTCGAAGTGCGCCTTCGACGGGAACCGGGCGGTCTGGACGAAGTCGAGCCGGCCGTCGATGTTGCGCGTGAACGACCACTTGGTCGCGCCGTAGTCGAGCACCGCCTCGGCCGCGGGCAGCCAGCCCTCGGCGAAGCGGTCGCCCCGGAACGGGTTGATCGGCCAGCGGATCTGTACCTCGATCATGCTCCAACCTCCGCGTGGATCGCTCCGGGGTGCCCGTCCTCGGTGGCGCCCTCGCCCTTCTCGGCGCCGACCAGGATCGAGATCTTGCCGAGGTGCTGATTGTCCCGCATCAGCTGGTGCGCCTCGGGCACGCCATCGAAGCCGAGCGTCCGCCAGAGCACGGGCCGGATCTGGCCCGAGTCGATCAGCTGGTTCGCCTGGTTGCACTCGTAGGCGTTCGCGAAGTGCGAGCCGAGGATCTCCTTCTGGCGCATCCACAGGTAGCGCACGTCGAAGTCGAGGTCGAAGCCCGTCGTCCCGGCGCAGATGACGACCTTGCCGAAGGGCTTGCAGGTGAACACCGAGGTCGGGAAGGTCGCCTTGCCGACGTGCTCGAAGACGATGTCGGGCTGGTCGCCGAGGATCTCCTTGACGCGCTTCGAGAACGCGCGCGACACGCCGAAGCGCTCCTTCTCCTCCTCCGGCGTCTCGCCGCCCTTGCGCATCATGCCGGCGAACTCGTTGCGGTCGATGAAGTCGACCGCGCCGAGCTGCTTGACGAGCTCGCCCTTCGCGGGGCTCGAAACCACCCCGACGGCGTGCGCGCCGGCCATCGCGCAGATCTGGGTGGCGAAGACGCCGAGTCCGCCGGCGGCGCCCCAGATCAGCACGCGGTCGCCCGCCTGCAGATCGCAGCGTGTGATCAGCATCCGGTAGGCGGTGAAGTAGACGAGCCCGTATGAGGCGGCCTCGTCCCAAGAGAGGCCCTTCGGCTTCGGCAGCAGCTGCTGTGCCTGGACCTTCGTGAACTGGGCGAACGAGCCCCAGGTCGTCTCGTAGCCCCAGATCATCTGCGAGGGCGCGGCGAGCGGGTCGAGCCCGTGCACCTCGGGATCCTCGTAGGAGGCCATGTTGCAGTGGACGACTACCTCGTCGCCCGGCTCCCAGCGCGTCACGCCCGCGCCGACCTTCCAGACCACTCCGGAGGCGTCCGAGCCGCCGATGTGATGACCCCACTCGGGGTGGTCGCCGTAGCGCATCACGGAGACGGGCTTGCCGAGCGCAGCCCAGACGTTGTTGTAGTTCACGCCCGCCGCCATGACGCGCACGATGACCTCCAACGCGCCTGGCTCCGGCACCTCGATCTCCTCGAGCTGGAAGGCGTCGCGCGGCTCGCCGAAGCGCTCCTCGCGGATCACCCAGGCGGCCATGGAATCCGGCAGCGTGCCCGGTTCCACGTCAAGCTCGGTCACCTTGCTCACATCGACGGCCATCTCGTTCTTCAAACCCTCCGCGGTCAAGTCCCAGGGGAGCGGGAGGTTACTGCGCCCCATAGAGGACGAAGCGCCCGTCGGGCGGCAGCGGCTCTCGAGACGACCGAGTAGGTCCGAAACCCCGTAGACGAGGCTCGGCCCGACCGACAGCGCCATCGCAAGCATGGAGGGGCAGACCTTCCCGGGGCGGCCGGCCAATCCCCAAAGCGGCAACAATCCGCGGGACATGCCTGGTCCCTTCATGATCGCGCAGCTGAGCGACCCGCACGTCGGCGCGGACTGGATCACGCCCGAGCCCGACGCGCTGCTGGCGGTGGCTGTCGCGGCCGTCGTCCGGCTCGCGCCCGACGTGGTGGTCGTCTCAGGCGACCTGGTGGAGGATGCCGAGGACCCGGAGTACGAGCGTGTCCTGGAGCTGCTCGAGCCGCTCGACGTCCCGGTCCACGTGCTCGCCGGAAACCACGACGACCGCGACGCCCTCCACCGCCAGTTCGGCGTGCCGGGGAAGGCGGGCGCCCCGACTCAGTACTCGGCCGACCTCGGGCCGCTCCGGCTCGTCGTGCTCGACAGCACCGTTCCCGGCCACGACCACGGGGAACTCGACTCCGAGCGGCTCGAGTGGCTCGAGGCCGAGCTGTCCGCAGAGCCCGAGCGGCCGGCGCTCGTGGCGATGCACCATCCGCCGCTCTGCACGCGAGTGCCGGCGATCGACGCCATCGGCCTGGACGACCAGGGGCGGCTGGCGCTGGGTGCGCTGCTCGAGCGCCACCCGCAGGTGCTGAAGGTCGTCTCCGGGCACGTCCACAGGACGGTGAGCGCCGAGCTCGGCGGCCGGCCGGTGCTCGCGATCCCGAGCACCTATGCCCAGCTGCGGCTTGACTTCAGCGCGCTGGAGCTGAGCGCCAGCGACGAGGGCCGCGGCTTCGCGCTGCACACCCTCGTCGACGGCGAGCTGACCTCCCACGTCGTCGGTCTGCCCTAGCCCGGAGCCGCAGGCGCCGCGCTGGGCTGGCCCGCGCCCTCGGGCTGGCTTGCGATGCGCGGCTCGATCGTGACGAGCGCGACCAGGACGCCGAGGGCCGAGACCCCGGCGGCGAGCCACATGCCCGTCGAGAGCGCATGGATGAACGCGTGCTGCGCCGCCTCGGCGGCCTGCTGGCCGAGCCCGCCGACGCTGCCGGATCCGAGGTTCTCGACGATCCGGTCGCGGGTGGCCGCGCTCACACCGGTCCCTGCGAGGTTGCTCTCGAGCTCGTTGCGGGCGAGGTGCTGGAAGAGCGCGCCGATGGCCGCGACGCCGAAGGTGCCGCCGACCATGCGGCTCATCGAGAGGATCCCCGACGCGACGCCCGCCTTGTCCGGGCTCACCGCGTTCATGGCCGCGGTCGACATGGGCGACATCACGAGCGCCATGCCGATGCCGAGCAGGATGAAGGCCGGCAGCAGCAGCCCGTAGCCGGTGTCCACGTCGATGCGCGTCTGGAGGAAGAGCGACAGCGTCGCGAGGGTCAGCCCCGTGACCATCAAGGGCCGCGGCCCCACTTTGTCGGTGAGGCGCCCGGCCAACGGCGCGATCAGCACGATCATCACCGTCGCGGGCAGGAAGCGCACGCCCGCCTCGACGGCCGAGTAGCCCAGGATGTTCTGCATGTAGAGGGCAATGAAGAAGAACGTGGCCAGCATTGAGAAGGTGACGATGAACGCGACCACGTTCGAGCCTAGGAAGGTCTTCGAGCGGAAGAAGCGGAAGTCGACCATCGGCTCGCGGACACGCGGCTCGAGCAGCGCGAAGCCGACGAACGAGACCGCGGATAGCGAGAACAGCGCGACGATCTCGGGTGAGCCCCAGCCCCAGGAGTTGCCCTCGACGAGCGCGAGGACGAGCGCCGTCAGCCCCACCGACAGCGCGGCGATGCCGGGGAAGTCGACGCGGTGTTCGGTCGTCTCGTCGCGCGACTCCCGGGTCGCGAACAGCGTGACCACGACGGCGCCGACGGCAACCGGCAGGTTCAGGAAGAAGATGGCGCGCCAGGAGACGTACTCGGCCAGCGCGCCGCCCACGACCGGGCCGATCGCCAGCGCGAGCGCGGAGACACCGGCCCAGGTGCCGATCGCCTTGCCGCGCTCCTCGGCCGGAAAGGCGTTCGTGATGATCGAGAGCGTTGCCGGCATCATGAAGGCGGCGCCGACGCCCTGAATGGCGCGGCCCGCAACGAGCCAGCCCTCACCGGGCGCAAGCCCGATGGCCGCGCTCGACACTGCGAAGACGACGACGCCGAACAGGAACATCCGCCGGCGGCCGAAGATGTCGCCCAGCCGGCCGCCCGTCACCAGCAGGACGGCGAAGGTGAGCGTGTAGGCGTTGACGGTCCACTCGAGGCCCGACAGCGTCGCCCCGAGGTCCTCCTGGATGGAGGGGAGCGCCACGTTCACGACCGTGTTGTCGAGCATGATCATGAACAGCGCGAAACACATCGCCGCCAGCGTCCACCAGCGGCGGTTGTCGTCGTTGAGGCGAATTCGGTCAGTCACGGTCCAGGCTCCTGATCACTGGCACGAGCGCGTCGGCGAGTGCCTGCTTCTGTTCGGGTTCGAGATCGGCGACGAAGCCGCGGATCGCGGCAAGTCTCAGTTCTGTGAGGCGCTCGTAGGTGTCGCGTCCACGGCTCGTGACGGTCACGAGCTTGGAGCGACGGTCACGCGGGTCCTCCTTGCGCTTGACGAGGCCGCGCTGCACCAGTCCGTCGACCGAGCGGCTGATCGCCGGCAGCGACAGCCCCAAGAGATCGGACACGGCGCCCAGCCCCATCGGCCCGTCGGCATCGGCCAGCGCATGCAGGCTCTTGACCTGGGTGATCGAGAGGTCCTGCTTCTCCATCGCGGCGAAGAGCCCGCGGTGGCCCGCGGTCAGCAGCTTGTTGACGAACGCGAATAGGTCACGGGTGATGACCTCGGTGAGTTCCTCGGTTGCCTGGGCGGCGTCGCTCGCCGTTGGCCGGCGGGAAGATGATGCTTGCACGCAAACAAGTATTGCAGACAAGCAGTGCTTCGCCAACTGCATTTTGTTCGAGCGGCATCGGCTGCGGCTGCCGCCGGCCTCCGCCGGCAGGGCCGGGGCTGGGAGGGGTGAGGCGGCGGGGCGCTGCAGCTTCTTGACGCGAACGATCTTCGGCCGATTCCCGGGTTTCCCGAATCTTCGTCGGCGTGGGGGAGTCCCCGAGTCGGCGATCTCGGTTCGCGCTGTTTCGACGAGGCAGCCCGAACGATCTTCGACCACGCTCCGTCCGGTCGCCGACCACGGCGAGCGCGACCGCCGGCCGATTTCGCCCGTTCCGTCAGGTCGCGCCCCTACCGTGCGACTAGACAGAAATGGAAGCTGCAACACCACTCAGAGCGCCCCACGTCCGGGTTGTCGGTGGACGCGTGGTCGTCGACGGCCTCGTCGTGGAGGACGAATGCGCCGTCAGGCTGGTCTCCGAGCGCGAGCAGCACGGCGAGGACGCCGTCAAGCTGGTCCGTGACGCCGTCGAGATCGGCGCGCGCGTCCTCGATCGCGAGCAGGCCGGCGCGAACGCCGAGTTCGTCAAGACCGAGTTCGAGCGCGCGGCCGCCCAGCTGAACGTCGAGTTCACCGACAAGGCGCGCCAGGTGGCCGAGTTCTTCGGCGAGCGCGTCGATCACGTGTTCGGACCGGAGAACGGCCAGCTCGCCAAGGACCTCGAGAAGCTCTTCTCGGACGGCTCGTCGGCGTCGGTTCAGAACCGTGTGCGCGAATTGGTCGCCGAGACGATGGCCCGCTCGCGCGAGGACCTGCTCAGGCAGTTCTCCGCCGCGGACGGCTCGAACCCGCTCGCGGACTTCAAGGCCGGCACGATCAGGGTGCTGAAGGCCGCCGAGGAGCGCCAGCACGAGAGCCAGCAGGCGCTGCTGCGCCAGATGGCCGAGCTCGAGAAGCAGCTGCAGGCGCTTCGGCTCGAGAAGGAGAAGGTTGAGGCGCTCGAGACGGAGCGCGAGCGGGGCAGCGCGAAGGGCAGGACCTTCGAGGAGCAGGTCGCCGACGCCATCGACGCGATCGCGCTCGCGCAGGGCGACGTCGCCGAGGCGGTGGGCGACTTCGTCGAGGCCACCGGCAAGGTCGGCGACGTCGTCGTGGCGATCGAGGCCGCGCACGGGCCGGCGCGCGGACGGCTCGTGATCGAGGCGAAGGACAGCCGCCTCTCGCAGCCGCGCGCGATGAAGGAGCTGAACGAGGCGCTCGCCGAGCGCAGCGCGGACTTCGCGCTGCTGGTGGTCCCGACGGAGGAGGAGCTGCCGGCGAAGGTCGAGCCGCTCCGCGAGTACAACGGCGACAAGATCGTCGTCGCGCTCGACCCCGAGATGGGCACGCTTCCGCTCGAGCTCGCCTACCGGCTCGCTCGCGCGCGGGTCCTGTTGAAGCGCTCGGACGCGGACGGCATCGATGCGGCTGCACTGCGCGTCAGCGTCGAGCGCGCCGTGGCGGCCCTCGGGGAGGAGCGCAAGGTCAAGCAGCAGCTGACCGGGGCGAAAACGGGCATCGACAAGGCCTACGAGCTGGTCGAGGCGATGGCGGCGCAGGTCCGCGCGCAGCTCGAGGAGATCGACGCCCTCGTGCGCGCGGGCTGCGACGACGCGGACGGTGCGTCCCCCGCCCGCCCGCTACAGCCGCCCCCGGAGCCGCCGGCGACGGACCAGCTCGCGCTCTAGGCCCGCCCTGTCAGGGCAGCATCAGGTCGTTGTTCGAGGCGGGCCGCTCGGCGCCGATGTCGAGCACGGCCGGCTCGATCTCCCTGCGCACGGCGGTCTCCGAGCCGGCGCGCACCTCGTAGCTGCCCGGCGACAGCGTCCGCTGGATGGTCGCGGTGTCGCCGGGGTCGATCGGGCCCTCCTGCTGGACGAGCGTCTCGCCCTCGATCGTGATCGTGCGCGGACGCCGCGTCTGGTTCGAGACCGTGATGACGATCGGGCCGGCGCCCGCCTTCGAGGGCGACACGGTCACCTTGTCGCTCTGGATCACGCCGCTGAGGCCGATCGGGACCGGCGGGCGCGGATCGTTCTTGAAGTCGTCATCGCCGCACCCGGCCACGAGGGCCGCGGAGATCGCGACTCCCGCCAGCGCTCCTGCCCTCCTCCGCCCCACGGCGGGGAACCTACCCGAACCAGACCGACCGGCGCGCCAGCAGGAGGTCGTCGAGCTCCTCCTGAATCCGCGTGCGAATCCGCTCCGAAAGTCGCTGGACGAGCGCCACGTCATCGGCGTCCTCGGGGCCGTAGCGCGACATGTCGACCGGCTCGAGAAAGCGGATCCTGAACTTGGCAGGCAGGTACATGAACGCGGCGGCGAGCCCGAACTGCGGGAAGGCGTGGTTGACGGGGAAATAGATAAGCCCGGTCAGTTTCTGCAGCAGCGGTACGTGCGCAAAGATCGGCATCGCCTCCTCGGCCCCTATGAGCGCCACTGGCACGATGGGGACACCGGCGCGCATGGCGGTGCGGACGAAGCCGCCGCGCCCGAAGCGCCGCAGCCGGTAGCGCTGCCAGAACAGCTTGCGGCTCCCCTTCTGACCCTCCGGGAAGACGAGCGCGAGCCGCTGCTCGTCGCGCAGCAGCCGCTGCGCGTTGGCGGGGTGGGCCGCCACCAGGCCCATCTTCGTAGTCAGCATCGAGACGCCGGGATAGCCCTTGAACCAGTGCTCGCCGAGCATGTAGACGGGCCGCGGCGCCGAGTGCTCGAGCTTGATGGCCTGGATGATCATCGGCGCGTCCGGCGGCAGCGCGCCCGAGTGGTTCGAGACGATGAGCGCGCCTCCCTCAGCGGGGACGTTCTCGATCCCCTCGACCTCGACCCGGAACCAGTGGCGGTAGTAGAAGTCGAGCAGCGGCTCGACCAGGTCGAAGACGCGTTGCGAGCGGCCCCAGTCGTCGACTTCCCGCCCCGGCTCGGCAGCCGGCACGAGCCGGCGCAGCTCTCGCAGATCGGTCTGCGGCTCCTCCCCGACGAGCGCCGGCGGCGCGGGCATGTCGAGCACGTTGCCGTGCGGGTCGTAGCCGAGCAGCGTGCTCTCGCGCGAGAGGCCGCTCCTGCTCGTGGGCGTGCGCCGATCAGCCACGTGGGAACGGGAGCCCGACCAGCTCGGCGGTCGCACCGTTCACCGTCACGCTGTCGCCCGGCGCGGCCTCACGGCGGACCAGCGCGAGCGCGATCGCGCCGAGGGTGGGAGAGACGCAGGTCGAGCCGACCCGTCCGACGACCCTCTCTCCGAGCAGGATGTCGGTGCCGCGCTCGACCGGCTGTGACAGGCGCAGGCCGCGCAGGTGCCGGTTCGGCTTGCCCCTGTAGTGGAGCCGCGCGACGGTCTCCTGGCCGACGTAGCAGCCTTTGGAGAAGCTGACGGCGCGCTCGTTGATGCCCGCTTCCTGCGGCATCGTCTCGGCGTCCATGTCGTAACCGAGCCGCGGCCGCCCGCTCTCGATGCGGGCACACTCGGCCACCTCGTCGGACACGGAAGGGATGCCGAGATCGAGCCCGGGCTCGCCGATCACGTCGACGCCCAAATGGGTCGAGACGTAGAGGCCGTGCTCACCCTCGACGAAGCCGTTCTCCTCCTCGGGCGGCTCCACGTCCAGCACCGAGCGGGCGCCGGGGCCGAGCAGCGACACGAGCGCCCGCGTGTCCGTGACGTCCTGGTGGCGGACGTCGCGCCCGAGCGAGTAGGTCTCGAGCATGTGGCGCAGCACCGCATGGCCGACCGCCTCGGTGTCGAGGAAGAACCAGTCTTCGCCGCGCAGGATGCGCAGGTCGGTGCGCAGCTTGCCCTTCGCGTTCAGGATGGTCGCGTAGCAGCCCTCGCCAGGGGCCAATGCCTCGACGTCGTTCGAGACCTGGCCCTGGAGGAAGTCCGCCGCCTCGGACCCGCTCACGAGGAACTTGGCGCGGTCGGAACGGTCGGCCATGCCCACCGCCTCGGTGACGAGCTCGTATTCGCTTGTCGCGATCACGGATCCAGTGTACTTTTAGATCCGCCTAAATCCTCTCCGGAGTCTGGCCAAACAGTGAAACCAGGATCGAACAAATTCTCGCGCCGCAAACTGCTGGGCGGGGCGGCCGCCGCAGGCGCGACGCTGCCCGTCCTCCACGAGCTCGTGCCGCACCAGGGCCTGCACAGCACGGGAGCCGCGGCGTCCGAGCACCTGGCGCACCGCGAGAGCCACTCCGCCGCCTCCGGCCACAGGGGCGCGCAGGGGACGGTCGACCCGCGCGTGAACGGCTTCGACCCGCAGGAGATCCTGCGCGACTTCGACGAAGGGACGGTCGTGGGCGGCGTGCGCGAGTGGGAGATCGTCGCCCGCGAGAAGGAGATCGAGGTGGCGCCCGGCGTCAAGTACCTCGCCTGGACCTACAACGACAGGGTCCCGGGCCCGACGCTCAGGGCGCGCGAGGGCGAGCGGCTCCGCATCAAGTTCGTGAACGGCGCGACCCACCCGCACACGATGCACTTCCACGGCATCCACCGGGACCTGATGGACGGCGTGCCCGGGATAGGCGCCGGCAACATCGAGCCGGGCGACCGGACCGTCTACGAGTTCGATGCCACGCCCTTCGGCCTCCACCTCTACCACTGCCACTCGACTCCGCTCGCCGAGCACATCGCCAAGGGGCTCTACGGCGCCGTCGTCATCGATCCCAAGCAGGGCCGCGCGCCGGCCGACGAGCTCGTGATGGTCATGAACGGGTTCGACACCAACTTCGACCGCTCGAACGACGTCTACGCGGTCAACACCGTCGCCTTCGAGTACATGCAGCGCCCAATCCAGGTCAAGCGGGGCGAGCTCGTGCGGATCTACCTCGTGAACGTGCTCGAGTACGACCTCCTCAACTCGTTCCACCTCCACGCGAACTTCTTCGACTACTACCCGACCGGCACGCGACTCGAGCCGCGCGACTTCACCGACACGGTGATCCAGGGCCAGGGCGAGCGCGGCATCCTCGAGCTGCGCTTCCCGTACACCGGCAAGTACATGTTCCACGCCCACGTGAGCGAGTTCGCCGAACTTGGCTGGATGGGCTTCTTCGAGGTCACCTGAGGCCCGATGACCTTCGCATCCCGGCGTCCTCGACCCTCGGCTTGGCTGGCCAAGCCTTCGGGTCTGCGTCCTTGGACTGCTCGGTCCTCGAACCTCAGGGCCGTCCCCCATGACCTCGAAGGCGGGGTCATCTGATGGAAGCCGCGGCCGTCAGCACTCGGCGTCGGCCCGCCTGGCTCGCCGGGCTCGCCCCGCTCGTGGTGCTCGCACTCGCCATCGGCCTGTTCGTGGCGCTCGACGCGCCCGGGCTCGACCGGATCGGCGTGCCGGAGGAGAACCTGGCGGTCGAGCGCACGGTGCTCGAACCGGGGCAGATCGAGTTGCACGTGCGCAACGACGGCGCGGATCCGGTCGAGGTGCGCCAGGTGATCGTGAACGACGGGTTCGCGTCGTTCACGCAGTCGAACGACGACATCGGGCGGCTCGGCGGGTCCACCATCGACGTTCAGTACCCGTGGATCGAGGGCCAGGCCTACGAGCTCATCCTGCTCACGGCCACCGGGGCGACGATCACGCACGAGATCGAGGCGGCGGTGGAGACGCCGGACGCGGACATCGGCTTCTACGGGCTGATGGCGCTGATTGGGCTCTATGTCGGCGTGATCCCGGTCGCGATCGGAATGCTGTGGCTGCCGTGGATGCGCGGGGTCGACGCGCGCTGGATGCGCTTCCTGCTCGCCTTCACGATCGGGCTGCTCGCGTTCCTCGGGGTCGACGCCCTGCTCGAGGGGACCGAACTCGCCGGCACCGGTCCGGGCTCGTTCGGCGGGGCGGCGCTCGTGTGGCTCGGCGCGGCAGCCGCCTACCTCGCTCTGGCCGCGGTCGATGGATGGCTCCGGTCGCGCCGTGAGCGGATGGCGGACGGCGAAGACCGCGGCGGCGGGAGCGGGTTCGGGTACCGCGCCGCCTTCCTCGTTGCTCTCGGCATCGGGCTCCACAACCTCGGCGAGGGGCTCGCGATCGGGTCGGCCTACGCGATCGGCTCGCTCGCCCTGGGCGCGACGCTGGTCGTCGGCTTCGCTCTCCACAACACGACCGAGGGGCTCGCGATCGTGGCGCCGGTGGCGCGCGAAGGGCGCGCGCGGCTCGACAGGCTGCTGCTGCTCGGCGTGCTCGCCGGCGCGCCGGCCGTGCTCGGCGCCTGGATCGGGGCGTCCGCATTCCACCCGAGCCTCGCGGCGCTCATGTTCGGCATCGGCGCAGGCGCGATCGCCCAGGTGATCGTGCAGATCGCACCGCAGGTGCGCGACGAGAGCGGCCGCTTCCTGCACCCGCTCGCCAGCGGAGGCCTGCTGGCGGGACTGCTCGTGATGTATCTGACCGGGCTGCTGGTGGCGGTCTGATGGCGACCCGCGCAGAGGCCAACGAGATCACCGGCGCGGTCCAGGACTACGCCAAGGCGATCTGGTCGCTGGCGCGGCGCGGACGCGGGCCCGTATCGACCTCGGCGCTCGCCGAGCGGCTCGAGGTGTCGCCCGCCTCCGCCTCGGCGATGATCAAGCGGCTCGAGACGCTCGGGCTCGTCTCGCACGAGCCCTACCACGGGGTCCGGCTCACGCGTGCGGGTGAGCGCGTGGCGCTGGAGGTGCTCCGCCATCACCGGCTGCTCGAGCTCTACCTCGCCGAGGCGCTCGGCATGTCCTGGGACCGCGTGCACGAGGAGGCCGAGGTGCTCGAGCACGCGATCTCGCCCGAGCTGTCGGAGCTGATCGACGCCAAGCTCGGACACCCGACCCACGACCCGCACGGCGACCCGATCCCGACGCGGGACGGCGAGATCGACGAGCCGCCGTCGCGGGCGCTCGCCGATCTGCTTCCCGGCGAGAGCGGCGTCTTCTCGCGCGTGTCGGACTCCAACCCGGACATGCTGCGTTACCTCTCCGACCGCGGCATCGCGCCGGGCCACGAGGTCGAGCTGACCGGCCACGAGCCCTTCGGCGGGCCGCTGACCGTGCGCGCCAACGGGAGCGAGCACGCGCTCGGCGACCAGCTCGCCCGCGCGATGCGGATCGAGGGCGCCGGGGCGGGTCGCCGGCGTCGGTAGGGTTCCGGCCGGATGGCGCTTGCCGAGGACTTCCAGCGCGTGCTCGACGCGCTCCCGCCGGACTGGACCCAGCTCGAGCTCGACCTGAGGATCGCCGACGAGGACCGCTACGTGGAGGCCGCCACCCTGCTCGTCACGATCAACGCGATGCCGTACTCACAGGCCGACTGGCACTGGCGCATCCGCACCGCGCGCGAGTTCGGCCACGCCGCGGCCGCGGAGACGGTCCGCGGGACGCTCGCGCTGCTCGACGAAAACGGCATCGAGGGCGAGCTCGTCGTGCGCGAGGCCCGCTCCGGCCGGGCCGAGGTCGTGCAGATGTGGGGCCGGCCCGAGTCCGTGCGCCAAGAGTTCCGCCGCCGCCGGGCGCTCTGAGTCGCGTGGCCCGCATCGCGCTCCTCTGTCCCGATCTGCTGTTCGGCTCGAAGCTGCAGGGAGCGCTGCGCGCCGCCGGTCACGAGCCGGTGCAGCCGGGCGAGGAGGCCGAGTTGCTCGTCGTCGACCTCACCGTCGAGCCCGACGAGCGCATCGCGAGCTCGGCCGGCGCCGGGGTGCCCCGGCTCGGGTTCTACTCGCACGTCGAGCAGGACGTGCGCCGGCGCGCAGAGGACGCCGGCTTCGAACGGGTCGTGCCCCGCTCGCGCATGGCGCGCGAGGGCCCCGCGCTCGTCGAGGCGATGCTGGCCGGCCGCTGAGGGCGCTCAGTCGAGCGGCCGGTCGCCGATCCAGTAGCGCGGGCCGGGCCCGGCGCGGCTCGCGCGGTCCCCGGGGTTCGCGAGCTTGCAGCGGTCGAGCGAGAGACAGCCGCAGCCGATGCACTCCGTCAGTCCGAGCTTGAGCCGCTCGAGCTCTGCGATGCGCTCGTCTATGCGCGACGTCCAGCCGCTGGACAGCCGCGACCAGTCGCGCCGCGTGGGCGCCCGGTCGGGCGGGAGCTTGGCGAGCTCGGTGCCTATCTCCTCGAGGGTCAGGCCGACCCGCTGGGCGAAGACGATGAACGCGATCCGGCGCAGGACCGGGCGCGGATAGCGCCGGTGGCCGGAGCCGGCGCGCTCCGAGTTGATGAGGCCGCGCTCCTCGTAGAAGCGGAGCGCCGAGGCGGCCACGCCGCTGCGGTCGGCGACCTCTCCGATAGTCATCTGCTCGGGCATATCAAGCTCACTTTAGCTTGAGAATGCCGGCGCGAACGTGCGCTGCACGTCCGGCGCCGCCTCGAGGATCCCGAAGCGCGCATCGAACTCCGCCCACTTCTCGAGCACCGCGCGGTCGAGCACGAGCGGCGGTCGCAGCGCCGGCGCCACGGCGGCGAGCTGCGCCTCGATCAGCGGCTCGTCAGCGCCGGAGGCGCGCACGATGTCAGCCACGGCGGCCGGGCGGTCTTCGAGCGCCGCGCGCGTCCCGGCCCGGAGCGCGGCGAGCACGTCGTCCACGAGCGCGCGCTCATGCTCGAGCGTGTCGCGCTCGACAGCCAGCACGAGCTCCGGGTAGCGCGGCGCGCCGAACTCGTCGACGCGGAACTCGCGCGTCGGCACGCCGCGCTCGCGCAGCGCCACACCCTCGGCGTTCCAGAATGAAACGACGGCGTCGACGCGCCCGGCGATCAGCGCCGGGACGGCCGAGAAGCCGATCGTGAGCCGTTCGACCTCGTCGAAGTCGCCCCCGTCATCCTCGACCACCGCGCGCAGCAGCGCCTCATCGGACGGCAGGCCGGTCACGCCGACGCGCCGCCCCTCGAGATCGCGCGGGCGCCTCACCTCGCCGGGCGCGGCGATCACCGCGGCGAGTGGGCGCTGGACGAGCGCGCCGACTCCGACCACGTCCTGACCGCGCTCGCGCGCGAGGCCGAGGTCGTGGATGTCGACCACCGCCATGTCTGCGCGCCCGGCGGCGAGCAGCTTCAGCGAGTCGGTCGAGGCGGCCGGCACGCGGATCTCGAGGTCGACGCCGTTCTCGCGATCGAGTCCGAGGCGCTCCGCCGCGTAGATCCCGGCGTGCACCGCGTTGGGCTGGAAGTCGAGCGCGAGCGCCGCCCGGCCAGCGTCGTCGCCGGAGTCGCCGCCGCACGCGGCGAGCGGAAGCAGCGCTGCGAGCAGGAGCCGGCGCACGGCGGACAAGGGTATGCGTCGCAGCCCGCGAATCCCGGCGGCCGGGTCACATGACCTTCACCTCCTGTTTGCACGGTCTTCACTGACGTCCGGAGTGCGCTGGCACACTGGCCGTCGATGCGCACCGTCCGCCGCCGCGAGCTGATCGGGATGGGTATCGGAGGCGTGGCAGCGGTATCTCTGGGCGCGGCCTTCTGGGACGACCTGTTCGGCGAGGCCGAGAGCCGCCCGCTCCGCAGCGGGCGCGGCTACGGCCCGCTCGCGCCGCCGGACGAGAACGGGATCCGCCTGCCCGACGGCTTCCGCTCACGGATCGTCGCGCGCGGCGACGAGCCGGTGCCGGGCACCGAGTACCGCTGGCACCTGGCGTCGGACGGCATGGCCTCCTTCCCGAGGGGAGAGGGCGGCTTCGTGCTCGTGTCCAACTCGGAGACGGTCGAGGGCGGCGCCTCGGCGCTCCGCTTCGGACGCGACGGCCGTGTCGAGGACGCGTACCGGATCCTCTCCGGCACGACCCAGAACTGCTCTGGCGGCGGTACACCCTGGGGTACCTGGCTCTCGTGCGAGGAGGTCGAGGACGGGCGCGTGTGGGAGTGCGACCCGAACGGCAGGCGGCGGGCCGTGCCGCACGAGGCGATGGGCGTGTTCAAGCACGAAGCCGCCGCCGTCGACCCGCGTGACCGGCGCGTCTACCTGACCGAGGACCTGGAGGACGGCGGCCTGTACCGCTACACGCCGCCCGATTGGCCTGACCTCTCGAAGGGCCTGCTCGAGATCGCGCGCTCGGACGGCCAGTCCGTCGAGTGGGTCGAGCTGCCGGACCCGCTCGCCCGCCGCGAGAGCACCCGCCGCCAGGTCGAGGGCTCGCTGCAGCTCAAGCGCGGGGAGGGCATCTGGCTCGACGGGACGACGTTGTACGTCTCGACCACCGCCGACCACCGCGTGCACGCCTACGACACGCACCGCGAGCGCATCACGGTCATCTACGACGGGCTGGCGTCACGCAGCGCGCCGCTCCTCCGCGTCGACCAGATGACGGGCTCACGCGCCGGTGAGATCTTCGTGTGCGAGGACATCGCCACCGATGAGATCGACATGGGCGTGATCGACCGCGACCGGCGCGTGGCTCGCTTCCTGGCGATCACCGGGTCGCAGCACGAGCGCTCCGAGATCACCGGCGTGACCTTCGACCCCAGCGGCCGGCGGATGTTCTTCGCGTCGCAGCGGGCGTTCCCCGAGAGCGAGCTGCTGCCCGGGCCGGGCGCGGTCTACGAGATCACGGGGCCTTTCAAGGGCGCCTGACCGCGCTCAGCGGAAGAGGTCCTGCTCCGACGGGCGCCGCAGCGCTGCCGCGCCCGGGCCGTCCTCGGGCGTGACGTGGCGCTCGAGGCCGCGCACCAGCACGACCGGCTCGAGCGAGTCCTTTGCGCGCGCGAGGTCCGCTGCCGCAGCGGCCGAGTCGGCGAGGGCGATCGAGCTGACGCGCAGCTCGCGCCCGAACGCGTCCGGGCGCCCGTGCCAGTGCTCGACCGGCGTGAGGCCCGCCACACCGATCGCGACGTCCGTCTGGCCGATCCGCCAGGCGCGTCCGAACGAGTCGGCGACGATCACCGCAGGGTGGACCTCCCGGGCGGCCGCGATCCCCGCGCGCAGCCGCCGCGCCGAGGCGTCCGGGTCCTGCGGAAGCAGCACGAGCTCGCCCGGGGCGCCCGCGTTCGACTGGTCGACGCCCGCGTTCGCGCACACGAAGCCGTGCCGCGTCAGGCAGATCAGCACGCCGTCGACGGCCCGCAGCAGCTCGGCCGACTCGTCGAGCACGGCCTGCACGAGCCGGGCGTCCTTGCGGTGCTCCACGGCGAGCTCGCGGGCGCGCTCGCCGGGCTCGATCTCGCCGAGCCGGCGGATGCGGCCCTCGGCCTTCGACACGACCTTGTGTGCGACGACCAGCACGTCGCCGCCCACGAGGTCCTCAGGCGCGGCCTCAGCGATCAGGCCGGCGAGATCGTCCCCGGGCGCAACAGACGGCAGAGAGGGCAGCGCGACGCAGCTGATACGTGCCACGGCGCCGGAGACTAGGCGCGAGCGCACGATTCCGGCATGTATATGGCCGCAATCGTGATCTCGGCGGGGTGCTACGCCGACGCCGGCGCCACCCGCGCCGCGGACGCGCGCGCCCGCGAGCGATCGAGCTGGCGCAGCGCCCCGCGCGTCGCCGGGGCGTGGCCGCGGCGCTCGTCGAGCGCCGTCGAGAGGTCGGCGAGGTCGTCCGGCGTGTCGACGTCGAACATGAGCGTGGGGAGTCGCTCGATCGTGTACTCGACGCCCGCGGCGCGCGCGGCCGCCACGTGCCGGTCGAAGCTGCCGGGGCCGAAGCTCGGGGCGATCGCGTCGGGCGGGGCGATCAGCAGGGCGTTGGTGCCTGGCCCGTGCCGGTCGGGGACGATCGCGACGGCAGCGTCGAGCTCGAGGAGCGCGCCCACTTCGCGCGGGTCGGCGAGCGGCGTGTCGCCCGGGACCAGCAACACGCGCTCGTAGCCTGCGGCCTGCGCGTAGCGGATGCCGATCAGGGCGGCCTCCGACTGCCCCGCCTGCTCGGTGTCGCGAAGCACCTGGACGCGCTCCCCGAGGGCGGCCGACTCGGCCACGCGGTCGGAGGTCACTACCGCCACGGCGTCGAGACCGGGCACGTGCCGCAGCGAAGTGAGCACGTCCGAGAACATCGCCTGGGCGAGCGCCTGTCGTGAACCCGCTCCAAGCAGCCCGGCGAGGCGCTGCTTCGCCGCGCTGAAGCTCTTTACCGGGAGGATCGCGATGGTTCTCATCGAGACGGCGGGGCGGACTCGACGAGAGTACCGCTCAGCCTCCGCGGGGCCGCTGGTCAGCCCGAGAGCTTCGCCGCAAAGTCGAGGGTGTTCATGGCGAGGGCGGACGCGCTCCTCGGGGCCGCGCATGAGCGTCTCGGTGACGAGGCACGGGAGGCCTCGCACCTCCTCGTCGGCCACGATGCCATCGAGCACGTCGCCGTACGCCTTCGCGATGCCGGAGGCGTTCGTCTCGATCCCGGCGTAGCGGCAGAAGTCGTCGGTCGGCCCCTTGAGCGTGCGCCCACCCACGAACGGGCTCACCGCGACCACCGGCGCAGGCGCGTCCCGGAGCGCGGCCGCCATGCCTGGCAGCGCCAGGATCGGCCCGATCGAGATAACCGGGTTCGACGGGCCGATCACGATCGCGTCGGCGCCGGCGATCGCCTCGAGCACAGCGGGGGCCGGGCGCGCCGTCTCGAGCCCGCGCAGCTCGACCGCCTCTACCGGCCCCTGGGAGCGCTCGACGATCATGAACTCCTGGAACGGAAGCGTCCGCCCTCGGGCCCCGACCCAGGTCGTGACCGGCTCGTCCGACATCGGCAGCACGCGCGCCCGCACCCCGAGCGACTCCGCAACGGCGGCCTGCGCCTCGGTGAGCGTCGCCCCCGCGCGCAGGCGCTCGGTGCGCACGAGGCACGTCGCCAGGTCGCGGTCGCCGAGGCGGAACCAGTGGGGCACTCCGCCCGCCTCGAGCGCCTCCATCACCTTCCAGGTGTCGTCGCGGAGGCCCCAGCCGCGCTCGTCGATCGCGTCCGCGAGCCAATACGTGACGAGGTCCGGGTCGGGCGAGACGTGGACGCCGTAGACCTCGACATCGTCGCCCGTGTTGGCGACGACGGTGAGCTCGGGCGCGATGTCGAGCAGGCCGCGGGCGAGCTTCGCACCGCCCGTGCCGCCGGACAACAGCAGCGTCAGACCCGCTCCTCGGGCCAGCTGTCGACGAACAGGTCGAGCACGAGCTCGCCGTCGGCCGCCGAGTAGGCGGACAGGTCGGTGACGCCCGCCTCGGCCAGCACCTCGTCGTCGATAAAGGCGTTGCCGGTGGTCGTGCGCGGGTCGCGGACAAGGATCGCGTGGGCGGCCTCGCCCATGATCTCGGGCGTGCGCGAGCGCGCCATGGCCTCGTCGCCGCCGAGCAGGTTCTGGACCGCGGCGGTGGCGATGATCGTGCGCGGCCAGAGGCAGTTCGCGCCGATGCCGGCCTCGGCCTCGTCTGCAGCCAGCCCGAGCGTCAGCATCGTCATGCCCATCTTGGACAGCGTGTAGGCGCTGTGCCCGGCGAGCCAGCGCGGGTCGAGCGACAGCGGCGGTGAGAGCGTCAGCACGTGCGCGTGGTCTGACTCGCGCAGGTGCGGCAGGCAGGCGCGCGTGACGACGAAGGTGCCGCGCGCGTTGATCGTCTGCATGAGGTCGAATCGCTTGACCTCGAGGTCGCGCATGGGGGAGAGGTTGATGGCGCTCGCGTTGTTGACGACGATGTCGATCCCGCCGAAGCGCTCGACGGTCCGGGCGACGGCGTCCTCGACCGCGCCCGCGTCGCGTATGTCGCCGACGATCGGCAGCGCCTCGCCGCCCGCCGCGCTGATCTCCTCGGCGGCGCTGTAGACGGTACCCGGCAGCTTCGGGTGCGGCTCGGCCGTCTTCGCGATCAGCGCTACGCGCGCCCCGTCGCGTGCCGCGCGCTGGGCGATCGCCAGCCCGATGCCGCGGCTGCCGCCGGACATGAAGATGACGCGGCCGTTCAGGGAATCTGCCATTCCTCGGGTTCCTCCCAGGTCGAAGTCACGCAAGCCGCTCGCGCAGGAGCGGCAGCACATCCTCGCCGAACTGGTCGAGGAAACGGGCCTGGTCGGCTCCGGGCGCGTGCAGGACGAGCTCGTGGAAGCCGAGCCCGTGGTAGACGGCGATCTTCTCGACGACCTCCTCCGGGTCGTTCGAGGTGATGAAGCGCGTGTGCGCCTTGTCGAGGTTCTCGTTCGCGAGCCGCTCCATCTCGATCGGGTCCTCGATGCCCTCCTTCTGCTCAGGCTCGAGCGCGAGGGCGGCCCAGAACTCGGTGTTCTTGTAGGCCATGTCGAGGTCGCGGTCGTACGAGACCTTGATCTCGATCATGCGCTTGATGCCGGCCGAGTCACGGCCCGCCTGCGCTGCGCCCTCCTCGACGTTGGCGAGCAGCTTGTCGTAGAGCGCCGGGTCCTTGCCGCTCGTGCAGATGAAGCCGTCGCCGACGCGGCCGGCGAGCTTCGCCGCGAGCGGCCCCGAGGCGGCGACGTAGATCGGCACCGGCTCAGCGGGGCGGTCGTACACCGTCGCCTTGACGGTCCTGTAGAAGCTCCCCTCGAAGTCGACACGCTCCTCGGTCCAGAGCCGGCGCATCAGGTCGATCGCCTCGGCGAGCCGAAGGCGGCGCTCCTTGCGCCCCGGCATCTCCACGCCGGTCGCCGGCCGTTCGTTCAGGGCCTCGCCGGTGCCGACGCCGAGGAAGATGCGGCCCGGCGTGAGCTGGCCCATCGTCGCGAAGGCCTGGGCGATGACCGAGGGCTCGTAGCGCATGGTCGGTGTGAGCACGCTCGTGCCGAGCAACGCGTTCGTGGTGCGCTGGCCGAGCGCCGCGAGCCACGGGATCGCCGCGGGCGAGTGGCCCTCGGTGTGGAGCCAGGGCTGAAAGTGGTCCGAGATCGCCACGATCTCGAGTCCGGTCTGCTCCGCGTGCTGCGCGTTCTCGAGCAGCGTGACGGGATCGAACTGCTCCGCCGAGGCCTTGTAGCCGATCCGCGCGCTCACGCCACCGAACGTATCGCCGCGCCGCGGGCCGAGCCCGCGGCTTGGCCCACGACCGACACCGGATAGCGGCGGCGGATCCCGTACAGCGTGTCGCGCTCGGCGGCCGGGCGGCCGGCCGCATGCGCCGCGCCGATCAGATCGGACGGTTCGAGCCGGACACCGTGCTGGGAACCCGCCATCCGCGAGATCGATTCCTCCATGAGCGTGCCGCCGAGGTCGTTGACACCCCAGCGCAGCGACTCGGTGGCCGCGTCGAGGCCCATCTTCACCCAGCTCGCCTGCAGGCTCGGGATCGTCCTGCCGAGCGCGAGCCGGAAGGCCGCGGTGTGCTTGAGGTTCTCCTCGCGCGAGAGCTCGTCGATCCCATGCGTGCGGCCGAGCAGCGTGTGGTAGGGGATGAACGAGAGCGGGACGAACTCGGTGAAGCCGCCGGTGCGCTCCTGGAGCGAGCGCACGACGCGCATGTGCTCGGCGAGCTCCCAGGGCTCCTCGACGTGGCCGAACATGACGGTGACCGTGCTGCGCAGCCCGGCACGGTGGGCGGCTTCGATGATCTCGACCCAGCGGGCGACTGGCAGCTTGTTGGGCGAGATGCGCTGGCGCACGCCGTCGTGGAGCACCTCGGCCGCGGTGCCCGGCAGCGACCCGATCCCGGCCGCCTTGAGGCGCTCGAAGACCTCCGTCAGCGGCAGCTCGGCCGCCAGGTGGTTGATCTCCATCGGGGAGTAGGCGTGCATGTGGATGCCGGGCGCCTCGTCGGTCGCGACGCGCAGCCACTGCTCATAGTCGGCGATCGTCCAGTCGGGGTGGATGCCCGACTGCATGCAGATCTCCGTGGCGCCGAACTCGACGGCCTCGCGCACGCGCCGGCGGAACTCCTCCTCCGAGTGCTCGTAGGCGTCCGGGGAGCGGCGGCCCTGGCCGAAGCCGCAGAACGCGCAGCCCACGGTGCAGATGTTCGAGACGTTGATGTTGCGGTTGACGACGAACGTGACCGTCTCGCCGGCGAGCTCGGCGCGCAGCTCGTCGGCGGCCTGGCGCATGTCCTCGATCGCCTCGGGGCGGGTCTCGCCGAAGAGGGCGGTCAGCTCCTCCTCGCTCAGCGGCTCGCCGTCGTGGGCGCGCGCGACCGCTCCGGGAACGAGCTCCGAGCGAATCGGGCGGTCCTCGCGGCGGCCCGAGCCGCGCCGCGGGATGAACGACCAGTAGCTCGTCTTGATCGCGTCGAGTACGCCCTGCTCGAGCCACCCCGCGTCCATGTACTGCGGGTAAACGCACAGGCGCTCCGAGAGCGCGTGGCCCTCGGCCGCAAGCCGCTTGCGCATCTCGTGCACCGACGGGAAGGGGTGCTCGGGCGATATGTGGTCGCCGTTCGCGGACAGGCCCCCGAGGTCGGTGGCGCCCTCGGCGACGAGTGGCAGCCACCAATCGGACAGGTTCGGCGGGATCTGGACGCCCACGTCCGGCATCAGGCGCCGGCACTCGCGCACGAGCCGTCGCATCTCGTCGAGCGTGATCTCGCTCGCCCACGGCGGGAGCGCGAGCGCCTCGCCGTGGGGTCGCTCGCCGCGCTGCGCCTCGTCCGCGATCTCAGCCGGCTCGGCGCCGTAATAGCGCGGATGCGGGACGAAGTTCTGGAGGATCACCTCCTGCAGGTGGCCGTGCCGCTCGTGCAGCTCCGCCAGCGCCTCGAGTGCCGCCACGCGGTCGTCCTCCGACTCGCCGATGCCGACGAGGATCCCGCTCGTGAACGGGATCCGGAGCGCGCCCGCCGCTTCGAGGGTCGCGAGCCGCAGCGCCGGCTCCTTGGTCGGCGAGCCCTGGTGGGCGACCAGGTCGGCGCGAAGCGACTCGAGCATCATGCCCTGCGAGGCCGTGACCTCGCGCAGGCGCGCGAGATCCTCGCGCGAGAGGGCGCCGAGGTTCGTGTGCGGCAGGATGCCGTGCTCGAGGGCGCGCTCGCAGCACCACACGACGTATGCGACGAAGTCGTCGAAGCCGAGCCGCGCCAGGCGCTCGCGGACGCCCGGGTGATGACCGGGGTCGTCGCCGGTCAGCACGAGCAGCTCCTTGACCCTGCGCCGGGCCGCGCCGTCGAGCAGCCGCTCGACCTCTTCCGGCTCGTGCAGATGCGGTCTGTGCGTGGCGAACGCGCAGTACTTGCAGTGCGACACGCACGTCCGCGACAGCGACAGCGTCAGGTTGCGCGAGAAGGTGACGCGGCGCCGCATCGCAGAGAGCATATGCACGGGCGAGCAGCTAGGCTGGCCCGCCGCTCGTGAGACTCGCCGAACGCACAGCGCTCGTCACCGGAGGCGCGTCCGGGATCGGCGCCGCCACGTGCATGCGGCTCGCCGCCGAGGGGGCGCGCGTGGCCGTGACCGACGTGAACCTGGAGGGCGCGCGCGCCGTGGCGGGCGAGATCGACGGCGCCGCCTTCGAGCTCGACGTCCGCTCCACGGAGTCGATCGCCGACGCCGTGGCCGCGGCCGAGTCCGAGCTGGGGCCGCCGGACGTGCTCGTCAACAACGCCGGCTACGACGAGTGGGCCTGGTTCACGGAGACCGACCCGGAGCTGTGGGACCGTGTCCTTGCGGTCAATCTGCGCGGCGTCATAGCGGTTACGCACGCGGTGCTGCCGGGCATGCAGGAGCGCCGCCGCGGCCGGATCGTCAACACCGCTTCGGAGGCGGGCAGGGTCGGCTCGAGCGGCTCGGCCGTCTACTCGGCGGCGAAGGCGGGGGTGATCGGCTTCACGAAGACGATCGCCGTCGAGAACGGCCGCTACGGGATCACCTGCAACGCGGTCGCACCGGGGCCGATCGAGACGCCGCTCCTGATGGCGGCGCCCGAGCAGCTCGGTGACGTCGGCAAGCGCATCGTGGACGCGATGATCGGCTCCACGAACCTGCGTCGCCTCGGCCATCCGGACGAGGTCGCCGCGGTGATCACGTTCCTCGCGTCCGACGACGCGTCCTACGTGACCGGCCAGTCGCTCGGCGTGAGCGGCGGGCTTGCCAGGATCTAGTCATGGTGAAGATCCGCGAAGTCGGCCCGCGGGACGGGTTCCAGAACGAGCCCGAGGTGATCGCGACCGGCGACAAGGTGAGGCTCGTCGAGATGCTCGCGCGCACGGGCGTGCGACGGCTCGAGGTCACGAGCTTCGTACGCGCCGACGTGATTCCCCAGCTTGCCGACGGTCCCGAGGTGCTGCGCCGCGCGGACATCCCCGACGACGTCGCGGTGACCGTGCTGATCCCGAACGAGCGCGGGCTCGAGAACGCGCTGCCGCTGCGCGAGCACTTCCAGGAGGTCAACCTGTTCCTGTCCGCGTCCGAGACGCACAACCGCAAGAACGTGAACCGCTCGATCGAGGAGTCGCTGACCGGGCTCGAGCGCGTGTTGGAGCGGGCGCGCGCGGAGGGGCTCCGCTGCGAGGGCGTGATATCGGTGGCGTTCGGCTGCCCCTACGAGGGCGAGGTCCCGCGCGAGCGCGTGCTCTCGATTGCGCGCCGGCTGGTCGACGCGGGCTGTGAGGAGATCGCATTCGGCGACACCACCGGCATGGCGAACCCCGTCCAGGTCGAGGAGTTCTTCGACGGTCTCGACCTCGGCGCGGAGCTGACGGCGCACTTCCACAACACCCGCGGCCAGGGCCTCGCGAACGTGGTGAGCGCGCTGCGGTCAGGCGTCCGCTCCTTCGAGAGCTCGTTCGGCGAGCTCGGAGGCTGTCCGGTACCCGCGGGCGCCACCGGCAACATCGCGAGCGAGGACCTCGTCTCGATGCTGCACGAAATGGGCTACGAGACGGGTATCGACCTCGAGAAGCTGATCGCCTGTGCGCGCGAGGTGCAGCGGGTGCTGGGCCGGCCGCTGGGCAGTCACGTCCTTACCGCCGGACCGGTTGAGCATTAGCGAGTAAGGAGCGACTGCCCCGGGTAGCCAGTCCCGCATGGCGACGCCGACGAGGGAACGGCGCGTCGAGGAGGAGGGTGCTGCAAACGGCGACGGCCGCATCGGCCGCGGCGGTACCTACCGCACGCTCGACGAGCAGACCGAGGCAGGACGACTCTCAGCCGCTGAGGAGCGCTTCGAGCGCCGCCGGCGAACTGTGGGCCTGTTCCTCGGTCCGCTCGCTTTCGCGCTCGTCCTTCTGATCCCCTTCGATCTCGAGCCGAACCAGCACCGGCTCGCCGCGATCCTCGCGCTCGTGGTCGTCTGGTGGGTCACCGAGGCGATCCCGATCCCGGTTACGGCGCTGCTCGGCGTCGCACTGGTCGCTCTGCTGGAGGCCACGCCCGCCCCGCCTGAGGGCGATGCGGCGACGGACGTCGTCTTCAGCGCCTTCTCCGACGACACGATCTTCCTGTTCATCGGCAGCTTCATCATCGCGGAGGCGATGGTGGTGCACGGGCTGCACCGAAGACTCGCCTACCGCGTCCTCTCGATGAAGGCCGTGGGCGGCTCGACGTACCGGATCATCCTCGCCTTCGGCCTGATCGGCGCGGTCACCTCGCCGGTCATGTCGAACACGGCGGCAGCGGCGATGATGCTGCCGATCGCGCTGGGCGTGGTGGGCGTCGTCGGCGGGATGGTGACGCGCCAGCTCGAGGGTGAGCATCAGGTCGAGAAGCTCAGGTTCGGCGCAGCGCTCATGCTCGTGATCACCTACGGCATCACTGTCGGCGGGCTTCTGCTCCCGATCGGCAGCCCGCCCAACCTGATCGGCCGCGACCTGCTCGAGAGCGAGACCGGAGAGCCGATCACGTTCCTCGAGTGGTTCGCGATGGCGCTTCCGATCGTCGTCGTGATGTTCGTGGCGGTGATCGTGATCGTGATGCTCATGAACCGCCCCGAGGTGAAGCACGTCGACGGCGTCGAGGAGTACGTGGCGAAGGAGCGCAAGAAGCTCGGCCGGGTCTCGCGCGGCGAGAAGAACACGCTGCTCGTCTTGGCCTTCGCGCTGATCGGCTGGTTCCTGCCCGGCCTCGTCGGGCTGTTCGCGGGCGACGACTCGGATGCCTACGTCCAGGTCAGCGAGGCGGCCAACGAGGGGACCGTCGCGATCATCGCGGCCGCGCTCCTGTTCCTACTCCCGGTGGACTGGAAGCAGCGCAAGTTCACGATCAACTGGAATCAGGCAGCGCGAATCGACTGGGGGACCGTGCTGCTCTTCGGCGGCGGCATCGTGCTGGGGACGATGCTGAGCGAAACGGGGCTCGCCGAGCAGATCGGCACCTCGATCTCGGACGCGCTCGGCGTCTCGAACATCTTCGGCATCACCGTCGTGATCGTGATCATCGCGATCCTGATCTCTGAGACGACGAGCAACACGGCCAGCGCGGCGATCGTGGTCCCGATCGCGATCTCTATCGCCGCGGCGGCCGGCGTGAACCCGACGATCCCGGCGCTGGCGGCGATCTTCGCGGCAAACTACGGGTTCATGCTGCCGGTCTCGACGCCCCCCAACGCGATCGTCTACTCCTCAGGGTTGCTCCCGATCACGCGGATGATCAAGGCGGGCTTCGTCTTCGACATCATCGGCGCGGTGCTGTGCGTCGCCGGCGTGATCGTGATGGCGAACCTGGTGGGTCTCGCGTAGGCCTCGTCCGCCCCTCGCTGCTCGCGGTCGCGGCCGGGACCGTGACCGTGCTGCCCGGCTTTCTCGTCGGCTCACTGGCGCTGCAGATCCGCGGCGACCTCGCCGTGAGCGTCGAGGCGGTGGCGGCCGGCGTCAGCGTCTTCTTCCTGGCGGGCGCGCTCGGCGCCGGCCCGGGCGGGCGGCTGTCGGAGCGAACGGGTGCGCTGCGAGCGATGCTCGGCAGCGCGCTCGTCACCTGCGTCTGCCTGCTGGCGGCCGGGCTGGCGGCCGATTCGCTCGCGGCGCTCTTCGCATGTCTCGCCGTGGCCGGCCTTGCCAACGCGGTGGCGCAGCCCGCCATCAACCTGTTCATGGCCGACCAGGTGCCGATGGAGCGTCAGGGCCTCGCCTTCGGGATCAAGCAGTCCGCGATCCCGGCGGCCGTGCTCATCAGCGGGCTGGCCCTGCCGGTGCTCGCGATCCCGCTCGGCTGGCGCGCGACGTTCGTCACATGCGCGCTCGCGCCGCTGGCGGTCGCGGTCGTGCTCGCCCGCCACGCGGCTTCGTTGCGGCCCGTGCCTGCGCGGGAGCGTGCCCCGCGACCGTCGCGCGCGTTGATCCTGGTGGCGCTCGGCGCGGCGCTGGGCAGCTCGGCGCCCTGTGCGCTCAGCGCCTACCTCGTCGCCTCGGCGGTCGACGCCGGGATCGCCGAGGGCACCGCCGGCGTCCTGGCTGCAGTGGGGAGCGCGGTCTCGCTCGTCGTGCGGCTCTCGGTCGGGATCCGCGCGGACCGGCGGCTCGACTACGGCTTCCGCATGGTCGTCACGCTGCTCGCGCTCGGCTGTGTCGGCTTCGCGCTGCTCGCGTTCGGGGCGCCGGTGCCGTTCGCGATCGGGGCGGTGCTCGCCTTCGCGCTCGGCTGGGGCTGGCCGGGAATCTTCAACATGGCGATCGTCCACCTTTACCGCGACTCGCCCGGCGCGGCGACCGGGGTGAGCCAGACCGGAATCTACGTGGGGGCCGGCGGAGGGCCGGCGGCCTTCGGGGCCCTCTACTCGATGAGCGGGTACACGGTCGCCTGGCTCGTGACGGCGGGGGTGGCGCTCAGCGCAGCCTTCGTGATGGCGCTCGCGGGCCGAAAGGTGGCGCTCAGCCGCTCATGAAGATCGGCAGATTCGAAGTATTTAGCACCTTCTTAGGTGTTGATCAGTTCGGAATGGGGTAATAACCCACATAGCCGCCGAGGCCGGTTTTCGGCACATATGGGTTCCCCCGACCCAGCCTCGGCATCAATGCGCGCTCGAGCTCGGCCACCAGACCGGGCTCGAGACGTTCTGGGGCCGTTCAGCGGCCGGCGAACTGAGGCGGGCGCTTCTCGAAGAAGGCGCGCGCACCTTCGGCGAAGTCCTCGGTTCGCGCGAGCTGCTCCTGAGCGGACACCTCGAGCTCGAGCGTCGCCGCCAGGGCCGGCTTGGCCGCCGAGTCGAGCACGCGCTTGGCGAGCCCGACCGCGCGCGGGGCGCATGCCAGGAGCTCATCCGCAAACGCGCGCGTGAGCTCGTCGAGCGACTCGGCGGGCGCGATCCGGTTGGCGAAGCCGATCCTGTGCGCCTCGTGCCCGTCGATGACCTTGCCGGTCATGATGAGCTCCTTGGCGTTACCGAGCCCGACGATGGCGGGCAGCCGCGAGCAGCCGCCCACGTCGGGAAGCAGCCCGATGCGGACCTCCATGATGCCCGCCACCGCGTCCTCGGCCATCGTGCGGAAGTCGCAGGCGACGGCGAGCTCGAACGCGCCGCCGAGCGCCGCGCCGTGGATCTGGCAGATCGTCGGCTTCGGCATCTCCTCGAGCAGGTTCCACCACCCGATCAGCGGACGCCGGAAGGCCCTCAGGCTCTCCGGGTTCTCCGAGAGACGGCGTAGATCCGCGAGGTCCATGCCCGCCGAGAACAGCGGGCCCTCGCCGCGCAGGACGAGGACGCGCACCGCGTCGTCGGCCGCCGCCTCCTCGAGCGCCGCACCCAGCTCGCCGATGACGTCCCCGTTCAGCGCATTGCGCTTCTCGGGGCGGTTCAACACCACGTGGCGAACGCCATCCCGGTCCTCTGTCAGCACAAGTCCCATGGTGCGCCGGGACCCTACCGAGAGTGATCTTGCAGCGAGAGGAGTGCGCCGGGTACGGGCGAAGCGACGTCCTATGCCGCCACCCGGCCCGGATCCGACCAAGCGCGCGCCGCGACCCCTCGTCGCTGCCCTGATCGGCGCCGAGGCGGGAGCCGCGGCCGGCCTGCTCTTCCTCGGCGGGACGATCTTCGCCCCGCTCGGGCTCGCGGCCGTGGGCGCCGTGGCAGGCCCGCTCGCGCTGGCCGGCGCCGGGCGCGTGCGGCGCGGTCTCGTGAGGCGCGGGATCCGCCAGCAGCTGCGCGAGGGCCACGCGGCTCCCGACGGCGGCTAGCACGCAGTTCTCGAGCAGGAGGCCGCGCGTAGACTCGAATTGGTGACAGCCTTCCGATGAGTGCCGCCAGTGCGAACGCCCCGCGCTACCGCTGGGTGGTCCTCGCGGTGGGTGCGGGAGCGACGGCGGCGCTGTCTGCCGTGCAGGGCGGCCTTCCGGCACTCGGGCCCGCGATCCAGGAGACGTTCGGGCTGACGCTCGTCGAGGTCACGGCCGTGTTCACCTCCTTCGCGATCGGGACCGTGGCGACGCTGCTCGCCTGGGGCGTCCTCGCGGACAAGGTGGGCGAGCGGTTCGTGATCGCGGGCGGCGTAGGCGCGGCGTCTTTCCTGATGGCCGGCGTCGCGGCGTCCGAGGGCTATCCCGCGCTCCTCGGTGGGGTCGCGCTCGCGGGTGCGCTTGGGGCGAGCGGCATCGCGGCCAGCGGCCGCGCCGTCTTCAACTGGTTCCCGCGCGACGAGCGCGGCCTCGCTCTCGGGTTGAGGCAGACGGCAGTGCCCGTAGGCGCCGCGGCCGCCTCCTTCTCGTTGCCGCCGCTCGCCGCGAACGCAGGCCTCGACGCCGCGCTGTACGCGCTCGCCGGGGTGATGTTCGCCGCGGCCGTCGCCGCCGCGATCTGGCTGCGCGAGGGGCCGCGCACCCAGTCGGCGGCGCCGCCGGCGCCCGACGCCGCGCGCGACCCGCGCATCTGGCGGCTCAGCGCCGCTTCGTCGCTGATGATCATCGGCCAGGTCGGCGTGACCTCGTTGCTCGTCCTCTACCTGTACGACGAGCGCGGCTGGTCGGCCGCCGCCGCGGCCGTCGCGCTCGGCACCACTCAGCTGGGAGCGGCCGTGGCGCGCGCCGTGGCCGGGCGCTGGTCGGACCTGCGCGGCGAGCGCATCGAGCCCTTCCGCCGGCTCGCCACCACGGCCGGGCTGCTCCTGCTGGCGGCGACGGCGCTGTCCCCGGCGCCCGCCGCCGTGGCGGTCCCGGTGCTGATCGCGGGCGGCATCGCGGCGATGAGCTGGAACGGGCTCTCGTTCACGGCGGCCGCCGAGATCTCCGGCAGGCGCCAGGCGGGCAAGGCGATGGGGATCCAGAACACGGCCATGCGTGTCGTAGCCGCCGGGGTGCCGGTGGCGCTCGGCGTGCTCGCCTCGGAGGTGTCCTGGGCCATGGCGTTCGCGGTAATGGGTGTGACCCCGCTGCTGGCCCGCGCGCTGCTCGAGCCGCTCGTCGAGGACGAGCGCCGGCGCGGGCGTGAACGGAGCGCGCGCCTGCGTTCGCTGCCCGCCGAGCCGTAGGATCCGGCGCCGATGCGTGAGGGAGACATGCTCTGGGAGCCGCGCGGCTCATCCAAGCTCTCGGCCTACATCGAGGAGCGTGGCTTCTCGACGTACGACGAGCTGTGGCGCTGGTCGGTCGAGGACCTCGAGGGGTTCTGGGGCTCGATCTGGGAGCGCTTCGAGGTGGGGCCGCCGCCGGAGCGCGTGCTCGCCCGGGACGAGATGCCGGGCGCGGTCTGGTTCCCGGGCGCGCGGCTGAACTACGCCGAGCAGCTGTTCCGCGTGGCGCGGCCGGGGGCGACCGCGATCCTGCACGCGACCGAGTCGAGCCCACTCGCCGAGCTCTCGTGGGACGAGCTGCGCGACCAGACCGCCCGCTGTGCCGCCGGTCTGCGCAGGCTCGGTGTGGGCCGCGGCGATCGCGTCGCCGCCTACATGCCGAACGTCCCCGAGACGGTGGTGGCGTTCCTCGCCTGCGCCAGCATCGGGGCCGTCTGGTCGAGCTGCGCGCCCGAGTTCGGCGTGCCCACGGTCGTCGACCGCTTCAAGCAGATCGAGCCGCGCGTGCTGATCGCCACCGAGGGCTACCGCTACGGCGGCAAGGACTTCGACCGCCGCGACCGCGTCCGTGAGATCAAGGCCGCGATCCCGTCGCTCGAGCACACCGTGCTCGTGCCGAGCGGCTGGGACGAGCTGCTCTCGGAGGGGTCAGATCTTGCCTTCGAGCAGGTCCCGTTCGACCACCCGCTGTGGGTCCTCTATTCGTCGGGCACGACCGGGCTGCCGAAGGCGATCGTGCAGGGCCAGGGCGGCATCCTCCTCGAGCACTTGAAGAAGGCGAACCTGCACAGCGACCTCTCGGAGAGCGACCGCTTCTTCTGGTTCACGACGACCGGCTGGATGATGTGGAACTTCCTCGTCGGCGGCCTGCTGTCGGGGGCGGCGATCGTGCTCTACGACGGGCAGCCCGACCCGGAGGGCCTGTGGCGGCTCGCCGGCGAGGCGGGAGTCACGAGCTTCGGCACGAGCGCCGGCTTCATCACCGCCTGCATGAAGGCGGGAATCGAGCCGGCCAAGCCTGCCGGGCTCCGCTCGATCGGCTCCACGGGCTCGCCGCTGCCGGTCGAGGGCTTCGAGTGGGTCTACCGGCACTTCCCCGACATCTGGCTCTACTCGACGAGCGGCGGGACGGACCTGTGCACCGCCTTCGTCGGCGCCGTCCCCACCCTGCCCGTGTATGCGGGCGAGCTGCAGGGCCGTTGCCTCGGCGCCTCGGTCGAGGCCTGGAGCGAGGACGGCAAGCCGCTCGTCGACGAGGTCGGCGAGCTCGTGATCACGCGGCCGATGCCCTCGATGCCGCTCTACTTCTGGAACGACCCGGGCGGCGAGCGCTATCGCGCAAGCTACTTCGAGATGTTCCCGGGCATCTGGCGCCACGGCGACTGGATCAAGATCACGAGCCGGGGGACCGCGGTCATCTACGGGCGCTCGGACTCGACCATCAATCGCGGCGGCGTGCGCATGGGGACGAGCGAGATCTACGCCGCGGTCGAGGGGACGCCGGAGGTGCTCGACTCGCTCGTCGTCGACGTCGACGAGCAGATGCTGCTGTTCGTCGTGCTGCGCGAGGGCGCCGTGCTCGACGACGAGCTGCGCGCGGCGATCCGCCGTCGCGTGCGCGAGCACTGCTCGCCCCGGCACCTCCCGGACTCGATCGAGGCGATCGCCGAGGTGCCGCGCACGCTCTCGAACAAGAAGCTCGAGGTGCCCGTCAAGAAGATCCTGCTCGGGGCCGACCCGGCGCTGGCCGCCAGCCGCGACTCGCTCGCCAACCCGGCGGCGCTCGACTGGTTCGCGCGGCGGGCGGCCGAGCTCAGCGCTCGCTGAGGGTCTCCTCGGCGGCCGGCAGCTCCGGGCCGAGCTCGCCGTCGATCCGGCCGATCAGCTCGAGGCAAAAGGCCTCGGCGGCGCGCAGGGCCTGCTCGTCGAGCCGGGCTGCCGCGCCGCCGGCCTCGGTGCGGCAGCTGACCGTCAACGAGGCGATGCCGGCTGAGCGAGCGGCGAACCCGTCACTCGGGACGCGGTTCGAGAACGGGCGGGCGGGCACGTCCTTGGCGCTGTCGGCGGCGAGCCGCACGACCTGAGGGTGCGAGCGGAGCGCCGGGAGCGCGCCCTCGCGGCGGGTGTAGCGCGGAGACCCGTCCCCGACCTCGTCGAGGTTGAGCACCACCGTCCGCTCGCTTGTCAGCTCACCCCCGTGGGCGCGCACGAAGGAGCGCATCCCCTCCGCCAGCGCCTTCTGGGAGCCGGTCAGCAGCACGTGCACGCCGAACAGCTCGGGATCGACGCGCTCGGCGAGCCGCAGCGCGAGGGCGACGCCCGAGGCGTTGTCGTTCTCGCCCTGCTGAACGGTTGCCATCGCCACGTCGAGGAGCAGCGCGAACGAGACGATCAGGACGACCGTCGGCACGAACTGGACGACGCTCAGCCAGGTGTCCTCGACGCCCGCGAGCCTGACGAGGCAGCAGGCGAGCACGGCGACGAGCGACCACAGGAACGGGCTCAGCGGCCCGACTGAGGAGAGGCGCCGGCGCCACGCATCGCGGCGGACGAGCCCGCCGCGGCCGCTGTCGTAGTGGGCGACAACAACGAGGGCGCCGGGCGCTTCGCGGTCGCCCCAGGAGACGACGTTCTGCGACGCGCGCCGGCCGAGCAGCCTGCGCGTCGTGGGGAGCGTGCCGCTCGCGTCGAGCAGGGTGAGCAGGAAGGCGGCGAGCGCAAGCGCCGCGCCCACGACGGGCAGCTCCACCGAGAGGGCGCTCCCGACGATCGCGAGCCCGGCGTGGATCGCGTACGCGAGCGGCCAGGCCGGCCAGACGCTGAACGTCTCGAGCTCGGCATCGCGCCCCAGCGCCCGCAGTCGCGCGGCGAGATGGCGGGCTGCGCGCCGCTCCGAGTCGGAGCCCGCGGCGCGTGCGCCGAAGCCGTCGACGAGCGCCTCGGCCTCGGCGAACGTGTCGATCGTCATCGCTCGCGGCGAGGATAATCGCCCGCGTGGAACACGCGCCTCACAACGCGATGACCGAGGCCGGGGAGGTCGAGCGCTTCCGCGACCGCTGCAGCGAGCTGATGGCGGCGCTGCTCGACGAGCTGGCGCGGACGCCGGACCGGCCGCGCACCTTCCCGGACGTCGAGCGCGCGCTGCGCTGGCCGCGGCGGCGCATCGCCTCGGTACTGGGCGGCGTCTTCCACCTTCGCCAGACAGAGTTCGCCGGGCGCCGCCCCTACCACTTCCTCGGTGCGCGCGAGTCGAGCTCGGGGCGCTGGGAGATCTGGGTCGACGCTGTCCAGGCGAGCGCCCTGCGGCGCGCTAGCGGCTGAGGATCGCCGGGACCACGGCGTCCCAGGTGTGGCGCGGGAAGTACTCGTGGCCGGTCGCTTCCAGCGGCAGCAGCTCGGACCCGGGGATCTCCCGGGCGAGCGCCTCCCCGTGCTCGTACGGGAACAGCGGGTCCTCGATGCCGTGCACGACGAGCGTCGGCGCGGTGACGGAGCGAAGCCGGTCGCGCCAGGGCTCGCCGAGGTCGAAAGAGTCCGAGCCGGTCAGGCCCCACTCGATGTTGGTGCTGCGCTCCACCACGCGCCGCATCCGTGCCCTCATCGCCTCCTCGTCGTACGGCCGCGAGCGCGCCGCGAACGGACGCTCCGCCTCGACGAGATACTCGACCACCGCCTCGCGGTCGGACCAGTCCGGCTCGGGCGGCTCGGCGAGGTCCTCCGAGGGGCCGGGGAGATCGGGGGTCGGGTGGCCGGGGCCGCCGGGAGTGGCTGAGGCCAGGGTGAGGGCCGCCACGCGCTCCGGATGGTCGAGCGCCAGGAGCTGTCCGACGCCGCCGCCGAACGACATGCCCACGACATGAGCACGCTCCACGCCGAGCACGCCGAGCAGCCCGGCCGCGTCCTCGACGAGGTCCGCGTACCCGTAGCTCGCCGTGCCGGGCTCATAGGTGACAGAGCGGCCGGCGTCGCGCAGGTCGTAGCGGATGACGAAGCGCCGGCCGGCCGCGAGCCGCGCGCACAGCTCCTCGTCCCACGACAGCATCGAATTGCCCGCGCCGTGGATGAGCAGGATCGCCGGATCGCCGCGGGTTCCGAAGCTCTCGACGCAGATAGGCACGTCGCCTGCCTGGACTGTTTCGGCTCGCATCATCCCGCCGATGGTGCCCGAAGCGAACCTGAACGACACCGGTGCGCCCGCTACGACGCCGCTCTCCCGAGGACACGCAGGACGGCGACGTCGCGTACCGGCGGTTCGCGTCGTCGCGGCCGGCCCGTTACCGCGACGGCTTGCTGCCGGACTAGCTGACCGGACTCAGTACGGCGGGTGGGACTCGAACCCACACGCCCTTTCGGGCAGCGGTTTTTGAGACCGCCTCCTATGCCAATTCGGATACCGCCGCGTGTGCAGTCAAGTCTAGGTGCGTCCGGGTCAGGCCGGCTGGGCCTGGGCATTGTCCGGCGCCACCTCGACCTCGACGTTCCACTGCTGCTGGAAGCCGCGCATGGCGAAGGCGATCAGCAGCAGCTGTACCGGGACGATGATGGCGGTCAACAAGCCGAGCAGACCGGGGTCGAGGGCGGGGTCTTCGAAGCCGGCCTTGTCGCGCTCGAACCAGGCGGGTGCGGCCACGGCTGCGACCACGGCGAACAGGACCGCGAGCGCGGCGGCCACCGGCAGCACGCCGCGGTTCCAGCGCGCGACGTAGAAGGCCATCACGAGGTACACGACGATGTAGCCGATCGAGATGATCTGGGCGCCCTGAAGCTGGGACCAGCCGCCGGCCGTGACCACGAGGATGAGAAGGGCGCTCACCAGGAGCAGTAGGACGACGATCGCCCGGGTGGCCTTCGATTCGGCCTTGTCCCGGTTGGGATGAGCGAGAACCGTGTCGGCCATCGCGGACACCCTAACCCGTGAGCAGCGGGATTGCGCTGCTCGCGCGGCGGTTTGCCGGACTAGAATCGAGCGCCGGCGCGGGCGTGCTGGAACCAGGTAGACAGGCCAGGTTTAGGTCCTGGTGCTCGAAAGAGCGTGGGGGTTCGATTCCCTCCGCCCGCATGAGTCCCATATCTTGCCCTCCCGACCCCGGAAGGGGTATGGTCGACAGACAAGGCTGGTCCGCCGCTTCAGCTGAACGCTCTGCGCCTGGCCCACCACCTTCCGCGGACAGCTCGGCGTCGCGACAGACCGGCTTCCGCGACCAGGTCTCGCCGCAAGCTTCCACGTTACGGACGGGCCCTCAAGGAGGCAACTCATGGTGACTCCGGCCGTGCTCGAGGAGCCGTAGCGGCGCACGGCCGAGTGAGGACGAAGGACGCGCGACTCGCTCGTTCTGCGAACCCCTCGGAAAGGAACGACCATGAATACGCCCATCGCAGCAAGCGATCCGGGCGCCGTATCAGTCCGGCCCGCGACTCACAACGGCCCACCTGCCGCCCCTGGCCGGAGGTTCAGCTCCCGCGAGCTTGCCTTCTTGATCGGCGTGCCGGTGGCATGGGGAGTCCTGCTGCTCTTCCACCCGCTCGATGGCGACAGCTTCTACGACGTCATCGACGGGAGCGTCGTTCCCTGGGTGACCGTTCACCTGGGCATGGGGATCTTCGTCCCGCTCTTCGCCGGCGCCGTCTTCCTTCTCCTGAAAGGCGTGAGCAGCACGTCGGCCACGGTCAGCAGGATCGGGCTCGCGCTATTCGCGGTCTTCTACGCGGCCTGGGAGCTCGTGCTGGGTGTGGGGACCGGCCTCCTCACAGAGGAAGTGAACGCGCTGCCCGAGGCAGAGCAGGCGGTCGGAGCGAGCCTGGTCGATTCCTACGCCGAGAGCGGGGTCATAGCCGCCCTTTCGTATGTCGGCAGTATCGGGTTGGCGGTGGCGATGATCGGGGCGGCGGTTGCGCTTCGGCGCGCATACCAGCTCGGCTGGGCCCCGCTCGCCCTCATGGTTCTCGCGATTCCGTTGATAGCCCTGCACGAGCCGCCGTTCGGCCCCGTGGGGCTGGTGATGTTCGTCGGCGCTGTCCTCCTGATCGCCCGCAGCCAGGCGTCCGCGACGGCGCCGAGCGCCCGGGTTGTCGATCGGCCGGTTCCCGTCTAGCGCTCGCCAAGCCCGGCCGGATGAGCTTGGGGCCCGACCCGCGCCGGCCTCGAAGGCCGCGTCGATCGTGTCGAGGTCGCCGCTACGATCACACCGCACGGGGCAGTAGCTCAATTGGCAGAGTTCCGGTCTCCAAAACCGGCGGTTCCAGGTTCGAGTCCTGGCTGCCCCGCTCCTCGCGCAGCGTCACGCGCCGTTAGCTTCTCCCGCGACCGCCACCCGGGAGGAGAGCCAGATGGCCGCAGTCGAGACCGTGCACGGGCCGATCGATGTCGAGGAGCTCGGCCCGACGCTCATACACGAGCATTTCCGCGCCGCCGACGAGGGCATACGGTTCCAGTTCCCGCACCTGTACGACGAGCAGGAGGAGTGGGACGCGGCGCTGGCGGACGCTCGAGCGGTGAAGAGCCACGGCGTCGCGACGGTGGTCGAGCCGAGCGCGCTGTTCCTCACGCGCGATGCCGCCTTCAGCAAGCGCGTCGCGGATGAGAGCGGCCTGCAGGTCGTGCTCGCGACCGGCATCTACACGTACGACCACCTGCCCCAGCCGCTGCTGAACCGCGACGAGGACGGCCTTGCCGACATCTTCGTCTACGAGATCGAGAACGGCATCCAGGGAACCGGGATCAAGCCGGCGTTCATCAAGTGCGCCGCCGACGCCGCCGGCGTCACGCCGAACGTCGAGAAGGTGCACCGCGCGGTCGCCCGCGCCTCCAACCGCACCGGCAGGCCGATCATGGCCCACTCACGGCCGGCGAGCGGGACCGGGCCGGAGCAGATGCGGATCTTCGCCGAGGAGGGAGTCGATCCCGCGCTGGTGCAGGTCGCCCACACCGGCGACACCGACGACCTCGACTACATCGAGCGCCTCGTCGACACCGGCTGCTTCATCGGCCTCGACCGCTACGGGATCGACATCTACCTGCCCACCGACAAACGCCAGGCGACCACCCTCGCCCTGCTCGAGCGCGGCTACGCCGACCGCATGTTCATCGCCCAGGACTACTGCTCGACGATCGACTGGTTCCCGCGCGAGGTCCAGGAGTACCTGAAGGCCAACGAGGTGCCCGACTGGTCGATGACCTTCCTGTTCGAGAAGGTCATCCCGGAGCTGAGGGAACGCGGGATGACCGACGAGCAGCTCGAGCAGATGATGGTCGAGAACCCGAAGCGCTGGCTGGGGGCCTGACGCCGCCTCCGGCGCGACAGCAGCTGAAGCGGGCGACGGGGATCGAACCCGTACTAAGAGCTTGGAAGGCTCTTGTGCAGCCATTACACCACGCCCGCGGGTGCGCTCGGTGATCCTAGTCCAGGGCGTTTGGGTTCGCCCCGCGCCGAGGCCCCGACGTGCGATTCTGCAGGGGTCGCGCAAACAATCGAGGGAGGTCGCGTGAGCGAGCCGCAGGACATCGAGGAGACGCCCGGAGCGACCCTGACCGACGAGGAGATCGAGACGCACCGGATCGGCGGGACGTCTCGGCCGGCCGCGTTGTCCGCCGACGACGGCGACGACACCGGTGACACGGCCGATGACACCGGCGACGTCAGCGACACGAGCGACACGGGAGACGACTCGGGCGACCCGACCGATACTGGTGACGACAGCGGCTCGGAGTCTTAGCCACGACCGGGACGCCGGTCCCGGCGCCGTAGGCGCGCTCGCGCTCACACTCGATCCCGTCGCGGAGGAGGGCTTCTTCGCCGACCACTGGGAGCGGCGACCGCTCGTGATCCCGCGCGGAGAACGCGACCGCTTCACGGCTCTTCTCAGCGTTGCCGACATCGACCGGCTCGTCTGCGAGACGGGCATTCGGATGCCGGCGTTCAGGATGGTCAGGGACGGGACGCCGTTGCCGCCGAGCGACTACACGGACGACATCAACTGGCGCCCGGGGAGCTTCTCGCAGACGGCATCGGTGGAGCGGGTGGCCGCCGAGTTCGCCGCGGGCGCCACCCTCGTGCTCCAGGCCCTGCACCTGAATTGGCCGGCGGTCGCGCTCTACTGCCGCGATCTGGAGAGCCGGCTCGGTTTCCCGGTCCAGGCCAACGCATACCTGACCCCGGCCGCCGCGCAGGGCTTCGCGGTCCATCACGACACGCACGACGTATTCGTCCTCCAGGTTGCCGGCCGCAAGCGCTGGCGGCTGTACGAGCCGCTGCTCGAGCTGCCGCTCAAGGACCAGCGCTGGTCGGCCGATCTCGGCGACCCGGGTCCGGCGATCGACGAGTTCACGCTCGAGGCCGGCGACACCCTCTACATGCCGCGCGGCTGGCCGCACGAGGCGGCGACCTCCGAGGACGAGGCTCTGCACCTCACCATCGGCCTCCATCCGCCGACCCGCATGGACGCGCTTAGGGCGGCGCTCGAGAGCTGCGCGGACGACGTCGAGTTTCGCCGCACGGCCAGTCCCGACGGCACGCTCCCGGACCACCTGATCGAACGGCTCGCGGGCCGGCTTGCGCCGGAGGAGGTCGCCCGCCGCGTCCGCCGCCGTTTCGTGGCGAGCCGCCGGCCGATTCTCCACGACCAGCTCGCGCAGGTGCGCTCGCTCGAGGCACTGACCGTCGACTCGCTCCTCGAGCGCCGTCCGACAGTCATCTTCGAGCTCGAGCGCAAGGGCGAGACCACGACGCTCCTCTTCGAGGGCAAGGAGCTTCGCTTTCCGCCCAAGGCGGCGAGCGCGATCGAGGCTGCGGCCACCCGGCCCGGGCCCTTCAGCGCGGCCGAGCTGCCGGGCCCGATCGACGAGCCGGGCCGGCTGGTGCTCGTGCGCCGCCTGGTGCGCGAGGGATTCCTGCGCGCGTTGCGCCCTTCCTGAGCACGGCTATCATCCACGCCTGCATCACCCCGGGGCGTGGCGCAGTCTGGTAGCGCATTCGGCTGGGGGCCGAAAGGTCGCTGGTTCAAATCCAGTCGCCCCGACCTCAAGAAACCGCCGCAAAAGGGCGGTTTCTTCGTTTTGGTCCAGCGCAAGGCGAAACGCGTCATGGGGTCCAAATGGGGTCAAAATCCCGTTCCACACTGATAGGCGAGAAGGCGCGAGGGGCAGAAACGTCCTGCAAAACGGCCCAAACCGACGTTTGGCCGCGTCGGCGTCGACATGCGAGTGGATGCAACGAAATGCACCGGGGCGACCTCGCGGTCGCCTCTTGGTCGGAATCGCCCTCGGTTACGACCGGGGGGTCGTCGCCGAGCCGGTCTCCGAAGACCGCCTACCAGGCTAAAGATTCTTGTGCCAAGACGGGACCCGCTTAGCTGCTGCTCCTACAACCCCGCTCGTGCCGGTGACCGGGCCGCAGAAGAGCCTCAGGCCGTCGTTGCGTTGAGCTAAGCGCTGGGGTCAGGCGCCCACCTTGATGCGCCGGTCATCGTCAGGCGGGCGCCGCTTCCGAGCAGCGCGGATGGCGCCGGTGAAGTGGCGCTAGAACGTTCCGGCCACGCGACGGCCGACATGCCGCGGGACCGGTTTGTGATAGGCCGGCGGTCGTCCGCGACTGCCCATAGCAGGACAATTGCGTATACGCACCACAGGCAGAATCGCAGTTCCCGCAATTTGCGGGAATCCACGATACGCGCTGACGCGGGCCTGATGCTTCGAACATAGCTTGGGTAGGGCCGTCGCCGGCAGGTGGCTAGAACAGTGCGGAGAGAACGCGTGTGAGCGAAGGCAGTACGAGCGGCGCCGCGATCGGCCGCGGCAGACGGATGCCTCCAGTTGCGCTGATCGCCTGTGTTATCGCCTTTGCGCTGCTGGTTCCGCCTGCGTCCGCGCAGGTAGGCGCTGGCGGGACGGAACCCGCGGTTGACGCGGCAACCCCCTGGGAGGGTTCGGCACCGGTTTCAGACCCGGAGCTTCCCGCTCCCGAGGAGCCGCCCACTCCCGAGGTCCCCACCCCTACGCCTGAACCGTCCGCTGACCAGCCGGCGCCGCCGCCCCTGCCCGAGCCGACGCCCGAGCCCGCATCAGGCCCGACCCCAGAGCCCACATTCGCGCAGACGCCGGAGCCGACCCCCGCGCCGACCCCGAGCCCGCGCGCGCCGACACCCGAGCCCGCGCCGGCGCCGACACCCGAGCCCACGCCGGTGTCGACACCCGAGCCCACGCCGGTGTCGACACCCGAGCCCGCGCCGGCGCCGACACCGGAGCCCGCGCCGACCCCAGAGCCCACTCCCGAGTCCACGCCTCAGCCGACGCCCGCGCCGACCCCGGAGCCGACGCCCGAGCCCACATCCGCGCCGACGCCGGAGCCGAGCCCCACACCTGCGTTGACCCCGGAGCCGACCCCCGCACCTGCGCCGACGCCGGGGCCCACACCTGCGTTGACCCCGGAGCCGACCCCCGCACCTGCGCCGACGCCGGGGCCCACATCCGCGCCGACGCCGGAGCCGAGCCCCACACCTGCGTTGACCCCGGAGCCGACCCCCGAGCCCGCGCCGACCCCAGAGTCCACCCCTCAGCCGACGCCCGCGCCCACCCCGGAGCCGACGCCCGCGCCGACGCCGGAGCCGACCCCAGAGCCCGCACCGGCTCCGAGGCCGGAGCCGACGCCCAAGCCGACCCCAGAGTCCGCGCCGACGCCGGAGCCGACGCCCGAGCCTGCGCCCGCGCCGACAGCCGAGCCAACGCCCGCACCGGCCCCGACCCAGGAGTCGGCTCCCGCGCCGACCCCCGCGCCGGCCGCCGAGCCGATGCCCGCGCCGCCCCCGGAGCCGACACCGGCCGCGACACCGGACCCCGCTTTAGACCCGATCCTCGAGCCCACATCCGCGCCGGCTCCCGAGCCCCCACCGGGGCCGCCCACGCCCGCCGACGGGCCCAACGGGCCGGTTGCCGATTCCCCAGCCCGGGCCGAGACGCCAGCTGAGGCGGGGTTCCGCGAGGCGCTCAAGCTGATGGACGATCTGGCCGCGGTGAGATTCGCGATGGCTATGTTGGCGGAGGAAGGTCAGGCGCCGGCTGCTGCCGGGTCGCCCTCGCGGTCCGATTCCGCCCCGGCGCCCGATGATCCGTCACCGGCTCCGTCGCCTGAGCCGCCTGTGCTGACCGGGGGTGCGCCGTCCGGAGCAGCGGGAGCTGGCTCCTCCGGCGGCGGATCCGCCGCGCTTTATGCGCTCGTGATTGCCCGTGCCGCGTTCGCCGGCGGACTGTGGGGCCGGTTGCAACTGGTTCCGGTTAGCTGGCGTTCGGTGGTGCTCGTCTCCCTGAACGAACGGCCCGGCTAAGGCCTCCCAGGCCAGCCCGTCCGACTCGGGTGCCGTGGGCGCCCGGGTGCACCGTTCGATTCAGGAGTAGGACGATGAAAAGGAGACATTGCATAGGTGTCATGCGGGCATCGGCGGCGAGCGTCATGGCTTGCCTTGCCGTGCTCTGCGTGCCGGCGGTGAGTATCGCCGCCGATCCCAGCGGCTCCACCGCGGGAGCAGCAGACCACGCGAGCTCACTGCTCGCTCGCGGAGCTGGCTACGGACAGCCGCAGGGCGAGCCGCGTGTGCGGGCGCTGCAGCGCAGTCTGCGGGCCCGCGGCCAGCGGCCGGGACCTGTTGACGGCCTCTACGGCCCGCTGACGGAGGCGGCGGTCGAGCGCCTCCAGCGCGACGGAGGGCTCGCGGTTGACGGAATCGTCGGACCGCGGACGCGTCGTGTGCTGAACGCCGAGACGCCGACGCTCGTCCTGGGCGCCGGCTACGGACAACCCGGAGGGTCGCCGCAGGTGCGTGCCATGCAGCGCCGGCTCCGTGCTCTCGGCCAGCGGCCGGGACCGGTTGACGGCCGGTACGGCCCCCGTACGCAGGCTGCCATTGAGGGCTTCCAGCGCACGGCCGGACAACCTGTCAGCGGCGTGTTGTCGCCCGCGACGGTGGCGGCCCTCGCGCGCGCCGACAGCAACCGACCGGCCCGTCGTGCAAGCGACCGCGCGGATGACCGGCGCCATAGGGCTGACCGCAGCAGGCCGGCGGGAGGATCGGACCAGAGCAGGACCCCAACCCGGAAGGCTCCCGACGATCACAGCAAGGGGACCGACGGCGCAGAGTCGACGTCTCCCGTGCCGTTGGCGGCGCTGGCGCTCGCCCTGGCGGCGATTGCCGGCCTGCTTGCGGGCCGGCTCAAGGGAAGGCCTCGCACGCCGGAGGCAAGCGGCGTGTTGGGCGGCACGGTGAGGCCCGGGCCCATGCGGAACGGCGACGGGAAGGCGGCGAAGCCCAGCGCTGCGTCAGCGGCGCCGTCGAGCACAGGGCCGCGCTGGCGGCGCCGCGGCCCCGCTGCGATCGGCTATGTGAGCGTCCGTGAGCGCGAAGGGGTGAATGGGCAGGAGCTCCGAGACCAGATCGCCGCGATCAGTACGGCCTGCCATCAGCGTGGCCTGGTTCTGAAGGACGTCATCCGGGACCTCGAGCAGGTCAGCGACATGGGGCCGGAGCGTCCTGGAATGCAGTACGCCCTCCGGCGGCTCGCGGCGGGGGAGGCGTCGTGTCTGGTCGTCGCGGAACTGGGGCGGTTGAGTCGCTCGGCCCCGGAGGTCGGCTACATCGTCGCGTGGCTTCGGCGGCGGAAGTGGCGGCTCGTAGCGGTCGACGACGGGCTGGATACGGGCACGAACAGCGGCGGTGAGGCCGCCGACAAGCTGGTGTCGCTCTCTGCCCCCGACGGGCAACGGCGCGCGCGACCCGGCCACCCTGGCCCCTTTTCCGAGCAACGACCGACCGAGCGGGCGAGTGGCAGCAGCCGTCCGGCGAGAGATGAGGTCCCAGCGTCGAAGGAGCCCATACAAGCAATGCGCGCGAGCGGGATGCCCCTCCAGGCGATAGCCGACCGGCTGAACGCGGAGAATGTGCCAACGCTTCGTGGGGGGGAAAAGTGGCGACCCTCGGGGGTGCAGGCGGCGACCGGCTACGGCCGGCCACCCGGCGCAACCGCGTCGGGTAACGGCGGCGAGCGGGCCGGCAACGGCTCGTCCGGCAGGCGCGGGAGGTCTCGGCGACCTGCCTCCAGTCGTACGGGAGGAAGGAGCCGATGACCGGGAGAGCAGTCGCTGCCCAGAGGCGCTGTCCCACGCCAAGCGCCGGGCTCACCGACACGGCGCGTGCGGTGCTCGGGCCGTTGCCACCCAAGCCGAATCGCCTGTCTGAGCGGTCGGGAGGTGCGGGATGAAGCGGGAGACATGGCTGCCGGCCACGCCCGCCAGTGCCCGGGCCGCGCGTTCCATCGTGCGCGAGGCGGCCGCCGAGGCCGGTCTCGAGGGCGACCTTGTGTGGGATCTGATGCTCGCCTCGACCGAGGCGTTCATCAACGCGGTTCAGCACGGCAAGCCCTGGCCGAACGACTGCGTTCTGTTTGCAACCGAGCCGTGCCCGCGTGGTCTGCGGGTGGAGGTCTGCGACCTCGGGAGCTTCGACAGCGCACTCGAGCCGGTCCCACTTGAGGCGACGTCCGGCCGAGGCATGCAGATCATCGCGGCGCTCGTCGACCGCCTCGAGGTGAGGAACGGAGACGGGCGCACGCTCGTGGGGTTCGAGAAACACAGAGGCCGGGCTTCGCCGACAGGCGACCGTGGGCGCAAGCAGGAGACGCGTGTGGGCCGCGTGAACGGTGCCACCGCAGCGCACCCTGCGATCCACGAGCACGCGCTCCGAGTCAGACCGGCTGCCGGGATCGCGGCCGCGGGGGGTGGTGCATAGGCCGGAAGCTGGTTCGGGAGTGGTGCAACGGATTGTCAAGCCGTTCGGCCGCGGTCACCTGACGGGCGCGCTCAAGCATGCACTCGGACACGTCGACGCCGACAACGCGGCCCGGCGCCGCGGCGCGCGCAGCCCCGCACGTCGTCAGCCCGGTTCCGCACCCGATGTCGACTACCTCGTCACCGGGGCTGATCCCGTAGGCGGCGCGAAGGTGCTCGTGATGAGTGCCCAGCTCGGCGTCGTAGAAGTCCAAGCTGTTCACCGAGGACATCGACGCGATGCTGCCGCTCAACGCAGCAGGTGCATCGACCCTCGTCTCGGCACAAGGTCATTGACGAAGGTGAGCACCGCGGACGTCGAGGGGATGGCGTCGGCGATGCGTGCGCAGGGTCTCAAGCCAAAGAGCGTCCACAACGTGCTCGTCTTCCTGCATGGCGTGTTTGAACACGCAACCGAGCGGGGCTGGACGAACGACAACCCCGTGCATCGCGCCACCAGACCTTGGCGACAGCGGGCGAGGGGTGCGAACCCCGATCTGCAGTTTCTCACCATGAGTGAGCTCGAGGCAGTCCTGCGTGCGATCCCGGACAAGCCGTGGGGCGCGTTCCCGCTTCATCGGGGACGAGCTGGCCCCGCACCGCCGCCCCCGCCGACGTGCTCGGGCCGGTCCTGCGCGCGTTGGCTGCTGGCCGCAGCGTTGAGCGGCCTGCGCCGCTCCGAGCTGTTGGGGCTGCGCTGGCGCGACGTGGATTGGGAGCCCCAGCGCTTGCGCGTCCGAAACGCCTACGTGCTCGGGGAGCACTCGAGCGCGGGCAAATCGGACCTCTCCATGATCCACCCAGACTCGTTGACCAAGGCCCGCCGCGACGCCGGCCTCACGCAAGACGAACTCGCCGAACGTGCTGCCGCGATAAGCCACACCTGGCTCAGCAGCCACCAGCCAGGCCACGAACCCGGCCCGCTGTGTGCAGACCTCGCGACCTACATCGAACCTGTGCGAATTGCTCGCTCCAACGAACCTAGCACCGGCAACTACTCCGACAGTCCCACGGCTTCGAGGGCTTTATTAGGGTCGAGAAACTCGCGGACCCGAATCACCTTGCCACTCTTGAACTCCACGATCCAGGCGATTGCCGATTCGGTGATGGCGCCGCTCTCGCTGCCGCGTCCCCGGAGGTGACCGATGGCGACGACTCGCTCGCCAATGTCCCGGATCTCTGTTTGCTCTGCCTGGATCTCAGAGAAGGCTTCTTCAAGTTCTCGGATTCCCTGGCGGACGCCTTGGTGCCCCCGGTATACGGTCGCTCCCCCGCCGAACTGAATCTGCAACCAGGGGTGCCACTCGATCTCGGGGTGGAGTTCGACGAGCATCGCTCCCACGTCGCGGCGGTTGTAGGCGTCCGACACGCGCCGAACGATCTCCACGTTCTCCTGCGACATCGCCCGCCCAGTATCCCCTTCGATCTAGGCTGCGCCTATGGCGAGCGCGGAACTGAGCCGCCGCGTCGGGAAGGTCGCCCGCCACGGCCACACCGTCCAGTGGGCCAGGGCCGCCGGTGCGACACTCCCGCCGACCTCGACTCAAGCGCCGGTCACTTGTGCGGGATCACGAGAGGCGTCTCTTCGGAGGGTGCTAGGGGGCTGCCGGAGTTGTCGCCGTCGCTCGCCACGACCGCGACGGCCACGACCAGTCCGACCACGGCGATCAGTGCGACGACGAGCAGCATCCGCAGCTGGTCGTAGCGGGAGCGGAGCACGACGGCGGGGCGCTGCTGCAGGATTGCGCTACTCATGACTTGCCTCCTGTCGGTGTGGGTTCGACTTCGTGAGGCGATCGTGCAGGGGGGCGGCTGCAGCGCACCCACAACTCGGTAACAGGCGCCGGCGGTGCGACACTCCCGCCGGGGGCGGAGAAACGGTGCGGCAAGTGCGGTGAGGTCAAGCCCCTTAACGAGCGGCTTCGCTCGCCTTCCTTTCGAACATTGACAAGCACCGGTGCCTGACCCGACCATCACGGTCTTACGGGAAGGCGACGCGAGCGCGGAAGTCTTCGAGGCGACATCCGGCGCAGGGGTCGACGTCGTCTGGAAGGCTGGTGCCCTGGACGATGGCGCCGAACTGATGCGCTGGCGCGTCACCACCCTCGACTCCGAAGTAATGATGGGCGGGCAGATGGTCTTCCCGATTGCGTTCGGAGACCCTGGCGTCGATCTCAACCTGCTCGATGCCATTCGCGAGCGGGTCGGGCCGATCATCGAGCGCTTCGCATCTGACTTCGAATGAAGGGGCCGGCGAATTGCCGGCCGCGCCGGCCGGTCGTACGCTGCCCACGTGGCGACGATCACGCTCGCGGAGCCGGACGGGAAGCCTCACCGGTCCACGCTCCCGCCGCCACCGCCGGCCGAGCTCCCGCTTCACGCGCGCGAGCGATGGGCGCTCAACGTCCTTGCCAATGTCGCTGCGATCCAACTCACGGAGCTGCCGGCGGGCTCGCTCGTGCGGCGCCTGGCTTGAGGCGCCTATCTCCGAGCTCGATCATTGGGGCTCTGACCCGCGCTTCGCGGCCAGTCGCTCGGCGAGGGCGTACCGCGCCGGCGACCGTGGAGGCGAAGCACGGCGACCAGATACGCCGGCTGCGGAAGGCCGGACGATTTCAGCGCGAGGTCGCCGAGAAGCTCGGCTGCTCGCAGGCGGCAGTCAGCCAGATCGAGAGCAGGTGGCTCGCGTCGGCGAGCGGCGCCCCGTCGCCGTCGATGTATTCCTCGCCGTCGAGCAGCTAGTCGGCCGTATGCCGCTCGTTGTCAGCGTCGGCTTCATGCCGCCGAGCATCGTCGCGGTGATCCTCGGCTGCCTCGGCTTCGCCGAACAGGTCGGCCGCGTCGGCTGCCTCGCGATCGGTCCGAGCGGCACGCTCGTGCCTAGTGGCGGCGCGCTGATGCTGGCGCCGGCGTTCGGTGCGCTCGAGGCCGTCGGCCATTCGGGAGAGCCTACCGCCAGGGGTGGCCCGGGGCTAGTCGGCGCGCAACGCCCGATCCCGCGCTACGCGAGGGCGAGGTCCCCGGTTCGGGTCAGCGGCAGGGACATCGGCGTGGGCATCGGAGCGTTACGCTGCACTGAGCGCGATGGCAAGGCGTGATCTGCTTCGAGTGAGGCTCGACCGCCACGAGGTCGCCGCTCTGGACCGCCTGCGGGCGGCGCGCGGCGGTCTGACCCGGAGCGAGCTCAGCGCAGTAGCACGGCCCGTCAGCGACTAGATGCCTGATTCCACGACCCCGCGCACGCCGATGCACGGCTACCGTCGGCGAGTCGGGGCCCGCTTCATGGGATGCCTCAAGCCTGCGATCGTCGTCGCGCTCCTGCTGGTCGGCGCCGGCGCGATTTTCCTGTTGGAGCCGTGGCACGGCCCGGTCGTGCTATCGCTATCGCGCACCCACGGCATCGACGCCGGAGACCTCCCGGCCCTCCCCCTGATCGCGCTCGCTGTCGCTCTGGCCTCCGTATGCGCGCCGGGCGTTCGCGCGGAGGGGACGGGGGCGGCGGGTGGTTGGGCTGGCCCGGCGTCCGCCGTGGTGCTCGGTGCGCTGCTGCTCGTGGGCGGTGTCAAGCTATCGGGCGTAGTTCGGCTCGGGGCGCTCGACGACGCTCGTGGGGTTCTGCTCCTCATCGCCGCGGTTTGGTTCTGCGTGGCGCTGACGGCGGGTCGCCGGCCGGGCGCGCGGCGACGCTCGTGGTGGCAGCCAGTCGCACTTTTCATCGCTGGCTCGGTCGTCGACGCGGCGCTCGCGCCATCGGGCACGCTGATCGGCCCGATCCTCGTGGCGCTCTGGCTCGCGCGAACCGCCTCGCATCGCGGCACGGCGGCGACCATGTATCTCCTCGGCGCCGTTTTCACCGCGGTGTCCGTGGTGTCGCTCGTCGATCCGGGCGGTCCCGACCTCACGCGCGACGACGGAGGCATCGCTCGCTCGGCCGCGCTCGGCCTGCTGCTCGTGACCGCCGGGCTACTGGCCGCGCGCTACCGCTCGCCGGGCACCGGCAGGGGGGAATCGCCCCCGACCCGGCCGGCGGAGCGCAGAGCTTCGCCTACCGGGTAGGCGTGTTGCCGCGGTTCGGCTAGTACCTTCGCTGCCGGATTTGGGGGTCGGACGTCCGCGATCAACCGGTCGGTGGCACCGTCGTGGAGCTCATGCGGCGCTCCGGCCGACGCTCGCGATCAGGCCGGTCGCAACGAAGCGGGCCGCGCGCTGGTACCGCGCAGGGCGAGCCAGCGCATTCCTCGCTGCATCGACCGTACCTCTGACGCGCGATGCGAGCGCGGCGTGGCCTTCGGCAGTTGGCGGGCGGTTTCTAGGTGGGTCGTCGGCATGTGCACGAGTCTCCTGCGTCTCGGCCGAGCTTGGAAGACACCCTGGGTGTTGGAAACCCCCACCCCTGCCGAGAGCTCCGTCACAGTCCTCTCAGTGCGTGTCCGCTGAGCGGTGCTCGCCGAGCGCCGGTGTCGGCATAGGATCGCTGCTGTCGTGTCGTTGATCTACGTCACAGGACACCGCGTTCCCGATACCGACTCGATCGGCTCTGCCGTCGGGTACGCCGAGCTGAAGCAGAGGCTCGATCCGAGCAACGAATACGTCCCGGTCCGGCTGGGCGATCCGAACGCTCAGACGCGCTGGGTGCTCGACCGCAGTGGAGCGCCGACGCCGGACTTCCTGCCCCACGTGATGCTGCGGGTGCGGGATGTCATGCGCCGGGAGTTTCCGACCGCTCGCCGCCACGAACCCGTGAGGGACGTCGGGCTGGCGATGGCGAAGGACACCCTCGACCTCGTGCCGATCATCGAGGACGACGGTGTGCTCGCCGGCGTGATGACGGTGCGCGATCTCGCACGCAGGTACATCCGCGAGTCGCGGGAGGCCTCGAGTCTCGGCGACGCGAGCACGACGGTCAGGGCCGTCGTCCACGTCCTCGAGGGCGAGGTGGTGGCCGGCGAGGATCAGGAGATAACCGGGCGGATCTGGGTCAGCACGATGGCCATCGGCTCGTCGCCGGCCCCCATCGGGCCCGGGGACGTAATGGTGGTCGGGGATCGTCCGGACGCCCAGCGGCGCGCGCTCGAGCTTGGCGTGTCGCTTCTCGTCGCGCCGAACTCCAGCGTGCCGTCGGAGGAGATCCTGGAGCTGGCGCGCGAGCGGGGCACCACGGTCGTCGTCTCGCCGCTCGACGCCTACGTGACCGCCCGCATGATCTCGCTGGCGTCGCCCTGCGAGGGGCTGATGGACCCGCAGCCGCTGACGGTGACCCCCGACGATCTGGTCGCGGACATCGCCGACCAGATCAAGGGTGTGCACTACGGCGCCGCGATTGCAGTCGATGAAGGGAATCTCCCGGTCGGGCTCGTCGCCCGCTCCGACATCGTCGCTCCGGAGCCGCGACGCGTTCTGCTGGTCGATCACGCCGAGCTCGCCCAGAGTGTGCCGGGAGCCGACGAGGCCGACATCGTCGAGATCCTCGATCACCACCACATCGGTTCGATCGAAACGCATGTCCCGGTGACGGCAACCTTCGACCCTGTCGGCTCGACCGCCACCCTCGTGATAGAGCGCTTCCGCCAGAACGGGCTCGAGCCGAGCCGACCCAGCGCGATACTGCTGCTCGGGGCGATCCTCTCCGACACGGTCATCCTCAACTCGCCTACCACCACCGAGCGCGACCATGCGGTCGTCGAGTATCTCGAGCGGGTGCTCGCGCTCGACGCGACGGAGTTCGGGCAGGAGATGTTCGAGTCGACGGCCGACGTCTCCCAGCTCCCGGCGGAGCAGCTCGTAGCCCGCGACGCCAAGGAGTACAAGACCGCCGGCGACCGGACGATCTGCATCGCGCAGATCGAGACGGTCGGCAAGGGGCTGCTCGATCGGCGTAGTGAGCTGATCGACGCGATGGAAGCGGCGCGGCGCTCCGCCGGCCACCAGCTGTTCGCGCTGATGGTCACGGACATACTCAGCAAGGGCACGGACCTGCTCGTCGTCGGTGACCGCGGCCTCGTCGAGCGCGCGTTCGGCGAGCGCACGACGGGCGACATGCTCGAGTTGCCCGGGGTGATGAGCCGCAAGAAGCAGGTCGCTCCCAAGCTGCTGGCGGCGCGCTGAGGCGTTGGCCGACTGTGCGCGATCGCTCACAATGCGGGCGACCGCGATGCGACCGTGCGCGCGTGGCGAAATCGTTCCCCTTGATTCCGCGGTCCAGCAGTGATCTAGTGAGTGTCGTGGACTTCGCAGTCGCATTCGTGCGACCGGAGGGCTTGGCCTGTGGATGACGTCACTGAGAACCTGGCGAGCCTGGAGCCCGGCACTCTGTTCGCGGGCTACCGCATCGAGGGCATCCTCGATCGCGGTGGTATGGGCGTTGTCTACAAGGCCGCCGACGAAGAGCTCGATCGCACCGTGGCGCTGAAGATCATCGCGCCCGAGCACACGCAGAACCCGGATGCCGTCACGCGCTTCAAGTCCGAGGCGCGGCTGGCCGCCTCGCTCGAGCATCCCAACATCGTGCCGATCCACCGCGGCGGCGAGTACCACGGCGTCCTCTATCTCGCGATGCGATTCGTGCCGGGCACGAACCTCCGCCAGGTCATCGACCAGTCCCAGCTCGACCTGGACCGCGTTCAGCGAGTGATGCGTTCGGTCGCGTCGGCCCTCGACGCCGCCCACGAGCGCGGGTTGGTGCATCGCGACGTCAAGCCGGCCAACATCCTGATCAGCGGCGAGGGCGACCGCGAGCACGTCTACCTCACCGATTTCGGGCTTACGAAGCAGCTCGGCTCCCCAGGCAGCCTCACCCGCACCGGCGCCTGGGTCGGCACTCCCGACTACGTCGCCCCCGAGCAGATCCAGGCTGGGCCGGTGGACGGCCGGGCCGACGTCTACTCACTGGGTTGCGTGCTCTACGAGATGCTCACGGGGGCGGTCGCCTACCCCAAGGACAACGACATGGCGAAGCTCTGGGCCCACGTTCAGGACCCGCCGCCCTCGCCGAGCCTCAGCCGGCCCGAGCTGATCAAGGCTTTCGACGACGTAGTCGCGCGTGCGACCGCCAAGAATCCGAACGATCGCTACGCGAAGGCCTCGGAGGTCGCCGCCGCGGTCGATAACGCGATCACCGAGCAAAGCTCCCAGCTCGGACCGGGCGCCCTGCAGGCGACTCGCGCCGCGGAGGCCGCCGCCCCCTCGTTCGAACGCCACGACGTGTTCATCGCGGAGCCCACCCAGGGCCCGGCGCAGGCGCCGGTGCCGAGCGCCGACCAGGGCACGGCGCCGCCCGCAGGCCCATCCGCCGCCCCCGGACCGAGTGCCGATCAGGGCACGGCGCCGCCGCCGGCCCCGCCCAGCGGCCCAGCGGCCCCGCCCGGACAGAGCGACCCCGGCGGCCCACCGCCGGGTGGTCGCCGCAACCCGCGCATCCTGCTCGGCGTTGCCGCTCTCCTTCTCGTCCTCGCTGTCGGCGCGGCCGTCCTGCTCGCCGGTGGAGGTGGGGACGACGAGAGCTCCACTCCGGCCGTCGCCGCCCCCGTCGCCACAACCCTTCCCGACGACCTGGCGTGGCAGCCGATCGCCGCCCCTCCGTTCCGGCGCCAGTACGCGGGCGCGACGGGGGTCGACGACAAGCTGATCGTCATCGGCGGCATCGGCGTGAAGCAGTCCTCCACCACCACCAAGATCTACGACCCCGACACGGACAGCTGGTCAACCGGCCCAGGCCTGCCGCTTGCGCTGCACCACTCCTCGGCCGTGAACTACGAGGGCGAGGCGGTTGTGATCGGCGGCTTCATTCCGGGCGAGGAGCTGACCTCGGAGCAGTCGGACCGCGTGTACGCCCTGCGTGGGGGCACGTGGGAGGCGCTGCCCTCGCTGAACCACCCGCGTGCCGCGGCGGCCGCTGCAGTGGTGGGGGACAAGATCGTGGTGGTCGGCGGCCAGGCGGACGGCAAGCTGGTGCCGCAGACGGAGGTGTTCGACGGCGAGCGCTGGACCGACGTGGCGGAGCTCCCAACGCCGCGTGAGCATCTCGGGGCGGCGTCCGACGGCCGCTACCTGTACGCCGTCGGCGGCAGGGCGCTGTCGGCGGACAAGAACTCGCGGGCTGTCGAGCGCTACGACCCCGCTGAGGACAGCTGGAGCCAGCTCGAGGAGATGCCGGAGGCGGCCGGCAGCGTGAGCGCCGCGTACGCCGGCGGCCGCGTGGTGGCGATCGGCGGCGAGGGCACGACAACGGTCTCGGACGCCGTTCAGGCGTACGACATCCAGAACCAGAAATGGTCGCAGCTGCCCAACCTGCCGACGGCCCGCCACGGGGTGGCCGTGGCGGCGCTCGGCGACACTGTCTACGCGCTCGGCGGCGCCACTTCGGCCGGGCATCTCGGGTCGACCAAGGAAGCGGAGGCGCTCGACCTCTCCGGGAAGCCTGCGTCGGTCCAGGCCAACGCCAATCTGAAGTGGAGCGATCTCGCCGATGCGCCGTCCGAGCGCCAGTACGCGGCGGCCACACCGGCGGCGGGTCGGGTTTGGCTGTTCGGCGGGATCGGCGAGAACGCGACCGCCACCGCCGACACCGCCGCCTACGACCGCGCAATCAACACCTGGACGCCGGGGCCGAAGCTGCCCCGGCCTTTGCACCACGCCGCAGCCGTGACGTACGGCGACGAGGCGGTGCTGATCGGCGGGTTCGTACCCGGGCGTGAGTTGACCTCCGGGCAGTCCGATCGGGTCTATGTGATGCGAGACGGCGCCTGGGAGGAGCTGCCGCCCCTGAACCACGCCCGCGGGGCGCCGGCTGCTGCGGTGGCGGGGGACAAGATCGTGGTGGTCGGCGGCCAGGCGGACGGCGAGCTGGTACCGCAGACGGAGGTGTTCGACGGCGAGCGCTGGACCGTCGCGGCCGACATGCCGACGCCGCGTGAGCACCTTGGCGCCGCCTCCGACGGGAAGTACGTGTACGCGCTCGGTGGGCGCGATCTGACCGCCGACAAGAACGTGCCGGCGCTCGAGCGCTACGACCCGGCCTCCGACTCCTGGACCAAGCTGGACGACATGCCCAAGGCCGTCGGCAGCGCCGGTGCGGCCTTCCTCGGCGGACTGGTGATCGCCGTGGGCGGCGAGAGCACAACTGAGGCGTCTGACGCCGTCCAGGCGTACGACGTCAAGGCTAAGCAGTGGTCGCAGCTGCCGGCTCTGCCCTCGCCCCGCCACGGAGTCGCGGTCACGGCGCTCGAGGGCTCGCTCTTCGCGATCGGCGGCGCCACCGCCGCCGGCCACGTTAAATCGACCGCGACGTCGAACGTGCTCGACCTCGACTGAGCCGAGCTCGCATGCCGGCGCCATGACAGTCAGCCCCCTGGCCGGACGCCTGCCGGATCCGTCGAGCCTGATCGACGTGGACGCGCTCGACGACGCCTACTACGAGCGCGCCCCCGACCCGTCGGTGGATGAGCAGCGCGTCTCGTTCGGCACGTCGGGGCACCGCGGAAGCTCGCTGTCCGCCACTTTCAACGAGGCGCATGTGCTTGCGATCAGCGAGGCGGTCTGCCGTTACCGCGCTTCGCAGGGCATCGATGGCCCGCTGTTCTTGGGCCGCGACACGCACGCGCTGTCAAAGCCGGCTTTCCGAACGATCGTCGAGGTGCTCGCAGCCCACGACGTCGCCGTGACGATCGACGCAGACGACGGCTACACGCCAACCCCTGTGATCTCGCACGCGATCCTCACCCACAACCGGAGTGGCGCGGCAGGCACGGCGGACGGCATCGTCGTGACTCCCTCGCACAACCCGCCGGAAGACGGCGGGTTCAAGTACAACCCGCCGCACGGCGGCCCGGCGGGCACCGAAGTCACGTCCTGGATCCAGCGCGAGGCCAACGAGCTGCTCAGCGCAGGACTCGCCACGGTCGAGCGGATCCCCTTCGAGCAGGCCCTTCAGGGTCCCTCGGTGCGCCGCCACGATTACGTTTCCGCTTACGTCGACGACCTCCCGGCGGTCATCGACGTCGAGGCGATCCGCACCGGCGGAGTGCGGCTCGGGGTAGATCCGCTCGGCGGCGCGAGCCTCGCCTACTGGGCGGCCATCGCGGACCGCCACGGGCTCGACCTCACCATCGTGAACGACGCGATCGATCCGACCTTCGCCTTCGTGCCGGTCGACTGGGACGGCCGCATCAGGATGGACTGCTCCTCGCCGCACGCAATGGCCCGCCTCACCGACCTGAGGGACGACTTCGACGTAGCCTTCGCCAACGATCCCGATGCCGACAGGCACGGCATCGTCACGCCCCGCGCGGGACTGCTCAACCCCAACCACCACCTCGCGGCCTGCATCGCATACCTCTTCGGCGGAAACCGCGACTGGCCGTCGGGCGCCGCGGTGGGCAAGACGGTGGTGAGCAGCAGCATCATCGATCGCGTGACCGCGGACCTCGGGCGCTCGCTCGTGGAGGTGCCCGTCGGGTTCAAATGGTTCGTCGACGGCCTGCTCGGAGGCGCGCTGGGGTTCGGCGGCGAGGAGAGCGCCGGGGCTGCGTTCCTGCGGCGGGACGGAACGCCCTGGACGACCGACAAGGACGGGCTGATCCTCTGCCTGGTCGCGGCGGAGATGACCGCACGCGGAGGCGCCGACCCGGGCCAGGTCTACCGCGGGCTCGCCGAGCGGCTTGGCGACCCTGTCTACCGGCGGGTCGATGTCGCGGCCACGCCGGCGGAGAAGGCCGCGCTCGGGCGGCTGTCCGCCGAGCAGGTCGGTGCCGATGAGCTTGCCGGCGAGCCCGTCCTCGACGTCCAGACGGCAGCGCCGGGCAACGGTGCGCCGATCGGAGGCCTCAAGGTGATCGCGGAAAACGCGTGGTTCGCAGCGCGACCATCGGGCACCGAGGACGTCTACAAGGTGTACGCGGAGAGCTACCGCGGACAGGGGCACCTCGAGCAGATCCTCGCCGAGGCAGAGCGCATCGTGCAGGGCGCGCTCGCGGGCGGGGCTTAGCGCCCAGGGTCCTATAGTCAGCCGAATGGCCGAAATCTCCATCGGCTTGGTCCTGGGCGGCTATCGGGTTGAAGGTGTGGCCGGCGAGGGCGGGATGGGCCGCGTATACCGGGCCGTGCAGATCGGCCTCAACCGGCAGGTGGCGCTCAAGGTGATCATGCCGGAGCTGGCGTACGAGGCGGACTTCCGGGCCCGCTTCACGCGCGAGGCGGAGCTGGCGGCCTCGATCGACCACCCCAATATCGTCCCGGTCTACGAGGCCGGCGAGGCCGACGGGCGGTTGTTCATCGCGATGCGATGGGTCGACGGCACCGACCTGCGTACGGTCATCCTGCGCGAGGGCCGGCTGGATCCCGCGCGGGCCGTCGAGATCGTCGAGCAGATCGCGGCCGCGCTCGACGCGGCTCACCGGGGAGGCCTCGTGCACCGCGACGTGAAGCCCGCGAACGTGATGCTCACCTCGACGCACGGTGGGGAGCACGTCTACCTCACGGACTTCGGGTTGACCAAGCGGGCGGAGTCGGTGGCCGCCCTGACGCGCACGGGCGCCTTCGTGGGGACCCCCGACTACATGCCCCCGGAGCAGATTCAAGGCCAGCGACCCGACGCGCGTACCGATGTCTATGCGCTCGGCTGCCTGCTCTTCCAGGCGCTGACGGGACGTCCCCCCTACGACCGGGACACCGAGATCGCGAAGATGTACGCGCATCTCCACGATCCACCGCCGAGCGTGCTGGAGGCGGCGCCGCGGACGCCGGCGGCCTTCGATGCCCTGGTCGCCAGGGCGCTCGCGAAGCAGCCTGATGAGCGTTACCCCTCTGCCGGGGACCTTTCCCGCGCGGCGCGCGCGGCGCTGACGGGCGGGCTTCCGTCGGAGCCCGAGCGCAGCCTGGCGACCGGGCTCGCCGCCCCGGTCGCCTTCGAGCCGACGGCTCCCGGATTGGACCCGACGGCTCCCGGACTGGAGCCAACGGCGGCGGCCGGAGCGCCAGGGCCGACCGCCGCGCCGGCGACACCGCCGCCGACGACGCCGACGCCGCCGGCGACTACCCCGGCGACACCGCCGCCGACGACGCCGACGCCGCCGGCGACGACGCCGACGCCCGAGCCGGGGCCGACGGCAATGCCGAGCGGTGACGCAGCGGGCGCGGCCGGGGCGCCGCCCGCTCCCTCGGCGCCTCCACCCGAGCGCCGGCCGCGCCGTGCTCTGGGCATCGCGCTCGGCGGGCTGCTCGCCCTCGGTGCCGTCGCTGCCGTGCTGGCGGCGACGGGCGTGTTCTCGGGTGGGGAGGAGGAACAGCCGCCGGCGGGCGCGACCCGCGACGACTCGGCGGAGCCGGCGCCGCCCCAGCGGACACCGCCGAAGGTGGTCTCGACCATCCCGGCCGGCGAAGGGCCCGACGGCATCGCCGTGGACGGCAACACCGTGTGGGTCTCAAACGCCCGCGGGAACACGCTGACGAGACTCGACGCCAACCTCAACTCACCCGTCGGCGACCGCATCCCGGTGGGCGCCAACCCCGACGAGGTCGAGGCCGCGGAGGGAGTCGTCTGGGTGTCCAACACCGACGACGGCACCGTCACCCGCGTGGACGTGGAGCCGGGTGAGCAGACGGCCGTCACGGTTGGAGCGGGGCCCGAAGGCCTGTCACTCGGCGAGCAACTGGTCTGGGTTGCGAACGGCGACAGCGACAGCGTCAGCAGGCTCGATCGCGCTGCGGCGACAGTGCTCGAGCCCCAGATCCCCGTCCAGAACAAGCCGATCGGCGTATTCGTCGGCAAGGACACCGTGTGGGTGACGAACAGCTTCAGCGGCACGGTCAGCCGCATCGACTCGTCGACCGCCGAGGTGCTCGGCACCACCGACTTCATTGCGAAGAACATCCGCAGCGTGATCGAGGCGTTCGGCTTCGTCTGGGTCACGAGCGCCGTCGATGACGGCACCGTCTCGCGCCTCGACCCGGATACGGGCGAGATCGTCGGCCGCCCGATCCCGCTCGGCAATCGCCCGAAGGAGATGGCGGTGGCCCGCGGCTTTCTCTGGGTGGTCAACGAGCGCAGCAACAACGTCATGCGCATCAACCCCGAGACCGCCAAGGTGGTCGGCAAGCCGATTCGCGTGGGTAACACTCCGGTGGGCATCGCCGCAGGCGCGCGCTCGCTCTGGGTGACGAACAACCGCAGCGACAACGTCACCCGCATCAACCCCGGCAGCCCGCGTTAGCGCGTGCGGCGGGCCTAGCCGAGCTCTCGATCCAGGTAGAAGGCGGCGTTGATCAGCGCGAGGTGGGTGAACGCCTGGGGGAAGTTCCCGAGCGCCTCCCCGGTGAGGCCGATCTGCTCCGAGTAGAGCCCCACGTGGTTCGCGTAGGTGAGCATCTTCTCGAACGCGAGCCGCGCTTCGTCGACGCGTCCCGCGCGCGCCAGCGCCTCGACGTACCAGAAAGTGCAGATCGAGAACGTTCCCTCATCGCCCTCCAACCCGTCCGGGGACGCCTCGACGTTGTACCGGTAGACCAGGCTGTCGCTGACGAGCTCGTTCGACATCGCGTCGAGCGTCGAGAGCCAGCGCCTGTCGGTCGGCGCCACGAAGTTGACCAGCGGCATCAGCAGCACGGCCGCGTCCAGGAACTCGCTGTCGTAGTGCTGGACGAAGGCCTGGCGCTCCGGGTGCCACCCCTTGGCCATGATCTGGTGGTAGATCTGGTCGCGCGCGGACTGCCACTTCGGGAGCTCCGCCGGAAGCCCCCGTTCGAGCGCGATCTTGACCGCTCGCTCCAGGCCGACCCAGGACATCAGCCGCGAGTAGGTGTAGTGCTTGCGCCCGCCGCGCTCCTCCCAGATCCCCTCGTCCGCCTGATCCCAGTTCTCGCAGATCCAGTCGATCACCCGGGCGAGGTTCTCCCAGGAGTCGTGATCGATCGGGGATCCGTGTCGGCTGTAGAAGTAGACCGAGTCGATCAGCTCGCCGTAGATGTCGAGCTGGAGCTGCTCCGCCGCGCCGTTCCCGATGCGGACCGGCGCGGACCCCCGGTAACCCTCGAGGTGGGTCAGCACCTCCTCCGTCAGCTCCGAGCGGCCGTCGATCCCGTACATGATCTGCAGGGGCCCGAGCGCGCCCGGTCGTTCCTCGGTGAAGCGCCCCCGCAGCCATTCCATGAACGCGGCGGCCTCGCCCGTGAACCCGAGGCGCAGCAGGGCGTAGAGCGAGAACGCCGCGTCGCGGATCCACGTGTAGCGGTAGTCCCAGTTGCGCGCTCCGCCGAGCTGCTCGGGAAGGCTCGTCGTGGGGGCCGCGACGATGCCGCCGGTGGGCCGGTAGGTGAGCAGCTTGAGAGTCAGCGCCGAGCGGTGGACGACCTCGCGCCAGCGCCCCTGATAACGCGACTGCGAAACCCACCGGCGCCAGTACTCGATCGTGGCGTCGAACGCCTGGCGAGTCTCCTCCTCGGAGTACGGGCGCGGCACGTAGTCCTCGTGCACTCGCTCGAGCACGAATGTGGCGCTGTCGCCGGGCCCGAGCGAGATCTCGCAGGCGACGCCGCTGTGCGTGACGGACAGCGGCGTTGCCGTTTCCAGCGCCAGGGACATCTCGGCGGAGCGGAAGACCACGCCGTTCTCGTGGAACACGACCGTGTGCGGGTCGCGCCCGTAGTTGAAGCGCGGCTCCACCTCGATGCTGAAGGTGAGCTCGCCCCGGACGCCGAGCACGCGCCGGATCAGCCGGTGCCGGAACACGCTGCCGGGGGCGTCGTGGATGGGCATGAAGTCCTGCACCTCGCCAACGCCCGCGCGGGTCAGGAAGCGGGTGATCAGGACGTTGGTGTCGGGGAAGTAGAGCTGCTTCGGCATCCAGCCGGCGGTCGCGGGAGCGATGCGGTAGTAGCCGCCCCGGCGGCGGTCGAGGATCGCGCCGAAGACGCTCGGCGAGTCGAAGTGCGGGCAGCAGTACCAGTCGATCGTTCCGTCGGTACCCACCAGGGCCGCCGTGTGAAGATCGCCGATGATCCCGTGCTCGGCGATCGGCAGGTAGCCCGGTCGCGACTCTGGCCGCTGCGCGGCCGGCTCATGAGCGGCCTGTGTCAGGTGCGCCACTCCGAAGCCGTCCTGAGCCTGCGGGCCTCCGCCCTCAGGATCCGATAGGTCACCTCGGCGTGGGCGACGAGGAAGGACTGCACCTCCTCGCCCGGCACGACGAGGCATGTGAGCGGAGATCTGGCCATGATCGAGGCGCTCGCCGGCTCCTCCAGGAGCACCGACACCTCGCCGAAGAAGCTGCCCCTCGACAGGACGCCGCGGTCTTCGTCGCCGATCATGACCGACACCTCGCCGTCGACGATGACGTACAAGGCCGATGGAGGGTCGCCTTGGCGGATCACCCACTCGCCCTGCTTGAAGGACACCTGCTCGTGGCTGCGCGCGATCTCCTCGAGCTCGGCCTCGGCCAGGTCGACGAAGAGGGCCAATCGGCCGAGGCCTTCGATGAAATCGACACCGCCCGCCTTCACGCGCGCAGCCTAACCGAGTCCGAGCGGCCTTGAGCGGCCAACCCGGACCACATAGAGTCACGCCGAGTCAGGCCCTACGAGAGGCGCTGGTCCTTGCAAACCCTCAAGGTGCTGGACGCAAACTATTTGCGGACGATGTGGCGACGGCTCCGCGGAGCGCGGGAGGCGGAGCTGTTCGGTCCCCGCGGCCGGCTGCCCACCCGCGGCGAGCCCGACACGAAGCTGAACGTGGCTCTGGCCGTGTTGGCGGGCGTGACGCTCGCCGGGCTGGCGCTGAGGCTTGCCGTGCCACGCGGGCTCTGGCTCGACGAGGCGATCAGCGTCCACCAGGCGAACCTCAGCTTCCACGACATGTTCGAGAACCTGCAGTTCGGGGATCGCCATCCGCCGCTGCACCACATCACCCTCTGGCTGACCGTGCGCGCGTTCGGCGACGGCGAGATGGCCGTCCGGCTCCCGTCGCTGATCGCCGGTACGCTCGTTATCCCGGCGCTCTACCTGCTCGGCAGGGAGTTGTACGACCGGCGCACGGGCCTGGTCGCCGCCGCCTTCGGCGCCGCCTCGCCGCTGCTGATCTGGTACGCGCAGGAGGCCCGGATGTACGCGTTCGTGACGCTGTTCGGCCTGCTTGCGCTGTGGACGCAGCTGCGTGCGATCCGCAACCCGAGCTGGGTGAACTGGGCGGCGTACATCCTCGCGACCGCTGCGCTGCTGTGGTCCCACTACTTCGGCCTGCTGCTGATCGGCGTGCAGCAGCTCATCTGGGTGGGAGTGATCATCCATCGGCGGCGCACCGGCGAGCCGGTCAGGGCAATCGCGCTCGGGTTCGCCTACTCGCTTGCAGTGCTCGCCATCCAGCTCGTGCCGCTAATCACCTTCGCCCAGAAGCAGTTCGACTCAACCGAGGCGGCATTCGGCTCCCCTGCGGGCACCTACGACACCCTCTCCTTCTACGCCGTCGTCTCGAACATGGCGTGGGCGCTCTGGGGCTACCACCCCGACGGGATCACCGAGCTGCTGGCCGCCGGCTGGCCGCTGTTGCTGCTCCTCTCGCTGCTCCTGCTCGGGCGAGGTGGGTCGCGCCAGACGATCATCCTCGCGGTCGCCGCGATCACCCCGATCGTGATCCTCGTATTCGTGGCGCTCTACGACCGGGAGCTCTTCGAGGTGCGCTACTTCCTCGTCGCCATACCGCTGCTGTTCCTGCTGATCGCCCGGCTGGTGACGGGTTGGATCCGAAGACCGGCGGCCCGGCTTGCCGTGACCGGAGTGATCGTGGCCACCCTGCTCGTGGGCCTCTATGACCAGCAGGTCAACGACGACAACCCTCGCCTGTACGACTTCCGCGGCGCCATCGAGGAGGTCGAGGAGGTCGCGGGCCCGGGGTCCCTGCTGCTGTTCGAGCCCAAGGACATGCGCTTCGTGCTCGACTACTACGCGCCCGAGCTGCGTAGGCGCCAGTTGCGTGAGGGGACCCCGAGGCGGCGCGATGGCAGCCCGGTGATCGTGCTCGCCTCGTTCCAGGACAACGAGGCGTTCTTCGACAGGACCAACAGGGTGGTCGGGAAGCTCGACTTCGAGCGCCGGAAGCTGCGCGAATTCGAGACGCCGCAGACCAAGGTGTGGGTGTTCCGATGAGCAGCCGGCCCTGGGACGTGCGCCTGCGCCGCGTGACATGGCAGCCCGTGCCGACGACGGTCAGCGTCCGGACTCGCGTGCGCATCATGGCCGTGATCGGGCTTCCGCTTGCGGTCTGGTACTTCGGGTGGCTGCTCAACCCCGACCGGATAGGCACTCCGTACCTGTACGGCCTGCTGATCGCGGCCGAGATCTTCAACCTGTTCCAGGCCTTCGGGTTCTGGTGGACGTGCGCCAACGAGCGCGTGCGCGAGCCGCGCCCGCCCAGCCGGCGCGTGGCCGTCGACGTCTTCGTCCCCGTCTACAAGGAGCCGACCGATATCGTCGACCTGACGGTGGCGGCGGCCGCGGGGCTGCGCGGGGCCGAGGTGCGGGTCTGGGTGCTCGACGACGGCAACGACGACGCCATGCGCGACCTCGCGGCGCGTTACGGCGTCGGCTACATCCGCCGCGAGGAGCACACCGGCGCCAAGGCGGGGAACATCAACCACGCGCTCGGGTTGACCGATGCGCCGTTCATCGCCGTGTTCGACTCCGACCACGTGGCCGATCCCACCTTCCTCGAGGCCACGCTCGGGTACATGGACGACCCCAAGGTCGCCTTCGTTCAGACTCCGCAGTACTACGCGAACGGCGACAGCAGCCGCATCGCGGCGGCGTCGTGGGCGCAGCAGGCACTCTTCTTCGGCGCGATTGCGCGCGGGAAGGACGGACTCGACTCGGTCTTCTGCTGCGGCACCAACGTCCTCTTCCGACGCGAAGCGTTCGAGAGCGTCGGCGGCTTCCCAACGAACTCGCTGACCGAGGACTACGAGCTGTCGATCTGGCTGCACGAGAAGGGCTGGAAGTCCGTCTACGTGCCGGACGTGCTGGCGCGTGGCCTCGGGCCGGAGGACATGGCGTCGTACGTCTCGCAGCAGCAGCGTTGGGCGCGCGGCTGCCTGTCCGGTCTGCCGCGGGCGCTGCGGGCGAAGCTTCCGCTGAAGCTCAAGGTGCAGTACGTGCTGTCGGCCTCGTACTTCCTCTCCGGCTGGACCGTCCTGATCTACATGAGCTTCCCGGTGATCCGGCTGCTCACCGGCGGTCAGCCGATCGACGGGATCGATGCGCCTGAGTTCCTGCTCCACTTCGCGCCCTACTTCACCGTCGCGCTCACGACGGCGGCGCTCGCCGGCGCGGGCTCGTACACGTTCGCGGCGTTCGCGCTGGCCGCGGCGAACTTCTGGATCCACTGCCTGGCAACGGTGTACACGGTGCTGCGCAAGAGCGGCTCGTTCGTGGTCACGCCCAAGAAGGGGGCGGCGGCCCGCCAGCCGTCGGCGGTCATGCCCGCGCTGGTCGCGGTGGCCGTGCTGGTCGGGGTCAGCATCTACGGGCTCGTGCGCGAGCGGGACGCGGCTACGATCAACAACGTCTGCTTTGCCGCCGTCCACGTGTCGATCCTGATGACCGGCTGCTGGCCGGCGCTCGCGAAGCCGCGCGTCCCGGACCAGCCGGAGCCGGCCGAGCTCGCCGAGGTCGCGGCCTGATCAGCTCACTGCGTGAGTTGACGGTCCCGATGCTGGCGGTCGCGCTGGCGGGGGTGGCGCTGTACGTCTTCAGCGGCTGCGGCGGCGGGTCCGACGACGCGTCGGATGAGCCGAAGACGACGACGCAGGACGCCGGCCCGGCCCCGGCTGAGGCCGCCTCGCGGCGGTTTCTCGAGACCTACGTGGCCGAGGACGGGCGGGTCCGGCGCATAGACCAGGGAGACGACACGGTGGGCGAGGGCCAGGCCTACGGGATGCTGCTCGCGGTCGCGGCCGGGGACGAGGAGCGCTTCGACAGGATCTGGCAGTGGACCAAGGACAACATGGTGCGCCCCGACGGGTTGATTTCGTTCCTGTGGCGCGACGGCCGCGTCGAGGACCCCGAGGCGGCATCGGACGCGGACGTGGACGCGGCACGAGCGCTGCTGGCGGCGGCCTGCCGCTTCGGGCGCCCCGACCTGCGCGAGGAGGCGCTTGGCGTGGGCGAGGCGATCCTTCAGCATGAGACCGCCGAGTTCGATGGCGCCCCCATGCTCGTCGCCGGGCCTTGGGCGCGCACGAACCCCATCACCGTCAACCCGAGCTACTTCTCGCCGGCGACGTTCGCCGCACTGGGCGACCTGACGGGCGACGGAAGGTGGGGCAGCCTGTCGGCCAGCTCACGCTCGGTCTCACAGGCTCTGATGCCCGCCGAGGGCAGCCTGCCGCCGGACTGGGCGCGGATCCAGGGCGGCAAGCCGGTGCCGAGCGGCCCGCCCGCCGATCCGAACGCGACCCCGCAGTACGGCTTCGACGCCGTGCGGACGCTGGTGCGGCTGGCCGAGGATCCGGACCCGGCGGGGCGCGAGATCGCTGCGAAGGCGTGGCCTGCCTTCGAGGGGCGCGCGCCGGCCGACATCCCGGTGGAGCACGACCTCTCGGGTCAGCCGGTTGGGAGCTCACAGCACCCGGTCGCCCTGGTCGCGGCGGCCGGCGCCGCTGACGCCGCGGGCGACGCCGGCGCGAAGGCCGAGCTGCTGAACGCCGCCGAGGCGCTCGACCGCCAGACGCCCACCTACTACGGCGCCGCCTGGGTGGCGCTCGGCCGCGTGATGCTCGAGACGGACGCTCTGGACTGCCCCTAGGGCGACTCGCCCACCGCCTCGAGCGCGTCCACTCCGAACGCCGCCGCGGACGGACGGTCGCCCGGGCGCTTCGCAAGCCCGCGGCGGATGAGGTCGTCGAGGGCCGGGGGCACGTCGGGTCGCTGCTGGCGCACCGAGGGAGGCTCGGCGTTGAGGTGGGCCCACATCTTGGCCATCCCGCCGCTATGGCCGGCGAACGGCGGAGCGCCGGTCAGCATCTCGAAGAGAACGCAGGCGAGACCGTAGACGTCCCCGCGAGCGCTGGCCTCGCCGCCCTCGATCTGTTCGGGGGCGACGTAGTCGATGGTGCCCAGCATCTGACCGTCGGCCGTGAACCCCGAGAGCGAGTCCGCCCGCTTGGTGAGGCCGAAGTCGGTGATGTAGACGTGATCGTCGGCCGCCACGATCGCGTTCGAGGGCTTGACGTCGCGGTGAATCAGACCCTTCTCGTGGGCGACCTCCAGCGCCGAGGCGATCTGCGCGGCCATCCGTGCGGCCCGCCCGGGCTCGAGCGGGGCGTCGCGCCGGATCAGCGCGCCCAGCTCGGTCCCCTCGACCCAGCGGGTGACGATGTAGACGGTCCCGTTCTCCTCTCCGGCTTCGTAGAGCGGAACGACGTTCGGATGGTCGAGCGCGGCGACCGTCCTCGCCTCGCGCCGCAGCCGCTCGCGGACGAGCGGCTCGCCGGCGACCTCTGGCTCCACCAGCTTGAGCGCCACTGGCCGGTCGAGCTTCAGCTGGCGGGCTCGGTAGAGCACCCCCATCCCACCCGAGCCGACGACGGTCTCGATTTCGTAGCCGGCGATCGTGGAGCCGGGAGAGAGCATTCTCCTACAGGTCCCGCTCGGAGATGACGCCGCTGTAGAACGCCCGCTCGACCAGGCGGATCCGCTTCTGGTTCTGCGGCACCTTCTCGATGCCGAACTTCGCGAACAGGACCCTGAGGTGGGTCTTGACCGCGTCCACCGACAGGAACAGCTCCTCGGCGATCTGCTGGTTGGTGGCCGGGCTGGAGAAGGCACTCCCATCCTTGTAGGGCCGGGAAAGTGCCACGAGCACGCGGCGCTGGGTGGTCGAGAGGTCCACGGCGACGGGGCTCTCGCCCGCGATGGCCGTTCCGGCTTGGTCCTCCTCCTCCGGCGAGCGGAACGTGACGGTGGTCGAGCCGAATCGCATCGTGTCGCCATCGACGAGGCGGCGCCGCCCGCTGAGGCGCTCCCCGTTGACGAAGGTGCCGTTGCGAGACAGACCGTCGTCGACGACGGTCCAGTCCTCCTCCACCCGCTCGAGCTGGGCGTGGAGGCGAGAGACCTCGTCGTCCCAGTCGAGCACCAGATCCGACGAGGGCCGGCGGCCTACGGATGCCTGTGCCCGGCCCGGCTCGAGGAAGACCAGGCGCTGCCGGTTCTCGCCGTCGCGGTAGAGCAGGAACGGCTGTCCGGCCCGCTCGGCGTCGATGCGAGCCTTGAGCTCGGAGACCGATCCCGCGCCAGCTGGAGGGTTTGCCGGCACCTCGCCCATTATTCCTCGACCGGCTTCGGCGTGTGCGTGGGACGCTGTCCCATGTACGTGACCTGCTCGGGCTGAAGGAACACCTGCCGCTGGCGCTCCTCGTCGGTGACCGGCGCGCGGAAGAGCACGACCGTGTCGCCGAACCGGAACACGTCACCGTCGCGCAGCGACCGCTGCTCCGTCACACGCTCGCCGTTCACGTAGGAGCCATTGCGAGACTCGTCGTCGACCAGCGCCCATCCTTCTTCGGCAAGGACCAGGTGGGCGTGCCGGCGCGAGACCTCGCTGTCCCATGGCAGCACGATGTCGTTGTCAGGGCGCCGGCCGAGGGTGATCGGGGATTGCTCATCGTCGAGCGTGACCACGTGCTGCTTCCCGGAGCCGTCGTGGAAGGCGACGAAGGCCCTGCCTCGCCGCTCGGCCCGAATCCGGTCGGCGAGCAGCGCGTCGGCCCGCGACAGGTCGCCGGTCTCGGCCAGCGCGATTCCAAGCTTGACGCTGAGGTCCCGGCGGGCCGGGTGGTCCTCGGGCAGGAGCGACACGGCTCGCTCCAGCAGGCTGACCGCCGGCCGGATGTCGCCGCGTGCCAGGGCCCGCGCTCCCGACGCGCCGAGACGGTCGGAGGCGCGCTCGGCCAGCTCGCGTCCCGTCTCGTCGATCGGCGCCAGCTCCGCGAGATAGCTGTGAGCCCGCTCGAGGTGGTACCCGAGGATCTCGGCGTACTCGCCCGCGCGCTCGCCCGCCTCACGCTCCAGCCAGTGCGCGTAGCGCGCATGGAGATCGGCGCGGTCCGCCTTGAGTATTCCCTGGTAGGCCACGTCATGCAGCAGGATGTGCTTGAAGCTGAACGTCCTTACCCCGGCGAGGCGTCCGCCGTCCGGCTCGACGACCTGTTTGCGCACAAGCGCACCGAGGAGCGGCTCGAGCTCGGGGCGGTCGCCGCCGCGGGCCAGCGCAAGGGCGGCCTCGTCGCCGAACGACCTCCCGATCACCGCGCCCGCCTCGACGATCGCGCGCTCGCCCGGGTCGAGCCGGTCCAGGCGAGCGGCCAGCAGCGCATGGATGGTGGCAGGCATCGCCAACGCCGAGGGGTCCTGTTCCAGGTCGCGCTGGTCGATCAGCATGCGCACGAGCTCCTCCACGAAAAGAGGGTTGCCCTCGGAGCTCTCGAACACCCGGTCGGAGAGAGCGGCGGCCGTGTCGCCAGCGCCCATCAGGTGCCCCATCAGCGCTCGGCTCTCCGCGCCATCCAGCGGCTGGAGATCGATCCGCCTGGCGCCGGGGACGGCCGCGACGAAGTCCGGCCTGGCGTCGAAGAGCTCCGTTCGGGTCACGGCGATGATCAAGACGGGAACTCCGCGGATCGTGGCCGGCAGGTACTCGAGCAACTTCAGGAAGGTGGGCTCGGCCCACTGGATGTCCTCGACCACGACCACGAGCGGGTCCTCGGTCGCGACCGCCTCCAGCAGCTTCCGGATCGCCCAGAACGTCTCCTCCGGGTGAGCCGTGGAGTCGGTCACGCCGAGCGCGCCGGCCACCCGCTCGGCCACCGAGGCCTGGTCGTCGTCGGCCGGCAGGAACCGCGCGACCCTCGCCTGGACCTCTTCGGCGCTGTCTCCGTCCTCTGTCCCGACCAGCTCCGCCACGACCTCGCGCAGCGGCCAGAACGTGAGGCCCTCCCCGTATGAGAGGCAGCGGCCGGTGACCGCCGTGGCCGACACTCCCAGCGAGTCGACGAAATCGCTCGTCAGCCGGGACTTGCCGATGCCGGCCGGCCCCGCGACGGTCACGAGCTCGCAGCTCCTTCCGTTCACCGTGCGATCGAAGGCGTCGCGCATCACGTTCAGCTCGCTCTCCCGGCCGACCAGCGGCGAGCTGAGCCCCGGCTCCACGCCGCCGCCGGCACCGGCGACGTCGAGGAGCCGGAAGGCCGGCACGGGTTGGCTCTTGCCCTTGAGATCCAGCGGCGCCACCGGCTGGACCAGTACCGCGCTGCGAACCAGCTCCACCGTCTGCTCGCCGATCAGGATCTCGCCGGGCAGCGCAGCCTGCTCGAGCCGGGCGGCGACGTTGACGGCGTCCCCGCTGACGAAGCCCTCGCCGCGCGAGGAGTCGCCGGCAATGACCTCGCCCGTGTTCACGCCGGTCCGGGCCTGGAGCTGAACGCCCCAGCGCAGCTCCAGCTGCTCGTTGATCCCCTCGAGCGCGTGCCTCATCTCATCCGCCGCCCGGACGGCCCTCAGGGCGTCGTCCTCGCGCACCGTGGGGATGCCGAAAACCGCCATGACCGCGTCGCCGATGAACTTCTCGATCACGCCCTCGTGGCGCATCAGCGCCTCGCTCATAGCCTCGAAGTAGCGGGCCACCACCTGGCGCAGGGCCTCTGGATCGAGCTGTTCGCCGAGCTTGGTCGAGTCGACCAGGTCGCAGAAGACGATCGTGACGACCTTCCGCAGCCCTTGAGGCGCCGGCACGCCGGCGAGCGCGGTTCCGCACACGGGACAGAACCTCGCCGTCTCGGGCGTCTCCTCGCCGCAGCTTGGGCACGCGCGCATCGCCTGAGTCTAAGGTGGCAGCTGGCGGCGGCGGGGCGTAGGGTTCGTTAAATGGCCGGCGAGCAGCTGCTCGTGAGCGAGGGGAACGCGCTCGACGCGCGGCTGGCGGTGGACGGCGAGTTGCTCGTTGGCCGCGCCGCGGCAGTGGAGGAGGGAAGGCTCGGCGACGATCCGGAGATCTCGCGCCGCCACGCGCGCCTCGTGCGCGGCGCGAGCGGTGAGCTCACGGTCGAAGATCTCGGGTCGTCGAACGGCACGTTCGTGAACGGCGAACGGCTGAACGCGCTGCGGACGCTTCAGGTCGGCGATGTCGTGAGGATGGGCAAGACGGTGCTGCACGTGACCGATGCTTCGGGCCGCGTTCCCGAGCCCACCCAGCTGGGGGCGGCCCCGGCCACCGAGCTGAGCGCCGCCGTGTCCGCGGAGCTGCTGGTCAAGGAAGGAGCGGCAGAGGGCCGCGTGATCACGCTCGAGGACGAGCTCATCATCGGGCGTGCAGAAAGCGGGGAGGGGCGGCTCGGCAACGATCCGGAGCTCTCGCGACGTCACGCGCGCGTGTTCCGGGACGGCCAGGGTCGCTGGAGCGTCGAGGATCTGGGGTCCGCCAACGGCACGTTCGTGAATGGCGTGCGCACCAGCGAGCCCCAGCCGCTTCAGGTGGGCGACCAGGTACGCCTCGGCCGGACGATCCTGGAGCTGACCGCGACGGCCGGGGCGGCAGCACCGGCGACGCCGGCGCCCGCCTCGCCGGCGCCCAGTCCTGCCCCGCCGCCCGCTGCCGCCCCGCCCGCGCAGGAGAGCCCGGCTCCGCCGGCGCCCGCCTCGCCGGCGCCCAGTCCTGCCCCGCCGCCCGCTGCCGCCCCGCCCGCGCAGGAGAGCCCGGCTCCGCGGGCGCCTGCCATACCCGCGCCGCCGCCTCCGCCCGCCCCTGCAGAGCCGGCGCAAAGGCCGGCCGCGGCACGACCGGCGCCGACCCCACCCCCCGACGCGCTCGCGCTCGGCTCCGTCTTTGCGGGATGCCGGGTCGACGAGGTCATCGGGTTCGGCGACATGGGGGTGGTGTACCGGGCGGAGGAGCTTGCGCTCCAGCGGCGGGTGGCCCTGAAGGTGATCCGCCCGGAGCACTCCGAGGACGCTCGCTTTCGCGAGCGCTTTCGGCGTGAGTCGAAGACCGCCGCGTCGATCGATCACCCCAACGTGATCCCGATCCTGGACGCCGGGGAAGAGCGCGGAGTGCTCTACATCAGCATGCGCCTAGTCGACGGCACCGACCTCCGCCGAGTGATCGCGGCGCAGGGGGACGTGGAGCCGCTTCGAGCCGCGCGCATCGTAGGCCGGGTGGGGGCTGCGCTCGATGCGGCGCATGCGCGTGGCCTGGTGCACCGCGACGTCAAGCCGGCCAACGTGCTGCTCGCGCGGGCCGACCACGTCTACCTCAGCGACTTCGGTCTCGCCAAGCCCGCGGACGAGGCGGGTGGGCTCACGCGACAGGGCTCGATCGTGGCGCGGGCGGAGTACGTGGCGCCCGAGCAGCTGATCGAGGACCGCGTCGACGCGCTGACCGACGTCCACGCGCTGGGCTGCCTGCTGTTCGAAGCGCTGACCGGGGAGCCGCCGTACGCCGGGTCTCGGGAGGGACCGGCCATGCTGGCTTACGTGAACGAGCCGCCGCCGTCGCCGCTGGAGCGTCGCCCAAACCTGCCTCCGGCCTTCGACGAGGTGGTGCGGCGCGCGATGGCAAAGGACCCGAGCGAGCGCTATCCGTCGGCCGGCGACCTGGGCCAGGCGGCGCTCGTCGCCGCAGGCGGGCTGCGGCGAGCACGAGCGGAATCCGTCGTCGCCACCGGCGAGGCAGCTCCGCTTGCGGCCATGCCGGGCCTGTCTCGGGCACCGCGGCGGGCGGACGAGCCGGCTGAGGTCCCCGTTTCGCCCCCTCCGCCCGCCCGGCGGAACCGCCGCGAGCTGCTCCGTTGGGGAGCCGCGCTCGCGGTGCTGGCGATTCTCCTCGTCGGCATGGTGGCTGCGCTCGACGCGCTTTCCAAGCTCTGACGCGACGGAGCCCCACCTAGGGTGGGGGACGACCCCACCTCCGGGGGAGATGTTCAGCCCTTGGGGCGGTAGGCACGCGGGCCTGCCGGCGGGAACCTCCATGCATGAGATCGACTTCATCGGAGAGCGGCAGCCGAGGTCAGTTCGTCAGGTTCTGCGCGGTCGGCGCCTCCGGTTACGTGGTGAACATCTGCGTCTTCGCGCTGGTGCTGACGCTCGGCGCCCACCACCTGGCGGCCGCCGGTGTGGCATTCACCGCCGCCGTGGCCGGCAACTTCTGGTGCAACCGGCACTGGACCTTCCGCGCGGTACACGGACGGGCGCTGCGGCAGGCGACCCGCTTCATGGGCGTGAGCGTGATCGCCGCTGCGTTCGGCGTCCTCGTGCTCGAGCTGCTCGTGGGCGCTGCGCAGGCGCCGGCGCTGGCGGCCCAGCCCGCCTCGGTGATCGCGGCGCTGCCGCTCAGCTTCCTCGGGAACCGGGCCTGGTCTTTCGCCCGCGACACACCGGCCGGGACGGCTGCCCGGACGGGGACTCCGACCCGGGTCAGCACGTGGCTCGTCGTGCCGACCTACAACGAGGCCGAGAACATCGAGCCGTTCGTGCGCGCGGTCCTGCCCCGCCTCGCCTCGGCGGCCGGCAAGCACCGCCTGCTGATCGTGGACGACTCCTCGCCTGACGGCACCGGCGAGATCGCGGATCGGCTGGCGGCCGAGCTCGACTCGGTGAGGGTCCTCCACCGCGCCGAGAAGGAAGGCCTCGGCCGCGCCTACGCGGCGGGGTTCGAACGGGCGCTCGCCGGCGGAGCCGATCTCGTGCTGCAGATGGACGTGGACTTCTCCCACGACCCCGCCCATATCCCGGCGCTGATCGAGGCCGCGGCGGACTCCGACCTGGTGCTCGGGTCGCGCTACGTCGCCGGCGGCGCGGTGACCGACTGGGGCCTCGCGCGCCGGCTGCTCAGCCGCGGCGGGTCCTGGTACGCGCGCACCGTGCTCGGCGTGCATGTCAGGGACCTCACCGGCGGGTTCAAGTGCTTCAGGCGCGAGCTGCTCGAGCGGCTGGCCGTCTCCGGCTTCCAGACCAGCGGCTTCGGCTTCCAGGTCGAGGTCACCTACCGAGCCTTGCGATCGGGCGCTCGCGTCCGCGAGGTGCCGATCCAGTTCCGCGACCGTCAGGCGGGAGCGTCGAAGATGAGCCACCGGATCGTCCTGGAGGCGATGTGGAAGGTTCTGGAGCTGAGGCTCGGGCGCAACTCGCAGGCGCGCCGCTGGCACTCGCCTCCGGCGAGCGCCGCCGGCAGCGCGTAGACGATGCCGAGGGCGTCACCGGCGAACGTGGCCCCCGCGTCGCTCCGCTGTGACTTGCGCTCCCTGTTACAGGTGATGCAGGTACTCGGCGATCTCCCAGTCCGAGACCCAGGCGCGCTGGCGCCCGATCTCGAAGCGCTTGACGGCGAGGAACGTCTCGACGATCTCCGGGCCGAGCGCCCGGCACAGGACCTCGTCGCTCTCGAGCGCCTCGAGGGCGGCGTCCAGCGATACGGGAAGCGCTCGCCCGATCAGCTCGCGGTCTGCCCGGTATGCGTCACCGTGGACCGGGGGCGGCGGACGCATGCCCTCCCGTAAGCCGTGCGCGCCGGCGGACAGCACTGCCGCGATCGCCAGATACGGGTTCGCGGCGCCGTCGGCGACCCGGATCTCGATGCGCGTGGCGGCCCCGCGCTCTCGCGGGATGCGGATGAAGGCGCCTCGGTTGTCCCAGCCCCAGTTCGCGTGGGTCGGTGCAAGTGAGTCAGGCTGGATGCGCCGGTAGGAGTTGACCGTGGGGTTGAGAAGCGCCATCAGGCCCGGGGCGTGCGCGAGCACACCGGCGCTGAACGCGCGGAGCTCGGCGCTGACGCCGTCCTCCTCCGCAGGCGCTTCGAACGCGTTGCGCTCGTCCCGGTTGAGCGAGACGTGGAGATGTGTGCCCGAGCCGCCCTGGTCGTTGAACGGCTTCCCCATGAACGTGGCCACGAGCCCGTGCTGCACCGCGATGTCCTTGACGGCGGCCTTCAGGCGGAACGCCCGATCGGCGGCGAGCAGCGCGTCGGTGTGGCGCAGGTTGATCTCGTACTGGCTGTTCATGAACTCGTGGTTGAACGCCAGCACCTGCAGCCCGAGCGCAGCCAGCCCCTCGGCTGTCGCCCTCACGATCCCGCCGGGGTCCGCCTGCGGACCGACCGTGTAGACCATGCTCGGTTGGTCGACGTGGCGCCGGATACCGTGTTCCGCGGCGGGATCGAGCCGGAGCAGGAAGAACTCGAGCTCCGGCCCGACAATCGGGTCCAGGCCGGTTGCCCTCAGGTCCTGGACGGCCCGGCGCACCGACCCGCGCGGGTCCGCTATGGGGGCGCCGTCCTCGGCCGGCTCGAGATCCGCCAGGCAGCTCGCCACGCCTGGCTCCCACGGCAGCGTGGCAATCGTCGCCATGTCGGGGCGTGCGATGAGGTCGGGATAGCCCTCGTCGCCGCCGACGACCGGCGTTTGACGCAGGTCGGTGCCCATCACGGCCGCGCAGAAGCGAAGACCGTGTTCGAGGACCTGGTCGAACTCCGCGATGGGCACGTCCTTGCCGCGTGCGACGCCGTGTAGATCGGGATAGAGCACCCGGATCGACCTGACCGGCGTGCCGGTGGAGAGCTCGCTGATCGCCTCGGACCGGGGGTCGGTGCGCACGCGGACAGGCTAGGCCAGACTCTCGTAAACCGTCTCACGTGCGCTCATGACGCCCGGTGACCGCGGAACCCCCTGCTGTAGGGCGGAATCCAGACGAAAGCGCAGAACGGGACGGGCCGCATGTGGACACCCCGTGCGGACATTGCGGCCACGGGGAGGCGGCCGCCCGGCCTTACGGGGCGAACTTCTGTAGCCGGGACGCTTCACCTGGGGCAGCGCCTCATCCTTGCCGAACGCGCCGGTGACGCTGTTCGGTAGGTCGCCAGACTTGAAGACCGGTTGATTCTGACCCCGCAGGCGCGCCGCGGGCGTCGCGCTGGTGCCTTCCCTCCCGGAGGGCAACGGTGGCGACCGCAACGGTTCGCGGATGCCGAGCCGCCGCGAGCGTGAGCGTCTGCTGCGCGGCTGAAGGCGATACCGCCGATGAGAGTGGCCGGCAGTTGGCTGGCCGCGGCGACCAACGCGCTACTGCTGTTGCTCAGCTGTCGCTGGCGTGTAGCTGGGTCGTCGCATGATGGCCCCCGATGTCCGTTCCCCCAACACCCATCGGGCAGGCCGTCGAGGCGGTCGCCCCGAGATAGGAGGCAATTATGGGCGAGACATTCGCCGGACAACACCCCGGGGTCGTGCTCCGCTCCCAGTTCGACCATTTGCGCGCGCTGGTCGCCATCGCGCTAGTCGCCGTCGTTGGCCTGACCGTCGCAGTCGGTGTGGTCGCGACCGATGAGGACGGGGTCGCCACCCCGACTGCCGCCGAGCCGATCGACTCCCCTCGCGGCCCCCTGCCAGCGCAGCTGGGGAACACTCGCGACGAGCCGAGCACTCACGGCCCGCTGCCCGCGCGGCTGCCGACCACTGGGGACGAGCCGGGCACTCACGGCCCGCTACCAGCGCAGCTGGGGAACACTCGCGACGAGCCGGGCACTCACGGCCCGCTGCCCGCGCGGCTGCCGACCACGGGCTACGACGGCGGCCCCGTCAGCCGCTACGAAGGAGAGGCCGAGCACTTCGTCGTCCCGGCCAACCCTTGAGGTCTGCCGTCGGCCGAATTTCCTGGGAGCGCCGTCCTTCGGGGCGGCGTTCCTGGTTGAGCGCCCACGAGCCCACGGAGGAGAACTTCGTGGGTAACGGCTCCCGAGCCTTCAGCGGACAGTCCGCCCACCCGATCGCGGCCGCGCCCCGGCCTAGCCTGACAGGCTAGGCCAGACGGATCCTGTCGGCACCGTGCATGCGCAGGTGGTCGAGCGCGGTGCCGCTCGCCTCGCGCAGGCGCAGGCGTTCGACCATCGCTGCGTACCGCCCTCCGGCCAGGCCGTCCGCCAGCACGGCCGCGCCCTGCGCTGCGGTCTTGGCATGCGGACCCAGCCCGGTTGCCGCCGAGACGGGCGCCAGGCCGGCGAGCCGTTCCGTGAGCGCCTCGAGCAGGCCGGGAGCTGCGGCCATGCGGCCGGCGACAAGGATCTCGCGCGGCGACGGAACCGAGGCCGTCACGGCGAGCGCGGCCTTCACGGCGCCCTCTTCGAGTGCGAGCCATCCCTCGTGCAGGTCAGGATCGCCGCGTAGCGCCTCGAGCGCCCCGGGCGACGAGAGGTCCAGCTGCCCGCGGGCGTCCAGCGCCCCGCCGCTGAAGACGGTCTCCTTGGAAAGAGCCGCGCCCAGCAGGTAAGCCACCTCCGCGTCGAGCGCCCCGCACGAGCGAGCACCGATCGGCGCGCAGGAGCCGCCGAGCCCGTCGACGATCTGTCCGCCGTCGATCGCCAGCGCGGCGCTGAATGCGCCGCCGAGCTCGAGCATGATGAAAGACGTCTCGTCGCAGGCCAGGCCGAGCCGCTCCGCCTGGTCGACGATGCAGAGCGCCGCGCTACAGACCTTGTCCGCCGTTCCCAGGTCGATGCGGTTCCACTTCCGGTGGTCAGGGACCGTGGGCAGGTGGATCGCTCCGGGGCCGAAGACGAGGGGCAGGCCGGCGCCGATGAGCGCGCGGATCAGAGCGCGCAAGCCGCCGATGCCCGTATGCGCGCCCGCTTCGTCGCTCCGCAGCAGCAGCATCAGCCCCAGCTCGCGCTCGCCGACGCGCTCGCCGGGAACCAGCGGCAGCCCATAGCCGGCGGGCCCGAGGACGAGGTCGAGCGGGCCCTGAGCCAGGAGCGCATCGACCAGGGGCGTCGGGTCGCGCGCCAGCTCGGCCGAGCGGAAGCTCTCGTCGAGCAGCACTTCGCCGCCGTCGAGCGCGCACAGATCGATGGAGACGGTCCCGGGGTCGATGCCCGCCACGCGCGGACCGGGCGACGACCTAGACGATCTCTTTGGCCACGGCGTAGACGCCATCCGAGTTGAGCACGAGGTCGCTGCGCTCGAAGAGTTGGCGCACGCACGCCTTGTGCGTCTTCATCTTCTTGCCGCCGATGCCCAGCGCGCCCAGAACGAGCTTCCCCTGCCGCTCGACCAGATCGTCGCCGGCCTCGATCTCCTCGATCCCGAGCGGATCGGCCGCGTTGTAATCGGCAAGCACCTCGATCGTCGGATTCGCGCTCCATACCTCCTCGCGCAGCACCTGTACGCCGGACGGCCCCGCGGCCAGCACGATGTTCGCGCCCTCCAGCGCGCCCTCCATCTCCGCCCGGTCGGCCGGCTCGCGAGCGTCGATGCCGAGCTGCTCGGCCGCCGCCAGTCCGCGCGGCCGGCGGTAGGAGTCGGTGCCGAGCACGTCGCCTGGGATGGAGGTCGCGAGCACCTCGCAGCCCTCCTGGGCCAAGAGGGTCGCGGAACGCAGCCCCACCGGCCCCACACCCAAGATCACCGCGCGCTGTCCGTTCAGATCGCGATCCTTGGCGATCATCGCGATGGCGGTGGCCGCCGTCGTGTTGCAGCCGTCGGAGTCGAGCATCGCCGACACGCGGAACGGGCCGAAATAGGTGGCCTGCACCTCGTCGAGGATCTTCTCGCCGGCGCCCACGTCCGAGCCCCCGACCCACACCGCCAGCGAGGGGTCGCCGGGAGCGCGCGTGAAGAACGCTCCCTGGACGAGATCACGCACCGCCTCCGGGGTCACGCTCCCGTGGCTGAGCAGGACGTCGACGCCCGCGTCGTGCGCCACGATGGCGTCGAAGGGGCTCGGATGTTGATCGGTGTCGAGCTGTAGGAGGACCTTCTTCACGGCGTGGGCACGCGGCCCGTGCGCCCGGCTAGCCCTCGGTGCCCCCGGCGAACGGGTGGCGCGCCTCGGCCTCCTGCTCGAGCACGGAGCTCGGGGCGGGCTCGCCGGCCATCGCGCGCGCGATCGACTCCTTCGTCGCCTGGTAGTTCCAGTCGAAGACCTTCTGGTCGTCCTCGGCCAGCCAGTGGATGAAGACGCCGACGATGATGCAGAGGTCGTCGGCCTCCGCCTCCGGGATAACCCCGTCACGCACCGAGTCGACGACAGCTCGTGCGACGGCCGCCTGGGCGGGCCCGAACATCTGCCCCACCTGCTTCTCACCCTTGATCGTGACCTTGTTGGCCATGATCGTGTCCGGCTTGGCGGGCAGGTTGGGCGCGACCACGGCGAGCAGGTTGGTGTGGCCCTCCTTCTGGTTCAGGAGAGCGCCGGCGAACGCTTCGCCGACCGGGCCGTCCTTGGATCCGATCAACAGATCGATGTGAGCAACCTCGTTGCCGTCGCCCACCAGGGACTCGCCAACCGACAGGGTCCTGGCCATATGACTTCCTCTCTCCTCGTGGATCTCCGTACTACCCGACCTAGGCGGGGCGCGAGTCTATCGCGGTGTCCGGGTACGCGCAGGGCGGGCGGCCGAGCCCTCGTGGGTATCCTCCGGCGCGCGGATGGTGGAGCACGCAGCGACCTGTGCCGGCTGCGGATGTGGCTGCGACGACATCAAGGTCGCGGTGGCCGCCGGAGCGCTCGCGGGCGCGACCGGCACCTGCACGCTGGGCGACGCGTGGCTCGCCGAGCGGACGGGCGAGGCGCTTCCGCCGGCGCGCGTCGACGGCCGTGAGGTGGACTTCGCCGACGCCGTCGAGGCGGCCGCCGCGATTCTCGGGGAGGCCCGGCTGCCGCTGGTGTGCGGCCTCGGGGAGACCGACTGTGAGAGCCAGCGCGCGGCGGTGGCGCTGGCCGAGGCGCTCGGCGCCGTGATCGATCCCTCGGACGCCGCCGCGCCGGCTTCGCAGGCCCTCGGGGTGAGCACCGCCAGCTTTGGCGACATCCGCGACCGCGCCGATCTCGTCGTCGCCTGGCGGGCGGACCCGGTCGCCACCAATCCCCGGCTGCTTCCCCGCCTGCAGCTCGATCGCGCGGGGCGCGCGGCCGAGCGCACGCTGGTGGTCGTCGACGCACGGCGCAGCGCGACCGCCGGCGAGGCGGACGAGTTCATCGAGCTCGCACCTGAGCTCGACTTCGAGGCGCTCTGGGCTCTGCGAGCACTGGCGCGCGACGTCCCGTTCGACCGCAACCTCGCGGCCCGGTTGCCGCTCGACGCCCTCGAGCAGCTCGCGCGCCGCCTCCGCGCCACTCGTTACGGGGCGGTTCTCCACGCATCCGCCGGGTACGCGAACTCGCTCGCGCTGCTCACACTCGTGCGCGACCTGGCCCGCATCGCGCACGTGGTCGCGCTGCCGCTGCGGCGCGAGGCGCGGCGCGCGCGGCGCCGAGGACGTGCTGGCGTGGCAGACCGGCTACCCGGCCGCCGTGAGCTTCGCGCGCGGACATCCGCGGGCGCGGCCCGGGGAGTTCAGCGCCGCCGGCCTGCTGGAGCGCGGCGAGCCGGACGCCGCGCTGATCGTGGGCTTCGACGCGCTGCGCCGGCTCCCGCCACGCGCGGCCGACAACCTTCGCCGGATCCCCACGGTGGTCGTCGACCCGCGCGCAACCGAGACCGCCTCGGCGGCTCGCGTCGCGTTCGCCACGGCCGCCGCAGGCGTACAGCGCGAGGGCACCGCCCACCGCATGGACGGCGTGCCCGTGACGCTCCGCGCGCCGCTCGCATCCGAACGTGTGGGGGACGGCGAGGTGCTCGCTGCGATCCAGGCACGCATCGCCGGGGACGAGGGGGGCTAGCGCCCGATGCTGCGCATCGCACAGGGGCGCGTCTACGACCCGGCCAACGGGATCGACGGCGAGGTGCGCGACGTCTGCCTGGACGGCGGCAAGGTGGTCGAGGACCTGCCGGCGCACACCCCGCGCATCGACGCAAGCGGCATGGTCGTGATGCCGGGTGGGGTGGACATCCACTCCCACATCGCCGGTCCGGCCGTCAACGCCGCGCGCAAGCTCGCCCCGGAGGAGCACCGGGCCGACGTGGTCGATCGCAGCGCGCTCACGCGATCGGGCACCGGCGGCATGGTGCCCTCGACCTTCACGACGGGCTACCGCTACGCGCTGCTCGGCTACACGACCGTCGTCGACGCGGCCACGCCGCCGCTCGCTGCGCGCCACACGCTCGCCGAGCTGCGCGACACGCCGATCGTCGACGCCGCCTTCCTCGTGCTGATGGGCAACAACCTGCCGCTGTTCAAGCTCATCCGCGAGGGCGGCCCGGTGACCGAGGCGGTGGCCTGGCTGCTGGAGGCCACCGGCGGCTACGGCGCGAAGCTGGTCAACCCGGGCGGCGTCGAGATGTGGAAGCACGGCAACGGCAACGTCACCGCCCTGGACGACGAGGTGGAGGGGCTGGGCGTCACGCCGCGCCGCGTGCTGGAGGCGATCGCCGGCTCCGTGGACGAGCTGGGTCTCCCGCACCCGGTCCACGTCCACTGCAACAACCTCGGGGTGGCGGGGAACTGGCGCACCACGCTCGACACGCTCGACACCCTGCAGGGCCGGCGGGCTCACCTCGCTCACCTGCAGTTCCACGCCTACGGTGGGACCCCCGGCAAGCGGCCGCGCTCGCGCGCGCCGGAGCTGGCCGAGCACCTCCACGCGCACCCCGAGCACAGCGCGGACATCGGCCAGGTGATGTTCGGGCCGGCGACGACGATGACCGCCGACGCACCCATCTCCGCGGTGCTGCGCGAGATCACCGGCGGCAAGTGGGTGAACGCCGACCTCGAGGCGGAGACCGGGTGCGGCATCGTGCCCTTCGAGTACCGCGAGCGCAACTACGTTCACGCGCTGCAGTGGGGCATCGGCCTCGAGCTGTTCCTGCTCAGCAGCGACCCCTGGCGGGTCGTGCTCTCGACCGACCACCCCAACGGCGGCTCGTTCCTGAGCTACCCGCGGCTGATCCGCCTGCTGATGGATCGCGAGTTCCGCAACGAGCAGATCGGGCGGGTCAACCAGAAGGCGATAGGGCGCACCGTGCTCCGCGACGACCTCGAGCGCGAGTACACGCTCGGCGAGATCGCGATCATCACCCGTGCCGGGCCCGCCAGGCTGCTCGGGCTCGCCGACAAGGGCCATCTCGGGGTCGGCGCCGACGCCGACGTGACGGTCTACAGCGAGCACGAGGACATCGAGCAGATGTTCTCCACGCCGCGCTACGTCATCAAGGGCGGAAGTGTGATCGTGGAAGAGGGTGAGCTGCGCGAGACGCCGGCCGGGGATCTCCTCCGCGTCGCAGCGGACCACGACGAGGCGATCGAGGCCACCCTGCGACCGCTGTTCGACGAGCACTACAGCGTGCAGCTCGCGAACTACCCCGTCCGCGAGCCCTGGCTGCTGGAGCCCGCTCGCCGGATCCCCGCCGGGCGCAACGGGAGCCGGCGATGAGGCTGAACGGCACCGAGGTCGTCGACACCTTCGCGGAGGCGTTCCCGATGTGGGGAGCGCGGATCGTCATCACGGCGGAGAGCCCCGCCTGGGCGCACGAGGCCGCCCGCTCGCTGACCGGCTTCGCCACGTCGGTGATCGGCTGCAAGTGTGAGGCGGGCATCGAGCGCGAGCTCGATCCCGCCGAGACGCCCGACGGACGGCCCGGCGCCAGCGCGCTGCTGTTCGCGAACGATCGCGAGGGACTGGCGAAACGCCTGGTCGAGCGCGTCGGCCAGTGCGTGCTCACCTGCCCCACGACCGCCTGCTTCAACGGGCTCGACGGTGAGGAGACGGTCGACGTCGGCGGGCAGCTGCGCTTCTTCGGCGACGGCTACCAGGCCAGCAAGGTGCTCGACGGGCGCCGCTACTGGCGGGTGCCGGTGATGGAGGGCGAGTTCCTCGTCGAGGAGCGTTTCGCGGTCGCCGAGGGAGTCGCCGGCGGAAACATCATCATCCTTGGTCGCGACGCCGCCGAGGCGCTGCGCGCGGCGGAGGAGGCTGCGGCGGCGATGCGCACGGTCCGCGACGTGATCATGCCCTTCCCGGGCGGCATCGCTCGCAGCGGCAGCAAGGTCGGCTCTCGTTACAGCGCCCTGGTCGCCTCGACCAACGATGCGCTGTGCCCGACGCTGCGTGCGCAGGTCCCGCACACCGATGTGCCGCCGGACATCGGCTCGGTGTTCGAGATCGTCATCGACGGCCTGAGCTTCGATTCCGTGCGCGAGGCCATGGCGCGAGGCCTCGAGGCCGCCGCCGGAGCGGGGGCCCGCCAGGTCACGGCCGGCAACTACGGCGGCAACCTGGGACCGCACCACATCGAGCTGCGGGGCCTCGTGCCCGGCCTGCGGGACGACTAGGACTCATGCCGCTGACGCTGACGCTGCGCGAGCCGCCGACGGTGCCGCTCGAGACCGAGGGCCTCACCCCGGATCGGCTCGCCGGTCGTCCCCGCGGCGAGGTCGAGGCGCTCACGGTCTGGCACGGCAACCGGCAGGCTCAGCTCGCAGACTTCTTCACGGTGTCGGGCGACGGCGACGACGAGCTGCGGGTAGAGGGAGACCTCGGGCGCGTCAAGTTCATCGGGGCGGGCATGACGGCCGGCCGGTTGACCGTCGCGGGCGATGCGGGGATGCACACCGGCGCGGAGATGCACGGCGGCGAGCTGGTCGTGGAAGGTGACGTGGGGGATTTCGCGGGCACGGGCATGCGCGGCGGCCGGCTGGTTGTGCGGGGCTCCGCCGGGCACCAGCTCGGCGGCGCGCTGCCGGGTGTGCGAGCCGGGATGCGCGGCGGTGAGATCCTCGTCCAGGGCAACGCCGGCGACCAGGTCGGCGCGGGCCTCCGGCGCGGGCTGATCGCCGTGGCGGGGAGCGTGGGAGAGGCCGCGGGGTTGCGCATGCTGGCGGGCACGATCGTCGCTCTCGGCAGGCTCGGCGCCGTGCCGGGGGCGGACATGCGGCGAGGCACGATCGTCGCCATGTCGAACGTGACGCTGCTGCCCACCTTCGCCTTCGCGTGCTCGTACCGCCCGCCCTTCCTGCGCCTGTACCTGCGCCACCTGCGCGGGTTGGGCCTGCCGCTGGCCGACGAGCAGATCGAGGGTCGCTACGCGCGCTGGTCCGGCGACGGCCTCGAGCTGCGGCGGGGCGAGATCCTGGTTTTCGAGCCCGGACCCCGGTGAGCGGACGGCGGCTGCGCGTCGCGGTCCTGGGCTCGACGGGCGGCTGGCACGCTCGCCGGCTGGATCGGGCGCTGACGGCGCGCGGCCACGAGTGCGCCTTCGCGCCGGTCACGCGGCTGGTGGCCCGCGTCGATGGGGGCGTAGACGTGCGCTCGCGCGAGCTGGCGCTCGACGGCTGCGACGTCGTGCTCGTGCGCGGGATCCCGCGCGGCTCCCTCGAGCAGGTGATCTTCCGCGTCGACGTGCTGCACGCCCTGGCCGACGCCGGCGTGCGCGCCGTGAACAGCGCGCACGCGATCGAGCGGACCGTCGACAAGTTCTTCGCATCGACGCTGCTCGCTCGCGCCGGTCTGCCCACTCCCCGCACGGTCGCCTGCGAGCGGCCCGACGAGGCGTTGGAGGCGTTTGCCGAGCTCGGTGGCGACGTGATCGTCAAGCCGCTGTTCGGCTCGATGGGAGTCGGCATGGTGCGCGTGGAGGATTCAGACGTCGCGGAGCGGGTGTTCCGCGCGCTGGAGCTCGAGCGGGCCGTCTACTACCTGCAGGAGACGCTGCCACACGGCGGCCGCGACGTGCGAGCGCTGGTCGTCGGCGAGCAGGTGGTGGCGTCGATCGAGCGGAGCGGCGATGGCTGGCGCACGAACCTCGCGCGCGGCGGGCGCGCGCGTCCCGTACGGCTCGACGCGGGGCAGGAGCGCCTGTGCGTGCCGGCGGCGGCGGCCCTGGGCGCCGACTACGCCGGCGTCGACCTGCTTCGCGCGCCCGACGGGCGCGACTACGTGCTCGAGGTCAACGGCATCCCCGGCTGGCAGGGCGTCGAGCGGGCGACGGGGGTCGACGTGGCGGCGGCGCTGGCAGAGCACTTGGAGACCGTGGCGGGCTGAGCGCGCACAAGTCATCGCGTCCGATCGCGCCGCCGTGCAGGGCGGTGGCGACGAGCGCGCCGGCCGCCCCGGCTTCGGCGAGGGCGCGCAGGTCGGCGAGATCCCGCACGCCGCCGCCGGCCAGCAGCTCGAGCTCGGGAAAGCGGGCCTTGAGCTCGCGGACCAGCGCGATGTCGGGACCCGCGCCCGACCCGACGCGCGCGAGGTCGAGCACGATCACCTCCCGCAGGCCGGATTGCCCCAGCCGTGCAAGCGCCTCGGTCGCTCCGAGCCGGGCCAGGCCGGCGTCGGGCGAGACGACGCGGCTCGCCCGGAGGTCGAGACTGAGCACGAGCGGGACGTCCGGCAGCTCGGCCCGCAAGCGCTCGAGCGTGGCCTGGTCCGCGAGCGTCTCGGTGCCGATCACGACGCGCGCCACGCCCAGCCCGAGCAGGTGGCGGACCGCGGCGACCTCGGTGACGCCGGCGTCGAGCGTCACCCGCGCCTCGCGCGCCAGCGCGGCGACGATCTCGCGATGGGGCGTTCCACCCGCGATCGCGTCGAGGTCGGCGACGTAGAGCTCGCCGAGACCGAGCGCTTCGCGGACGGCGCGAGCGACCCGCACGGGGTCGGAGCCGTCCACGAGCCTGCTGCGCAGGGGGCGGTAGCGTTCGCGCTCCCCGCGCACGGCGTGCACGGCGGCTCCGCTCTTGAGATCGATGACTGGGATGACTCGTATTAGTGGTCGCCTCCGCAAATACGCTCGCGTTCGGCGGCTGCGAACCTTCGCCTGGCCGCACCCGCGATGCTCGCAAGTGCGCTGCACTTGCTGCGCTCGCGTGCACGCCCATGCTCGGTTCTCGCTCGCCGAGCCGCGACCGTATTTCCGTCGGAGACCACGGGCCGAAGAGGGTCGCGGATGGGCGGCGTAATCGGCCTCGACGTGGGCGGGGCCAATACGAAGGCGGTGTGGCGGGACGGAGGCGAACGGCGCGCCGTGTCGCGCCCGTTCGAGGTATGGCGCGACCGCGAAGCGCTCGCGGCCGTGCTTCGCGAAGTGGTCGCGATCGTGGCGCCGGAGCCGGTGGAGGCGGTGGCGCTGACCACGACCGCGGAGCTTTCGGACGCGTTCCGCACCAAGCGGGAGGGCGTGGGATTCGTGCTCGACGCCGCGGAGGAGGCGCTGGGCGGCGCGCGGCTGCTCGCCTTCACGACCGCCGGCGAGGTCGTCCCGTTCGCGGAGGCGCGGGCGCGCGCGCCCGAGGTCGCGGCCGCCAACTGGCTCGCGACCGCGCTCGCGGTCGCTGCGCTGTATCCGGATGCCCTCGTGATCGACGTGGGCAGTACCACCACCGACGTCATCCCGATCGCCGGAGGCCGGCCGGTCGCCACCGGCCATACCGACCTCGACCGGCTGCTGTCGGGGGAGCTCGTCTACACGGGCGCGCTGCGCACCAACCTCGCGGCGATCGCCCCGCGGGTACCGGTGCGCAACGGCTGGTGCGGCGTCGCCTCCGAGCTGTTCGCGATCAGCGCCGACGTGCAGGTGATCCTCGGCCACCTCGAGCCTGCCGGGTACACCTGCGCCACACCCGACGGGCGCCCCGCGACGGTCGAGTTCGCGCGCGAGCGCGTGGCGCGGCTCGTTTGCGCCGACGCCGAGCAGCTGGCCGCGGAGGAGATCGATGCGATAGCCGCGTTCCTGCACGAGGAGCAGGTGCGGCAGATCGAGGCTGGGGTCCGGCGGGTGAGCGGGCGCATTGAGCGCGAGCCCGCGGTGGTCCCGCTCGGCACGGGGGCGCACCTGGCGCGGGAGGCCGCCGACCGCCTGGGCCGCGCGATCGTCGAGCTGCCCTGGAGTGCGGCCGAGCGTGACGCGGCGCCCGCGGCGGCACTCGCCGCGCTCCTTGCCGCCCGGGCGCGCGCCCAGTGCTGACCGTCGTCAAGGTCGGCGGCGGGCTTGCGCGCGAGGCGGGCGACAGCGCGCTTCGGACGCTGTGCCGCGCGATCGGCGACGCCGGCGCCCGCCACCCGCTCCTGATCGTGCCGGGCGGCGCCGCGTTCGCGGACGCCGTGCGTGAGCACGACAGCCGCTTCGACCTCGACGCGGCGACGTCCCACCGCATGGCGATCCTCGCGATGGACCAGTTCGGCTGGCTCCTATCCGACCTGATCCCGGGCGCGGTTCGGTGCCTGGACCTCGCGTCCGCCCGCGCCGCCGCGGCGCGCGGGGAGACGCCTGTCCTCCTGCCGGCGGCACTGCTCGCGGGGGACCCGCTGCCCGCCTCGTGGGCGGTGACGTCCGACTCGATCGCCGCCTGGGTGGCCGGCGCCGCGGCCCCGGCACGCCTCGTGCTCGTCAAGCCGGTCGAGGGCCTCTACCGCGACTGGCCGCCGGGCGGCGACCCGCTCGCTCGCGTCAGCGTGGACGAGCTGGCCGAGCTGCGCGCGGCCGGACGAGCCACGGGGGTCGACGAGCACCTGCCGGAGGCGCTGCGCGCGGCCGCTGTCGAGGCCTGGGTGATCGATGGCCGCGAGCCGGCCCGGCTCGTGACGCTGCTCCGGCACGGCGGCACGGACGGCACGCGCGTGACGCCGCGAGCCGTGACGCCTTAGCGGCCGGCCCGCCGCTGGATCGCTCGCGTCGCCGAGGCGAAGCCGCCGTCGGCATCATCCACCGGATGTCCGTCGCCGTGACGCGCTCGGCGCGTCCTGCTCGCGCTCGCGACAAGCGCGGCGTGGGAGCGCGCGGTGCGGGCCGTCCCCGGTGGGGAGCGCGCCGCCTACCGGCTGGCCCGAGGGCTACGTCGCCGGGACGCGGCCGCAGGATGCGGTTGCCTGCGCGCATCGCCTCGCCGCGGCCGGACTCGCGAGCTCGATCGACTTCTTCGGCGAGAACGTCTCCGATCCGATCGAGGCGGATCGTGTCGCCGACCAGTACGTCGCCCTCGCCCAGGAGCTTGAGCGAGCCCCCGGCCACACGTTCCTGTCGATCGATCTCTCGCACATCGGCCTCGACCAGCCCGGGGAGGCCGTGCGGCAACGTCTCGAGCGGATCGTCTCTGCGCTGCCGGCGGGCCGACGCATCCAAGTCGGCGCAGAGCAGGAGCGCCGCGCCGACCGCATCCTGGCGGCGGTCTCCGCTGTGGCCCGCCAGGGGGGCGCGGTGTCGGCAACGATTCAGGCGAACCTCAAGCGCAGCCGGGCGGATGCCCAGGCGCTTGTAGAGGGCGGCGTGCCGATCCGAGTGGTCAAGGGCGCCTACGTGGAGGACTCGCAGGTCGCGCGGCCCTGGGGTGAGCCGACCGACCTGGCGTTCATCGAGCTCGCTCACGAGCTGCACGCAAACGGCGCAGAGGTCGCCATCGCCACCCACGACGCCGTCCTGCGGGAGACGCTCGTGCGTGCCCTGCCGGGTATAGGCGTCGAGATGCTGCTCGGCGTGCGCAGCGCGGACGCGCGTGTCGTCGCCGGCCGCGGACTACCCGTCAGGATCTACGTGCCCTACGGGGACGGGTGGTTCCGCTACGCGATGCGCCGCTGGGCCGAGTCCGTCGGCCGATAGAGCCCCAGTCGCTCAGCACTCCGCTCGCAGCCGCCCGATTCGCGCGGCGTCGAGCGCCGCCGTGCGCCGGCCGTCGCGGCACGCCGCCGAGCGGACGCCGGCGATGTCCGCGCCGGTCGACCGCACCACGCTTAGGTCTTCGGCGCGCAGGGCTCCGGCAAGCGCCATCTCGAGACCCGCGGCATGTGCCTCCTCCACCAGCGCCGCGAGCGCCTCCGGGGTCAGCCATTCGAACAGCCCGCGGCCGTCCTTGACCGCGGTGTCGAGCAGGCAGCCCCCGACGCCCGCGCGGCGGGCGGCCTCGACGATTTCGCCGGGCGGAAGAGGCCGGCCGGGTACGCGCTCGGCGTCGGCGTACGCGGCGGCGATCACGGCCGCCCCGCCGTCGACGGCGTCGCGGACCGCGCGCAGGAGCGCCACGGCCTCATCCGTGGCGGACGTGCCCCATAGCCCCACCTTCACATACGCAGCGCCGGAGCGAGCGGCGCCCAGCGCGGCCAGCGCGGCAGTGCCGGGCAGGTTGGGCAGGTCGCCGATGGCGGCGCTCACCGGGCGCTCCGGCGGCACGACCTCGCGGACTCGCCCGATCACTCCTGGGCCGGGGGCGCCCAGCGAGCCCTCGGCGGGGTTCTTGACGTCGACGATGTCCACGCCCGCGTCCACCGCGACGCGCGCCTCATCGGCGTCGGTGACGCTCACCAACAGCTTCATCCGGCCTCCACCCGCGCGCCATGATTGTCGAAGCCCACGACCTCCACGCGCCCGCCGCCGGCAAGCTCGGTATCCATACGGCGGGCCAACTCGCGCCCCGCCTGCTCGTCCCCGACGATCCCGTAGACGGCGGGTCCCCACGAGCTCTGCCCCGCGCCGGCCGCCCCGAGGCGGAGCAGCGTCTCGACCAGGTCGCCCGCACGCGGGTGGAAGACACCGCCCTGAACCGAGGAGAAGGACTCGCCCACGAGCCGCTGGACACGCGTGAGCGCGGTGCCGAACTCGGCGAGGTCGCCCTCGGCGAGCGCCGGGAGCAGCGAGGTCAGCACAAGCTGTGCGATGAGCGCGGCGCGCTCGGGGTCCGGGCGCAGCTGCCCGAACGCCTCCTCCTCCGCCCGCCCTGAAAGTCCCGGCTCGGCCTGCGGGATCACGAGCACGCAGCGCCATTCTTCGGGCATCGCGTGGCGGGTCAGCAGCGGCGCCGGCCGCTCCACTCCGGGGCGCCTGCCGCCCTCCACGACGAGTCCGCCGAGGACGAATGTCCAGAGGCCGACCGCAGAGCGCGCGCCGCGCCCGGCCGCGCGTGCGATCGTCCCCGGCTCCGGCGTCCGCCCCGCCAGAGCGGCCAGGGCCGCCGTCACGGCGAGCGCGAGCTTGGTCCCCGAGCCGAGGCCGACATGCGGAGGGATCGCGTCGACCACACGGACGCGTACGCCGCCCGGGAGCCCGAGCGCATCCCGGGAGCGACGGGCGACGGCGAGCGCGCGCTCGGCATCCGGGCCCTCGGCCGTGACGTCGTCGCTCGAGCTCGCCTCGACGACTGCGGCGGGGCGGCTGATGGCCACCCCGAGACCGCCGAACCGCCGAGCGCCGCCGCCGGCGGCGTCGAGCATGCCCATGTGCAGGCGCGCGGGCGCCTCGACGCGGACTGACGTCATCGGCTGCCCACCGCGGCGCGCACGTGTCGCCGCACGAGTTCCATCGCCTCGCGCTCACGCGGCCCCGCCGTCTTGTCGACGAGCACCTGCAGGCGCTCCAGCTCGACCCGGATCTCCTCAGCCGGCAGCCGGGGCGCACGCGAGGCGATGATCGATGCCTCGAGTACCGCATGGCAGGCGCGGTTGAAGCCGAGGAACTCGCGCCCGGCCCCGCGCCCACGACGTGCGTGGTCACACGTGCGCGCGGCCCGCTGGCGTCGATCGCGTCGACCGTGACCTCACGCCAGGAGCAGGCATCCGCCAGCACGGCCCCGTCGATCGTTGTCGTCGGCCGCGTGGGTGGGTGCGGGTCGCCGAGAGCGGCCTGCGTGAACAGCAGGATGTCGTCGGTGATGTTGACCACCGCCGCTCCCGTGGCCTCCAGGTTGCGCAGCGTGCGCGTGGGGGGGAAGGGCTTGATGACAATCACGTCGTCTCCCCACTCCACTCCCATCGCGGCGCAGTTCACCGTCCCGTCCGGGTTGATCGTCGTGGTGACGGTCTCGATGATCGCGGCCCCGGGCAGGCGCTCGCTCATCCCCGGAAGGAATGCTCTAGGACGCCGATGTCCACGCCCCCGGCATGAAAGCTACGACCGCTCGCCACGCTCACCAGGCGCACCTCGGCAGGGCTGAAGAGCAGCGGGTCGATCTTGTAGAAGTCCCAGTCCGCCGACTCGAGCACGTGGCCGAACGGCTCGCCGTAGTCGTCCGAGGCCGAGGACGGGAGGCGCGGCACGATCGCCTCGAGCTCCTCGTCGGGGGCATCGACGGTGAGCTCGACCTGGCCGCCGTAGAGAACGGCGTCGTTCGTGCGACCGATCGCCTCCGGGTCGGTTCGAGCGACCGGCGGCAGCGGGCAGCTGCCGAAGCCGCTCACGACGCGCCCGACGTCGAACTCCAGCTCGTGGAGCTTGTGCAGCGCGGTCTCAACGACGCGCGCGGCAACCTGCACGCTGCCGGCCAGGCTTGCGGTCGGCGCGAACAGCAGCGTCAGATCCGCGGGGGTCACTCCGGCTCGCCCGGCCACGTAGCCGGCGACCGGTTCCGGTGGGGCTTCGCGCGTCTCGAGACACAGCAGCGCGTGGCGCGCGCGCTCGTCGACCTCGAGGTCGTCATAAAGGTCCTCGGCCCGGATCAGCGCACGGCCGGGTCCACTGGCCATCGCGAAGTAGCCCTCCGGGTCCAGGCGCCAGCCCGCGTACTGGGATGCGAGGCACGCCAGCGCCGGCCGATCGGTGACCACCGTGAGCCCGGGGAGCCAGCGGCCCTCGAGCACGAGCGGAGCAAACGACACCGCACCCAGGCCGCCCATGCAGATCTCAGCGAAGCGCCGACCGGCTTCGAGGCCGCCCGGGACGGCGCTGCCGCAGTCGATCACCCGCGTGCCGTTCGGCAGCGCGGTCACCGTCACACGCAGGGCGTCGGCGTCGGCTGCGAGGCTGTCGGCGAGCTCTTGAGCGCGATCGTTGAGCGAGAGCGTCACGGTTCGGGCCGGAGCATAGGCTGGTCAGCCGAGCGCCCGGAGCCCGGCGCTGTCACCGAGCTCGAGGCGGAGCGCGGCGGCACGCTCCTCCAGGTCGGCGAGAACCGCCGCCGGGGACTCCTGCACCGAGACGAGCGTGCAGACCGGATGGCCGGCGGCAATGCGCTCATCCGGGTGCGGCACGTCGCGGATACCGCGCGCCGGCCAGGCGCTGGTGTCGCCCACGCGCACGTCTCGAGTGGCGAACACAATCGCCTTACCGGCGGCCCGGCTCGGCACGCGGCTGGGAGCGGCCCGGGGCAGGCGCCCGCCGCACCCGTCGAGGTGGGCGGAGAAGACGCCCACGTCGTGCGCCGCCTCGATACATTCGAGCGACGCCGGTGGACGGGGGTTGACCTCGACGACCCAGCTGCGCTCGCCGTCCCACACGAGGTCCACCCCGAACAGGCCGCGCAGTTCGAAGGCCGACGCCAGATGCATGCATACCGCCCGCGCCGCTTCGGCCAGCGCGCTCTGCTCCACCTCGCCGAGCCGCGGCGGCACGAGGTTTCCGCACCAGGCGTATCCGCGCGCGCCGAGTCCGCGCTGCCCGATCAGCTGCTCGCTCACGCCGAGCAGGACGGACGAACGCCCGTCGGCGACGGCCGCAGCCGAGCACGCAAGCCCGGAGATGTGCTCCTGCACGATCACCTCGTTCTCGAGCGTCCCGCCGCGCCACTCGCGAACGCCCCGTCCGCCGCCGCCGCGCACCGGCTTGCGCAGCCAGCGACGCGACCGCTCGGCCAGTCGCGGTGCGTCGGCGGCGCTGAACGTCGACGGGTAGGCGAGGCCGGCCGAGCGCAGCGAGGCGGCAAGAGCCGCCGGGTCGCGCACCCGCTCGAGCGACTCGCGCGTGCACCCGAGCAGCCTCCTGCCGGATGCCAGCCGCGCGACGAGGTCCGGCCGGTTCTCGAGTCCCGCGCCGTAGATCACGCTCGGCGCCCGAATGCTCTCCGCCGCGTCCACGAGCGCCGCCATCCCGCCCTCACCGCCGAGGTCGCGCAGCACGGAGACGCTCGGGCAGAGCTGCTGCAGGTCGAGATCGCCGAAGCGGTCGACCGCCACGACGTCGTGCCCGGCCCTCACCCCGAGCTCGGCGAGCATGCGCGCGCTGACGGAGATGACGAGGATGGGCTCTGCCACAGGTCCGGTCAGAGCAGACCCTCCAGCAGTGCCACGAACAGCACGGCGGTGACGAGATCGGCCGTGGTCCCCGGATTGAGCGCGTTGCCGTCCTGGCGCAGCGACGCATCGAACTCGGCCAGCGCCGTCCTGCCTCTGCTGGTGCGCACGCCGCCCGCGTTGAGCACCCGCCGGGCGCTCGCCGCCACGCGACCGGCCGCCTCGGCGCCGCGCTTGCGCGCGATCAGCGTGTCCGGCACCTCGGCGAGGAGGCGCAGGGCCAGTTCGACGGTGGCGTCGCGCGCGCGCAGTCCCTCGCCGAGCGCATCGGCGAGTGCCGGCAGCCCGAGCTCGAAGGTCACCGCGTAGTCGGAGACGTACTCGCCGGCGATCGTGTCGCGCTCCGCTGCCGCCCCCATGGCCTCGCGCAGGCTCACGCGAGGCTCGTCGCGCACGTCGTGCTCGACGGCCTTGTCGAGGCCCCCAGGACTCGCCAGGCGGATCGCCGCGTACGCATCGCGCGCGTCGTCGACGCTCAGCGCGCGCAGCAGCTCGCCGAGGCGCTCGCGGAGCGGCCCATACGAGAGCGCCGCACGCGCGAGCGGCGCCAGCAGCAGCGCGATGCCGAGGTTCGTATTTGCCCCGGCGGCGTCGCGCGAGGCACGCACGGCGGCCAGGACCGTCTCGCCGACCGAGCGCCCGCCCGCTCGGCCGAGCTCGGCGCCGAGCGCGATCCCGCTGCGCAGCATGTCCTCGTACGAGGTGTCGTCGAAGTCATGGCTCGGCGTGACGTTGCCGGGCTTCTCGGCGCTTGCCTCCAGCACGCAGGCCAGTTGCGCGGCGCTCGTGACCTCGGTGCGCGACCTCGGCTTGACCCGTGCCTGCGGCATGCGTATAGCTTCGCTGGTTGGCTCAGACCGGGGACATGGCGCAGGCGGGGTGCCGGCTCGACGGCGTGCGGGCCGTGGTCACGGGCGCGAGCAGCGGCATCGGCGCGGCCATTGCGGAGACCTTCGGGGCGGCGGGCGCAACGGTCCTTGTGACGCACCGAGACAGCGAGGATGAGGCGTCGGCGGTCGCCGGGCGGATCGGGAGCGCCCTGGTTGCCCAGGCCGACCTGCGCACCCGCGACGCCTGCGAGGCGCTGGTGGCGCAGGCCCGCGAACGGCTCGGCGGCCTCGACGTGTGGGTGAACAACGCCGGCGCGGACGTGCTCACGGGCGAGGCGGCGGACTGGGACTGGGAGCGCAAGCTCGAGCTCCTGCTCGCGGTCGATCTCAAGGGAACGGTGGCGTGCTCGTACTCCGCCGGCGCCGTCATGGGGCAGCAGCAAAGCGGCGGGACGATCCTCAACATGAGCTGGGACCACGTGACCGAGGGCATGGCGGGCCAGAATCCTGAGCTGTTCAGCGCGGTAAAGGGCGGGGTGCTCGCCTTCAGCAAGAGCCTGGCGCGCAGCCTCGCGCCCCGGGTCCGCGTCAACGTGCTGTGCCCCGGATGGATCGAGACGGCGTTCGCGCGCCACGCCGACAGCGACTTCCGCCGCTCGGTTGAGGAGTCCACGCCGCTCGCACGCTGGGGCCGGCCCGAGGACGTCGCCGCCGCGGCGCTTTGGCTTGCCTCGCCGGAGGCGTCGTTCGTCACCGGCCAGGCCGTCAACATCAATGGCGGCGTTGTGATGTAGTGCCCTCGAAGGAGGCGATTCGCAGTGGAGACGACCGCAAAGCTCAAGGCCTACAGCGACGAGGAGGTCGAGGCGAAGATCCAGGAGCACGGCCTCGACGGCTGGTACCTCGACGGCGACTGGCTGCGGCGCAAGTACAACACCGACGGCTGGCCGACGACGCTCATGCTGGTCAACACGATCGGATACCTGTCCGAGGCTGCCTACCACCACCCCGACCTGGCGGTGACCTGGGGCAAGGTGTGGGTGAAGCTGCAGACGCACTCGAGCGGCGGCATCACCGACAAGGACTTTGCGCTGGCACGCCAGATCGAGGACCACGTGCTGTGGCGGCCGGATCCCGACAGCCCGCTCGAGGGGACGCCCAACAAGTTCGTCCATAGCAAGTAGCACCGCCGCATCCGGACACTTCCGTGGCCGAGCGGCTCCTGTTCGTAACCGGCAAGCTCGCCGCACCGGCGCTCCGCAACACGCTCGACCGCGCGGAGCTGCCGTTCGACTACGAGGTCGCGGTCATGAAGATCACGGTCGCGGCGCTGATGACCACAACGTGGATCGCGCGCTTCCTCGAACCCCCCGACGCGGTCACGAAGATCATGATCCCCGGCCTGTGCGAGGGGGAGACCGACGTGTTGGCCGAGCGGTTCGGGATTCCCGCCGAGAAGGGCCCCGCCGACCTCAAACAGCTGCCGAGCTGGTTCGGGCAGGCGGACGCACGCGAGAGCTACGGCCGGCGCGACATCCGTGTGTTCGCCGAGATCAACCACGTGCCGAGGCTGAGCCGGGAGCGAATCCTCGAGATCGCGGGCTATTACCGCGACGCCGGCGCCGACTTCATCGACCTTGGGATGTCGCTCGAGCAGCGCTGGCTCGACGAAGGCCCTGGAGTGATCGCCGAGCTGCGCGAACGCGGTTTCGCCCTGAGCATCGACACGATGGACCCCGACGAGATCCTGATGGCCGACGAGGCGGGCGTCGACTATGTGCTCAGCCTCAACGGGTCCAACCGCGACCTCGCCGAGCGCCTGCGCGCGACGCCCGTGCTCATCCCCGACACGCCGGAGGACCTCGACAGCCTCGAGGCGACGATCGCTCACCTGGAGAGGCTGGGCAAGCCCTATCTCGTCGACCCGATAATCGAGCCGATCGGCACAGGCTTTGCGGCCAGTCTCGGGCGCTACATCGAGGTCCGCCGGCGCCATCCCGAGGCGGAGATGCTGATGGGGATCGGCAACCTCACCGAGCTGACCGAGGCCGACAGCACGGGGGTGACCGCGATCCTGATCGGCTTCTGCCAGGAGCTCGGCATCCGCAATGTGCTCACCACAGAGGTCATCGAGTGGGCGCGCGGCGCCGTCCAAGAGGCGGTGCTCGCGGCGCAGCTGATGCACTTCGCGCAGGAGCAGGGCACGCCGCCCAAGCACGTCGACGGGCGGCTGCTGACCGTGAAGGACGAGGACTTCCGGCCCTACGCGGAGTCCGAGCTGCGCGAGCTGCACGAGCAGGTCACCGACCCGAACTTCCGCATCTTTGCCGACAGCGACTGGATCTACGTCTTCAACGCCGAGCTCTTCGTCAAGGGCACCGACTTCAACGAGATCTTCGACCAGCTCGGAGTCGACGAGCCGACGCACGCCTTCTACCTCGGCAAGGAGCTGATGAAGGCCACGATCGCGCGCGCCCTTGGGAAGAACTACCGCCAGGAGTCGCCGCTCGACTGGGGATACATGACCTTCGAGGAGCCGCGCCGCAAGCGGGTCAGGCTCACAACGGGGCGGAAGGCAACGCGGCAGAGAAAGTAGTAGCGTCCGGCCCGCCAAAAATCGACCCAAAGAGGGAGGGCGCGTGGCGACGGCCGAAGAGCTTCTGAGCAAGCAGAATGGCGCAACGCTAGGTCGAGTACTCGGGCGCGGAACCGTCGGAGAGGCGGAGGAGGGATCAGGCGGCACGATGACTGCCACCGTGCGGATCCCGGAGGACGAGCTCGTGTACGAGCCCGGGGTCCTAGTCCTGCCGCATGGGGGTGTGCTCGAGCTCACGCTCATCAACGACGACAAGAACACCCACTGCGCGGTTCTGCCGAGTAATGGCGACACCCAGTTCCTCTGGCTGGTGAACCATTCGAAGGGCATGGCCACTCTCGAGCTGGACGGACCGGGGTACTACTGGTACGGCTCCACGACCGGCAACGACGAGGGGCGCGGGCTGACCGGAGCGATCGTCGTGCAAGGGGACGTACCGGACGAGGCTCGCCTCGACCGTCCACCCCAACCCCAACCGTAGACCGCCCGCCAGGCTCATCGTCGAAAGGAGTACTCGATGGCAACCGAGTACGTAGACGCAGGAAGTGCCATCCCCTATGCAACCCTGAGCACCTCGGTCGGCAAAGCGCCGCCGGTCGCCAAGGGCGTCACCTACGAGCGGATCTTGGGCGCCCGTGATGAACCGCAGAACTGGCTGACCTATTACGGCGCCTACAACGGGCAGCGCTACAGCCCGCTCGACCAGATCAACGCGAGCAACGTCGGGCAAATCACCCCGCAGTGGGTGTTCCAGGCCGGCAATGTCGGCCTGCGCCCGGGGGCGACGACATACGCGTGGGAGGCCGCGCCGATCATCGTGGACGGGGTCATGTACGTCTCCGGCTGGGACGGCCAGCTGTGGGCGCTCGATGCGACGAACGGGCAGGAGCTGTGGCGCTACAGGCACGCGTCCCCGTTCGACGTGTCGCTGTGCTGCGGCAACGTCAACCGCGGGGTTGCCGTAGCCGAGGGCAAGGTATTCATGACCACCCTGAACGCCCACATCATCGCGCTCGACGCCGAGACCGGCAAGAAGATCTGGGACAAGCCCTTCGGCGACGTGCGGGCCGGCGAGAGCGCTACCGTCGCTCCCCTGGTCGTGAAGGACATGGTCATCGTCGGGAGCTCCGGCGGCGAGTTCGGGGTGCGCGGCCACACGGACGCGTTCAATCGCGAGACCGGGGAGCACGTCTGGCGCTGCTACATGATCCCGAAGCCCGGGGAGCCCGGGTCCGAGACCTGGCCCGCGGACGGCGAGGCCTGGCAGCGGGGCGGCGCGAACTGCTGGATCACGCCCAGCTACGACCCGGACCTGAACCTCCTCTACTACGGGACGGGCAATCCGTGTCCCGATTTCGACGGAGGGGTCCGCGAGGGCGACAACCTGTTCACCGACTCCGGTGTCGCCGTGGACGCCGACACCGGCGAGATCAAGGCGCACTTCCAGTACACCCCGCACGACCTGTGGGACTACGACTCCGTGATGGAGCACCTCCTGTTCGACCTCGACGGGCAGAAGCTGGCCGCCCACTTCGACAAGAACGGGTTCCTCTACATCCTGGATCGCACGGATATGTCTGCGGTCAGGGTGGTGCCGTTCGTCGACCGCATCGACTGGGGCGAGGTCGACGAGAAGGGCAACGTGACGCCGAAGGTCTACCCCGACAAGGAGGGCGACCCCGTCCACTTCTGGCCGGGGCCGGCGGGCGCCAAGGAGTGGACGCACGCCTGCTACAGCCCGGATACCGAGCTCCTGTACGTCCCTGTGCAGGACGTGGGCGCGACGGCCACCCGGCGGCGCAGGGAGTTCAAGGAGAGCATCCCGTACTGGGGCGCGGGGGTCGCCGTGGACGCCGACGACCAGACCGGCTACGTGAGCGCCTACGACCCGCGCACAGGCCAGGAGCGCTGGCGCTGGACCAACCCAAAGGACCTGTGCATGTGCTCGTCGCTGCTGGCCACGGGCGGCAACCTCGTGTTCGGGGGCGAGCCCAGCGGGGAGTTCAACGCCTGGAACGCCGAGAGCGGTGACCTGCTGTGGCAGTTCCAGTGCGGCAGCGGCCACCACAGCAGCCCGTCGAGCTACAGCGTCGACGGACGGCAGTACATCGTCGCGCCGAGCGGCTGGGGCGGCTGGGCCGAGGGCTTCCTGCCCAAGATGCTCGGGTCGTCCCACGGCAGCGCGCTGTTCGCGTTCGCGCTGCCCGAGTAGCAGCGGGGACCCAAGAATGCGGGGCCGGCCGCCTGGGCGGCCGGCCCCACTACCTCCAAATGCGAATGTTCAAGTGCGCACCGCGGTTGCCGGCGGAGCTCGCCGATCGCCTCGCGGAGCGTAGGGTGCACGCTCGACCATGATCGGCACGCTGCTGCTCGTGGGGATCACCCTCAGCTTGGACAACTTCCGGACCGCGCTCGCGCTCGGGGCGCTTCGCCTCACCCGGCGCCGCGCCCTGCACGTCGCCCTGGTGTTCGGGTTCTGGGATGGCGTCGCACCGCTAGTGGGGATACTGATCGGGGCTTACTTCGCCGAGGCAATTGGCGAAACAGGCGAGCTTGTGGGCTCCATCGTGCTAGGGGCGTACGGGCTGTATCTCATCATTCACGCTTGGCTAACACCGGCCGAGGAGCTGGACGAGCGATGGGCGCTGTTTGGCCTTCCTCTGCCGCTGAGTCTCGACAACGTGGTCGCTGGCACGAGCCTGGGCTTACTTGGGTACTCGCCCTGGCTCGCGCCCCCGCTCTTCGGCGGTATCACTTTCCTGATGACGTTCGTCGGGTTGGAGCTGGGGAAAGCAGCCACCCGCTTCATACACATCCGGGCCGATCTCCTGACGGGCGTGGCGCTCGTCATCGTGGCGGTTGTTGGAGGACTAGGGCTGGACGGGTTGCATTAGGGTGGAACGCCGCCACTGTTCCACAGGTCGCGCCGGGCGATCCATCTAGGTTCGGCGTCCCAGGTGGCAGGGAGCGCCGATCGTCCGTCAGCCGTCGGCCCCGTCGACCGCGCGCAGTGAGGGCCTGGTGTCCGACGCGGACTCGTCGAGCTCCGCGGACAGGGCTTCGCTCTCGAACCGGGCGAGCGCCTCCTCGCATGACGCGACGGCCGCGGCGGCCTCCGTACCCCCGGGCGCGTCGAAGTAGTCGCGCGCGCGGATCGCGGCGAGCCACTTCTGGTGGCGGGCAAGGTCGACGTCGGACTCCTCGAGCTCGGTGTACGTCGCCCGGCCGCGGCGGCGCTCGTGCTCGAGCTCCTCGTGGAACTGCCGCGTGCGCTCGACCAGCTCGCCGTACTCATCGGCCCGCTCGCGCTGCATCGCGTCGATGACCGCGGCCTCCTGCCTTGCGTCTGTCACCTGGATGCGAAGCATCTCGCCGCGGCCGCCCTCCGCGCGCAGGCGCGTCACGAGCCGCGTCGTGGCCCGCGTGGTCTTCGGCGTCGCCGGGAGCACGCACACCGATTGCTGCAGGTAGTGGGCGCCGAGGCGGCGCAGGTTGCGCCAGGCGTAGACGCGGAGCGTCGACGAGCCGCCGCCCGGAGTGGAGACCGTAATCAGCAACCAGTCACGTGCCACGTAGGACCATGATTCCAGACGTGCGCAGTTCCCGGGTTGCGCGGTCGACGTATCATTCGTTTCATGGCGAGCGCAACGCCGGCGTCGCGTCCCACCGATCGGGCGCCGGCCGTCCCGGTCCACGCAGAGCCGCTCGTGGCCCTGTGGGGGCGGACCGGCAGTCGCCCGGGCGGGCTGACCTCCGAGGAGGTCGAGAAGCGGCGCGGCACAGCGGCGGTGCAGACCGAGGGCAGCCAGACGATGGCGGTTCTCGGGGAGCTGGTCGAGGCGGTCGTGGAGCCCCTCCAGCTGCTATTGGTCGCAGTCGGCGTGCTCTCGGCGATCTTCGGGGAGCTGCGTGACGCGATCGCGATCTTCGCGATAATCGCGCTGGTCAGCGCCGTCGAGGCGATCTCCGAGGTGCGGGCCAAGCGCGCGCTTCGGGCACTGCGCGACCTCAGCGCCCCGAACGCGCTCGTCCGGCGTGCGGGCACCGCGGCCGCAATCCCGGTCGACGCGCTCGTCATCGGCGACGTGCTGCTCGTCGAGGCCGGCAGCGTCGTGGCCGCCGACGCCCGCGTCGTCGAGGCCGACGGCCTGGCCACGGACGAGTCGCGGCTGACGGGCGAGCCTGTGGCGGCCGCCAAGGGACCCGACCCGGTCGCTGCCGACGCGCCGCTCGCCGAGCGGTCCTCGGTGCTGCACGCCGGCAGCGCCGTCGTGTCCGGAGCCGGCGAGGGTCTCGTCGTCGCAGTGGGCCCGGACACCGAGATCGGGCGTCTCGGGCGGCTCGTCGCGGAGGCCAGGGAGCCGCCCACGCCGCTTCAACGCGCGATGGCCGAGCTGGCGCGTGCGGCGCTCATCGTGGCGGTTACGGCGTGCGTGGTCGTACCGCTCGTCGGCGTGCTCCGCGGCCAGCCCGCACGCGAGATGCTGCTCGACGGGCTGACGCTCGCGTTCGCCACGATCCCCGAGGAGCTGCCGATCCTCGTCACCGTGCTGGTGGCGATCGGCGGCCTGCGCTTGGCGCAGCAGGGCGTTCTCCTGCGGCGGCTGCGCGCCGCCGAGGCCGTCGGCGCGATGACCGTGCTGCTCGCCGACAAGACCGGGACGCTGACCGAGAACCGGCTGCTGGTCGAGCGCATCGACGGCGACCGCGAGCACGTGCTGACCGTGGCCGCAGCGGCCCACGGAACGGCGGCCGCACAGGACCCGGTCGATAGCGCGCTCGCGGAGGCCGCCGGCGAGCGAGCGTCGAGCGAGCGGCCGGCGCGGAATCCGTTCGACCCGGTGCGGCGGCGCGAGAGCGCGGTGTGGCGCGAGGCCGACGGCGCATGGGTGGCTGTGAAGGGCGCGCCGGAGGCCGTGCTCGAGGCGTGCGCGATGTCCGATACGGACCGGGCATCCGTGCTCGAGCGCGTCGGGCGGCTCGCGGACGACGGGCTGCGGGTCATCGCCGTGGCGGAGCGTCGCGTCGCCGCGGAACCGGGCAGTGCCGCCGACGCCGAGACGGAGCTCTCATTCGTCGGGCTGGCCGCCTTCCGCGATCCGTTGCGCCCGGGGGTGGGGGATGCGGTGGCCGAGCTCGCCCATGCGGGCGTGCGGACGATCGTCGTCAGCGGCGACCACCCCGCAACGGTCGCCGCGACCGCGCGCGAGGCCGGGGTCAACGTTCCCGAGGTCATGCTCGGCGGCGCACCGCTCGACGCGCTCGACGACGACGAGCTCGCCGAGCGGCTGCGCGGCGAGGCCGTCATCGCCCGTGCGACGCCCGAGGACAAGCTGCGGCTCGTGCGGGTCCTCCAGGACAGAGGAGAGGCCGTCGCGGTCACCGGCGACGGGGTCAACGACGCGCCCGCCCTCGCCGCGGCGAACGTCGGGATCGCGATGGGCGCGCGCGGGACCGATCTCGCCCGCGAGGCGTCCGATCTCGTGCTCGTCGACGACGCCTACCCGACGATCGTCGGCGCCGTCGAGGGGGGTCGCGGCCTCGCCTCCCAGCTGCGGCGCGCGGTCGCGTTCTACCTCGGCGCCAAGATCGCGCTCGTCGTGGTCATCGCCGTGCCGCTGGCGCTGGGGCTCCCCGCCCCGTTCCACCCCGTCCACATCGTGATCCTGGAGCTGTTCATGGACGTCGGCGCGTCGGTCGCCTTCGTGTCCGAGCCACCGGCGCCGGGCGCGATGGACCATCCCCCGCGCGATCCGGCCCGCCGCTTCCTCGACGACACGCAACTGTTCGCCATCGCGCTCACGGCCGTGGCGCTTACGGCGGCGGTCCTTCCGACGTTCCTCTTGGTCCACGCGCGTTGGGGCACCGACATGGCGATCGCGGCCGCCGTGGCCGGTTGGCTCGTCGCGAACGTGGCGATCGCGTGGACGCTGCGCGCCCGGCCGGGTCTGGCCTGGCGGAGCAACGTCGCGTTCCCGGCGTGGGCGCTGATCGCCGTCGCTAGCGCGGCGATGCTGTCCCTCACCGCGGCAGGGGCCACGCTCGGCGTGGACCCCCTCACCGCCGGAGCGGCCGGTATCACCGCCGGCGTCGCGGCGGCCGGGGTCGCCCTCGCCGCCGCAGGACGCGTCGCGCTGTCGCTCTCCCGGCGTCTGTGATCCGCGCTGCCGCGCGCGACCGCGCCGAGCGAGCGCTCGCGTCCGCCATCGTGAGGGCTCCGCGCGCCGCCCGAGGACGAGCGACGCTGCGGGGAGAGCTCGTGCGCGGGCCACGTCGTGGGGCGGCGGGCTTCTTCACGCCCACCGCGAGGCCCGCAAGCGTGGGGGGACGCCCGGGTGCCGGACGGGCGCTCGTCGACAAGGATGCCGCGTCAAGGTCGCCGAAGGAGGAGCAACGCTGGCGGGGGGACTGTCTCGCGCGTGGATCGCAGGCGAGAGGAGGAGCGCACTCGCATGTCGCACGGCGGGGGCAGTGTCGAGTCGCATCGGAAGCGCTTGACGGGCCGGGGTGTGACGCTGAGACTGCCTGCCATGATCCGAATGCTTGGCGACATGCCGCCCGGGGTCCTGGGACTCGAAGCCGTCGACGACATCGAGAGAGAGGACTACGAAAACGTGATCTTGCCGGCCGTCGAGGCGGCGATCGCCGAGCACGGCAAGGTCCGGCTCGTGTATGTGCTGGGCCACGAGTTCGACGACTACGAGGGGGAGGCCGTCTGGGAGGACATCAAGCTCGGTGTGCGCCACCCGGCCTCGTTCGAGCGGATGGCGATCGTCACCGACGCGAGCTGGGCGGGTCCGGCGACCAAGGTCTTCAGCGTGCTGTGGCCCGGAAGAGCGCGCGCCTTCCCGCTCGCCCAGCTCGAGGCCGCCAAGCGCTGGGCAGCCGAGAACACGGACGATTGAACGCTCACCGCTGACCGCCGCCTCGCACGACAGGTGCAGCGGGCAGAGCGGCCGGACTGACGGCTCGCCGCGCTGCCGCTTCATGGCAGTCCGTTCCGGGAGCAGCCGAACGCCACGTTCAGACAAGCGCTACTCGCCACATTCCAGTGCTCCAGACGAGCGGTCGCTGGGGCTGCTCGCCCAACGAAAGCCGGACCCGCCTGACGCCTCGGCAACCCTCGCTTCCGAATTCTGCGGGAGCAGAGTGGGCCTCGCGCCGTAAGCGGTAGCTAGGCATTGGCGGGGGTTTCGTCTAGTTCGCAGGCCACGGCGGTCTATCCCCCCCTATCGCTGCGCCATCTCGACATGCGCCCGGCTGTCCCGCGAGCGAACCATGACCAGCGTCGCCACGGAGCCGAGCGCCCTGTTGCGCTCCGCCCCGTCGGCAGACAGGCTGGTGACGATCGACAGCGCGGCCGGGGAGATGAGCGCGGCGGGAGCGGCCCGGCCGAGGTCTGGGGAGATGATCGCGCCCTCATCGCCGCCTTGCGCGCCGTAGCGGTCGTACCCGAGCCGGCTCGTCAGCTCGGCGAAGGCGCCGGCGACTCGCCCCGCGGACCACCCGGGCTCGCTTGTCGGCCCCGAGAGGCCGAAGCCGGGGATCGAGGGGATCACGAGGTGGAAGGCGTCGGCCGGGTCGCCGCCATGGGAGCGCGGGTCGGTAAGCGGCTCGATGATGTCCAGGAACTCGACGCTTCGTCGCCCTTGAACGCCGGCGTGATCGCGATCCTCAAGCCGCTCGAGCTCGACGGGGACACGCTTCACCTCCACCTGCCGGATGGCCGTCGGCGCCACCGCGGTGTTCTGCGCCGTCCTTGGGCTGAGGCACCGGCTCGGCCTGGTCGAAGGTGCCTTTCTGTTGGCGCTGTACGCGCTCTGCCTTGGCGCGGCCGTGGGGGTCGGGATCTGAAGCGCTCCGCCGGTCCCGACCGTGTTTGCGGCGACACTTCGGCTGCTGCAATCGTTCGATACAGTACGGCGCTCTTGTACCCGAGAGGGAGGCGGCGTATGAAGTGGATCAAGCCTGAGTTCGAGATCATCGATCTCTGCACGGAGGTCACCCTCTACCTCTACAACCGGTAGTCAAGAGCACACAGCGGGCGTGGCCCCTTGGGCTGCGTCCCGGTGGTGCCACACGTGCGAGTTCGTATTCTGGGCTCGGCTGCCGGCGGGGGATTCCCGCAATGGAACTGCCATTGCGAGACGTGTGACGCCGCGCGCGTCGGTGAACGCGCGCGCCCTCGCACGCAGTCGTCGCTCGCGATTCGTGGTGACGAGGGGCCGTGGTTCCTCGTAAACGCCTCGCCGGACGCGCGCCAGCAGCTCGAGGCGCTGCCACCGCGGGAGGAGGACGGCGTGCGCGTGCCGCCGGTCGCCGGCGTGCTGCTGACGGATGCCGAAATAGACCACACGGCGGGGCTCCTGCTGCTGCGGGAGTCGCAGTCGCCGGTGCGGGTATTCGGCGCCGAGGGCGTCGAACACGCGCTGAGGACCGGCTTTCCCGTGCTGGAGGTCCTGGAGCGCTACTCCGGGGCCGAGTGGCAGACGCTCGAGCCTGAGCACGCGAGGCGGCTCGAGGGGTCGAGTCTCGAGGTCGAGCCGTTCGAGGTGGGCGGCGACGCGCCGCGCTACCTGGACGGGTCCGACGTGGAGCTTCAGGCAAGCGGGTTCGTCTTCCGCGACAGCGCCAGTGGCGGCGTCGTGACCTACGTCCCCGGTCTCGCCCGGCTGGACGACGGTGTGCTCCGCCGTTTCGCCGCATCCGACGTCGTGCTCGTCGACGGAACCTTCTGGCGCAACGACGAGCTCGCCCGGCTCGGTATCTCGGCACGCAGCGCCCGCGACATGGGGCACCTGCCGCTCTCGGGGCCCGACGGGACGCTCGCCGCGCTCGAGCGGCTCGAGCGACCGCGCAAGGTGCTGGTCCACATCAACAACACGAACCCGATCCTGCTCGAGGATTCCCCCGAGCGCGAGGCGGTCCGAGGCGCGGGCGTGGAAGTTGCCTACGATGGCCTCGAGATCGAGCTATGACGGAGATCGCCACCAAGCTCACGACCGGCGAGCGCGCGCCTTGGCAGGCCGAGGAGTTCGTCGCGCGGCTGCGCGCGCAGGGGACGCGCTACCACAACCTGCACCCCTTCCATCGGCGGATGGACGCCGGCGAGCTCACGCGCGAGGAGCTGCAGCGCTGGGTCGCGAACCGCTTCTACTACCAGAAGTGCATCCCGCTGAAGGACGCGGCGATCCTGTCGAACTGCCCAGAGATCGAGATCCGTCGAGAGTGGATCGGGCGGATCATCGACCACGACGGCACGAGCGAGGGAACGGGCGGCATCGAGTCGTGGCTGCGGCTCGGCGAGGCGCTCGGCGTCTCGCGGGAGGAGCTGGTGTCTGAGCGGCGCGTGCTCCCCGGGGTGCGCTATGCGGTGGACGCCTACGTCAACTTCGCGCGCCAGAGGCCGTGGGTCGAGGCGGTCGCGTCGTCGCTGACCGAGCTCTTCGGTCCGGCCGCGATCCGGGTGCGGCTCGAGGCACTCGAGCGCCACTACGAGTGGATCGACCCTGCGGGGCTCGAGTACTTCCGGGCACGGCTCGTGCAGGCGCCGCGTGACGCGCAGTACGCGCTCGACCTGACCGTCGAGCGCTGCCGGACGCACGAGCAGCAGGAGGCCGCCGTGGCCGCGCTCCGCTTCAAGACGGAGATGCTGTGGGCGCAGCTCGAGGCGATCGAACGCGGCGACACGCAGCCGCCGGGTCCCGACTCGTGACCCGCCCGCGCCTCGTCACCGGCGCGCGGCTGCAGTACGACGACGTGCGCGAGGAGCACCTGCTGCTGGTGCCGGAGGGCGCCGTGCGGCTCAACCCAACCGCAGCCGCCGTGCTCGAGCTGTGCGACGGGGAGCGCTCGCTCGACGAGATCGTCGGCACCCTGTCGGATCGCTACGAGGGCGCCGATCTGCGTGACGACGTTCTGGGGCTGGTCGACGGCTTGAGCCAGAAAGGGCTGGTCGTCGATGCCGCAGCCTAGGCCGGCGACGCTGATCGCCGAGCTGTCCTATCAGTGCCCGCTGCACTGCCCCTACTGCTCGAACCCGCTGGACATCGGCCACGAGAAGTACCGCGACCAGCTCGAGACGGAGCATTGGATCCGCACCTTCCGGGAGGCGCGCGCGCTGGGCGTGCTGCAGCTCGCCCTCACGGGCGGCGAGCCGATGCTGCGCCGCGATCTGGTCGAGCTCTGCGCGGGCGCGCGCGACGCCGGCCTCTACTCGTCGCTGATCACCGCCGGGGTCAACTTCACGCCCGGGCGTGCCGAAGCGCTGAAGGCGGCCGGGCTCGACCACGTGCAGATCTCGATCCAGAGCCCCGACCCGGAGGACAACGACCGCATCGCCGGCAACAGGTCGTTCGAGAAGAAGATCGCCGCGGCGCACCTGGTGAAGGAGCTCGACTTCCCGCTGACGATCAACTGCGTGCTGCACAGGCAGAACCTCGATCGGATCGAGGAGATACTCGACCTCGCGCTCGAGCTCGGGGCGCAGCGGCTCGAGCTCGCGAACACGCAGTACTACGGCTGGGCGGTTCCGAACCAGGAGGCGCTGATGCCGTCCTGGGAGCAGCTGCAGCGGGCGGAGGAGGCGGTTGAGCGCTTCCGCGAGCGCGTCGGCCCGGCGGTCGACGTGCTCTGGGTGCTGCCCGACTTCTACGAGGATCTCCCCAAGCCGTGCATGGGCGGCTGGGGCCGGACGGCGATCGTCGTCGCTCCGAACGGCGACGTGCTGCCCTGCCAGGCGGCGTCGACGATCCCGGGGCTCGAGTTCGCCAACGTCCGCGAGCATCCGCTCGAGTGGATCTGGAACGAGTCCGACGCGTTCATGCGCTTCAGGGGCACGGACTGGATGCAGGAGCCGTGCCGCACCTGCCCGCTCGGCCGCCAGGAGGTGGACTTCGGCGGCTGCCGCTGCCAGGCGCTGCGGCTGACGGGCGACGCCGCCGCCACCGACCCGGTTTGCCGATTGTCGCCGCATCACGACCGCGTTGTCGCGGCGCGCGAGTCGGCGCAAGCGGACGACTTCGTCTATCGCGCGATCAAGCGGCCGGTGCGCGCCTGACGGCTTGCTCCGCCGTCCCATGCGGCTCGATGAGCCCGACGGCCACGAGCCGATGGTGACACGCGCCCGCGATGTACTCGCGAGTCTCATCAGGGAGTACATCGCCCCAGGCCGCGGCGGCCTCGTCGGCGTGCGCGAGCAGCTCGTCGAGGAGCTCGCGGGAGGGCTGGGCCTCGATCAGGCAGCGCAGGCCGAAGCCGACGTGCCAGCGCTCGTCGAGCTCGACGCGCGCGACACCGTCACGCACCCCCGGCAGGGCGTCGTCAGCCAAATCAATGCGCAGCGCGTGATGCGCGGCGTCGAAGATGATCCCCTCGAGCACCATGTGATAGAGCGAGACGCCCTCGCCCAGCCCGATGCGACCGGCGGCCAACTCGGCTGCCATGGCGGGCAGCCGCTCTTCGAAGAGCTCGAGCACGGCGGCCGGGACGTAGGCCCGGGCCTCCTCGCGCCGCTCGGCGGGTGTGGCTCCGGGCAGCCCGAGTACCTCGGCGGCGATCCTGTCGAACCACAGCGCATGGCGGTCCTCGTCGCGGCGCTGCAGGAAGAAGACCCAGGCCATCAGGCTCTCGTGGGACGCCAACTTCGCCTCCCTGGCCACGTCTGCGAACGGCGCGATGTGCTCGGAGACCGCGTCCTCGGCCACGCGGAAGCCGGCGAAAATAGTCGTCAGGCGGCGGCGACGTTCATCCGGGAGCTCGGGCCAGGCGCGCGCGTCGTCGGTGAGGTCGATGGTCGCCGGGTCCCACTGCAGGCGCGCGACCACCTTGGAGAAGAACTGGGGCCAGAAGGTGCGCCTCGGGAGGACGAAGTGCCCGCCCAGCGTGCTTTCCCAGAACTGCCCGTCAGCCATAGGCTCGAAAGGGTATCCACCCGCTGGCTTGGTAAACCATCGTGGGATGGCCACTTCGGCGAGCGGATGCTCCACCACATGACGAAGCGCCAGTGGCTCGAGGATGTCTCCGGGCCGGGGAAGGCCTAGGCCGGCCGCCGCCGGCTACGCCCGCTCGGTCGCGGCGTACCGGCGCGGCCGCCCCGGCTATCCGCAGGCAGCGGTCGACTTCCTCGCCGCCAGGCTTCCCCTCGGCCCAGGTAGGACGGTGGTCGACCTGGCTGCAGGGACCGGCAAGCTCACGAGCCCCCTGCTCGCCACCGGCGCCGAGGTGGTCGCGGTGGAGCCGGTGGCCGAGATGCGCGCGGCCCTGCCGGCTGGTGCGCGGGCGCTGGACGGGACGGCAGAGGCGATGCCGCTGGACACCGGGAGCGCCGACGCCGTCGCCGTCGCTCAAGCCTTCCACTGGTTCGACGGCGACGCGGCCCTGGCGGAGATCCATCGTGTGCTCCGCCCCGGCGGGGCGCTCGCCCTGGTATGGAACCGCCGGCGGATGGACGAGCCGTTGAATCAGGCGATCGAGGAGCTGATCGCCCCGTACCGCGGCCGGCCGTCAACTTTCCACACCGGCTGGCGCGCTGCCTTCGAGCGCACCAAGCTGTTCGGGCAGTTCGAGGAGCGCGTGTTTCCCAACGTGCAATCCCTGGACGCCGACGGGCTGGCCGACCGAGTCGCCTCGGTCAGCTTCATCGGCGCGCTCGACGAGAACGAGCGGACGAAGGTGGTCCGGGCCGCGCGCGCCCTCGCCGGACCTGCCGGCGTGACCATTCACCATGACACCGAGGTGCTCGTCACGGACCGGCTGGGGTAGCGGGCCGCTCTGAGACACTCGTGGAGACCCAGAAAGGAGCACCATGGCCGGTCTCACCAGGGAGCAGGTCCGGGAAGCCGTGGAGCGAGCGGGAGACGAACACTGGCAGGCGCTGATTCGACATCACGAGGATGCCTATCCGGACAGCCGCCCCACCCCCGGTGATGTCTGCCGGGCCGAGGCCGACCGGCTCAACCGGCTGGGGCTCGGTGACGCCGAGGACCTCGAGCTGGTCGAAACCCGCGTCGAGCGCACCGATTCCACAATTCGCATCGTTCATCTCTTCGAGTACGGGCCTCACAAGGCTCGCCTGCTGACGGAGCCGGTGGAGGGGTACGGAAGCGAATCAGCGTGAAGAGCCGCGTCAGCTCGCCCATGCCCGGATAGCCGTTCGGCGCCCGCGCGCCTCCACGTCCGGCAGCCCGCGCAGCTCGCGCAGCAGGGTCGTCAGGTCCCGCGCGCCACTGAGGGCGTCGAGCTCGCCCAGGATCGCGCGCATCCCGCGGGTCACCGGCCGGTAGCCCGGGTCGCAGGCCAGCGGCGACCACCAGACCAGGCGGTGCCCGAGCCGGGCGAGCCTGTGCGCGGCGTTGCCCATCGCGGAGGGGTCGCCTCGCTCCAGGCCGTCGGACAGCACGATGATCAGCGCACCCCGGGTCAGCGCGACGAAGCGCCGGTCGGCCAGCAGCTGCTGCAACGCGACCCCGATGCGGGTGCCACCGTCGGCGTCCAGCACTGCGTCCGAGAGCGCTTCCAGCGCTCGGTCGACGTCCGGGGTGTCGAGCGCGGACGTCACGCGAGTCAGGCGCGTGCCGAAGGTGAACGCCTCGGCGCGCTCGGTGCCGCGCACGAGCTCGTGGGCGAACCGAAGCAGCTCGGGCGTGTGGGCCCGCATCGAGCCGGACACGTCGATGAGCAACAGCACGCGGCGCGCGCGCGCCGGGCGGCGCCGCCATGCCAGGTGCAGCACCTCGCCGCCGCTGCGGTTGGCGGCATGCAGGACGCGCTGCAGGTCGAGCCTTGCGCCGCGCCGCGCGGGCAGCAGACGGCGCGCGCGGCACGCCGGCAGCGCAGCGGGCACCGCCGCCGCGATCTCACGCAGCGTCTCGCGCTCCTCGCCGGTGGCCGCCGCGAACGCGCGCGTGCCGCTGCTCTCGAGCGGACTGGCTCCGAGCCCTGAGCCCTCCTTGGGCTCGAGCGCCGCGAGCTCGCCGTCGTCGCCACCCTGGGGGGCCGGCGTCTCGCCCTCTGCGTCGGGCGGGATCTCGAGCGGCTCCTCGAGGAGCAGCCGGCCGCCGCGAAAGAACGCGTCGAAGAGGGTGTCGAACAGCGCGAGATCGTCCGACGCGGTCACGAGCGTGACGCGGCCACGCCAGTACAGCGACTCCACGTCGCCCGGCGGGGACGCGGTCAGCGCCAGCAGGAAGTCGGCCTGCTTGGGGGCGGGGACGGTGAGCCCGCACTCGTTGAGTGCGCGCAGGAAGGCGAGCAGGTGCTCGCGCGCCAGCGTCGCCGTCGTCATGCGCGCACGCTCGGGTCGAACAACTCCGGCCTGCCTGCAACGCGCTCCACGTCCTCCTGCTCCTTGAGCAGCAGGCCGAGCGACCGCCGCAGCGCCTCCGGCCAAGGGGCGCCCTCGTCGGCCAGCGTACGGGCCCCGAGCGCCCAGTCGATCGTCTCTGCGATACCCGGCCGCTTGAGAAGCCTTTCCGTGCGCACCCGCTTGATGGCGTCCACGAGCGAGGCGGCCGCCGCCTCGTCCAGCCCGGGTGCATGGGCGCGCAGGATCGCGCGCGCTCGCTCGGCGTCGGGGAACTCGATCCAGTGATAGAGGCAGCGGCGCTTCAGCGCGTCGTGCAGCTCGCGGGTGCGATTGGATGTGAGGACGACGATGGGCGGCTGGACCGCGCGCACCGTGCCGAGCTCCGGAATGGTGATCTGGAAGTCCGAGAGGAACTCGAGCAGGAAGGCCTCGAACTCCGAGTCGGAACGGTCGACCTCGTCTATCAGCAGCACCGCCCCGGCCGCGGCGCGTACGGCGCGCAGCAGCGGCCGCTCGAGGAGGAACCGTTCCGCGTAGAGGTCGCCGACGTCGCGGCCCTGCGCTTCGGCCACCCGCACATGGAGGAGCTGCTTGGGGTGATCCCATTCGTACAGGGCCTGGCTCACGTCCAAGCCCTCGTAGCACTGCAGCCGGATCAGCTCGCGCCCGAGGACGTCGGCAAGTACCTTGGCGACCTGCGTCTTGCCGACCCCCGGCTCTCCCTCGAGCACCAGTGGCCGGCCGAGGACAAGCGCCAAGTGGATGGCGGTCGAGAGCCCCTCGTCCGCGTAATAGCGGTGCTCGGCCAGCCGCCGGCCCAGCTCGGGGACCGAGGACGCGGCGAGGTCGGTGCCGTAGGGCTGCGCGACCACGGTCAGGTCTGCGACGACGCCTCCGCGCGCGCCTCGTCGAGGGCGCGCAGCACGCGCTCGGGCGTGAACGGCATGGTTGTGAGGCGTGCCCCGCAGGCGTCGAACACGGCGTTCGCGAGCGCGGGGATCGGCGCGTTCGCCGTCATCTCGCCGATGCCTTTCGCCCCGTAGGGCCCGTTGGCTGCCGGGCGCTCGATGATGATGCTCTCCATCCGCGCGTTGTCGGCCGGCCCTGGCATCAGGTACTCGCTGAAGTCCTCTGGGCCGTCCCGGCGGTCCGGGTAGTAGGGCTCGGTCGCCTCGAACAGCGCGTGCGAGATCCCCATCCAGGCGCCGCCTTCGATCTGCTGCGTGGCCAGCGCCGGATTGAGCGCTCGGCCAACCTCGTAGACGTTGTACATGGCGAGCACGTCGATGATGCCCGTCTCGTCGTCGACCTCGACTTCGGCGACCGTGCAGGCGTGCGCCTGACACGAGTCGGGGTCCATCTCGCCCGTCTCGGGCACAGGCTCGCTCTTCTCCTTCAGGAAGATGCCGCGCCCGGCGATCGTCCTGCCGTGCTTGAAGTGAGCGGCGAGCGCCAGGTCGACGATGTGGATCTTCTTGTCCTCGGAGCCCTTGAGCTTGATGTGGCCCGTGCCGTCCGTCTCGAGGTCGTCCGGGTCGACCTCGAGCTCGTCGGCCGCGACCTGCAGCATCACCTCGCGCGCCTCACGCGCGGCCATGATCACCGCATTGCCTATGCGGTGCGTGCCGCGGCTGGCGAACGTGCCCATGCAGTGGGGGCCGGTGTCGGTGTCGGCGGTGTCGACCAGCACGTTGTCGTATGGAAGGCCGAGCGTCTCGGCCGCGCACTGGCGGGCGATCGTCTTGATGCCCTGGCCGAGGTCGACCGAGGAGAGCGTCACGACGAAGGTTCCGGTGGTGGTCGAGTGGATCAGCGCCTGAGAGGGATCGCCGCCCAGGTTCATGCCTGTCGGGTAGTTGACGGCGGCCATGCCGCGGCCGCGGAGCTTCGCCATGGTCAGGCCTCCCGGGGCTGGGTCGAGGACATCGCTCGGCTTTCCTGAGTGAGCTCGTGCCCGGTCAGCTCGGCTGCACGCTGCATCACCTCGATCAGCGCCGTGCCCTCCGCGACCTTGCGATGGGCCTTCATGTCACCGTCGCGGTAGGCGTTCCTGAAGCGCAGCTCGAAGGGATCCATCCCGAGCTCGCGGGCGACACGGTCCATCTGTGACTCGATCGCGAAATCGGCGATCGTGACGCCGAAGCCGCGCATGGCGCTCGACGGTGTGCGGTTGGTGTAGACGCAGTGCCCGTCGACCCACACGTTGGGGATCGAGTACGGGCCGGGCATGTGGGCCGCCGCCTTGGTGGTGCCGTACGGGCTGTGGCGCGAGTAGGCGCCGGCGTCCACGTAGAGCGTGACCTTGCGCGCCACGATCCGGCCGTCTGCCATCACGCCGTCCTTGATGTAGATCCGCTCCGCGGCCCTGGGCGAGGAGACCTGCATCTCCTCCGCGCGCCCGTACACGTACTTGACCGGCTTGCCGGTCGCCATCGCGGCCAGGCAGGCGATCGGCTCCACGATCACGTCGACCTTGCCGCCGAACCCGCCCCCGACGGTGCCGCCGACCAGCTGCAGCTTGTTGAACGGCGTCTCGAGGATCAGCGCCGTGTTGTCGAGCGTGAAGAAGGCCGCCTGCGTGTCGGAATGGATGCGCAGCCGGCCGTCGGCCTGCGGGACGACGATGCAGCCTGTGGGCTCCGTGGGGGCGTGCTCGATCGGCGCCGACTGGTAGCGCCACTCGAAGACGTGATCGGCCTGCTCGAACGCGGAGTCGACGTCCCCGAACCGGATGCGCCGGCAATGATGGCCTTCGTAGACGAAGTGGTTGGTCCCGTGCGGCTTGATCGCCGGCGTGCCTTCCGCGAGCGCCTCTTCGACGTCGAAGACCGCCGGCAGGTCCTCGTACTCGACCTCGACCGCCGCCGCCCCGTCCAGGGCGGCGGCCTCGCTGGTGGCGATCACCGCGGCGATCTGCTCTCCCTTGTAGAGGACCCGGTCCTCGGGCAGCACGGGCTCGTCGTTGGGCTCGACGCCGATCAGCCGAAGGATCGTGTACCAGTTGGCCGGCACGTCCTCGTGCGTCAGGACCTTGACCACGCCGGGGACCTCGAGTGCCGGGGAGACGTCGACGCGCTCGAGCAGCGCGTGGTCGCGCGTCGAGCGGTGCATCTTGAGATGGAGCAGCCCGGGCGGGTTGAGGTCCTCGAAGAACTCGGTGCGCCCGGTGACGTGGCCCAGCGCATCGGCGCGCTGGACGGGGGTGCCGATGACGGAGTAGTCGTCCTCGCCGTGCTCGTCGGCGAAGTAGGAGCGATCGATCTTCTCGGTCTGCAGGGCCATCAGGCGCCTCCCTCCCTGTAGCTCATCGCGCCCGTGGCGCGGCGCCGCTCGGCTGCGTCGAGGATCGCGTTGATGATGGATTCATAGCCGGTGCAGCGGCACACGTTGCCGGAGATGGCACGCACCACTTCTGCGCGGCTCGGATCCGGGTTCTCGCGCAGCAGCGCGTGCGCGGCCATGATCATGCCCGAGGTGCAGAACCCGCACTGCGTCGCGAACCCCTCGAGGAACGCGGCCTGCAGGGCATCGAGCGTGCCGTCCGCTTGCGCCAGCCCTTCGAGCGTCTCGACGGTCGCGCCCTGGACGGTCTCCACGGGCACGAGGCACGACATCACGGCGTCGCCGTCGATCACGCAGGTGCAGCTGCCGCACGTCCCCTGTGAGCAGCCGCGCTTGGCGGCAGTGAGCTGGAGCGACTCTCGCAGCGAGGTCAGCAGGGTGCTGCCGGGCTGGGCCAGGAACTCCTGGGGCTCGCCATTGACGACGAGCTCGATCACGGTCGATGGCATCCGAGCCTCCTCTCGTTCACTCGCCCAGCAGGGCGCGACGGATGTGGACGGGCAGGACGCGGCCGCGGTACCAGGCGCTGGCGTAGGCGTCGTCGAACGGCTGTGCATCTTGCAGCGCGGCCTCGGCGGCCGACTCGACGGACGGCCGATCCAGCGGCTTGCCGGTCAGCGCCGCCTCTGCCGCGTTGGCCCGCACGGGTCGCTCGCCGGCACCGCCCAGCGCAATGCGCGCGTGCGCCACCGAGCCGTCCTGGACGGTGACCACGGCGGCGACAGTCACGATCGACGCCGAGTTCAGCGGGCGGCGCATCGCCTTCGTGTAGAACCAGCTGCCGTCGGCGGGCAGATCGAAGGCGACCGCGGTCACGACCTCGCGGGGCCGGAGGCGCTCGCTCAGCACTTCCTCCACGCGGCGCGTTCCGGACTGCTCTGGGCCCGAGACGTCCAGCTCGGCGTCCAGCGCGAGCAGTGCGACGGCCAGGTCGCCATAGGGCTGCTCGACGAACAGGTTGCCGCCGACGGTCGCGAGGTTGCGGATGGTCGGGGAGGCGATCGACTCGACGACCGGATGCAGGAAGGCGAGCCCCTCCTCGCGGCCGAGCTGGGTGAGCGTCGTCGCGGCCCCGACGACGGCGCGCCCGTTGGTGAGCTCGATGCCCGCCATTCCGGCCCTCCGCAGGCTGACGAGCCGCTCGATGCCGGTCGACGTCGTCGTGACCCGCGGCATCACCTGGGTGCCGCCGGCGATCACAAGCGCGCCGTCGCCGAGCGAGGCGACCACGCCGGCGGCGGAGTCCGGTAGTTCGACGGATGGTGCCATGGTCGTTCGTCCTCCTCCTAGCCGGCCGTGACCGGATTGCGCAACTTCCCGATGCCGTCGATCTCGCACTCCACGACGTCGCCCGGCGCGAGCGAGCGCTTCGGGTCCATGAACTCGCCGCAACCCCACGGTGTTCCGGTCAGCAGCGCGTCCCCGGGTTCGAGCGTGAAGCTGTGCGAACAGTGGCTGATGAGCTCGGCGACGCCGAAGACCATCTGGTCCGTGGTGGCGTCCTGCATGACCTCTCCGTTGACGCTGCAGGTGAGGTGCAGCGCCTGAGGGTCGGCGATCTCGTCTGCGGTCACGAGCACCGGGCCGAGCGGGCAGAACGTGTCCAAGCTCTTCCCCCGCACCCACTGGCCGTCGGCGAACTGCAGGTCGCGGGCCGAGACGTCGTTGGCCACCGTGTAGCCGAAGACGTGCGAGAGCGCGGCTTCCGTCGCCACGTGCCGCGCCCGTGTCCCGATCACCACGGCGAGCTCGACCTCCCAGTCGACCCGCTCGGTGAGGTCCAGCGGCAGACGGATCTCGTCGCCGGGGCCGACGACGCTCGACGGGAACTTGGCGAAGATGAGCGGCTGGGCGGGCGCCTGCATCCCGCTCTCGCGCACGTGATCCATGTAGTTGAGACCGATCGCCACGACTTTGCCCGGCACCACCGGCGCGAGCCGGCGCGCGCCCACGACCGGGTCCGCCGCGGGTGCGCCGGCCTCACCGCCGAGGACGGCCGAGAGGTCTACCGCAAACGGGTACAGCGCCCCGTCGCGCTCCTCTGCGACGACGGGCGGCCCGCCGTTCACCTCGATGCGCGCCAGCTTCACGCGCCTGTCCCGACCGCGCGCGAGCCCTCCGCATGCGCAGCATGGGCGAGCGCGATGTCGCGTACGCGCCGCAGGTGGGTCTCCATGGCGAGGCGCGCTCCCTCGTCGTCGCCGGCGGCGATGGCGGCGACGATCTCGCCGTGCTCGGCGATCGTGTCGTCGAGCACGCCGGGCAGCCGCGTCGTGTAGGAGCGGCTCTCGGCCCCGAGTGCGCTGGTGGCCGCGTGAAGATGTACGAGCAGCGGGTTGCCGGAGGCCAGGACGATCCGCTCGTGCAGCTCCGCGTCGAGCGCGGGCATCAGCTCCGGCTTGCCGATCTCGGCCTCGGCACGTTCCGCGCAGGCCCGAATGGCCGCGATGTCGTCCTCGTCCGCCCGAACCGCGGCGAGGGCGGCGGCGCCCGGCTCCAGCAGCAGCCGCACCTCGAACAGGTGCTCCAGGCCGCCATCGGCTAGCGACAGGACGAACTGCAGCGGGCGCAGCAGCTCCTCGACGCTGAGCGAGGCCACGAACGTCCCGGCGCCGTGACGGCTCTCCAGGATGTTCATCGCCTGCAGCGAGCCGATCGCCTCACGCACCGTTGGGCGGCTGACCCCGAGCGCCTCGCTCAGCGCGCGCTCGGGAGGGAGCCGCTGTCCGGGTGCCAGCCGGCCGTCGAGGATCATGTCCTTGATCGTCCGGATCACGTCGGCCACGTAGGTCCGTCGAGCGAGCGGCTCGAACAGCGGCTCGGTCATCGCTCAGCCCATGGTCTCGTAGAACTCCCGCCGGCGCTCCTCGAGACGCGGAATCGCATCCCCGAAGCCGTCGCGCTGGAAGTGCTCGGTCTCCGTGTGTGCGGTGTAGGCCGCCTCGTCGGCGTACTGCTCGTAGATGTAGAAGACCTTCGGGTCCTCGGCGCTGCGGTGCGGAACCCACACGAGGACGCCGTCTTCGGCGAGCGTGGGCTCGCGCAGGCGCTCCAGCGCGGCGGCCACGGCGTCCGCCTCACCCTCCTTGGCCGTCCAGGTCACGCTCACGACGTAGGCCATGCAGTCTCCTTCTGGTTGGCGCGTCAGCGCTCGACGTGGGTCGCCCCGCCGTCCGGACCGAGCACCAGATCCCGGGACGGCTCGGGCACGTGGTCGAGCGGCACGGGGGCCAGCGCCTCGATGAACACCACGCCGGACGCCGAGTGCAACTCGTGCTCGAGGCCGCGATTGACGACCACCGTGTCGCCGCCGCGCAGCGTGCGGGTTTCGTCCTCGATGGTCATGGTCACCTCGCCCTCGAGGATGAACATGACCTGCTCGGTGTGCTCGTGCGCGTGGCGAGACACCTGCTTGCCGGCCTCGTACTCGACCCGGCACAGCAGCACCTGCTCGCCGCCCACCGCGCGCAGATGCACGCCGGGCACGAACTCATAGGGCTCCAGGTCTTCGAACGTGCCGAAGGGAGATGTCCTGCCAACGGTGCTCACTGCGAATGCTCTCCTCTCCTCGTCGGCCAAGTGGCCTGACCACTTGGCGATGCTACACGGGAGGAGCGCCTGGCGGAAACGCGCCCAGTCCGAGCTGCCGGCCAGCGAGAACTTGCACTGCGTGCCTCGACCCGCGAAGCTTGGCGTGGACCCGCAGTCTTGGTTTGGCCCATTGTTCTCCAGGTTCCGCTCGCTGCTCACGCGCCGTGCCGGACGGACACGTCTTGGCGAAAGCCTCGTGCGCTGCCACGGCTGCGGTCGTGACGCCGTCCATCCGGTGTGGTGGGAGGCCCTGGACGAAGAGCACTGGTGGATCGCCTTGCGCTGCGGTGCGTGTGGCGCGTGCGGCGAACAGCTGGTGACGAATGCGGTCGCCTCGGAGTTCGACCGGGAGCTCGACCGTGCGCGCGACGAGATAGTCGTCGAAGCCGATCGCATGGGCCTCGAGATCCTGTCGACCCAGGCCGACGCGTTGGCCGTGGCGCTCGAGCGCGACCTCATCGGCGTGGATGACTTCGCGCCGGGCCCCCGCTGGTGAGAGAGCGCCAGCTAGCACGGTCGCGTCACGGCATCAAGGATCCGGATTTCTACAAGGGTTGGCTCGGCCGCCGGGTTCCGTGAGCCCCGTCAACTGGGCTGGGCGTTCCTGCCTCGACCGGCGAGCCGCGCGCGACCAGCCGCCATATCAGCGCGACCCCTACCAGGAGGCTGCCGACGCCCAGCAGCCAGAAGGCAAGCGAGGTGTCGACCTGATCGACCATCCAGCCGAAGTTCATGCCGAAGAAGCCGGTGATGAAGGTCAGCGGCAGGAAGATGGTGGCCACCACGGTCAGCCAGTACGTGGTCTCGTTTAGTCGCAGGTCGATCAGCCTGGCCATCGTGTCAGCCGCGGCGTCGATCGCGTCCACGAGGCGATTGAGCTGCGTGGCGATGACCTCGAAATAGTGCTCTCTGTCAGCCCCCAGGCCCTCGATCCGCGTGATCTCCAGACCGATCCTCTCGAAGAGGCTTCGTTTCGGCGCGACCTGGCGCCGGAGTGAAGAGAGCCGCGTGGTGGTCGCCCTCAAAGTCTCCATCCGCGGCCGGCCGCCGCGCAGGTCCGCCGACATCAGCGACAGGTCATCCAGTGTCCCTTCCACCTCGTTCAAGGCGTCGAAGGCGCTCGTGACTATCGCGTCGAGAACGGCGTAGACCGCGTACTGCTCGCTGCGCCCCTCAGGGATGTACGGGTCGAGCAGCGAGGGGAGCGAGACCCGCTCCTGGTGGACCGTCAGCAGAAAGTCGCCGGTGATCAACACTCGCACCGGCACGGCGGTCAGGCGGTACGGGCCGCCATCGCGGGATGGGTCCAAGTCGAGGTAGCAGTCCATGCTGAATGCCACGTGACCGGCGTCGGCTTCGAACCTGCGCGCGTGCGGCTCGTCCGGCGCCTCGAGGGCGTGGCGCGGGATATCCAAGGCCTCGGCGAGATCCTCCCGAGTAGTCTCGGCGAGGGACGCGTCGAGCCAGAAGAAGCGGCCGGACTTGTGCAGTTCCCCGATCCGCCGGCGCTTCGCGTCGTCGAGTCCTTCCAGGATCTCGCCCACGCCGCCGAGACTACGGCGGCCTGGGGACGGCTCCGTTGCGCCAGTCCGCCGGCTCCAAGCAGCCGCTCGGCCTCCTCGGCGCCCGGGACCGGCACCGTCGCCGGGTCGAGCGCACTCTTGTGCTGCGCTACAGTGCGGCACTGAATGAACATTCACTCACCAAGGAGCCCGCATGGCCTGGAGCAGCGCTGACATCCCCGACCAAACCGGTCGCACGGCCGTCGTGACGGGAGCCAACGGCGGACTCGGGCTCGAGACCTCCCGCGCCCTGGCCGCCGCGGGCGCGCACGTGGTGATGGCCGCGCGCAACCAGGAGAAGGCGGCCGCCGCGGTGGATGACATCCGGCGCACTGTCGCCGACCCGTCGCTCGAGGTCGTCGCGCTCGACCTCGGCTCCCAGGGCTCGGTGCGTGAGGCCGCGGAGCAGATCCTCGTCGCCCACGACCGGGTCGACCTCCTGATCAACAACGCCGGCGTGATGGGGATCCCGGAGCGCAGGACGGTCGACGGCTTCGAGATGCAGCTCGGCGTGGACCACCTCGGCCACTGGTCGATCACGGCGCTCCTGATGCCCGCCCTCCTGCGGGCCGGCGCCGCGCGCATCGTCACCGTCACCAGCACCGCGCACCACATGGGCCGCGCCCTCGACCCTGCCAACCCGCACCTGGACGGCAGGTACCGCGCCTGGCGAGCCTACGGCCAGGCCAAGCTGGCGAACTTCCACTTCGGCCTCGGACTGCAGAGCCGCCTCGCCGCGGCCGGCGCGCCCGCGGCGAGCCTGATCGCCCACCCGGGCCTCTCCAACACCGACCTTCAGGCGGTGAGCGTTCAGGAGACCGGCGGCGGCCGCAGCCAGCGCTTCTTCCACCGCGTGGCCGTCAGCACGGGCATGTCGCCCGCCAACGGCGCGCTGCCTCAGCTACGGGCGGCCACCGACCCTGGCGCCCGCGGGGGAGAGTTCTACGGCCCGCTCTGGGTCAACAACGGGCCCCCCGTCCGCAAGCCGATCCTCCGCCGCATCGGCATGGACTCCGCTATCCGGACGCTCTGGGCGGTGTCGGAGCGCGAGACCGGGATCGCCATCGACCCGACGCCCTCGCGGCGCGTCCCCGCCGCGGGCTGATCGCTTGGCGGTCGCCGGACTCGACCGGGCGGCGGCGGTCCGCCAGGCGCTGCGGGTGCTCGTAGCCCGCCACGGCTTTCACGGCGCGTCCATGAGCGCGGTTGCCGCCGAGGCCGGAGTAGCGACGGGGACCGCCTACACGCACTACGCCTCGAAGGACGAGCTGGTGGTCGCCGCCTACCGCGAGACGAAGCTGGAGCTCGCAGCCGCCGCGACGGCGGGGCTCGATCCATCCGTGGACGCAGAGGCGCGCTTCCGGCTCCTGTGGCTCGCCGCCCACCGGTACCTGGTCTCGAATCGCGCGGACGCCCTGTTCCTGCTGCAGGTGGACTGCTCTCCCTACCGCGACGAGGCGCACGAGGCCGCGCTGGCCGAGGGCGACGACCCGCTTCTGCGCGAGGCGGCGACGCCGGACATCGCGGCGCGGCTCTTGCCGCTGCCGCTCGAGGTGCTCTACGAGCTCGGCCTCGCGCCGGCGGTCCGCCTTGCCGCTGGCGGAATCGAGCTCAGCGGCGAGCAGCTCGGGGCGGTGGCCGAGGCCTGCTGGCGAGCCGTGACGCGGGCCTAGGCGGGCGCCTTCAGCACTTCGGAGAGCTTGTCGAGCATCTTCTGCTCGCCCTCGCTCACGCGCTCCGCGTGGAAGCCGAGGAAGCCGCCCTCCTTGGCCGCGTTCGCGGTGCGCTGGGCGGAGTCGAGCAGCCACTTGCGAAACGCCTCCGCCTCCTCGGGCGTGGCCTTCTCGGTGACGATCCCGTTGACGTCGCGCAGCTCGTCCAGGATCGCCTCGCCGGCCATCGTGCCGCGCGGCTTGAATCCCTTGAGCGGGTTCTCGCGCTGCTGGGCCTTCGCCGCGACGTCCTTCGAGAGCGCGTCGACGAGCTCGCCGTCGCCGCCCGTCTTGGCCGCCTCGACGATCGTCTTGACCGCCGCCATCGACTCCTTCACGGCTTCGATCGGCCCGCCCGGATCGGCGAACGTGATCGCCATGCCCGCCACGAGCGGGGCGCGCTCGAGGCGCGTCCACTCCTCGTCAGTGAAATCCGCCTTGGTCGTCATGGGCCGAAGGCTACGCCGAAGCCGTCGCGCTCCGCTGCTCGAGCGCCGCGCCGACGGCCTCCTCGAAGCACGGCCGTACGCCCGCTGCCGCCGCGCCCGGGTCACCCGTAGCCTCGGGAATGTTGGGAAACGGCCGCTGTTTCCGGGTAGCCTCGCCTGAGCGTGGGACAGGAGGTCGCAGCCAAGGTCTTCAGCCGGGAGGACCGGCAGCGCTACCGGACCAAGGTGCGCGCCTGCCTCGACGTGTTCGAGCGCATGTTGCGCGAGTCGCGCTTCGATCCCGAGCAGCGCTCGTTCGGCCTCGAGATCGAGCTCAACCTGACCGACGATGCCGGCGATCCGGCGATGTGCAACGCGCCCGTCCTCGAGGCGATCGCGGACGCCGCCTTCCAGACCGAGCTCGGCCAGTTCAACGTCGAGATCAACATCCCTCCGCGGCTGCTCGAGAGCGGCGTCTTCGGGGAGCTCGAGACGGAGATCCGCAGGAGCCTCAACCACGCCGAGGACAGGGCCCGCGGAGTCGGTGCGCACATGATGATGATCGGGATCCTCCCGACGATTGCGGACCGCCATCTGAACGTGAGCGCATTCAGTGAGAGCCCGCGCTACCAGCTCCTGAACGAGCAGATCTTCGCGGCGCGCGGCGAGGACCTGGAGATCTCGATCAACGGCGTCGAGCGGCTCCAGACGTTCGCCGACACGATCGCGCCCGAGGCCGCGTGCACGAGCGTGCAGCTCCACCAGCAGGTAGAGCCCGAAGCCTTCGCGAGCTACTGGAACGCGGCGCAGGCGATCGCCGGGATCCAGGTGGCCGTGGGCGCCAACTCGCCGTTCTTCTTCGGCAAGGAGCTCTGGCGCGAGACCCGCATCGCGCTGTTCGAGCAGGCCACCGACACCCGGCCCGAGGAGCTGAAGGCTCAGGGCGTGCGCCCGCGGGTCTGGTTCGGGGAGCGCTGGATCACCTCGATCTTCGACCTGTTCGAGGAGAACGTGCGCTACTTCCCGGCGCTGCTCCCGGTGTGCGAGGACGAGGACCCCGTCGAGACGCTCGAGCGCGGAGACGTTCCGGAGCTCGCCGAGTTGCGGCTCCACAACGGCACGGTCTATCGCTGGAACCGGCCGATCTACGACGTGGTGCGCGGCCGCCCGCACGTGCGCGTCGAGAACCGGTTGCTGCCGGCCGGCCCCAGCGTGGTCGACATCCTCGCCAACGCGGCGTTCTACTACGGCCTGGTCAGGTCGCTGACCGCCGACGAGCGCCCGGTCTGGTCGCGCATGTCGTTCTCGGCCGCCGAGGACAACCTGCACGCCGGCGCGCGCGCCGGCATCGAGGCGCGCGTCTACTGGCCGGGGGTGGGGGAGGTGCCGGTTTCCGAGCTCGTCGTGCGCCGGCTGCTGCCGTTGGCCCACGAGGGCCTCGAGCAGGCGGACGTGGCCGCCGCCGACCGCGAGCGGCTGCTCGGCATCATCGAGCGCCGCTGCGTCGAGCACACGAACGGCGCCGCGTGGCAGGCCGCGGCGTTCCAGCGCCTATACGGCGAACGCGGCCTCGACCGGGGCGACGCACTGCGCGAGCTCACCGTGCACTACCGCGACCTCATGCACTCGAACGAGCCCGTGCACACCTGGCCGGCGTTGTGAGCTCGCGCCCGTCGGGTTAGGCTGGCGGGCGCATGGGCTGCCTGCTCGTACTGCTCACCGGCTTCTTCCCACGGCTCGGGCTGCTGATCGTCTGGATCTTCACGAACGAGGTCGACCGCGCCTACGACAGCTTCTGGGTCCCGCTCGTCGGCCTCATCTTCCTGCCGTTGACGACGCTCGTGTACGCGCTCACGTGGGCGCCGATCGACGGCCCGGAGGGCTTCGACTGGTTCCTGATCGTCGGCGCCTTCCTGCTCGACCTGTCGAGCTACGGCGGCGGCGCCGCGGCGCGCCGGCGCGGCGGCTAGGCCCGCTCAGCCGCCGAGGTGGAGCACCCAGGTCGTGGCGCGGCTTGCCCCCAGCGTGCCGCGCGCCATGCCGGCTCCGAGCCAGCGGAAGCGCGGATGCAGCAACAGCGCACGGTGGCCGGGCGATCCGAGCCAGGCCCGCACCGTCCGGCCCACGCGCGGGCGCCGTCCCGAGTGCCACGCGAGGTTCTCTCCGAGGAGGCCGAAGCGCGAGCTCGCCCGGATTCGCCGCAGATGCCCGAAGTAGTCGTGCCGCAGCATCCAGCCCGCGTAGCGCCGCGCCGATCGGTGCAGGCGCGCGGATGGTCGAAGCGACCTCAGGCCATGTGCCGCACGGACGTGATTGACCTTCTTCACCATGGCGCGCTGCGCAGGCGACGCCGCGTACGCCGTCGCCGGTCCGGCAAGGATCAACCCGCATGCCACCAGCAGCGCAACAGCCGTAGCCGTCCTGACCGCCTGCACCCGGTACCTCCGTGTCCCAAAGCGGATGGTTCCCGCCCGATCTACTGACCAACGCGGTACTACCCATCGGTCGCCAGAGCGAATCCCCTGCACGCATGCGACCATGCCGCTCGTGGAGATCGTCCTCGTACGCCACGGCGAGACCGAGTGGAGCCGCGACCTGCGGCACACGGGCCGTACGGACCTGCCGCTCACCGAGAAAGGCCGCGAAGAGGCCAGGATGCTGCGCGAGCCGCTTGCGGCATGGAGCTTCGCGCGCGTGTACACGAGCCCGCTGTCGCGGGCTTTCGAGACCTGCCGGCTGGCCGGCTTCGCCGACGGGGCGCATACGACGGACGCGCTGCTCGAGTGGGACTACGGCGAGTACGAGGGGATTACGACCAACGAGATCCGTGAGAGCCGGCCCGACTGGTACCTGTGGCGCGACGGCTGCCCGGGCGGTGAGACCGCCGATGACGTCGGCGCGCGGCTCGATCCGCTCGTCGCCGACCTGAAGGCGGGGGAGGGCGACGCGGTGCTCTTCGCCCACGGCCACACCCTCCGCGTGCTGACCGCACGCTGGCTCGGGCTGCCGCCGCAGAACGGCGCGCTCTTCGCGCTCTCGACGGCCACGCTCTCGGTGCTCGGCTTCGAGCGCGAGACGGCGGTGATCAGGCGTTGGAATGCGCCCGCGACTGGTCCCGGCGCCGCGCCCAGCGGGAGCCCGGCCGCGCTTTCATGACAGCTCCGGCGAGCGCAACGATCGGCACGAAGAGCCCGACGATGCCGAACATGTTCTTGCCCTTGTAGAAGCACACGGCCGCCGCCGCCCAGCCGATCAGCTGGAAGGACACGAGCCACGGGAGGCTCTCGGTACCGGTGAAACGCCTGCCGCCGATCCCGACCGCGAGCAGGAACGCCTCGCGCACGTCGATCCAGAACTGCAGGCCGAGGAGGGCGATCACGAGCATCAGGGTCGCGACGATGACCGCGTCGATCGACTGGCGGCCCTTCTCCGTCCAGTAGACGTCACTCAGGTTGAGCCAGAGCGCGAACTCGTCGAGAGTGAGCCCCATGCCGATGCCGAACGCGATGCCGGTGAGCTCGAGCCACGGGCTGCCGATATCGGTCGCGAGCCCGAGATAGCCCATCGTCATCAGCAGCAGGATCCCCCAGACCATGTGGTGGATGTGGGTCCCGCTCTTCGTCTCCACGTTGCCGGGCCACCAGCTGACCTGGGCGCGGATCATGTGGGCGCTCGTCCGGATGAACCCGAACGAGGCGAGAAACGCCAGCAGGATGAGGAAGTGCATCTCCTTCCCCGCTGCCTCGATGTGCCTCTCGTAGGCGAGCGAGAGGTCGTGCCAGAGCGCGTCCACTTATCGGGGATGGTATGAAGCGGGCATGATCGACGGCATCCTCGGCGGGCCGGTCGATCAGCAGTATCTCCTCGAGGCCCGTCAGATGCAGGCGCTGTCGCTGGCCGTGCACATCCCGCTGGTGTGCTTCGGGATCGCCTTTCCGGCCATGGTCCTGTTCCTCGAGGCCATGTGGCTGCGCACGGGCGACCCGCTCTACAAGGCGCTCGCCAAGCGCTGGTCGCACGCCATGGCGATCCTGTTCGCGATCGGCGTCGTCACCGGCACGATCCTCTCGTTCGAGCTCGGACTGCTGTGGCCGGAGTTCATGGCGACCTTCGGCGACGTGTTCGGTCTCGGCTTCGCCCTGGAGGGCTTCTCGTTCTTCACCGAGGCGATCTTCATCGCCATCTACATCTACGGCTGGGACCGACTGCCGCCCAGGGTGCATTTCCTCGCGGGCTTCCCGATCCTGATCGCCGGCATCACGGGCGCGTTCTTCGTCATCACGGTCAACGGCTGGATGAACGATCCGACCGGCTTCCGGATCGAGAACGGCGAGGTCGTGGACGTCAAGCCGCTCGAGGCGCTCTTCAACCCCAACATGTGGCACGAGTTCGTCCACATGTACCTGGCGGGGATCATCGTGGCCGGCTTCCTGGTGGCAGCCGTGTACGCCGCCGGTTGGCTGCGCGGGAACCGCGAGCGCCGCCACCGGGTCGCGCTGATCGTGGCGCTGTCATTCGCGTCGCTGGCGGCTCCGGTGCAGCTGCTCGTCGGCGACTTCGCTGCGCGCACGGTTGCCGAGCACCAGCCGCTCAAGCTCGCGATCCTCGAGGGCCTTCCCGAGACCGAGAGCGGCGCGCCGCTTCACATCTTCGGGATCTACGAGGACGGCGAGGTCAAGGCCGGGATCAAGTTCCCGAAGCTGCTCTCACTGCTCGCCTACCACGACCCGAACGCGACCGTCGAGGGGATGGACGCGGCTCCGCCGAACGGCTTGCCCACCAACACGGGCATCAACATCGTGAGGCTCTCGTTCCAGGCGATGGTCTTCATCGGGAGCGGCCTTGCCGCGCTCGCCGTCTGGTTCCTCTGGTTCGCGTGGAGGCGCGGCCGCCTGCCGCGCACGCGCTGGTTCATGCGCGCTGTGGTGGTGGCCGGGCCGCTCGCGGTGGTGGCGCTCATCTGCGGCTGGGTCACCACCGAGGTGGGGCGCCAGCCCTGGATCGTCTACGAGGTCATGCGCACCGAGCAGGCGGTGACCGGTGCGGATGGGATCCCGGTCGGCTACGGCACGCTCGTGATCGTCTACCTGGGCCTGGCGGTGATCGCCGGCGTGATGCTGCGGCGGCTGGCGCGCCGGCCGATGGAGGTCTGAGCCGATGCTGCCCGAGCTGGCCGCCATCCTCGTCGCGATCGGACTCACGGCCTACGTGGTGCTCGGCGGGGCCGACTTCGGCACCGGTATCTGGGACCTGACGGCCGGCGAGCGACATGGCGCTGCGCGAGCGCATCAAGCGCTCGATGACGCCGGTCTGGGAGGCCAACCACGTCTGGCTCATCTTCATCCTCGTGGTCCTCTGGACGGCGTTCCCGCCCGCGTTCGGCTCGATCACCTCGACGCTGGCCGTGCCCTTGTTCATCGCCGCCGTCGGGATCATCCTGCGCGGCGCCGCTTTCGCCCTGCGCGGCGAGGCGGCGACCATGCTGGAGCAGCGCTCGCTCGGCGCGGTGTTCGCGCTGTCGTCGCTGCTGGTGCCGTTCTTCCTCGGAGCGGCGGTGGGTGGGGTCGCCGGGGAGCGCGTGCCCGAGGGCAATACAGTCCGGCGACGAGATCACGAGCTGGCTGAACGGGTTGTCGCTGCTCGTCGGCGCGCTCGGCGTCGCGACGGGGGCGCACATCGCCGCGGTCTTCCTCGGCGCGGACTCCCACCGCACGGGCGAGGAGGACCTCGTCGACAAGTTCAGGACACGCGCGCTCATCTCGGGGGTGGTCGCCGGGGCCTTGGCGCTCGCCGGCCTGCCCGTCGTGCACAGTGAGGTGCCGGAGCTGTGGGACGGGCTCACCTCCAGCCTCGGACTCGTGTTCGTGCTCGTCTCCGCGCTGGCGGGTCTGGCCACGCTCTGGCTCGAGTGGACGGAGCGCTTCGAGGCCGCGCGCTGGGTCGTGTCGGTCGCGGTCGGCGCGATCGTCGCGGCCTGGGTCGCCGCGCAGTCGCCCTACATCCTGCCGCCCGACCTGACCGTCGACGAGGCGGCCGGGAGCGACGCCACGCTGACGGTACTGCTGGTGTGTCGTCGCCATCGGCCTATTCATCCTCGTCCCGTCGCTCACCTGGCTGTTCAGGCTCACGCTGCGCGGGGAGCTCGACAAGGGGTCGAACTCGTGATCCGCACGCTGGTGCTGTTCGTGGTCGGCGCGCCGGTGCTGTTGATCTTCGACTCGACGGTCACCATCACGGCCGGCATCCTGATCCTGTTCGCCTGCGATCGTGTTCGGGGTCTTCGCGACGGCGACCCCGGAGTTCATGAAGGGCGAGGGCGAGGACGCCGGCTAGCGCTCGTCGCGCCCGAGCCAGGCCACCAGCGCCTCGAGGTCGGTCCCGACCCGCTCGGCGCCCCAGCCTCGGCCGAAGGCGCCAAATCGCCGGCCGACGGTGAGCACCGCGTTGGCGGCCACCGTGTAGGTGCCGTCCGGGCGCACGGCGTCGAGCCCGCTCTCGTAGAGGTCGACGGCGCCGCGCGCTTGCCAGACGGCGAGCACGTCGCTGCCGCGCATCGTCATCCGCACGACCGGGTGCTCGTAGACGTGCACCAGGAACGCTTCGGCGTAGGTGACCTCGCCGGCGTCCATGCCCGGCTGGCGCGTGTTGCCGCCGTTGACGAAGGCCACGTCCGCTCCCGCGTATGCGCGCTGGGCGTCCGCGACCAGCTCGCCCAGCGCGTCGGAGTCGAGCGCCTCGTCGAGCTCGCCCACCACCCGCTCGCCGAGCGGCGCGACGCGCGAGGCATAGCCCGCGACAAAGCTAGCCAGCTCCGGGTCGGGCGCCGTCCCGGCGTGCGTCGTCGTGGCGAGGTCGGCGGACTTGGCGACCACGTCGCCGGTGACCCTGTCGACGCTGATCCTCACGCGGTCGTAGCCCGTGCCGTAGGCGAACGACTCGACCACCAGCTTGCCGTCGACGGTGAAGTTCAGCTGCGAGTGGGTGTGCCCCGCGACGACGACGTCGACGGCGTCGTCCATCTGCGCGGCCTCGTCCGCGATCTCGCCCGCGGCGGAAGGCGATCCCTCCGGCGCGGGCCGGCCCGCGCCCTCGGGCACTGCGCCCTTCTGGAAGGCGCCGGAGTGGGCGAGCACCACGATCGCCTCGACACCGAGCGATCGCAGCTCGGGCACCCAGCGGTTGACCGTCTCCGAGATGTCGAGGAAGCGATAGTCGCGCTTGAACTCCGGCAGCAGCCAGGTCGGCGTGTCGTCGGTCGTGACGCCGATGAAGCCGACCTTGACGCCGCCGCGCTCGATCACCTTGTAGGGCGGGAGGAAGGTGGCGCCCGTTCGCGGGTCGACGGTGTTCGCGGCGAGCCACTGGTAGCGAGAACCCTGCAGGACGCGCATGAGCTCGTCGCCGCCCTCGTCGAACTCATGGTTGCCGACTGCCCCTACGTCGAAGCCCATCATGTTGGTCGCCTCGATCGTCGGCTCGTCGTGGAAGTGGCTCGAGATCAGCGGCGAGGCGCCGATCATGTCGCCCGCATGGACCCTGATCGTCCGGTCCGGGTGCGAGCGAGCCGCTCGGTTCAGGTGGGCGCCGAGCCAGGCCGCGCCGCCGAGGCCGGGCTCGGGCGGCTCGAGGTGGCCGTGGAAGTCGTTGACGCCGAGGAGCTGCAGCTCGACGGGACCGTCCTCGGAGACCGGCGCGGGCTGGGGCTCGTCGGCACCCGCGTTGAAGCCAAGCAGGGCGACGAGCAGAGCTGCGACGAAGGCGGCCACCCCGGGGAGGAGGTGGCGGGGGTTCGGCCGTCCCATCGAAGCGCCAAGTTATGCTTCCTTTGCAGGGGTTTTGTCACCGACTCATGTAGATGGCGTGAAGCGGCTGTGAAGCTCAGGGCAGCAGGAGCATCTCGAAGGCGACCCAGGCAGGCCTGAAGCCGAGCCGCCTGTAGAGCTCCTTGGGACGGCCCTTGTCGTCGGCCACGATCAGCAGCTCGTCGACGCCGGCGGCCGCCTCGATCGCCGCACGCGTGACCGCGGTGCCGAGCCCGGCGCCGCGATGCTCGGGGTGGACGAAGACCTGTGCGATCTCTGCGGCGTCGCCCAGCCGCTCGAGCTGCGCGTAGGCAACCGGCCTTCCGGCGTCGTCGCGTACAGCGAGCACGCGCGTGTGGAGGCGCGGCGCGACGGAGCGCGCCTGTTCCAGGTAAGCGCTCGGATCGAGGTGCGGGAAATCCTCGCGGTGCCAGATGACCCGGAGCTCACGCACGTCGTCGTATGGCACCTCCTCCACGCCCACTTCGGGCGCGGGTGGCGGGGCGGCCGCGTGAAGCATCCACACGAGCCGCTCGGTCAGCCAGCCCTCCCGCTCGAACTCGGCCCGCAGCGACTCGCCGAGTCCCGCGTCCTCGAAGTCGATGCGCCTGTGCTCGAGCCCGGCGAGCGCCTCGTCCGCGAAGACGATCAGCTCGTGCGCGTCCATCCCGGGGTCCGATTCGACGCGCACCACGTTGAGGTCGTAGTAGTGGGGGAGCTGCGTGGCGCGCACGACCGTGCCGTGCGCCCAGGGCTCGTGGACGTCGCACAGCGTCGCATGTAGGTCGTGGTGCAGTGCCAGCGCTCGCTGCTCGGGCGTCGGCGTCGTCAGTCCCCTGTCTCGACCGGGTTGCCCAGCCGGCCCCAGAGCGGCACGCCGCCGTCGACCACATGGATCACCTCGCGCGCGCCGTGCGCTGACAGGAGACTCGCGGCGGTCGCGCTGCGCTGGCCCGAGGCGCAGATGGCGGCGACTGGCCGCTCCGGGTCGATCTCGTCCGGCAGCTCGTGCAGGTCGTGGTACGGCCTGTGGATGGCACCCGGCATGTGGCCCTCGCGCCACTCCGACAGCTCGCGGACGTCCAGCACCTGGACATCGTCCGCCTGGGCCAGTTCCTCGACCGTCCAGCGGGTGACGTGCGCGACCTCGCGCCGCTCGGCCCGCCAGCTCGTCATGCCACCCGCGAGATAACCGGCCAGCCGGCGGACGCCGACCGCCGTGGCGAGCCGTCCGGCCACGCGGGCGTCCTCGTCGTCGCGCCCGACGAGCACGATCTCCTGCCCGGGGTCGGCCACCCAGGAGAGCCTCGTCCCGAAGCCCTGGCGCAGCATCGTGATCGACACGGCGCTCGGGATGTGGGCCTCGTCGAACTGGATGTCCGTGCGCACGTCCACGATCAGCGCGCCGGTGGCGCGGCGCTGCTCGACCTGGCGCGGGGTGAGCGGCATCAGCTCGACGCCGGCGGTCACGAGCGGCCCGCGGTTCAGGTCGACGACGGCCGCGAAGTTGGGCGGCTGCGGGCCGAGGCTCGCGAGCGTGCGCTCGACGAACTCCCCCTCTTCGAGGCCGTCGAGCAGCGAGTTGTGGCGGCGCTCGTAGCCGATCGTCGACGAGACCTTCATGTCCATCCCGGGACCGCCGCAGAGCGAGCCGCCGAGGTGTCCCGGCCAGACCTCGGTCTCGGGCGCGAGCGGCAGCAGCCGCTCGTGGAGGCTGTGGAAGATCTCGCGCGCGCCCTCCTCGCGCTCGATCGCGAGGTCGGGACGGGCTACGTCGCCGACGAACAGGCTGTCGCCGGTCAGGACCGCCCAGGGCTCGTCGCCGCGTGCGCCGTCGATGAGCGCAAAGGCGGTGTGCTCGGGGCGGTGGCCGGGGGTGTGGATGGCCCGCACGGTGAGCTCGCCGAGCTCGAGCTCGAAACCGTCGTCGAACGGCTGGTGCTCGTACTGCGCCTGCGCGATCCGGTTGACGTGGATCGTCGCGCCCGTGGCGGCGGTCAGGCGGCCGTGACCCGAGACGTGGTCGGCATGGTTGTGGGTCTCGAGCACGTGGTCGATCTCGACGCCGAGATAGCGCGCCAGCTCCAGGTACTCGTCGATCTCGAAGCGGGGATCGACCACCGCGGCGATCCCGGCCGAGTAGTCGCCGACGAAGTAGGAGGCGCAGCCCAGGTCGTCGTGCGTGATCTGACGGAAGATCACGCACGCATCATCTCAGTGAATGAACACTCCCGGTTAGGGGTAGACACGTAGAGCCGAACCGGGGTAGCACCAGCGGGAGGAACCGAAATGCTTCAGGGCACGGACGTGAGCGAGCGCGTGCGCGAGCAGGGGCTCGCGCAGCTGGAATGCGATGTCCCCGCGGGAATGTCGCTCGCCGAGTGGCGCGACGCCAGGCGGGTCAGACGAACACCTGGGCGAGGGTGGCTGAGCCTGCTACGAGCAGCACGGCGCCGATCGCCCGCAGCAGACCCCGCTCGCTCAAGCGCCCGGTGAGGCGGGCGCCCAGCAGGGCGCCCGGCACGGATGCGGCGGCGCCGATCCCGAGCAGGTCCCAGTCGACGCCCTCGGGCGTGTGGCCGATCACGCCGGCGGCACCAACACACACGCCGACCGTCAGGTTCGTGCCGACCGCTCGAGCGGGCGTCTCGCCCACGTAGCGCAGCAGCGCGGGCATCCGCAGGGCTCCGAGGATCAGCCCGACGAGCCCGCCGAGGACGCCGATGATGGCGCCGCTGATGACCGCGGCACGGATGTCGAGCCCGCGCTCCGCTCCCTCGGGCGGAGCGGACCTCAGCGCCCGCGGGCGCAGCAGGTCGACGCCGAAGTAGAGGAGCAGGGCGCCGATGATCGCGAGCAGGACGTCTCCCGGCAGCAGTCCCGAGAGGTAGCCGCCCGCGACCGCACCCGCAATGGAGGGCGGCGCCATCCAAGCGAACAGCCGCCAGTTGATCCGGCCGGCGCGCACGTGGACGGTCGCGGCGGTGAGCGCGGCGATACCGGAGATGCCGATGTTCGCGCCTGCGCCGGCCGCCGGTGAGGAGGCGAGCAGCAGCACGAGCGGCAGCCGGATGTTGCCGAGCACGAGCCCGACGAGGCCGCCGGCGAGCGCGACGGCGAAGCACCAGGCGACGAAGGCGACGAGTTCGAGGGGGTCCACGGGGCCGCCATACTGCACGGCATGTGCGCGCGATGCATGGCGACCGCCGCCAGCGCGGCGGCGGGAGCGACCGGCATCCGCGCCTGGCTCGCCGCGCGCGGCTGCAAATGGGCGGCGCCGCGGCGGCTGCGCCTCGTGACCGGTGCGCTGCTGAGCGCGGCAGTTGTGGTGGCGGCCGTCCGGATCGGCTGACCACGGGTACCGCCTCCGAGCTCGGAAAGGTCCCTGAAGTTGGTCAACCTGGAGTTGACAAAGCTCATGAACCCCACCGCGAGCGGCTCTGGGCTTGGACTGCGAGCGAGAATCATTCTCAGTTAGACTGCGGCGGCGAATGCACCGCCCGCTCGTACCGCTGATCGTGCTCGTCCTGGTGCTCGCCGGCGGCTGCGGCTCCGGCTCCGGCGGCTCCGATTCGGACGCCGCGCTCACTGCCGTCGCCACGACGACGGAGGTCGCCGACCTCGCCCGCACCGTCGGAGGTGAGCGCGTCGACGTCCGCGGGCTGCTGGCGCCGGGCGCGGACCCGCACGGCTACGAGCCGCGCCCGAGCGACGCCGCCTCGATAGCCGAGGCCGGGGTCGTGTTCAAGTCCGGCGGCGACCTCGACGAGTGGCTCGACGAGCTCGTGGACAGCGCGGGCGGCGACGCTCAGGTCGTCGATCTGATCGACTCCGTGGAGACGATCGAGGGCGACGACGAGACCGACCCGCACTGGTGGCAGGACCCCCGCAACGCCGTGCTCGCCGTCGCCGCGATCCGCGACGCCCTGATCGATGCCGACCCCGGCGGCAGGAGGGCCTACGAGCTGCGCGCGGCCGCCTACACGCGCAGGCTGCGCCGGCTCGACGGCGAGATCGCCGCGTGCATCGAGCAGGTGCCGCAGGACAAGCGCAAGCTCGTCACGACCCATGATTCACTCGCCTATTTCGCCGATCGCTACGGAGTGCAGGTGATCGGCTCCGTCATCCCCTCGTTGTCGACGCAGGCGCAGCCGTCAGCGGGCGACGTCGCCGAGCTGGTCGATCAGGTGCGCGACGAGGGTGTCGAGGCCGTCTTTCCCGAGGCGGGGTTGAGCCGGCGCCTGGAGCAGGCGCTCGCACGCGAGGCCGGGGTGGAGGTCGGCGATCCGCTCTGGGCGGACACGCTCGGCGGGGACGGCAGCGGCGCAGAGAGCTACATCGACGCGATGGCCGCCAATACCGCGGCGCTCGTCGACGGCATGAGCGGCGGCCGCGTGAGCTGCCGGCCGGCGGGCTAAGCCTCGGCGGCTGCCTGTAACGCGAGGTTCAGGCTCCTGGCGCCGGTTCCGGCTCGGGTGCCGGAACGGCGCTGGGAGGCGGCTTCTCGTCGAAGTAGTCACCACCCTCGATGCTGATGTGGGGGAGGATCCGGTCGAGCCAGTGGGGCAGCCAGATCGTCCTCCTGCCGGCGACCGTGATCAACGCGGGCACGAACAGGCACACCACGACCGCGTCGATTACGACCGCCGTTGCCAGACCGAGGCCGAATTGCTTGATCGTCGGATCGCCGTTCAGGACGAAGCTGCCGAACACACAGAACATGACGGCCGCCGCCGCCCCGATGATGCGTCCCGAGTAGCCGAGCCCCTCGATCACGGTCGCGCGAGCGCCCTTGCCCTCCTTGAAGTGCTCCTGGATCTGGGTCAGCAGGAAGACCTGGTAGTCGGTCGAGAGGCCGAACAGGATCGCGAACATGATCAACGGCACGAAGCTCACCACGGGTATGGAGCCGTCGAGTCCGATCAGGCTCGAGGCAAACCCCTCCTGGAAGACGAGCGTGAGCACGCCGTAGGCCGCTCCGACCGAGATGAGGTTCATCACGGCTGCCTGAGCGGGGATCAGCAGGGAGCGGAATCCGACCAGCAGCACCAGGAAGCTGAGCGCCGCGACCACCAGGATGACCAGCGGGAGCTTGCTGGTGATCTTCTCGGCGAGGTCCACGTACGCGGCGGTGGTGCCACCCACGAAGGCCGTCATGCCCTGGCCCTTGGTCGCCTCCGGGATGGTGGTGTCCCTCAGGCGGGAGACCAGGTCCTCGGTGGCGAGGTCGGACGGCGCGGTCGTGGCAATGAGCGTGTAGACGGCCGCAGTTCCCTGCTTGTTGACCAGCGGCTGCGTCACGGAATCGACGCCCTTGGTCTTCTGGAGGTCCTTGCGCAGGGTCTGGAGGCGCGGGTCGGTCGCTGGCTGCTCGGCCTTCTTCTTCTTGTTGGCGAGCTCGTTGGACTGCTTCTGCGTCTGCTGCTTTGCCTCCTGCTGCGCCTGCTGCTGGGTCGCGCCCTCAAGCTCAGCCTGCTGCTCGATCTGCTGCTGCTGCTGCTGCAGCTGCTTCTCGTTCTGACTGATCGTGTTGAGGTTCTTCTGGTTCGGCTTCGCAGGCCTTGCTGAGCTGGGTGGAGATCAGGAACGGCCCGTTGGTGCCCTCCCCGAAGCCCTTCCCGATCAGGTCGTAGGCCTGGCGAGCGGTCGTGTCGGTCGGCTCTGCCCCCACGTCCTCCTGGCCCAGGTGCATCGACAGCGTGGGTATCGACAGCGCGAGCAGGATCGCCAGCACAGCGACGATCACCGGCCAGCGGTGATTGGCGATCCCCGTGGCCAGCCTCGTCCACAGTGGGGACTGCACCTCGTCGGCGCGAGCCTTGCGGAACGGCAGCGTGAGCGCCGAGACGTGCGTTCCGAGCAGCGCGAACAGGGCCGGCAGCAGGGTAAGCGCGCCAAGGATGGCGAAGGCCACCGCGATCGCCGACGTGTAGCCCAGGGTCGTGACCAGCGGGATCCCGGCGACCACGAGCGCCAGCAGCGAGATCGCAACGGTGCCGCCCGCGAACAGGACCGCGCCGCCCGCGGTCGCGAGCGCACGCGCAATCGACTCGTGGACCTCCATGCCCTCGGCGACCTGTGCACGGTGCTTGGTGACGATGAACAGCGAGTAGTCGATCCCGACCGCTAGTCCGATCATGGTCGCCAGCGTGGGCGCGGTCGTGGGGATGTCGGCGATGTGGCTGAGGAGCGTCACGACGCTCAGGCCGCACAACAGGCCGAGCACGGCGGTGAGGATCGGGAGCCCCGCCGCCACCGCGGAGCCGAACACGAGCAGCAGGATCACCAGCGCGGCGGCAATCCCGATCTTGTCGCTGGCCCCGGTGTCCGGCTTGGAGAGCTCCTGGCCGACGTAGCCGCCGATGGCCACCTGCAAGCCCGCCTTCTTCGCCGGATCGGCGGCGTCGAGCACCGCGTTGCCCTCGTCCTCGGTGATGCTCCCCTGGCCGACGTCGAGCGCCACCGATATGTAGCCGATCTTCTTGTCCTTGCTGAGCGCGTTGGACCCGGCGTCGCTCAAGGGGCTCACGGCCGCGGTCACGTGCGGCGTCTTCTTCAGGGCGCTCACCGACTGCTTGATGGCCTTCGAGTACTTCGAGTCGGTCAGCTTGCCGCTGTCGGTGGCCACCACGAGCGGGTTCGTTCCGTAGGCCTGGCTCGGGAAGCGGCCGCTCAGGAGGTCAGTGGCGCTTTGGCTCCCGGTGCCCGGCAGGGTCACGTTGTTGGTGGTCTGCGAGCCGGCCCCTTGGGCGACGATCACAAGTGCCACGACGAGTACCAGCCAGAGCCCGAGCACCACGAACCGCCAGCGCGCGCAGGCACGGCCGAGTCCATAGAGCAGGCCTGTCATTCAGATTTCCTTGCCCCAACGAGAGGAGAGCGAGTCGTCCCGGAAGGGTATGCGGGGCGAACCGGCCGCGCAAGCCGCGCCGAGTCACTTTGCAAGCCGTCAGGCCAAGTTGCGGCAGCTGGGGCAGGTGCCCCTGAGCGTCACGTCGTGCGCCCCGACCGAATACTCGACACGACCGGCGAGCCGCTCGATCACGCGCTCGAGCTCGGGATCCTCGAAGGCCTTGGTGCGGCCGCAGCTGTCGCAGACGAGGTGGTGATGGTGCTCTCCGTCCGGGTGGACAGGCTCATAGCGCGCGACCGGCTCGCCGACGTCGACGCGGCGCACGAGCCTCATGTCGTCGAGCAGCTGCAGCGCGCGGTAGATGCTGGCCACGCCGACGCCTTCGCCGCGCTCGCGCAGGCGCTCGGAGATCTCCTGCGCGGTGACGCTACAGCCGAGCTCGTCGAGCGCAGAGACCACCGCCGCGCGCGGTGTGCTCACGCGGTAGCCGCCCCCCTCGAGGGCCTCGTGCGCGTATCCGACCCAGTCGCTCATGCCGCGTTCAAGGATAGGGTCCGCCTGCCGGGCTACGCGGTCGACCCGCGCTGGCATGACGCATGCACCACGTGGTCGAGGGCGGCGGCCGCTCACCCGTGGGGCGAGCGGCGGCCCTGCATCCTCGTGCGTCGCGGCGTCAGCCGGCGGCGCTGAAGCGCTCGGCGACCTTCGACCAGTCGACGGTGTTCCACCACGCGTCGATGTAGTCGGGACGCTTGTTCTGGTACTTCAGGTAGTAGGCGTGCTCCCAGACGTCGACGCCGAGCAGCGGCGTCTTGCCGTCCGTGATCGGGTTGTCCTGGTTGGCCGTCGACACGACCGCGAGGCCCGAGCCGTCGTGGACGAGCCAGGACCAGCCCGAGCCGAACTGGTTGACGCCGGCGTCCTTCATCTTCGACTTGAAGTCGTCGAACGACCCGAACGCCGACTCGATCGCCGCTGCGAGCTCGCCGTCGGGCTCGCCGCCGCCGTCGGGTGACATGGACTCCCAGAAGAGCGAGTGGTTCAGGTGGCCGCCACCGTTGTTGCGGACGGGGCCGCGCTTGTCCTCGGGCAGCTCCGAGAGGTTCGCGACGACCTCCTCGACCGGCCTGTCGGCCCACTCGGTGCCCTCGAGCGCCGCATTCGCCTTGTCGACGTAGGCCTGATGGTGCTTGTCGTGATGGACCCGCATCGTCGCCTCGTCGATGTGAGGCTCGAGAGCCGCGTAGTCGTAGGGAAGGGGCGGTACCTCGTACGGCATGTCTCTCACTCCTTGAATCGCTGGCTACATCCGTGACTCTATGCATCCCCGGGATCACGCGGTCAGACGCTAGGCTTGAGCGCCCGAGCGGCTGTGGCGGAATGGCAGACGCGCCGTCTTCAGGTGGCGGTGGGCTAACGCCCGTGGAGGTTCGACTCCTCTCAGCCGCATCAGGCAAGAGGGGCTCCCGGCTGGGAGCCCCTTCGTCGTTCGGGGAGGGGTACGGTCAGCGGGTGAGCGCGTGGAGCGCCCTTCGTCGCTGGACGAGCGCTCCGAGGCGCAGCGAATCTCGGACAAGCGTCACCACGAGGGCGCAGGTGCCGAGCATGCCACGCGCCACTGGGAGTCCAGCCGCGGCGGCGGCGGAGTTTAGGCGTTCGAGCGCCGCTTCTGCGGCGTGCGGAACACGTAGTCCCAGAACGGCGCGCTGACGCCGAAGCCGCGCGTGTCGTCCTGGAAGTGGTGGCGCATGTGGAGCTCGCGGATCAGCTTGCCGAGGCGGGTGCGCGGGCGGTGGTGGTGCACGTGGTAGTGGGTCATGTCGTACGCCAGGTAACCGCTCAGGAAGCCGGCCATGAAGACGTGCGCCCAAGGCGTCCCGAGGACGAGGACGAACAGGCCCCAGAAGCCGAGCGCGAGCGGCACGCTCACGGACGGCGGCATGACGAGCCGGAGCGGATCGTTCGGATGGTCGTGGTGGACGCCGTGGATGATCCAGTGCAGGCGGGCGCCGATGCCCTCCTCCGGCTCGAAGTGGAAGACGAGCCGGTGGAGCCAGTACTCGGTCAGCGTCCAGAAGAGGTAGCCGCCGATCACCAGCCCGATCACCTGCAGGGTGCTCGGCTCGCCGCGCGCGCCGATGACGAACAGGACGACGATCGCGGGCACGAAGATGAGCGGCGGGACCATCGGATGAACGCGGGACAAACGGTCGAGGATGTCCGAGTCGAACATCCGGGGCGACGCCTTGAGGAGGTCCGACCGCCGCGCTTCCATGGCTCGAATTTAGCGCACGTCGCCGGCGGGTGGAAGCCAGGTGTTCGGGTGCCCTAACTCGCCCGGATCCGGGATTCAGGCGCGTCGCCACATATCGCCCCACGAGGCGACGAGAAACTCGAGCCCGAAGGCGGCCGTCACGCCGTATACGACGGTCTCGACCGGGGTGGCCTCCCCGGTGAAGATGCGGCCGAGCAGATAACAGGTGACCGCTCCCACGAAGAGCAGCCGCCCGGTGGCGTCCATGCTGCAAAAGTTTGCGTCCCGGCCCGCTCGGCCCTGTGACGCCGCGGTGAAAGGCTGGTGAAGGTCCCGTTATCGGCGCCACGCGCGTAGCTAGGCTGCCGCTGGATGAGCGAGTCCCCAGCGGCGGTGGTCGGTGATCTTTTCGAACGGGTCAACTCGGGCGACATCGACTCGGTGCTCGGGCGCCTGGCTCCCGACGCGGTCTTCGTCGTCCCGCCCGAGGCCTCAGCCGAGCCCGACACCTACGAGGGCCATGAGGGCGCCCGGCGCTACTTCGGCGGCTTCGACGGGATCCTCGAGGACGTCCGCTTCGAGCTGATCGATGCCGAAGAGGTGTCGGCAGACACGGTGCTCGCCGAGTCACGTCTGCGCGGGCGCGGTGCAGCGACCGGGATCCAGGTCGCGCAGGACACCTTCGTCGTGATGACCGTGCGGGACGGCCTGGTGACCTTCATCACCACCTACAACGACCGCGACTCCGCGCTCGCGGCCCTCGGCAGCGGCTCGCGCTAGCCGAGCGGCGCGAGCAGGTTCTTCTTCTCCTCGAACGCGAACAGCATGAGGTCGACCATCCGGAACGTGTTGTTGTTCGGCCCGAGCGAGGGCTTGAAGGCGGTGTCGCGCACGATTGAGTGCTCGCTCCCCTCCATCGCCCGGTGGAAGGTCTCCGCCACGATCCGGCCGCCGACACCCTTCATCTTGCCGTTGTTCAGCTCGGCCTCGCGCAGCACGTAGAACCAGAGCGGCGTGTCCTTGAGGAACGCCTCCCGCTGCCCCTGGGTCAAGAGCGACAGGTCCGCTCCGTTCTTGCCCTCGCGGAGCTGCTTCTTGGTCAGCTTGGTCAGGTTCACGCCCTTGCCCTTCATGAACGTGGCCATCTGCTGGCCCGTGGCGAGCTTGACCATCCGGGCACGCATCAGGTTGCGGAAGGCGAGATTGCGGCGCTTGTCGTTGAACGGCATGTTCGAGTTGCCCCCGAAGGTCTCCGGTGGCAGCGTCTTGAGTGGATCGACGAGCGCCGTGTCGATGCGCATCGCCCGGTTGAAGCGGTTGGCCGCGACCTCGAGGTTCGGCTTGTTCGCCTCACCGAAGTCGTAGAGCCGGCGGAAGTCGGCGGTCCAGTTCGCCGCGAGCCGCGGCAGGCCGCCGAGGTCGCCGCCCGTGGCCGAGAAGATGAACAGCCAGTCGAGGATCCCGGCGCCGAAGTCGAACGCCTTGTTCCAGTTGTAGGCCGCCCGGATCATCGAATGGCCGAGCCGGAAGCCGGCGACCGAGAACTCGATCGGCATGGTTGGCACGTCCGTGGGCAGCGCGTTCTTCTCGAAGACCTTGCGCCCGTTGTTGAAGACGTCGTTCAGGATCCCCTGCTGGCAGATCCGTGCCAGGTAGTCCGTCTTGATCATCCACTGGTAGTGCTTGACCGCGAGCTCGCGGGCCTTCGCGAAGCGCTGCGAGGGCGGCACCGAGCTCGGCAGCGTGTCGACGATCCGGTTGTGGAAGCGGATCATCGCCAGGTGCGTCTGCGCGACCGCGAGGTTCTCGTCGTTGCGCGGGTCGGGAATGACCGCCTTGCGCTTCTTCTTCACGGTGTTGCCCAGGCCGCGCGGCAGGTCGAAGCCGTTCTTCGCGGGGAAGCCGTCGGCCGCCACCGTCTTGCCCATCTTCAGATGGCGGTCGTCCGAATAGAACTTGGCCGACTCGGGATCGGCCGGGCCCGCTCCGTAGAGCGAGTCCAGGTCTAGAGCGGGCGAGCGCGCCTGGAGCATCTGCGCCGGCGACACGTTCTGGCCCAGCATCACCGTCGTCTTGTCGAAGGTCAGGTCGTGGTCGATGAACTGGCCGAGGTAGGTGAAGCCGGCAGGGACCGGCCCCGACCCGCCGCCGCCCGCGGCCATCTCGCGGCCCACCTTCAGGGCGACGGCCTCGCTGATCTGCTTGCCGGACCCGTTGGGCCCCATCCGCGAGAAGCGGAAGGGCGGGGCGGCGGCCGCCGTCGCCGTCACGCCGGCGATGCCGGCGGTTCCGTCGGACTCGCGGCCGCCGATGCTTTCGCTCAGGAGTCCCTCCCCGATGACGTAGTAGCTCTCGGACCCGTGCGTCTCCATGGCCAGTCTCCTGTCGTTCGCTGTGCCCCAAGCGAGCGCGAGGCTCACCCGCGACCCTTCCAGGTCAGCCATTTGGCGTCAATCCGCCAGGAGGGCGCCGGCCATGCCGCGGAGGCGCTCGGCCCAGGCTGGGTCGTCGAGCGCGTCCGAAGACTGCGCCTCGGCAGTCGCGCGCACCCGGGTCCAGAGCGCCGCTCGCTCGGGATCGAGGTCCGCTGCCTCCGCGTAGAGCATCATGCGGCGACGCGCGACGCGCCTCGCCTCGATCGGGTCGTCGGGGAGTGGCGGCGCCTCGGGGCAGATCAGCGCCCAGATCTCCGCGTGGCGATCGCCGCGGGCGCCGTGCGGGTCGATGACCTTCCACGTGCCGTTCGCCCGCAGCGCGTTGCCGGGATGGAGGTCGAGGTGGACGAGCACGTCGTCGGGCGATGGGAGGAGCAGCTCGTGGAGCTCCTCGGCGCCGCGCCAGCTCGCTGCGTAGGCCGTCATCGGCAGGATCGCCGCGGGCGGCGTGCCGGCCGCGTGCAGCCGGCGGGCCAGCCGGCCGAGCTCGGTGAGCATGTCGTCCCAGCCAAGCCCGGAGAGGAGCAGCGGCTCGCCGGGCCGGGCCTGCTCGAGCAGCAGAGTGAAGCCGTCGTCGCGCTCGCCGAGGAGCTCGATCGCCGCGCCCGTCGAACGCCAGAAGCCGAGCGTGACGGCCTCGGAGGCAAGCAGCGCGTCGTCGGGATGGCCGCGCGGCGTGAGCTTGAGGACCACCGCCCGGCTGGCACGGACCGCGGTGCACACGAGCGCGACGTTGCCGCCGGTGAACGGGCGGACGTCGCCCAGCTCCCAGGCGTCGACCGCCTGCGTGAGCCGGCTCTGGACGTCCCGCCGGAGCTCGTCGAGATCGAGCTTCGGCCAGTAGCCGCGCCAGAAGCCGGCCAGCCGGCGAAGCGGCTCCTCGGCGAGCCCCGGGTCTATTGGCGCTCGGGTCCGGGGCTGGGCTCGGGTCCGGGGCTGGGGCTGCGCTCGGGTGCGCCCGTCTCCTCGGGCGGGGCGGAGCGGTCGGGGCCCTTGACGCCCGGATCCTTGAGCGCGTCGACGGCGGCCTTGGCCTTGTCCGACATCGACCCTTCGCCCGCTTGGATGTCCTTCAGCTCGTGAAGGTCACCCTTGGCGGCCTCCGTGCCGCCGCGCTTGTTGAACATCTCCTTCGCCTTGTTGGCGAGGCTGCTGAAGCCGGCCATGGCAATCACCTCCGTTGGGGGGAAAGGCACCTTGCACGGTACCGATCGGCGCGTCATGCCCTGAGCTCCCAGGCACGTCCGCGGACGACCAGTGTGCGAACGCCCACCTTGTGGTGTGCATGGAGAGCGGGAGCGGCGTCGGGTCAGTGGGCAGACCGGGGTCGGTGCTTCGGGGAGTACGGTGCGGTTGTGGCGCAAGCCGTGATCGATCCCGATGCCTTCAATGCCTTCGAGGCGAGAGGTTGGGAAGACAAGGCGGCTGGCTATGACCACTTCTTCGCCGGGATTACGGGCCGGTTCGTCGAGCCTCTCCTGGATGCTGCCTCCGTAGGGCCGGGAACGCGCATGCTCGATCTCGCCACCGGCCCCGGTTACGTGGCGGCGCGCGCGGCCGAGCGAGGCGCATCGGTGGTTGGAGTGGACGTCGCGGAGGCGATGATCGCCCTCGCCGGCGGGCTGCATCCGGGGCTCGACTTCCGTCAGGCGGACGTACACGAGCTTCCGTTCGAGGCCGGTTCCTTCGACGCTGTCGTGGGCAACTTCCTGATCTTGCACCTCGGACGCCCAGAGCAGGCCATGGCCGGGGTCGTCCGCGTGCTGCGTCCGGGCGGCAGGCTCGCGCTGACGGCCTGGGACGTGCCCGAGCGGGCACGCTTTCTCGGGGTGTTCCTCGATGCGGTCGCGGAGGCCGGCGCAACGGCTCCTGCGGATCTACCGAGGGGGCCCGACTTTTTCCGGTTCTCGGTCGACGAGGAGTTCGACGCCCTCATGCGTGACCATGGCTTAGAGGACCGCGCAGTCAGGAGCATCGCTTTTACCCATCGTGTCGCGAACGCCGATGAGCTTTGGGAGGGGTTGCTCGGAGGGACCGTCAGAACCTCTGCGCTCATCGAGCGGCAGCCCGATCAGACCAGGCGGCGCATTCGCGACTCGTTCGATCGGCTCGTCCGCGAATACCAACGGGAAGGCATCCTCGAGCTCCCGGTCTCCGCCAAGCTCGCCTCAGGTCGCATGCCGGATCCGGACTGAAGCTGGAAAGCAGCACTGGGTGCGGGCCTGCGGGTCGCTAGTGCTGCGAGGCGCGGATAAGCGGCTTGGCCCTGTTGTCGCATCGGGCCACAGATGGGCCTGCTCAGGTAGGGTCGCGGCGTGCCGAGCGTGGCCGAAGATCTGAAGCGGGTTCCGCTGTTCAGTGAGCTCAGCCAGCGCCAGCTGCGCCGGCTCGCCAAGGACTTCAGGGACCGCCTCGTTCCCGCCGGCTCGCTGCTTACCGAGCAGGGTGAGATGGGCGGCGTCGCCTTCTTCGTGATCGCCGAGGGCGAGGCCGCCGTTATCGTCGACGGCACCCGGGTCGGCACGATGGGGCCTGGCGACCACTTCGGCGAGCTCGCGATGATCAGCGAACGCGAGCGCACGGCCACCGTCGAGGCGGTGACGCCGATGCGTTGCCACACGATCCAGTTCTGGCACTTCCGGGCGTTCGCGAAGAAGAATCCTGACGTGACATGGAAGCTCCTGCAGCACGTCGCGGGGATCCTCCTCACGGAGCAGAACCGTCGCACAGCGCAAGCCAAGCATGCGCCTCCGTAGAGCTGGGCTGCGGGCGCTGGCGACGGCCGTGAGGCACTCCGCTCGCAGCCGATCGGCCAGGCGAGAGCGAAAGCGCCCCGCCGCGGCTGCGAACCGCGCCGAGTGGCGAGTCGCACACGGAAGCAGCAGCCTGAATGTCGCCGGCTGGAACCCGCGTCATGTCCCAGACACAGTCGGGACACAACAAGACCAGGGAGCAGACCAGGGCGTCCACCGGCGCGACGCGGAGGCGCGACAGCGAACGTGAGCGGTGACCGCGCGAGTCAGCTCTGAGAGGAGATCCCTATGAGCCCGTCGCCGGGAGATCTGAAGACGTCCATCGGCATGGAGCGCGACGACGCAACCGAACTTCGGGAGGGCTACGCCGACGTCGGAGACGACGTGAGGCTCCACTACGTCGAGGCCGGCGACGGACCGCTGGTCGTGCTGCTGCACGGCTTCCCGGAGTTCTGGTACGGCTGGCGGCTGCAGATCGCGCCGCTCGCGGCGGCCGGTTTCCGCGTGGTCGCGCCCGACCTGCGCGGCTACAACCTGTCGTCGAAGCCCGACGGCGTCGCGGCTTACACCGCCGGCAAGCTGGCCGCCGACGTGCGCGATCTCATCCGCGAACGCGGCGCCGAGTCCGCGCTGCTGGTCGGCCACGACTGGGGCGGAACCGCCGCCTGGACTGCGGCGATGAACCACCCCGAGGTCGTGGACCGTCTGGCCATCCTCAACGCGGCCCATCCGCGCAAGCTCAACGAGGGACTGCGCCACCCCAGCCAGCTCGCGCGGTCCTGGTACTTCTTCTACTTCGCGCTCCCAGACCTGCCCGAGCGCCACGTGCGCGCGAAGGACTGGGAGTTCTTCCAGCACTTCCTGCGCGACGCCCAGCCGCCGTACACGAAGCAGGAGACCGATCGCTATATCGAGGCGTGGTCGCAGCCAGGCGCAGCGGCCGCGATGATCGACTACTACCGCGCCGCGGTGCGACCGCCGAAGGGCACCAAGACGGAGCTTCACCCGATCTCGGCGCCCACCCTGGTCATCTGGGGCCAGAAGGATCGCTACCTCGGCCCGGATCTCGCCGAGCCCCACCACGAGGACGTCCCCAACCTCGACCGCGTCGAGCGCCTGCCCGACGCGTCGCACTGGGTCCACCACGACGAGCCCGAGCGCGTCACACAACTGCTCATCGACTTCTTCGTCCCCGCCCGCCCAACCTAACACCGCCGAACGTCGACGGCGTCTGGCGAACGGGCTTAGCGGCGATGGGACGGACGCCGCTCGCCCCCTGCACCGCCTTCCGATACAGCCTGTTTGACTCCGCAATCGTCCTTCGCATGCTTCCTCTCGGGACTGAGGGCAAGGAGTCAGGAGCGCGCGGTGGAAGAACGCTGGCAGGGTGGCTCGGAGGCACCGATCAATCCGTCGGACCCCTGACCTCCCAGTTGACCTCGGAGAGGATGGGAGAGGATCGATCCGCTCGGGGGCGAGCCTGGTCCGGGGTCGCCTGCTGGTACTCGCCGAGCGGCGTAGAGTCCAGGTGACTGGCACGGAGCGAGCAAGGAGAGGTCGATGATCGGTGCCGCAATCGTGGGATTCCTGGCCGGTGCGATTGGCCGCATGCTCTGGCCGGGCGATCCATTCCGGCACATGAGCGGCCCGAAGTCCTGGGGCGTCTCGCTGCTCATTGGCCTCGCCGGGGCCGCCCTTGGCTACCTGATCTTCACCGTCGGGCTCGGCATCGGCGACACCGATGTCTTCGACTTCGGAGGCATCATCGGCGCGATCATCGGCGTTGTGATAGTCCTCGCCATCACGGGTGCGGTGATGAAGAACCGGGGCGGCCCGACGACGCGCCCAGGGGCCACACCTACCTGATCGCCGCCGCTTCCAGTCGTCCTGGGACTGCGTGTTCCGCACGCGATGTCGGTCCCGCACAGCCCGAAGCAGGTGTATGCGAGCCGGTCGCGCTGGCGCTCGATGCGCACCTCCTGGCCGCAGCCGGGGCAGTCGAGGGCGCCGAGGCTCGGTCAGCTCGGGCTCGGGCGCCTCGGTGGTCCCGAGTGGTCCAAGGCGTGGTCCAAGGGCGCCCCCAGAAGCACGAAACCCGCTCTGGGAGCGGGCATCGGTAGTACCGCCACGGGGATTCGAACCCCGGTTTCCGCCGTGAGAGGGCGGCGTCCTAGTCCCCTAGACGATGGCGGCGCGCCGACGCGCGATTGTAGCGGCGGCCATCGCGTTTGCCCATGCGCGGCAGTAGGATGCACCCGTTCATTCGGCCGGTGGTCGAGGGAAGTCCGGTGTGAAGCCGGCGCGGTCCCGCCACTGTGAACGGGTGCGGATGCGTCGCACATAGCCACTGGGAGCCATCGCTCCCGGGAAGGCGCGGCGCGGAGCCCCAAGCCAGGAGACCTCACTCCGGCCGCAGCCCATACGACCCTCGAGGAAGGGGTGGCTCCATGTCCATTTCGTGCCGACGCGCTCTCCCAGGAGCGCTTGTTCTGCTCTCCCTGGCGGTGCCCGCCACGGCGGCAGCCGTGCCGGTGACCGTCAATCTGCGCGTCGAAGGAGCGACGCAGACGATCTTCGAAGGCCCGGTCATCACCGACGTGCATCAGGTCAAGACCCCGTCCGACACCGCGGCGCGCACATGCGACGGGTCCTCTGTCGGGCTGTCGTCGGCGCCGACGGCCATCGCGTGCGCTCGATGACGCGGCGCGGGGCGGCTCCTTCACGTGGGACGCCCTCTGGGATGCCGGCTTCAGCGACTACTACCCCTTCCTGCGGATCGGGCCGGACGCGATCGACTCGAGCTCGCACTATCTCGCCTTCTACCTCAACTGGGCCTATGCGGAGACCGGCGGCTGCGGTCAGCACGTGGGGCAGGGCGATGAGGTGCTGTTCGCGTACGAGGACTTCGTGCCATCGCCGATCCTGCGCGTGTCGGGGCCGGGCGCCGCGGCGACCGGGCAGAACGTTGCGCTGAGGGTGGTTGACGGCCTCACGTCGGCTCCACAGGCGGGGGTGAGCGTCGGCGGCGCCACCACCGGTGCGGATGGGATCGCGACGCTGAGCTTCGCCCAGCGCGGTATCTACCGCCTCAAGGCGGACGCGCCCGGCGCGATCAGGTCGAACGCGCTCGTGCTCTGTGTCGACCCGCCCGGCGCGGCGCAGTGCAGCTCGGGCGACACCGCGGGTCCCGTCCTTCAAGCGGGCACGCCGGCGGGCAGCGGCGGGCTCGCCAGCACCCACGGCCGCTCGCGCACGATGCTCATCACCTGGGCGGGCGACGACCAGACCGGCAGCGGCGTCTCGCATTACAAGGCTGAGGTCAGCCAGGTGGGCGACGGGGCGGGAGCCAGCCAGGCGAGCTGGCGGACGATCGTCGACAGGACGACCCTGGGCGGCGCTCACTTCCGCGGCGAGGCGGGTGACGCCTACGCGTTCCGCATCACCGCGACGGACCGGGCGCTCAACGAGACGACGATCACGACCGATCCGGTGATCGTCCCGGTCGACGACCGCAGCCAGCGGCTGCTGAAGCTCTCGAAGAGGGATTGGAAGCGGGTCAAGGTGGAGAGCGCCTGGGGCGGGACCGTCGTGCGCGCCGCGGAGGCGGGGGCCACCGCACGCATGCGCTTCCGCGGCACGCGGCTCAGGCTCGTCGGCCGCAAGCTCCGGAACGGCGGCCGTCTGCGGGTGACGATCGACGGCAGGCGCAAGGCCGTCCGCCTGCGGGGCCGTTCGCCTCACCGCAGCGTCATCTGGACAAGCCCCAAGCTCGCGCCGGGCTCGCACTCGCTCGTCCTGCGCACGCTCGGCGGGGGCACCGTCGAGCTCGACGCGGTGGCGCCCTCGCCGTGACCCGGCGGGCCCTGGCACTCGGCTGCCTGGCGGCGCTGCTCGCGGCGGCGCCGGCGGCCGGCGCCGCTCCGAAGGTCGAGCAGCTGGTCGTGTTCCGCGACGGCGACGCCGTGGCGCGGACGGTCGCCGCCAAGCAGGTCGACGTGCGCGTCGGCGGGCGCCGCTGTGCGGCCGGCGAGGGGACCGCGCTCGCGGCGCTCGCCCGCAGCAAGGTCGGCCGGCTCGGCCTGCGCGACTTCGGGTCATGCTCCTCGCGCGCGCGTGACTCGGCCGGCCTGTTCGTGCAGTCGATCGCCGGCGAGCGCAACCGCGGCCAGAACGGCTGGGTCTACAAGGTCGGCCGTCGCTCCGCCACCGCAGGCGCCGCCGACCCCGGTGGCCCCTTCGGCCGCGGCCGGCTCAAGAAGGGCCAGCGCGTCACGTGGTTCTACTGCCGGCTGCGAGAGGGAGGCTGCCAGCGCACGCTCGGGCTCACGGCGACAGCGGAGCCTGGCGCCGTTGCCGTAAGCGTCCGCGGGTACGACGACGAGGGCCGGGGCGTGCCGGTGGAGGGCGCCAGCGTGCGCGCCGGAGGGATCACCGCTCTCACCGCCGCCGACGGAAGCGCGCGCCTCGCGCTGCCCGCCGGCAGCCACCGGGTCGTTGCCGAGAAGGATGGCCTCATTCGCTCCTTCACCGAGAGGGTCGCGGTGCCGTGAGGGCGCTCGCCGCGCTGCTGTGCATCGCCGTGACGGCCCCTGCGGTCGCGGGCTGCGGACTGGGCGCGGGCGAGGAGCAGGGCGGCGACGCCGTCGAGGTGCGCGTGACGCGCGACTTCGGGCACGAGGAGCTCGGCGCGACACGGATCGACGACGTGCGCGAGGACGAGACGGTGATGCGCGCGCTGCGCTCCGAGTTCGACATCGACACCCGCTACGGCGGGCGCTTCGTCCAGGCGATCGACGGCTTGGCCGGCGACGGCGCGGGCGGTCAACGCGACTGGTTCTACTGGGTGAACGGGATCGAGGGGAGCGTCGGCGCCGCCGAGTTCGAGCTCTCGCCGGGCGACCGCATCCAGTGGGACTGGCGCGACTGGGGGGCGACGATGCGGGTGCCGGCGATCGTCGGCGCCTTCCCCGAGCCGTTCGTCCACGGGGTCGAGGGCAAGCGGCGGCCGGTGCGTGTCGAGTGCGAGGACTCCGACACCGAGGCCTGCAGCGACGCGCGGGCGGTGCTCGAGGAGGCGGGAGCGTCGCCCTCGGGCGCCTCGCTCGGCGCGCCCGGCACCGAGACGGTCACCCGGCTGGTCGTGGCGCACTGGCCGGAGGCGCGGATCGTGCGCGGCGCCTCCGGGCTCGAGGAGGGACCCGAGACGACCGGCGTGTTCGCGCGTTTCGACCGGGAGGGCCGCTCGATCGAGCTGCTCGACGAGCAGGGCGAGGTTGCGCGCACCGTGCGCCCGGGCGACGGCGTCGGGCTCGTGCTCGCGCTGCGCCCGCTCGAGGATGAGCTCGTCTGGCTCGCGACCGGCCTCGACGACGAGGGTGTCTTCGCCGCCGTCCGGGCGCTGACCGAGGAGGACCTCCGCGACGCCTTCGCGGTCGCCGTCAAAGGCCGTACCGTGGAGAAGCTTCCGTTGGTGAGCGAATGAGCCTGATCCCCGTCTACCGGCCCCGCCCGAGTGCGCTGCACGCCGCGCGCGCAAGCGTCGGCGCCGCGTTCTGCTGCGCGCTGGCGCTGACGGGGGCGCTCTATCGCCACCCGCTGGTGTTGGGCGCGACGCTCGCTGCGGTGGTCGCGGCGGGCCTGCTCGCGGGCGTGGGGCGCGAGATCGGGCACTCGCTGCTGCTCGCGCTGCCGCTGGCACTGCTCGTGACGATCGTCAACCCGCTCGTCTACGCCGAGGGCGACACGCTGCTCGTCCGCGGCGGGGAGCTCCTCGGGCGCCGCTTCGACATCACGCTCGAGGCGATCCTCTACGGCGCGCTCACGGGCCTGCGCGTGATGACGCTCGTGGTCGCGCTCGGGCTGCTGTCGGCGGCGGTCGACCCCGATGCGCTGCTGCGCATCTTCCGGCGCGTCTCCTACCGCTCGGCGCTCACCGCCTCACTCGCCAACCGGCTCGTCCCCGTGCTCGCCCGCGACGCAATGCGCATGGGCGACGCCGCCCGCTGCCGGCCACGGCCGGCAGGCCGCTTCGCCGTCGTGCGCGCCGCGCTCACGGGGGCCCTCGACCGCTCGGTCGACGTGGCGGCCGCGCTCGAAGTGCGCGGCTACGCGCTGGGCGGCCGCCCGCCGCGGCGCCGGCGGCCGTGGTCGCGACACGACCTCGCCTTCCTGGCGGCCGCGCTGGCCATCGCCGCGCTGGCGCTGGCGGGAGCGATCGGCGGCGTCGCGTGGGTCGAGCCCTACCCGACCTTCGATATGGCCTGGGACAGCGAGGTCTGGGCGCTGGCTGCCTCGATCGTCGTGCTCGCCCTCGCCCCGTTCGCCGGGCGCCGGGCGCGGCTCGGCGTCGGAGGGCGGTCGTGACGCTCGCGCTCGCCCACGGATTCGGCTACCGCTACCCGGACGGGCCCGGCCCCGCGCTCGAGGACATCTCGGTCGAGCTCGAGCCGGGCACCTTCACGGTCCTCGCCGGGGTCTCCGGCTCAGGGAAGTCGACGCTCCTGCGCGCGCTCTGCGGGCTCGTGCCGCACTTCCACGGCGGCGAGGCGAACGGCGAGCTGCGCGTTGGGGGCCTCGACGTGCGCGAGCACGGCCCCGGCGAGCTCGCCGCCGTCTGCGGGACGGTCTTCCAAGAGCCCGAGAGCCAGGTCGTGATGAGCGGAGTGCGCGCAGAGCTCGAGCTGCCGCTCGAATACCGGCGCGAGTCCGCCGCCTCGATGGCACGGGCCGTGGAGGAGACGGCGCTCGCGCTCGGCGTCGCGCACCTGCTGGAGCGCCGCACCGACACTCTCTCGGGCGGCGAGCTCCAGCGCGTCGCGATCGCCGCGGCGATGGTCCACCGTCCGGCGCTGCTCCTGCTGGACGAGCCGACCTCGCAGCTCGACCCCGTGGCGGGCGACGAGCTCGTCTGGCTGCTGCGGCGCCTGAACGAGGACTTCGGCACGGCGGTCGTGATGGCCGAGCACCGGCTCGAGCGCTGCCTGCCCGCCGCCGACCGCGTGATCGCGATGGAGGGCGGCCGCGTCGTATGTGACTCGACGCCGGCAGGCTTCCTCGCCTGGGCGAGCGCCGCGGCGCCGGCGCTCGAGACCCCGGCCGCGCGCCTGTTCTCGCTCGCCGGGCTCGGCCCGCCGCCGGTGACGGTCAAGGAAGCGCGCGCCGGGCTGGCCCGGGCCGGCGGGGTCCTGCCCGCTCGCCCCGAGGCGGAGACGACCACACGGCGGCGGCGGTTGCCGTGGCGGCGCGAGCGCGCGTCCGCGTTGTCGCTGCGCGGCGTCTGGGTCGAGGTCGAGGACGGGCCGGTGGTGCTCCGCGCGATCACGCTCGCGCTGGCGCCGGGGGAGCGGGTGGCGCTGATGGGCCGGAACGGCGCCGGCAAGAGCACGCTGCTCAGGGTCGCCAAGGGGCTCGCCGAGCCGAGCCGGGGCCGCGTCGAACGCGGGGGAGAGGTTGCCTTCCTGCTGCAGAACCCGGGCGACTACCTGATCCACGACCACGCGGTCGACGACGCGGGCCCGGACGGGCTGCTGAACGCGGGCCTCGCCGGGCGCGGGGAAGCGAACCCGCGCGACCTCTCGGGCGGCGAGCGGCAGCGGCTGGCGCTCGAGGTCGTGCTGTCGGGGTCGCCCGCCGCCGCCGTTTTGCTCGACGAGCCGACTCGCGGCATGGACCGCGTCCACCAGGACCAGCTGACCGCGCGCATCCACCAGCTCGCGGGCGCCGGCGCGGCGGTCGTGGTCGCGACCCACGACACGGAGTTCACAGCGGCCTTCGCTGACCGGATCGTGCTCCTCGGCCAGGGCGAGCTGATCGCCGACGGGCCGCCGGCGGAGATCCTCGGCGGCGGCCGGCACTTCTCGACCCAGGTCGCGCGCGTGACCGACGGCGCGGCGCTGCTGCCCGAAGACGGTGCGACGACGCTGCTGCGACCGGCCCCGGTCGCGGAGGTCGCGCAATGAGCTGGCAGGCCTCGGCATTGCTTCTGCTCGCGCTCGCCGTCGCAGCCGGCTTCGGCTGGTACGAGCGCGAGAAGCCGCCTGCGCGCGTGCTCGCGCTGGTGGCGGCGCTCGCCGCGCTGGCCGTCGTCGGGCGGCTCGCGTTCGCGGCGATCCCGAACGTCAAGCCGACCACCGACATCGTCCTGTTCGCGGGCTACGCGCTCGGGGCGGTGCCGGGCTTCGTCGTCGGCGCCGTGACCGCGATCGTGTCGAACATCTTCCTCTCCCAGGGGCCGTGGACGATCTGGCAGATGGCCGGCTGGGGCGCGGTCGGCGTGGGCGGTGCGCTGGTCGCGCGCATGTTCCGGGGCCGTGAGCCGAACCGCTTCGTGCTGGCCGCGATCTGCGGCCTCGCGGGCCTTGCGTTCGGCGCCTGGATGGACGTGTACCAGTGGACGCTCGGCGCCCGCCAGGACCTCGACTCCTATCTCGTCGTTGCGGGCACCTCGCTGCCCTACAACGTCGCGCACGCGGTCGGCAACGTGGTCTTCTGCCTCCTGATCGGCCCGGCGTTCCTGCGCGCGCTCGAACGCTACAGGCGCCGTCTCGAGGTGCGCTGGCTGCCTGCCGCGGCTACCGGCGCGGTCTTTCTCGTCGTGGCGCTTGCGCTCGTTCCCTCTGCAGCGGGCGCGGCGACGCCGAGCGAGCGGGCGGAGCGCTACCTGCTGGGTGCCCAGAACGCCGACGGCGGCTTCGGCGCGGCGCCCGGCCAGGCATCGAGCCCCCTCTACAGCGGCTGGACCGGCCTCGGGCTGGCCGCGGCGGGGCATAACGCGCGCGACATTGCGCGCCGCGGCGGGCGCTCGCTCGCAACCTATCTGCGGCGCGGCGCCGGACGGCTGCGCGACGTGGGGGAGATCGAGCGAACCGTGCTGCTGGTGAGAGCCGCGGGCCTCGACCCGCGTGACTTCGCCGGGCGCGACCTGATCGCGGAGATCGAGCGAAAGCGCCGCCAAGACGGGTCGATCTCGGGCTTCGTGAGCTACACGGCCTTCGGGATCCTGGCACTGCGCGCGGCGGCCGAGCCGGCCGGCGGCGCCACGATCCGCTGGCTCGCTCAGAGTCAGAACGAGGACGGCGGCTTCGGCGTGGCGCGCTCGTCCGCGAGCGACGCGGACATGACCGGAGCGGTGCTGCAGGCGCTCGCCGTCGTGGGGCGCGCGAAGAGCGGGGCGGCCCAGCGGGCGGTCGCATGGCTCCGCCGCAACCAGGGCAACGACGGAGGCTTCGCGCAGATGGCCGGCCGCAGCCCGAATTCGCAGTCGACCGCGTACGCCGTGCAGGGGCTGGTCGCCGTCGGGGCGGCGCGCGCCGCGGTCGGCCGCGCACTCTCGTATCTCGCCCGTCTGCAGCGCCGCGACGGCAGCATCGCGTACTCGGCGACGAGCTCGCAGACGCCGGTGTGGGTCACGGGCCAGGCGCTCGCGGCGCTCGAGCGCGCGCCGCTGCCGATTGCACCTGTCGCGCGAGTCGAGCGCGAGCCGCGCCGCAAGGCGGCGCCGGCCGCCGCCCCTGAGGCGCCGGCGCCCGCGGGGGCGGAAGCACCGGCGGAGCCGAAGCAAAACGAGGGACAGCCCAGCGGCGCGGGGTCGTCCTCCGCGCCATCCGACCCGCCGGTCGACGACCCGCTCGCAGCGGAGGATCCCGACACCACCACGGAGAGCCCGGAGCCGGGCAACGTCGCCTCGACGCTGCGCCTCGACCCGCCCGACGACGGCGGCGGGGGCGTCTCGACCTGGCTCGTGGTGGCCGCGGTAGCCGGCACGCTCGGCCTGCTCTACCTGCTCCGGCGCCGCCTGCGCCGGTCGCCGCCCGCGCCGGGCTAGCCGCCGAGCGCCCGGCCGATCAGCCGGTCCAGCACGCGCGCCGGGAGCACCTGCGCCACCACCGCGCGCTGCTTCGCCTCCTTGCCGATCACGTAGCGCGCCCGCGGGCGCGATGCGGTCAACACGCTGCCGATCAGCTCCGCCACGTCGCGCGCGGGGATGCCGCGGACCTGCTCGATCTTCACGGTCTCCTCGCGCATCGCGTCGCGTATGGGCCCGTAGAGCCGCTCGCCCTCTGGCGTCATCGCGCCGGCGAGCTCGTTCGCGAGCGCGTTGCCCTTCTTCCAGATCGGCGTCTTGACCCCGCCCGGCTCGATCACGATCACGTCCACGCCCTGAGGGCGCAGCTCGCGGCGGAGCGAGTCGCTGAAGCCCTCGAGGCCGAACTTCGACATCGCGTAGGCGCCGAGCAGCGGCAGCGCGACCCGGCCGCCGATCGAGCTGACGTTGACGATCCGCCCGCGGCCGCGGCGCAGCGCGGGAAGGAGCGCCTGGGTCACCGCCACCTGCCCGATCAGGTTGATCTCGAGCTGGTGCCGGAGCTGCTCGATCGGCAGGAACTCGATCGGCGCCGCCACCGCGATGCCGGCGTTGTTGACGAGGCCGGCGAGCGCGTGCTCGCCGAGCTCGGCGCGGACGGCGTCGATCTGGGCCGCCTGCGTCACGTCGAGCATCACCGAGCGAATCCCGCTGCGCCCGAGCCGCTCCGCGTCCTGGTGGCTGCGCACGCCGGCGAGCGGCTCAAAGCCGAGCTCGCGCAGGTGAAGGACCGTAGCCTCGCCGATCCCGGTGGAGGCGCCGGTCACGAGGACCGTCCCGGAGGCCATGCAGGCGGCACCCTATTCGCTAGCGTCGCTGCGAGTGGACGTCGACGAGGCAATCCGCACCCGGCGCACGCACAAGGCGTACGGCGCCGAGCCGGTCGCGCCGGGGACGCTCGACGAGCTCTTCGATCTGGCGCGCTGGGCACCGAACCACCACGTCACCAACCCGTGGCGCTTCCGCGTCGTGGGCCCGGAGGCACTCGCGCGCCTGAAGGAGGCGGCGGGCGCCGAGGCAGCCGCCAAGCTGGACCGGGCGCCGACGCTGATCGTCGCGTCGGTGGTCATGGACCCCGACCCCGTGCAGTACGAGGAGGACCTGCTGGCCGGCGGGGTCGCGAGCTACATCGTGCTGCTCGGCGCGCACGCGCGCGGGCTCGGCGGCTACTGGCGCACTCCGGAGGTGCTGCGCCGTCCCGAGGGGCGCGCCGCCGTGGGAGTGGGGGAGGGCGAGCACGTCCTCGGACTGCTTCATCTCGGCCACCCGCGCCAGGAGAAGGAGCCGCCGGGCAGGCTGCCGCCAGGCGAGTTCGTAACGTATCTGTCGTGATCCCGCGCCCGGACGCCCTCGCCACGCTCGGGAGCGAGAGCTTCGACCTCGCGGTCGTGGGCGGGGGGATCACCGGGGCGGGCGTCGCGCTCGACGCCGCCTCGCGCGGCTACAGCGTCGCCCTTGTCGAGAAGGGCGACTTCGCCGCCGGCACTTCGAGCCGCTCCTCGAAGCTCGTGCACGGCGGGCTCCGCTACCTCCAGAACTTCGACCTCGGCCTGGTCCGCGAGGCCCTGCTGGAGCGCTCGCTGCTCGTGGAGCTCGCGCCGCACCTCGTCAAACCGCTGCCGATGCTCGTGCCCGGCTTCGGCGGCAAGCGGCTCGACCGGAAGCTGGGGGTCGGCCTCAACATGTACGACGCGATGTCCTGGCGGCGTGGGCGCGAGGACGAGGAATGGAGTCCGGACCGGCACCGGACGATCGATGGGGCGGAGACGCTCGAGCTGATCCCCGCCCTCGAGGGTCGCGAGCCGAGCTCCTCGTATCTCTTCTATGACTGCCAGACGGACGACGTGCGGCTGGTCCTCACCGTGCTGGGAGAGGCGGAGCGCTTCGGGGCCGTGCTCGCGAACGGCTGCGAGGCGACCGGCCTCGTCGAGCGCGCCGGGCGCGCGGCGGGCCTCCTCGTGCGGGACACGGGGAGCGGTCGCGAGTTCGAGCTCAGCGCCGCGAACGTGGTGAACGCCACCGGCGTGTGGGCCGATCGGCTGCGCCCGGACGAGATCTACGGCGAGGAGGAGGTGCCGCGCATCCGCCCGAGCCGCGGCACGCACGTGATTCTCGCGCGCGAGGCGCTCGACGTGCGCGCGGGCGTGATCGTCCCGGCCGGCGAGCGGCGCACGGCCTTTGCGCTGCCCTGGCTCGGCCGGACGCTCATCGGTACGACGGACAACGACTACGAGGGCGAGCTCGAGCACGTGCCGCCCTCGGCGGCGGACGTCGAGTACCTGCTCGCGGCGGTCAACGGCTTCTTCGGCACGGCGCTCTCGCCCTCCGACCTGACCGGCGCCTACGCGGGCGTGCGGCCGCTGATCTCGACCGCCGACGCGAAGAAGTCCGTCGACATCTCACGCAGGGCCGAGCTCTACGAGACGAGCTCCGGGCTGGTGACGATTACGGGAGGCAAGCTCACGACCTGGAGGCGCATGGCGAAGATGGCAGTCGACCGGATCGTCGAGCGCGAGGGCCGCGAGGCGCCCTGCCGCACGCACGAGATCCCGCTTGGCCAGCCCGTCGACGCGGCCAGTCTGCCGAAGGTCCAGTCCGTCGACGAGGACAGCCGCGCCCACCTGGCCACGCGCTACGGGCACGCGGCCCAGTTCGTCTTGCGGCTCGCCGAGGCGGCGCCGGAGCTCGGCAGGCGGATCAGCCCGGAGCTGCCGGACATCCTCGCCGAGGCGCCGTTTGCGGCCGCGCACGAGCAGGCGCGCACGCTTGGCGACGTGCTCCTGCGCCGCACGCGGCTCGGGCTGCTGGACGCGCGCGCCCTTACCGCTCCCGGCGCCGCCGGCCCGCGCGCGGTCGCCCGGGCGATGGGAGCCGAGCTCGGCTGGGACGACGCCCGCGTCGCGCGCGAGCTCGACGACTGGCGCGCGCTGGCGCGGGCCGAGGGGCTCGTCCTGGCGGCGCCTGCAGCCACCGGAGCGGCCGCGTGATCCTGCGGCTGCGCGAGCGCACGCTGGACCTCACCGAGCCGGTCCTGATGGGGATCCTGAACGCTACGCCCGACTCGTTCTCGGACGAGCAGCGCCCGAAGCAGCCTGGCGAGCTGGCCGAGCGCGGCCTCGAGCTCGTCGAGGACGGCGCGGCGATCGTCGACCTCGGCGGCGAGTCGGGGCGCACGGACACGGTTGCCGTGACCGAGGAGGAGGAGGCCGCGCGCGTCGTGCCGCTTGTCGAGCGGCTCGCGGCAGCGGGCGTGCTGGTCTCGGTCGACACTTGGCGCGCTCCGGTGGCGCGGCGCGTGCTCACGGCCGGCGCGGCGATGATCAACGACGTGAGCGGCCTCGCCGACCCCGAGCTCGCGGACGCCTGCGCCGAGGCCGGCGCGGCGCTCGTCATCACCCATACGCTCACGCCGCCGAAGACCAAGGCCTTCCCCCCGTACGACGACGTCGTGGAGGAGGTCGCCCGCTTCCTCGACGAGCGTGTCGAGCTGGCGCTCGCCCACGGTGTGGGCGAGGAGCGGCTCGTGCTCGATCCCGGCATCGACCTGGCGAAGACGCCGGCAGAGTCGGTGGAGCTCCTGCGCTCGCTGCCGCGGCTCGCCGAGCGCGGCCTGCCGCTGCTGCTCGCCGTGTCGCGCAAGGACTTCGTCGGCGCGCTCACCGGGCGCCCCCCGGCAGCGCGCGACGCGGGCACGCTGGCGGCCTTGGGCGCCGCCCTTCGTGGCGGCGCTCGGATCCTGCGTGTGCACGACGTCCCGGGCGCGCGCGACTACCTGAGCGTCCACGCGGCGCTCGAGGGCGGCGCCGACCGCTCGCTCGAGCTCGCCGAGGGCCTGCGCCGGGAGGCGATATGAGCACCGTCACGATCGCCCAGCTGTCCGACCTGCACTGCGGCTCGCCGCACTTCGTGCCGAGCCTGCTCGACCGGGCGCTCGTCGAGGTCAACGAGCTGGAGCCCGACGTCGTGATCATCTCCGGCGACCTCACCGGCGACGGCCTGCGCGGCGAGTTCCAGCTCGCAGCCGAGTACCTCGAGCGAATCGAGTGCGAGCGCCTGATCGTGATCCCGGGAAATCACGACTCGCGCAACGTCGGCTACGTCCACTTCGAGGAGCTGTTCGGCGACCGTCGGGCCGTGCTGCACCACGAGGGCGTCTCGATCGTCGCCGTCGACTCGACGGAGCCGGACCTCGACCACGGCGTGATAGGGCGCGGGCGCTATTCCTGGATCGTCGACCGCTTCCGCGAGCAGGAGGCGTTCCTGCGCATCTTCGTGCTCCACCACCACCTGCTACCGGTGCCGGGCACGGGCCGCGAGCGCAACGTCGTGCACGACGCCGGCGACACGCTCGAGTGCCTGCAGCGCGCGGACGTCCATATGGTGCTGTCGGGCCACAAGCACGTGCCCTACGCGTGGCGGCTCGAGAACCTCTTCGTGGTCAACGCCGGCACCGTCTCGACCACGCGCCTGCGCGGCAAGACGAAGCCCTGTTACAACCTGATCGAGGCATCCGAGGAGCGCGTGACCGTCTACCGCAAGTACCCGTTCCACGAGCAGGACGCGATCATCTCGTTCGACTCGCGCACCTTCGAGTACGAGAAGGACCAGGCGCTGCTCGGGGAGACGCAGCACGGCTGAGCCTGGGCCGGTGATCGCGCTCGTTGACGGCGAGCACCATCCGGCGGCCGTGCGCGAGTTGCTCGACCGGCTGGACAGCGACGGCGCCCTTGCAGGTGTCATCTTCTGCGGCGGCGAGGAGAAGCTCGCGCCGGGCCCGCTGGAGGAGCACTACGGCAGGCCGGTGGAGACCGAGCCCGAGGAGGCGCTGCGGCGACTCGCTCCGCGCGCGCAAGCGGTGATCGATCTCGCGGACGAGCCGGTCCTGCCGGCGTCCGCCAAGCTGCGGCTGGCAGCGCTCGCGCTGTCGCTCGGCCTGCGTTACGAGGCACCGGGCGCCGCGCTCGCGCCGCCGCGCTACGAGCCGGTGCCGTTCGAGGGCCCGAAGCTCGCGGTGATCGGCACCGGCAAGCGCACCGGCAAGACCGCCGTGGCGGGGCACTGGGCCGCGCTACTGCGCGCGCAGGGCGCCGAGCCGGTGCTCGTCTGCATGGGGCGCGGCGGCCCGGCCGAGCCGCGGCTCGCCGAGGCCGGCCTCGGTCTCGACGACCTGCTCGCGATCTCGGAGGCAGGCGGGCACGCGGCGTCCGACTACCTCGAGGACGCGCTGGTGGCGGGCGTGCCGACGGTGGGCTGCCGGCGGGTGGGTGGCGGCTTCGCCGGTGAGCCGGCGGAGTCGAACGTGCCCGCCGGCGCCGCGCTCGCCGCCTCGCTCGAGCCGGGAACGATCATGTTCGAGGGCTCGGGCGCGTGCATCCCGCCCGTCGAGGTCGACCGCACGGTGTGCGTCCTCGGCGCCGGGACGCCCGAGCCGTTCGCCGAGTACCGCACCGGGCGGGCACAGCTCGTGCTGGCCGCAGAGGGCGCGGCCGCGCCGCCGGCCGGGGCGCTGACCTTCTCGCTGCGGCCCGAGCCGCTCGAACCGCTACCGGACGGCGCGCGGGTCGCGCTCTTCACGACAGGCGCGCCCGCCGTCGAGGGCGTCGAGCCGCTCGTCGCGTCGGCGAACCTCGCGCGCCGCTCGCTACTCGAGGACGATCTCGACCGCGCCGCCGAGCTCGGTTGCGACGTCTACCTGACCGAGCTGAAGGCGGCCGCGATCGACAGCGTCGCGATCCGGGCGCGCGCCGAGGGCGCGCGCGTCGTCTTCGTGCGCAACCGGCCGGCCGGCGACGGCCTCGACGAAGCCCTGATCGACCTGTGGCGAGATGTCGCCTGAGACGATCGTCATCCACAAGGGCCACGGCCTTCCCTACTCGAAGGGGCTGATGGCCCAGTCGCTGTCGGCGAGCGGGCTCAGTCTCGAGCGCTCGTTCGAGCTGGCGCGCGAGATCGAACGCCGGCTCGCGCTGCGCGGCGACCGCGAGATCGGAGTCGACGGACTCGACGAGCTCTGCCTCGAGGTGCTCCGCGCGCAGGAGGGGGAGAGCGCCGTGCGGCGCTACCTCGGCTGGCGCCGGCTCGACCGGCTCGACCGGCCGCTGGTGGTCCTGATCGGAGGCACGACGGGCGTCGGCAAGTCGACGCTCGCGACCATGCTCGCCGGGCGGCTCGGCATCACGCGCGTGATCGCGACGGACGTGATCCGGCAGGTCCTGCGTGCCTTCTTCACGGTCGAGGCGATGCCGACCGTGCACTTCTCCGCCTTCGACGCGGGCGGGCTCGAGGGCTACGCCGACCAGGCGGAGCACGTGGCGACGGGCATCGCGGCGATCGTCGAGCGCGCGGCCAACGAGGCGAAGCCGGTGATCGTCGAGGGCGTGCACGTGCTCCCGGGCCGCGTACCGGACGGCCTGCGCGAGAGCTGCCTGTTGGTCGAGGCGCTGGTCGTCGTGGGCGACGAGGATCTCCACCGGGGCCACTTCTCGCACCGGCCTGGCAGCCGCCCCGCCGAGCGTTACCTGGCGGCCTTCGAGGACATCCGGGTCCTTCAGGACCACCTGGCCGGCCGCGCGCGGGAGGCCGGGGTGGCCGTCGTTGACAATGAGAACGTCGACCAGGCGCTCGGCCGCCTGATGGAGCTGGTGCTCGGCGCGGTCGACGAGGCCACCTGAGCGGCACGCGCCGCGGCGAGCGCTAGGGTTGGCCGCCGCCATGTCGGTCCTGAAGAAGAAAGAGCTCGAGGAGAGCCCACTCGCCGATCTCCACGCGATCGCGTCGGAGCTCGGGCTCGAGGGCTTCCGTTCGAAGCGCAAGAACGATCTGATCGCCGCGATCCTGGAGGTGTCGAGCCCGCCCGAGGCCGCCGAGGAGGAGGAGCGCGAGCCTGACGAGGTTCCTGCCGAGGAGGCGCTCGAGGCGCCTCCGGCAGACCTCGAGCCTGAGGCCGAGGAGGAAGAGGAGGACACGTCCGCGGACACCTCGGAGGACAGTTCCGAGGGCACATCCGAAGGGACTTCCGAGGATGAGCCCGAGGAGGAGGAGGCCGCGGCCCCGGAGCCCGAGGGCGAGCTCGCCGGCGGGATCCTCGACATCCTGGCGAACGGCAGCGGGTTCGTCCGGGTCGACCCCGCGGGCCAGTCCCGCGCCGACGTCTACGTCTCACCTGCCCAGATCCGCCGCTGCGAGCTGCGCTCGGGTGACCAGGTGAGCGGCCCGGTGCGCCCGCCGCGCCGTAACGAGCGCCACCCCTCGCTGATCCGCGTGACGACGGTGAACGGCGGCGACGCCGAGCCGCCGGAGGAGCGCCCCTGGTTCGGGGACCTGACCGCCGTCTTCCCGTCCGCCCGCATAGACGCGCCGGCCGCGCTCCGCAAGCTTCCCTTCGGGCGCGGCTCGCGGGTGGCCGTCGGCGGTCCGCCCGGCGCCGGCGCCAGCCGCCTGCTGCACGAGCTCGCGCTCGCGCTCAGCAAGGACGACGACATCGAGGTCCAGGTCGTGCTGGCCGGCGTCCGCCCCGAAGAGGTGGGCGAATGGCGTGCCACCGGCCTCGACGTGGCCGGCGGCAGCTTCGAGCGCTCCGCCGACGCCCAGACCCAGGCTGCCGAGCTCGCCATCGAGCGCGCCAAGCGGCGCGTCGAGCGCGGCGGCCACGCGGCGGTGATCATCGACTCGCTCAGCGCCCTTCCCGGCAGCGCCCAGCGCCGTCTGTTCGGAGCCGGGCGCGCGACCGCCGAGGGGGGAACGCTCACCGTGATCGCGGCGACGGGCGACTCCGAGGAGGCGCTTCGCTGGGCGACCACCAGGATCGTGCTCGACCCGGGCGGCAAGCCGGGGCCGGCCAGCGGCACGCTGCGCGAGGACGAGCTGAAGTAGCCGGCGCTACTCGACCTTCAGCGTCTGCGCCATCGTCGTCGGGTGGACGAGGCAGACGAGCCTGTAGGTGCCCCTGACCTTTGGCGTGACGCTGTACGTGCCGCTCGTGCGGCCCGTGTAGAGCGACGAGAACCCGCGTGGACCGTTGGCCACGGCGACGCTGTGAGGCCGGGCGCCCGCGAAGCTCCATGTCACCGTCTCGCCGGCCTTGGCCGTTATGCGGCCCGGGCGGAAGAAGTCGTCGCCGACCTCCAGTGGATTGCCGTCGAAGACGCCGGAGCCGCTGATCGGCCTCGCTAGCTGGGGCACCTTGAGGTCGTAGTTGGGGCTTCGGTCGAAGTGGCGCGGCCGGTTGAGGTCAACCATGTCGGTCGGCATCTTCGCGCACGGCTTCACGCTCTCGTCGGGCACGACGAACAGGAACCAGAAGCCCATCGAGGCCACGTGCAGGTTGTGGTTGTCGTGCACCGCCGTCCGGCGCAGCACCTCGCCCTCGGTGATCGGCACGCCCTGTTTCGTCGCGAACGTCCCGTTACCGATCGGCCCCGGCTCGTGCAGGATCGGGCGAATCGTGTTGTAGACGTGGTTCGGCATGCCGTGGTACGCCGGCGCCTTGAAGATGGGCCGCTTGCAGGTACGGCTCTGAAGCGCCTGGTACTTGGCGCCGCCGTGCTGGTGCGACACGCCCACCATGATCCGTCCGTTGAGCCCCTCCGGCACCGTCCAGTCGCTCGCGCTCACGAAGTTGGAGCCCTTGCGGCCCCCGCCGGGGACGTCATAGGCCATCGCGTTGATCGTCTGCGAGCAGTCGCCGACGATGATCGGGAGTATCGGCTTGCGCCGGTCCGTCGTGTAGTGGATCCGCGTGCGGACATAGAAGCTCTTCGGCTTCTTGTAGTGGTTCATCACCATCGCCGTGAGGCGCCAGTCGGGCGCGCTCCCGTCGGCCTTGCGGTTGACGATCCCGTACCTCTTCCGGGTCGATGCCGGCAGCGGCGTGGCGAAGCGTCCCTGCGGGTGCTCCTCGCCGCGGCCGCCGATGAAGCCCGACTGCCCCCAGCAGCTTCCGGGCGCGGGGCTGTCCGTGCCCGGTGCGTAGTAGAGGAAGTGGTGGACCATCATCTTCGCGATCGGGAGCGGCTTCGCGTCGGGGTTCTTGGAGTCGACGAGCGCCATCTCCTTCCAGCCGGTGATGTAGCCGGGCTCTGCGGGCGCCTCCTGGCCGTCCGCGCGCAGCGTCACGTGATGCGTGTCGTGCACGTAGGGCAGCGTCTGGATCTTGGGCGAGTAGAGGGTGAGGACCTTCTCCTTCGCGCCCGCTGCGGGGGCGGCGGCCCCCAGCACCACGATCGCGACGGCCATCGCGGCCACCGGCACCTTCCTCATGAAACTCCTCCCAGGTTCTTGCAGAGCTGCTGCGAGAAGCCTAGCGCCTGTAGGCGACCCGGTGCCAGCTCGGCTCGGGGGAGAGCTCGATCAGCTCGAAGTTCCGGTCAGGCTGCGCGTACCCGAACGAGCTGTCGTTCTCGTCGAAGACGAGCTCGAGCTCACCCTCCATGACGCGCTGGTCGAGCCAGGCGCCGCGGAAGACGAGCCGCCGGATCCAGTGGACGAGCGAGCGCTCGGAGGGGCCGTTCAGGTCGCCCCAGCACTCGTTGATGTGCTCGCCGAGCTCCGAGTGCGCCTCGGTCACCTCGCCGTTGACCGCGAGGTTGACGAGGTCCTCGCGCTCGTCGTCGCCGAGCGGGCCGTCTACGAAGCCAAGCTTGGTCGCGGCCTGCTCCACGCGCTCGGTGAAGTCGCGCTCGTTGAAGGTGAAGCGCAGCTCTCCGTACTCGAGCACGTAGTCCGATCCGGACTCGTAGTTTCCTCGGCGGGCGGTGTGGTCCATAGGTCAGGGGCCCCGGTCCGGCGGGGCGGCCGGGCGTCGAGATCTTACGTTTGATTCCTCCCGCGGAAAGCGTCCTGCAACCCCAGTTGCAGGGTGGGGCGAATTCCGCGCCTCAGCGGACTTCGCCATGACCGGGCGCGGGCGAGGCCGACCGGCGCGCAGCTTCGATTCGGTGGCGAATGCCGCGGTCGCGGACCTTGACGCGGACGCTCGGGTCTAGGAGACCGGCGGGTGGTGCGTCATGCGGCAGAAGCATGACGACGTTGATTGGGACGTCGGCGCGGGCGAGGGCGACGTCGAGCTGCTGTTTGACGATCCGCGCCGGCTCGGGCTTCCCCAGCCGAACGAGGCACTCGTGGTAGCCGTGCAGGCTCCACACGTTCCCGGGGTGCCAGGACGAGCGCGGGATCGACGACTCGTAGCCCAGGTCCTCGGCGTAGACGGTCTCGGCCTCGTCGACCCGACCCTGCTCGAGCAGCAGCGCGCCGTAGGCGTGGCGCGTGGGCTGCATCCAACCCCACGGCTCGTCGTAGGGCAGCGCGTCGTCGAGCTCGATCGCCCGGCGCAGGTGCTCGAACGCCGCGTCGAATTCGCCACGCCGGTACTCGAGCTCGCCGTCGAGCATCGCTCCGGCGACGGCGAGGATGTCTTGGCACGTGTTGTTGAACAGGTAGCGCGACTCGGGTACGCGCTGGACGGCGGCGAGGAATGCCTCGCGGGCCGCCTCGGCCTCCTCCATCCGCCCGGTCGCGGCGTACGCGACACCCTGCGCGTAGTGCGTCATCGCCGTGGTGGTGGAGTAGAGCCCGGGGTCGCCGGGCAGCGGCAGCGCCAAGATGTCCTCCCACAGCCCGAAGCGGATGAGCACGTGCAGGCGCATGGGGATGAAGGCTTCGAGGTAGTCGGCCATCGGCGGCTGCTCGATCCGCAGCAGTTCCTCGGGCAGCGAGGCCTCGAGGTCGGCGGCGACGCCCAGGGCGACCTGCGACCGTCCAAGGAACATCGCCCCGTAGATCGCGAAGTGGCGGTCGTGCGCGTGATATAGCGAATAGAACCCGACCAGGCCCTCGCGCGCGACGTACTTCTCGTTGACCTCGATCGCGCGCAGGTTCCAGTCGAGTGTGCTCTTGTAGTCGCCGCACAGCACGTCGATGTGCGTCGGCATGTGCACGAGGTGGCCGGCATCGGGGACGAGCGAGCGCAGTTCATCCGCGACCGGCAGCGCCTGCTCGGGGAACGGCGACATCTCCATGAGGTGCACGTAGAGGTGCACGAGCCCGGGGTGCGTGCGGCCGCCGGGCCGCTCGAGCGCGCGCTCGAGCACCTCCTTGGCCTCGAGCGTCGCCGCACCCTCGGATGGCATGCCGGTGTAGCGGTCCCACAGCGCCCACGGCGTGAGGTTCATCAGCGCGTCGGCGAAGAGCGCCGCGACGTCGAGCTCGTCGGGATGCGCGCGATACACGTCACGCATCGCCTCGGCGTAGTCGGCGTTCCATGCGACGAGGTCGGCGGACGGGTCGTTGGCCTGGTAGCGGCTCCCGAGCGCCTCGACGAGCGCCCGCTCGACCGGCGCGGCGCGGTTCGTGCACGCGCGCGCCGCCGCGACCTCGTCGCACGCCTTCTCGAGCGACGCCGCGAGGTCGACCGGGTCGAACGCCTCCCACTGCTTGTTGTAGTTCGGCCCGATCGCGTAGGCAATGCCCCAGTGCCCCAGCGCGAAGCCGGGGTCGTGCTCGAGCGCGCGCTCGAAGCACCGGATCGCCTCCTCGTGATGGAACGCGTAGGACCACACGAGTCCACGGTCGAACCACGTCTGGGCGCCCGTCGAGGCCGTCGACGTCCCGCGCGTATAGGTGCCGAGATCGAAGTAGGGCTCCATCGCTTCCGCTCCTGTCGGACTCCCCATCGTTTCTACAGCTTCTGGCGGCCAGTTGCAGTGAGCCGGTGGCCACCGAGGCCACGCAGCTCGCTTCATCGCGAACTCGGGTCGAAACTCGCCGAGACCTGCACAACCGGGGCGAGGTTCTGTGTCGCAGTCCTTCATCCGGGCGTGGACGAGCAGCGTGACGGGCTGATCCTGATCGTCGAGGACGACGAGGCGACGAAGGGCTTTCTGGCCGACAATCTGGCCGCCGACGGCTTCCGGGTGGCGAGCGCGTCGAGCGCCGCCGAGGGGCTGCGCGCGATCGAGGTCCGCCGCCCGTGCCTCGTGCTGCTCGACCTGCGGCTCGAGGGCGGCAGCGGCCTGGACGTGCTCGATCGCGTACGGGCGGCCGACGGGCTCGCCACTCGCATCGATCCCGATCTTCCGGTGATCGTGTTGACCGGGCGGGCCGGCGAGGCCGACAGCGTGCGCAGCTTCGATCGCGGCGCTGATGATCACGTCTGCAAGCCCTTCCTGTACGCGGAGCTGCTCGCCCGCATCCGGGCGGTGCTGCGGCGGGCCGAGGGGAGGCGCGACCAGGGCGTGCTGCGCGTCCGCGACCTGACGATCGACCCGTCGACCCGCATCGTGCGCCTGGCCGGGCGCCGCATCGAGCTGTCCGCAAAGGAGTTCGCCCTGCTGCACGCGCTCGCGATCGAACCCGGGCGCGTCTACCGCAAGCAGGAGCTGCTGCGCGACGTGTGGGGCTACCTCGCAGTCGGCCGCACGCGCACGCTCGACGCCCATGCCTGCCGGCTCCGCAAGAAGCTCGGGCCCTCGCGCCGGCCCTGGGTTCTGAACGTGCGTGGGGTGGGCTACAAGTTGACGGAGGCGCCGTGATCTTCGTCGCGCTTGCGCTCGCCGGCGTGTGCTGCTTCGGCGGGTTGGGCGCGCTCGGGGTTCTGCGGCGGCGGCTCGAGCTCGTCGCCCGTGCCGAGCACGAGCTGCGTGGACCCGCCGCGGCGCTGGCGCTCGCGTGTGAGCGGATGCGGCGCGAGCCGCGCGCGGCTCACCATGCGGCGGCGCTGCGGCTGCAGCTCGACCGGCTCGAGGCGGGGCTCGCCGACCTACGCGACGCCCGCGGCGGCCGAGTGGCCGAGCGGCGTTCCGAGCCGGTCGAGCTGCGCGGCGCCGCCCGGGCCGCGCTGGCGCCGTGGGAGGTCGAGCCGGGGGCGGTTGCCTTCGGCTGGCTCGGTGGGCCCGCGCCCGCGCGCGTGGACCGCGGGGCGCTGGCGAAGGCACTCGGCAACCTGATCGCCAACGCGGCTGAGCATGGCGCGGGGGAGATCCGCGTGCGCGGGCGCACCACCCCGGCCGGCGTGCGGATCGAGATACGCAACGCGAACCGGCCGGGCGGGGCGGTGAGCGCGGCGGGCCCGGGCCGCGGGCGTGGGCTGCGGATCGCCGAACGCGCGGCGCAGGAGCTGGGCGGCCGGGTGCTGGTCGACCGCCGCGAGTCCGAGACCGTCGCGGTGCTCGAGCTGCCGCGCTCCGCCGGCGGGGGCGAGGGCCTCGCCGCGTGAAGGCGCGCCGCCGGCGAGGCCTGCTCCTCCTGTGCGTCGCGCTCGCCTGTGGCGGTCTCGCGGCATCGCAGGTGGCCGAGCGCGAGCGGAGCGTGGAGGAGCGCGTGGGGCCGCTCGTCCCGGTGGTCGTGGCGGCGCGCGATCTCGACTCGGGCGCGCGGCTCTCGACCGGCTCGCTCGCGCTGAAGCGGGTGCCGGCCCGCTTCGTGCCGCCGGACGCGCTCGGCTCCGAGGCGGACCTGGCCGGCGCCCGCGCCGCGGTTCCTGTGACTGCGGGCGGCTACGTGACCGCCGGCCTGCTCGCCAGCGGCGGCGGCCCCGCCGCCCCAGGCGAGGCGCTCGCCCGCGGCGAGCGGACCGTCGAGATCGGTGTGAGTGGCGGCGCATCGACCACAGCGCCGGCGCCCGGCAGCCGTGTCGACGTGCTCGTCTCGACCGAGGCGGGCGCCGGCGGCGGCCGCACGTTCCTGGCGCTCGCCGACGTCGAGGTGATGACTCTGCGGCCCGACCCGGCGGGCGGCTACGCGGACACCGACGGCGAAGGCGGCGGCCCGAGCGCGCTCGCGACGCTGCGGGTCACTCTGCGCCAGGCGGTCTACCTGACGGCGGCCGACAACTTCGGCCGCGAGATCCGGCTGCTGGCGAGACCGCCCGGCGACCGCTCGGGCGGCGCGGGGGAGAGCGTGTCGGCGGCCGAGCTGTGAGCTCGCTCAGGCCGTCAGCACCTCGACGCCGCCCTCGGGCGTGCCGAGCAGGGCGCGCTCCGCCATCCCGAGGAAGAGGCCGTGCTCGACGACGCCCGCGATCCGCTTCAGCGCAAGGTCGAGCTCCGCCGCCTCGGCGCCGGGCGGAACCACGCAGTCGAGTATGTAGTGCCCCTCGTCGGTCAGGTACGGCGTGCCGTCGTTGTGCTCGCGCAGCTGCGCGTCCGGCAGCAGCCGGGCGAGGCGCCGGCGGGTGTCGCGCCAGGCGAAGCGGGTGACCTCGACGGGCAGCCGCATGCGTTCTCCGAGTCGGTCGACCTTCTTGGGCGTCTCGGCCACCACGACGAACCGGCGCGCGGCGCAGACGACGATCTTCTCGCGCAGCAGCGCCCCGCCGCCGCCCTTGATGAGGCCGAGGTCGGGTGCGACCTCGTCGGCGCCGTCCAGGGCGAGGTCGAGCTCCACCGACCCGTCGAGCTCGATGATCTCGATGCCGAGCGACGCAGCCAGCTCGGCTGTGCGGTTGGAGGCGGTCGCGGCCCTGATCGAGTCGCCGCGCTCGCCGAGCGCCTGGGTCAGCTTCCAGACGGCGCGGCCCGAGCCGAGCCCGATCAACATGTCCGGCTCGACGAGCTCGGCGGCGGCAGCCGCGGCCGCTACCCGCGCGGGATCGTTGAGATCGGCCACGGGCGGAGCATTTCACGCGCCGCGGAGGGCTCGTCGGGCGGTCGCCGAGAGGTCGTCGGCCGCTCATCTGGCCGCTAGACTCATGCTTACCCAACGTAAGTAGGTAACCCAGAATGGCCACTGAGACACTTCTTCTCATCCCAGTAGACGACTCCGTCGTCTTCCCGAACATGTCCCTTACGCTGGCCATCGACGCCGGCGAAGAGGACCGCATCGTGCTCGTCCCGCGTAAGGACGACGACTTCGCGAGCGTGGGCACCGTCGCGGCGGTGACCGAGCGCGTGCGCCTGCCCGGTGGCGGGCGTGCCGTCATGGTCGACGGCCTCTACCGCGGCCGCATCGGCGCGGCTCAGACGAGCCCGGCCGGCGAGCTGCGCGTGCAGGTCGAGCCGCACCCGGACGACGTTCCGGTCGACGGCCGCACCCGTGAGCTCGAGCGCGAGTACCGCGCGGTCGTCGAGGAGATCCTCGAGCTGCGCGGCGACGACGGCCGTATCTCGGCCTGGGTCCGCTCGATCACCGAGCCCGGCGCCCTCGCCGACACAGGCGGCTACTCGCCCGACTTCAGCTACGAGAACAAGGTCGAGCTGCTCGAGCAGCTCGACGTAACCGAGCGGCTCGCCCGCGCGCTCGAGCTCCAGCGCGAGCGCATGACCGAGCTGCAGGTTCGTGCCCGCATCCGTGACGACGTCCAGTCCGGCGCCGAGAAGCAGCAGCGCGAGTACTTCCTGCGCAAGCAGATGGAGTCGATCCAGAAGGAGCTCGGCGAGGACGACGCCTCGGTCGTCGAGGAGTACCGCAAGAAGATCGCCGACGCCGGCATGCCGGACGAGGTGCGCGAGCAGGCCGAGCGCGAGCTCGGGCGCTTCGAGCGCATGGGCGAGCAGTCGGGCGAGAGCTCGATGATCCGCTCCTACCTCGATTGGCTGATTGCCGTGCCGTGGGCCGAGCGCTCGGACGAGCGCCTCGACCCGGTGCACGCGCGTGAGGTGCTGGACGCCGACCACGCGGGCCTCGAGGACGTCAAGGACCGGATCGTCGAGTACATCGCCGTCCGCAAGCTGCGCGAGGAGCGCGGCATCGCGGAGGACAAGAAGAGCGGCGCGATCCTCACTCTGATCGGGCCGCCCGGCACGGGCAAGACCTCGATCGGCGAGTCGATCGCGCGCGCGACGGGCCGCGAGTTCGTGCGCATGTCGCTCGGCGGCGTCCGCGACGAGGCCGAGATCCGCGGTCACCGGCGGACGTACATCGGCGCCCTGCCGGGCCGGCTCGTCCGTGCCCTGCGCGACGCCGGGACGATGAACCCGGTGATCATGCTCGACGAGGTCGACAAGGTCGGCGCGGATTGGCGCGGCGACCCGAGCGCGGCCCTGCTCGAGGTGCTCGACCCGGCTCAGAACCACTCGTTCCGCGACCACTACCTGGACGTCGAGCTCGACCTGTCGGAGGTCGTCTTCATCGCCACGGCCAACGTGGCGGAGACGATCCCGCTGCCGCTGCTCGACCGGATGGAGGTCGTGCGCTTCGACGGCTACACGACCGAGGAGAAGGTCGCGATCGCGCGTGGCTACCTCTGGCCGCGTCAGCGCGAGCGCAACGGCCTGCGCGAGGACGAGGTGTCGGTGAGCGACGACGTCGTGCGCCAGATCGTGACCGAGTACACGCGCGAGGCGGGTGTCCGCTCGCTCGAGCGCACGCTCGGCACCCTGCTGCGCAAGACGGCGACGAAGATCGCCTCCGACAGCGTGAGCGTGCCGGTCGAGATCGGCGAGGCGGAGCTGCGTGACGCCCTCGGGCGCCAGCGCTTCTTCCAGGAGTCGGCCGAGCGCACCGCGATCCCGGGCGTGGCCACCGGCCTGTCCGTGACCGGCGCAGGTGGCGACGTCCTCTTCATCGAGGCGACCTCGATGAAGGGCAAGGAGACGCTCGTACTGACCGGGCAGCTCGGCGATGTCATGAAGGAGTCCGCGCGCATCGCGCTCTCCTACGTGCGTGGCCACGCGGGCGAGCTCGACATCGACGAGGACGCCTTCGACGAGCGCGAGTTCCACGTGCACGTGCCGGCGGGCGCGATCCCGAAGGACGGGCCGAGCGCCGGCATCACGATGACGACTGCGCTTGCGTCGCTCCTGTCGGGGCGGCCGGTCAAGCACACGGTCGGCATGACCGGAGAGGTCACGCTGCAGGGCCGGGTGCTGCCGATCGGCGGTCTGAAGCAGAAGGTGCTGGCGGCCCACGCGGCCGGCCTGACCGACGTGATTCTCCCCGAGCGCAACCGCGCCGACCTGGACGACGTCCCGGAGGAGGTCCGCGAAGCGATGACCTTCCACCCGGTTATGACGATCGGCGAGGTGCTCGAACTCGCTCTCGAGCCTGCGCCAACCCCCGCGCTGGCCTAGGGCCGGGTTACCAGGGCGCGCCGGTCCCCCGGGACCGGCGCGCCCCGTTGCGCTCCGGCCGGCCAGGTGCCGCGGGGGTCCGGGGGGCGCGAGCCCCCCGCTGTCATCTCCGGGCCGCCGCGCGCCCCGTTGGTTTCGTGGCCGAACATCGTCCTGTGCGCGGAGATCGGACTCGGCATATGCTGGGCCGCGCTGCATCGGCGACCGAGACTGGCCCCTTGGTCGAGCGCGAGCGTGCGCCTCGCGCGCGTGCCGGGCTGATCGGGGGGCTCCCGAACATTCCGCTTCCTGAGGAGGACTATTCATGGACATCCCAAAGGCCCAGGAGACAGCCGCTGAAAGCACGGTTTTTCGTGCGGGCGCTCCGGACTTCGACCGAGCACGGCAGGCGTTCAACCTGGCGGTCGACCAGCGCCCGGTGGAGGTCGCCTACGCCTCCGACGCCCGCGAGGTGGCGACGCTGGTGCGCCGCGCCCGCGAGCAGGGGCTGCGGATCGCGGCCCAGCGCGCCGGCCACGGCGCCGAGCCGCTCGATTGGGAGCGGCCCGCGCTGCTGCTTCGCACCGACGCGATGCAGGGAGTGACGATCGACGCCGCCGCCCGCAAGGCGCGTGTGAACGCGGGCGCCAAGTGGGACGACATCGTCGACAACCTCTCCGCGCTCGGGCTTGCCGCCCTGCACGGCTCGGCCCGCGATATCGGCATCGCCGGCTATTCGCTCGGTGGCGGGCTGGGGTGGCTGGGGCGCAAGCACGGCCTCCAGGCGAACAGCGTCACCGCGATCGAGCTGGTCACCGCGGACGGGGAGCTCGTCCGTGCCGATCACGAGAACGAGCCCGAGCTGTTCTGGGCGCTGCGTGGCGGCGGCGGCAACTTCGGCGTCGTCACGGCGCTCGAGTTCGACCTCTATCCGCTCGAAGAGCTGTACGCCGGCGCTCTGTTCTACGACTTCGAGCGCGGCGGCGAGGTGCTCCACGCCTGGCAAGAGCTGACCGCCGGGGCGCCCGAGGAGATGACCTCGGTGTTCAAGCTCCTGCAGCTTCCGGATCTGCCCGAGATCCCGGATCCGGTGCGGGGCAAGTCCTTCGCGGTCGCGACGGCGGCGTTCTTGGGCGGCGAGCCCGCCGGCGCCGCCCTCGTCGAGCCGCTGCGGCAGCTCGGGCCCGCGATGGACACGTTCGGGATGGTGCCGCCCGTGGCCCTGTCCTACCTCGCGATGGACCCCGAGGATCCGCTGCCTTACACGAGCTCCCATCACCTGATGGGCGAGCTGCCCGCGGCGGCGGTCGACAAGCTCATCGAGACGGGCGGCGCCGGCTCGGGATCGCCGCTCACGATGATCGAGCTGCGCCACCTCGGCGGAGCGCTCGCCCGCCCGGAATCGCACCACGGTGCCTACTCCGTCATGAACGGCGAGTACCTCCTCTTCGCGCTGGGCGGCATCATGGCGCTCGAGGACGCGCCGGTCATGGTCGAGGCGGTGGATCGCGTGGCCGCGGCCATGGAGCCGTGGAGGAGCGGCTGGTACCTCAACTTCGTCGAGCGCAACTCCGACATGTCGCGCGCCTTCGATGCGCAGACCTGGCAGCGACTGCAGGAGACGAAGGCGCGGGTCGACCCGGACGGCGTCTTCCTGGCCAACCACGAGATCACGCCGGTCTGACCCGTCGGGTCCGGGGGGCGTGAGCGCCTCTTGGCCGGCATCAGCGCGGATCCGCCACGATCCGCACGTCCACACCCGGCAGGCGGCGCATCAACCGCTCCGGCAGCCACTCGGACATCCGCGCCAGCGGACCGCGCGGCGACGGCTGGCCGAGGAACAGGTAGGTCGTACCGCGCTCGGCCGCCACGCGGGCGGCCGCCTCGACGAGGTCATCGCCCTCCTCGACGATCAGGTCGGCGCCGAGCAGCGTCGCCAGCCGCCGCAGCGCCTCGAGGCGCTGACGCTCCTCGCCGCGCGGGGGTTCCCCGGGAGGCGCCATGTAGAGGAGGTCGAGATCGGCGCCGAGGCGCTGCGCCGATCGCCAGGCGCGGCGCACCAGCCGCTGCGAGCCCTCGTCCGGAGTGACAAGCGCGAGCACCTGGTCGGCCACCGCCTGCGGCGCGTCGCCGAAGAGCTTCTCCTCCCTTGTGCCGAGCGCCTCGGCAGGCGTGATGAGCCGCCGCGACTCGACCTCCTCGGCCACCTGGCGCAGCGCCACCTCGCGCAGCGCGGACAGGTTCTCGACCTTGAAGAAGCTGTTGAGCGCCGTTTGGATCCGCTCGGGCCCATAGACCTTGCCCTCGCGGAGCCGCTGGATCAGCGCCTCGGGCGTCAGATCCATCAGCACGACCTCGTCGGCCGAGGCGAGCACCTGGTCCGGAAAGGTCTCGCGCACGCGCACGCCGGTGAGCTCGGCGACACGGTCGTTGAGCGACTCCAGGTGCTGCACGTTGACGGTCGAGAACACGTCGATGCCGGCATCGAGCACGTCGTCGATGTCCTCGTAGCGCTTGTGGTGCTCGACACCCGGCGCATTCGTATGGGCCAGCTCGTCGATCAGGCAGAGTTCCGGCGCGCGCTGGAAGATCGCCGGCAAGTCCATCTCCTGCAGCTCCGTCCCGCGGTATTCGACGGTCCGGCGCGGCATCGCCTCGAGGCCCTCGGCCATCGCGACGGTCTCGCTGCGGCCGTGGGTCTCGAGGATTCCTATGACGACGTCGCGGCCGTCAGCGAGGGCGGCCTTGCCCTCCTGGAGCATCCTGTAGGTCTTCCCAACCCCGGCCGCCATGCCGAGAAAGATCTTGTAGTGCCCGCGCCCCTCCTGGGACATGGTGGCGGACTATGCCGAAGCGCGCGGCTCGGCCGCGTGCGCCCGGACGAGCTCCTACGCGCCGAGCACGTTGTGGATCAGCAGGTCGAGCAGTTTGATGCCGATAAAGGGCGCGATCAGGCCGCCGAGCCCGTAGATCAGGAGATTGCGGCGGAGCAGCGCCGTCGCGCCCACCGGCCGGTAGCGCACCCCGCGCAGGGCCAGCGGCACGAGCAGCGGGATGATCAGCGCGTTGAAGATGATCGCCGAGATGATCGCCGACTCGGGCGTGCCGAGATTCATTATGTTGAGCGTCTCGAGGGGCCCGGTCGAGTCGCCGGCCGCCGCGTAGGTGGCGACGAAGATCGCGGGCAGGATCGCGAAGTACTTGGCCACGTCGTTCGCGACCGAGAAGGTGGTGAGCGCGCCGCGTGTGATCAGCAGCTGCTTGCCGATTTCGACGATCTCGATGAGCTTCGTCGGATTCGAGTCGAGGTCGACCATGTTGCCCGCCTCGCGCGCCGCCTGGGTGCCGGTGTTCATCGCCACGCCCACGTCCGCCTGCGCGAGCGCGGGCGCGTCGTTCGTGCCGTCGCCGGTCATGGCGACGAGCCGGCCCTCGCGCTGCTCGTCGCGGATCAGCTCCAGCTTGCGCTCCGGAGTCGCCTCCGCGAGGAAGGTGTCGACGCCCGACTCGTCCGCGATCTTGGCGGCCGTGAGCGGGTTGTCGCCCGTGACCATCACCGTCCGGATCCCCATCGCCCGCAGCTGGTCGAAGCGGTGGCGCATGCCGTCCTTGACGACGTCCTTGAGGTAGATCACGCCGAGCACCTGGTTGTCGCGTGCGACCGCGAGCGGTGTGCCGCCCTCGCGGGCGATCGACTCGACCGCCGCATCGAGCTCGGGCGGCGCCTGCCCGCCGTCTGCGGTCACGAAGCTGACGATGGCGTCGCCGGCGCCCTTGCGCAGCCGCATGCCGTCCATGTCGACCCCGCTCATGCGCGTCTCGGCCGAGAAGGGCACGAAGCGCGCCGACGGGTCGAAGTGGCGCTCGCGCAGCCCGTATTGCTTGGCGAGCACGACGATCGAGCGCCCCTCCGGGGTCTCGTCGGCAAGCGACGAGAGCTGGGCCACCTCGGCGAGGTCCGACTCCTGGACGCCCGGCATCGGGATGAACTCGGTGGCCTCGCGGTTGCCGAGCGTGATCGTGCCGGTCTTGTCGAGCAGCAGCACGTCGACATCGCCGGAGGCCTCGACGGAGCGACCCGACAGCGAAAGCACGTTGCGGCGCACGAGCCGATCCATGCCGGCGATCCCGATCGCCGACAGGAGGGCGCCGATCGTGGTCGGGATGAGCGAGACGAGCAGCGCGATCAGCGTCGTGATCGAGACGTCCGTGTCGGCGAACTCGGCGAACGGGCGCAGCGCGACCACCACGACCAGGAAGATCAGGGTCAGGCCTGCGAGCAGGATGCCCAGCGCGATCTCGTTCGGAGTCTTGCGCCGGTCGGCGCCCTCCACCAGCGCGATCATGCGGTCGAGGAAGCTCTCGCCGGGCTCCTGCGTGATCTCGACGACGATACGGTCGGACAGGACCCGTGTGCCGCCGGTGACCGCGCTGCGATCGCCGCCGGACTCGCGGATCACCGGGGCGGACTCGCCGGTCACGGCCGACTCGTCGACCGAGGCTATGCCGTCGATGACAGTTCCGTCGCCGGGGATCAGCTCGCCGGCCTCGACCACGACCACGTCCCCTCGCTGCAGCTGGGCCGCGGACTTCTCACCGCCGTCGCGCAGCCTCGCAATGGTCTCCGTGCGCATTGCCCGGAGCGCGGCGGCCTGGGCCTTGCCGCGGCCCTCGGCGAGCGCCTCGGCGAGGTTGGCGAAGATGACGGTGAGCCACAGCCAGAAAGCGACCGTGAAGGTGAACCAGGCGGGCTCGTCGCCGCCGCCGAGCGGCTCGCCGCCGAGCAGCTGGATCACCCAGGCGACGGTGGTGATCACCGCGCCGATCTCGACCACCAGCATCACGGGGTTGTGGAACTGGACGCGCGGGTCGAGCTTCAGGACGCTCGCCCACAGTGCCTGCCGCATGACGGGGCCGCGGAAGAGGCTCTGAGATTCCTTCGTCATCCGGGGATTACCTCCGCGGGGCATCCAGCCCCGCGTTCTGAGACGGAAGATCGGCCTCCGGCCGCTCGAGATCGTCGATCGCGAGGTTCAGCTCGAGCACGTTCACGCCGGGCTCACCGAGCACCCCTAGGCCGCGGCCGTCGGTGTTCTCATCCACCAGCTCCATGACCCGCTCGAGCGGCAGCCCGCGCACGTCGGCCACACGCCGCGCCTGGATGCGCGCGTTGGCCTCGGAGATGTGCGGGTCGACTCCCGATGCTGTCGTCTGGACGGCGTCGGGCGGCACGTCCCCGCGCTCGAGCCCGGGGTTGTAGCGCCTCTCGCGGTCGAGATAGGTGGCCAGATTGTCGGCAAACAGGTCGCGTAGCTCCTTGTTGTTCGGTCCGAGGTTGTTGAAGAAGGTGACGTTGGCGCTGTAGCCCGTGGCCGATGGCCGCGACTGGAAGTAGCGCGGGTCCGCCTCGAGGACGGGGTTGCCCTCCTCGTCCTCCTGCGGCTCGCCGTTAGCCCCGAGCACGGGGCGCTGGAAGTCCTGGCCGATCAGGCGCGAGCCGACGACCTCGCCGTCACGCTCGACCTGGCTGCCGTCGGCCTTGTTCGGCCACACGACCTGGCCGACCCCGGTCATGACGAGCGGGTATGCCAGCCCGAGCAGGAGCGTGAAGATGACGATTGCCAGTACTGAGGTTGTGATTTCGCGGCGCATGATCAGAAGAGTTGGTCGGTGAGTGCCTGGACGATCGGGCCCAAGAGGAGGGCCGGGAAGAAGGTGAGCGCGGCCACGATCACGATCACGAAGATCAGTAGGAAGACGAACGTGGGAGTGTCCGTGCGGAACGTGCCGGCTCCGGGCGGCGAGACGTGCTTGGTGGCGAGCGAGCCCGCCACCGCCAGCGCTGCCAGCAGCGGCACGAAGCGGGCGAAGAGCATCGTCACCCCACCGAGCAGGTCGGCGAAGGTGATGCCGAAAGCGCCCTCGTTGCCGGGCGCGTTCGGCTGCAGGTAGCCGGTGAAGCCGGCGAACGCCGACCCGTTGTTGTTGCCCTGCGAGGTGTAGGCGTAGAGCGTCTCCGAGAAGCCCTGAGGGCCCGGGTTGAAGATCGACGGCGCACCCCACTTGGTGGCTATCGCGATCGCCGTCGTCACGAGCACGGCGAGTGCCGTGTAGAGCGTCCCGATCAGGACGTACTTGACCTCGCGCGCCTCGATCTTCTTACCGAGGTATTCGGGCGTTCGGCCCACCATCAGGCCCGCTATGAACACCGCCAGCAGGACGAACAGGAGCATGCCGTACAGGCCCGAGCCGACCCCGCCGAAGATGACCTCCCCGGTCATCATGTTCACGAGCGGGACGGCGCCGCCGGCACCGGTGTAGGAGTCGTGCGCCGAGTTGACGGAGCCGTTCGAGGCGGCGGTGGTGATCGCCGCCCACATGGCGCTGTTCGCGACCCCGAAGCGCTGTTCCTTGCCCTCGAGGTTGCCGCCGGTGGTGCCGTCGGCAGACGCGGTGGCGACCTCGGCGCCCTTCTGGGCGGGCGAGCCGTTCTGCTCGGCGCCGTAGCCGACCCCGATGGCCACGACGAGCATGGCGGCCATGGCGGCGTAGAGCGCCCAGCCCTGGCGGCGGTTGCCCACCATGCGCCCGAAGGTGGCTGTGAGCGCGGCCGGGATCAGCAGGATGAAGAGGACCTCGATGAAGTTGCTGAACCCGCTGGCGTTCTCGAACGGGAACGCGCTGTTGACGTTGAAGAAGCCGCCGCCGTTCGTGCCCAGCTGCTTGATCGCGATCTGGGACGCCGCGGGGCCGAGCGCGAGCGTCTGGTCGAAGCCCTGGAGGGTCGTGTAGGTGACCGAGCCGGAGAGCGTCTGGATGACGCCCTGGGACATCAGGATGAGGGCGCCGACGATCGACAGCGGCAGCAGGATGTAGAGCAGCGTGCGGGTGAGGTCGTGCCAGAAGTTGCCGAGCTGAGCGATACCGCGGTTCGCGAACCCGCGGATCACGGCGGCGAGCACCGCCATGCCGACGGCGGCGGAGATGAAGTTCTGCACCGCGAGCCCCGCCATCTGCGAGAAGTAGCTCATGGTCGTCTCGCCGCCGTAGAACTGCCAGTTCGTGTTCGAGATGAACGACGTGGCGGTGTTGAAGCTGACGTCCCAGGTGCCGGAGTCGAAGCCCTCCGGGTTGAAGGGGTGGATCCCCTGGGTGCGCAGGATCACGTACAGGACGACGAAGAAGAGAAGGCTGAAGACGACCGTCGTGCGCGCGTAGGACTTCCAGTCCTGCTGGACGTTCGGGTTCACGCGCAGCAGCCGGTAGGTCAGCCGCTCGAAAGGCGCCAGGACCGGGGTGAGGAAGACGCTCTCGCCGCGGTAGACGCGTGCCATGTAGCCGCCGAGCAGCGGCGTGAGCGCGGTGAGGACCGCGAGGTAGATCGCGATCTGCAGCCAGCCCTGGACGGTCACAGGCGCTCACCGCGCAGCAGCGCGTACACGAGGTACGCCGCCACGACCACCGACACCACGAGCCCGAACAGCTCGGCGCCGCTCATACCCGCTCCAGGCCCTCCAGCAGGGCAAGGAACGCAGCAAAGCAGACGAGCCCGATCGCGATCGCGAGAACGTCGGAGAGGAAGTCCATCAGGCCAGCAGGAGCGCCGCCCGCGCATGGCGGATGGCGCCGTCGAGGGTCTCCTGCTCGCTCTCCAAGTAGAGCGGCGAGCCGCCGTCGGCGAGCAGCCGTTCGACGAGCGCGACGCCACGGGCGTTCACGCCGGATCCCGTGTCACGCAAGTCCACGGCCAGGCCGAGAAGGCCGGCACGCTCGCGCAGGATCGCCGCGCGCCGCAGCGGCACCGCGGCTGTGTAGGGCCGCGGCGGCTCCTCGGCGGCGTCGAGTACGCGCTCGAGGCTGGTCGCCAGCCCGCGCCGGTGGCGCGGCGAGCAGAGCTGCTGCGCGCGGCGCGCGAGCTCAGGGCTGTCGGACGGGCTCGCACCGGCGGCGAGGCGCCGCACAAGCGAGCCGCGCTGCAGGAACACCCGGCCGCGCACGGACAGTGTCGGATGCATGAGGGTGGTTGCCATGCAGCGAGCATGGCCAGCCGACCGTCAAGGGGCCATCAAGATCCGCTATCGGCCGATAAAGATGTCGTGAAGACGACGCCGCTCAGACGACGTGCTGCGGAATGCGCACGCGCCTACTGCCGGCGCGGACGCCTCTGACCTGGCTCGACGAGATCGTGCGCCCCTCGCGGACGAGCCGCGCCTGAATCGAGCGCATCCGCTCGTCGAGGTCGAGCCGCGCGCGCAGGGTGCGCCGCCCGCGCCCGCTGCGCGTCCACGCTGTGCCGAGCAGGCGAGCCTTCGCCGCGTCGCCCTCTGGAAGGCCGGTGAGGCCCAGCGCCACGCTGCCTCTGTAGCCCGAGGACGCGCCGCCGCTCATCTGCACGAGGCTCGTCCCGCCGGTCTCGGCGTAGATGCCGTCGGCCGCGTTGGACGTGTCCGGCATGCCGTTCCCGGAGTACGGAGCGACGTCGTACGCCTGGGCGATCGTCGTGTCGGAGAAGAAGAGCTGCGATGTGTACTCGTATGTCTCCGTCGCGCCATCGTAGGTGCGGACCTTCAGGTGGATGTGGATCGCCCGGCCCCGATACCAGCCCGGGAAGATCGTCCTGAAGGTGACGGCCCCGTTCGCGTCCGTGACCTGGTAGCCGCGCAGGAAGTCGGTGTCGGAGCCGACCCCCGAGTACTCGCCCTCGGCATCGCAGTGCCAGATGTCGACCGCCGCGCCGGCGTACGGGCTGCAGCGGCCGCCCGACCCGACCTCAACGATGCGGATCGTCAGGGCGAGCGGTATCCCCGGGCGGGCAGCGCCGCCGGACGAGTTCGCCCGGACGTCGGCTCGCTTCAGCTGCGTGTCGACGAAGTAGGGGCCCTCGGTCACTTCGGGCACGAGCACACAGGACGGCGTCTGCGCCTCCGCCACCGCGGCGGGCTCGTCCGCCGTCGCGCGGCAGCCGGTCACGTACGCGGCGCCGGCAAGCCCGGCGAGGCCGAGGGTCTGGCGGCGGGTGATCCGGTGTCCGAGCCTGCTCACGTCGATGCTCCTTCGAATCGGGGTTGCAGGGAGGGAAGCCGGCCGCCGTAAGCCCGGTGTAAGAAGCTCAGGCCTCGAAGCGATAGCCGACGCCCGGGTCCGTGACGATGTAGCGGGGCGTGCCGGGCCGCGGCTCGATCTTGCGGCGCAGGTTCGCGACGTGGACACGCAGGGTCTGGGTGTCGTGCTCGTACCCCGGGCCCCAGACCTCGGCGAGCAGGGCGCGGTGGGTGAGCAGCCGCCCGCGGCCCTGCATGAGCGTGCGCAGCAGCTCGAACTCGGTCGGGGTGAGATGGACCTCGGCACCCTCGACCGACACGCGGTGAGCGGCGAGGTCGAGCTCGAGGCCGTTCGCGCTCAGGACGGGCTCCCCGGCTGCGGGTGCCGCTCCGGCGCGCTCGAGCGCCCTCGTCAGGCGCGCCGTCAGCTCGGCGGGGCTGAACGGCTTCGTCACGTAGTCGTCGGCTCCGGCCTCGAGCGCCCGGACCTTCTGGGCCTCCTCGCCGATCGCGGACAGCACGATGATCGGCATGGCGCTCCACTCGCGAATCGAGCGGCAGACCTCGACGCCGTCGCCGTCCGGCAGCACGAGATCGAGGATGGCCGCGTCGGGTTGCCGCACAGCGGCCGCGTCGAGTGCCTCCTTCGCCGTGGCGACCCCGATGACGTCGTAGCCCGCGTCGCGCAGGATGACCTTCAGCGCGCGCAGTATCTGCAGCTCATCGTCGCAGACGAGGATCCGCCGGCGGGCACTCATTCGGCGCCGCGTTCCGCCGCGGGCGCGGCGGTGGGCTCTTCCGCGGGAATCGGCACCTGGATGACGAAGCTCGTCCCCTGGCCCGGTAGCGACTCCGCCCGGATGCGCCCGCCGTTGGCCTCGAGGAAGCCGCGTGCGATCGCGAGCCCGAGGCCCGACCCGGTGCTGTCGGCGGCGCCGCGCGAGCGGTGGAAGGCCTCGAAGACCCGTTCGAGCTCCTCGCCTGGGATGCCGGGACCGTGGTCCGAGATGCGCAGGATCACGAACTTGCCGGCCGCGCGGCCGCGAATCGTCACCGGCTGCGAGCCGGCGAAGCGGCTCGAGTTCTCGAGCACGTTGGCGAGCGCGCGTTCGAGCTGCGCCGCGTCGGCGCGAACGAGCGGAAGCTCTGGATCGAGATCGATGTCGAAGCCGGCGGGCGGCTGGGCGACCGAGTCGACCGCCGCTTCGACCAGCTCGTCGATCGCACACCAGTCCGCCTGCGGGTCCGCGCTCCCCGCCTGAAGTCGCGTGAGGTCGAGCAGGTTCTCGACGAGCCGCGAGAGCCGTGCGCTCTCGGTCTCGATGACGGAGATGAGCTCGCGCCGCTCGTCGTCCCCGAGCGTCTCCGAGCCGAGCCCGCCGGCGGCCGTCGTGATCGCCGTCAGCGGCGAGCGCAGATCGTGGGAGATCGTGCGCAGCAGCGTCGTCTTGACGACGTTGCTGCGCCGCAGCGCCTTCGTCTCGATCACCTGGGCCTCGAGCTCGCCGCGGCGGCGCGCGGCGCCGACGAGCGTCTCGAGCGCCGGCACGACGCGGTCCTGGAGCGCGTCCAGCACGGCCGGGTCGGTCTCGGCCGGCACCAGCACCGTGCCGATGCGGCTGCCCTCCACGATCAGCGGAAGCGCGCGGCGGCGCGTGTCCGAGTCGACCCACGACAGCTCGACAGACACGCTCGACAGGTCGTAGGCCTGGGCGATCCGCTGGCCGACCGTGCGCAGCGGCTGCTCGCCGCTCGCGCCGCCGAGCAGCAGGCGCGCCATCTCCGCCGTGAGGTCGGCTTCGCGCCGCCCGCGCTCCGCGTCCTCGGCGCGGCTGCGCGCGGCGCCCGCGAGCGTGCTCGTGACGAGCGCGGCGACCATGAAGACGACGAGGGCGACCCAGTTCTCGCCGTCGGCGATGGTGAACTCGCCGGTGGGCGGCAAGTGGAAGAAGTTCCAGGCCGCGGCGCCCAGCACCGCGGTGAACAGGCCGAGCCACAGCCCCGCGTAGGACGATACGAGCAGGACGGCGATCAGGTAGACGACGCCCGTGGACACCACCGGCACGGCCTCCGCGAGCGGAAAGATCAGCGCCGTGGTCAGCGCGACCGAGGCGACGGCGACCGCGAGGCCGGTAGCGGTCGATTGCCGGCGCAAGCTCAGACCCCTTGGGTCATCCCGCCGTCCACCAGCAGCGCGACGCCGGTGATGTACGCGGCGCGCTCCGAGCAGAGGAAGGCGGCGGCCGCTCCCATCTCCTCGGGCGTGCCGAGCCGCCCGGCGGCGACCTCGTCGCGCGCCGCCTCGTGGGCCGCCTCGAGCGAGTCGTACAGATGGGCAAGCCGGTCGGTGGCGATCCGGCCCGGCAACAGCGAGTTGAAGGTGATTCCGTCGCCGGCGAACGCCCGCGCGAGCGTCTTGAACGCTGCGACGATTCCGGGCCGGTGCGAGTTCGAGAGCATCAGCGCCGGGTTCGGCTCGAGGACCGTCGAGGAGGCCACGTTCAGCACGCGCCCGAACCCGCGCTCGCGCATCCCCGGCACGACCAGCTCGATCAGCTCGATCGGCGCCACCACCAGCTCGCGGTGGGCCTGCTCCCACTGCTCGCGCGTGAAGCCGAGCGGGTCGCCGCCCGCCGGCCCGCCGGTGTTGGTCACGAGGATGTCGAGCGGGCCGAGGTCCTCCTCGACGCGGCGCACGAGCTCCGGCCCCGCGTCGAGGTCGAGCATGTCGTGCACGTAGGCTCGTGCGCCGATCTCGCTCGCCGCGGCCTCGATGCGCTCCTTCGTGCGCGAGCTGACGGCGACGCGCGCGCCCTCGGCGGCGAGCTCGCGCGCGATGCCGAGGCCGATCCCCTGAGACGCGCCCGTTACGAGCGCAACCTTGTCCTTGAGCCCCAGATCCACGGCGGGGCAAGCGTACTCCCGGCCTGCGCTGTATGGTCGGCGTCGTGCCAGGCCTGCGGCTGCTCCTGCGCTTCGCCCCTCTGTTGGTCGGTGCGCTCGCGGCGGCCGTATGGCTCGAGCGCCGCCGGCGGGGGAGGCCCGAGCTGCCGGCGCCGCCGCCACAGCCGGAGCTCGAGCCGGTCACGCCGGCGCCCACGCGGCGCATCGAGCGTGAGCCCGCGCCGGAGCCGATCGACATCGTGACGGTCGTGGACGATCTGCTGATGGCCGGGCGCTAGCCGGGCCACCCTAGGAGCCAGAACACACGCCGGCCGGTGTTTCAAACACCCGTCTGCTTGGATATACCCCTTCACATCGTCGAATCGCCGAGTCCGCGTCGTCCCGAACGCGCGGAGCGGGGGAACCAAAGCGGCCACCAGGCCGCAGGGGCGAATCGCAGCAGAGGCTGCGTAGCGCACTTTCCGGCGCGAGCCCGTCAGCTCACCTCGTAGGCATCTGGAAAGGGGAAACGACACTTGCGAGGGATCTTCGATGCCGTTCGTCGTGCGCGCGCCGGATTCGGCGTGCTGCTGGCGCTCACGGCGCTCTGTTTGATTGCGCCGGGCGCGCAGGCCGACACGGTCAAGGCCTCCGCCTCCGCCGACGTGGTCGTCAAGCGAGGCCACCGCGGCTCCGCCGTCCGTCAGGTCCAGTCGAAGCTGGGCATCCCCGCCGACGGGGTCTTCGGCCCCCAGACGGAGCAGGCCGTCAGGCGCTTCCAACGCTCCAAGGGGCTGCTCGTCGACGGCATCGTGGGCCCGCAGACGCGCGCCGCGCTCGGCCTGGAGCCTTCGAGCAGCAACTCCGTGAGGCGCCGCTCCGGCGGCGGCAGCCGAGTACCGGGCATCCTGCGCGCGATCGCCGAATGCGAGTCCGGCGGCAACCCGCGCGCTGTCTCACCGGACGGGCAGTACCGCGGGAAGTACCAGTTCAGCCAGGGCACCTGGGAGGGGCTCGGCGGAACGGGCGACCCCGCCGAGGCCCCCGAGTGGAAGCAGGACCGGCTTGCTCTCAGGCTCTACGGCGAGCGCGGGAGCGCGCCCTGGCCGAACTGCCCCTGATCAACCTTTCGGTTGACGTGAGATGAGCCATCCGGGCGATGGCGGCGTGAGCGGCCCGTCGTACGGTGGCTCGTATGAGTCACCTCGCCCGGACGGCCGAGCTCATGCGGATGGCTCCGCACGTCTACGGTGCCGCGCTGGCCGCGGCCCGTGACGAGCGCGCGGCGGCGGGCGTGACCGAGCACGTGCTGGGAGGAGCCGCGTCCGAGCCGGTGATCGCGCGCGATGCGCTCGTCGAGCGCGCCATCCTCACCGCGGTGCGCGGCTCGCCGGCGGCCTGCTTCGAGGGGATGCCGCAGCCCGGCCGCGATGCGGTTGCGCTGGCCCGGCTGGCCGGCTATTCGGCGGACCAGGTGGCCTCGAGCCTCGAGCTGGGCGTCGAGGAGGTCAAGACGAGCATGCTGCAGGCCTTGCGCAGCGCGACGCTGCAGGCGACCGCCTGAGTCAGTCGAGGTGGCGGGCCGCGAACGCAGCCGCCTCGGCCCTGTTCCGGAAGCGGAGCTTCTCGAGCACGTGTCGCACGTGCGTCTTGACGGTCGCCTCGCTGATCACGAGCCGCTCGGCGATCTCCCGGTTGCGGAGGCCCTCCGCCAGCAGCGCGAGCACCTCGCGTTCGCGCTCGCTGAGGCTGCCGAGCGGATCGGGGCTGGGCTCGGGCGCCGCGCCCGCCAGCTCCTGGAGCAGCCGGCCCGCCATCGACGCGGGGATGCGCGGCTCGCCGCGGCCGGCGGCCAGCACCGCCTCGACCAGCTCGCCCGGCGCGATGTCCTTGAGCAGGTAGCCGGCGGCGCCCACCCGCAGCGAGGCATACAGGTCCGGCTCGTGCTCCGAGACGGTGAGGATCATTACCTCGGTCTCGGGTCTGCTCCGGCGGATCGCGGCGCACGCCTCGATGCCGCGCACGCCCGGCATGTTCAGGTCGAGCAGGGCGACGTCGGGACGCCGGCGCTCAGCCAGCGCGATCGCCTCGGCGCCGTCGGCCGCAAGGCCGACCACCTCGACGCGCTCGTCGGCCGCGAGCAGGGCGGCCGTGCCCTCGCGCATCAGCCGATGGTCGTCGGCGATCAGCACGCGCACCGGGTGCTCCTCGGAGGCCACGACCGAAGTATCGTGGGGTGCGGCCGTGACCACTGAGCAGAGGCCAACCGGCCTTGCCGCACTCGGCGCCCTGGGGCGCGTCGCCCGCGCGCTCGTCGGCACCGACAGCCTGAGCCGGCTGGCGGAAGGCGCCCTCGACGAGATGCGCGACGGGCTCCGGCTCGAGCTGGTCGTGCTCTACCTGCCCCGCTTCGCCGAGGCGGCCACGCTGCAGCGCTACATCACCTCGGCGGGCCAGGGCACGCGCACGCGGGCGCGAGACGAGGTGGCTTTCGACGACGAGGCCTGGCAGCTCGCGACGATGAGCGGGGTCCCGCTCGTCTTCCGCGATGAGGCGAGCTGGCTCGTCGCGAACCCCTTCGAGCCCCCGGCCGCCTCCTGGCTCGTCGTGCCGCTCGTCTCAGAGCGCAGGCTGGTCGGGGTGGTGATCGCCGCCGCCGCGCCGCCGTTGTCGCTCGACCCGACGGCCGCCACGCTGCTCGCCCTGCTCGGCGACCTGCTCGCCTCGGGCATCGCCACGGCGCGCCTGCGTCAGCAGCTGCAGGAAGCGGAGATCGAGCGCGAGCGTGGCCGGCTCGCAGCTGAGATCCACGACGGCCTGGCGCAGGACCTGGCGCTCGCGACCCGTGAGCTGGCCCTCCTCGAGTCCGACCCGCCGCCCGAGCTTGCCCGCGCGAGCGCGGAGCGGCTGCGGGAGGCGGTGGCGTCCGCGCGCCGCGTGGTGCGGGCCCGGCTCGAGGACCTGTCGGTGCACATACCGCTCGGCGGTGTCGAGGCCGCGGTCAAGGAGGTGAGCGCGCGGCGGGGTCAGGGCCTGCCGCTCGTGGTGAACTGCGAGGGACCGGCCGTGGACGTGTCGCCCGAGACCACGGCGGTGGTGGTCCGGGTCCTGACCGAGGCGCTCGCGAACTCGGCTCGGCACGCGCAGCCGGAGCATGTCGAGGTGCGGCTGCTAGTCGAGGACGGGCGCCTCACGCTCGAGATCGAGGACGACGGCGTCGGCTTCCAGCCGGCCGATGCCGGCGGCCCCGGCGACGGACACTTCGGGCTCACGCTGATGCGCGAGCGCGCGCGCAGCGCGGGTGGGCTCCTGACGGTCAGCTCGGCGCCCGAGGACGGCGCCCGCGTGCGGCTCGAGGTGCCCGTGTGAAGGGCGACTCGACTAACGTCCCATCCGTGCTCAGCGGCGCGCTTGCCCCGGCGCTCGACGGTGGAGCCTGCCCCCACGTCGCCGTCCTCCTCCGCAGCGAGGAGGAGTTCACGCCTGTCGTCGCCTCGTTCTACTCCCTGGGCGCGAAGCGCGGCGGCTGGCTCGTCCATCGGACCATCGAGCCCGAGCGCGACCGCGAGGCGTTGACCGGCGCCGGCCTCGATGTTCCCGGCCTGGAGGCGGACCGCCGGCTGGCGCTCGAGCAGATCCGGCCCTCGGAGCCGCCCGAGCAGCTGCCGCAACGGCTCGACCCCGCTTTCGACGAGGCCCTCACCCGCGGGCTCAGCGCGCTCTGGTCATCGCACACGCCGGTCAGCGCGGACTCCGACTCCTTCGAGCACGCGATGAAGGTCGAGCGGGCATGGGAGGAGCACTTCCGCAATCGCCCCGTCGTGACGCTCTGCCCCTACGTCGTCGGCGGGCTCGACGCGCCCTCGGCGCTCGGGCGGCTCAGCGCGCTCGGCGCGGGCCACCACGACGGCGTGCTCGTGCCCTCGGAGCGCGGCCTCGAGCTGTTCAAGCCGCCGCGGGCTGCCGGCGACTCATGACCGTAACGCCGGCGAGCGTCACGGCGGTTATGACGCCGAGCGCCGCGTAGGGCACCGCGTCCGAGCTGACCTCGGCGACGGCGCCGCCGACGCCCGCGCCGACCACGTGGCCGACCGCCCAGGCGAGGTTCGAGATCGAGAATGCGAGGGCCTGGTCGAGGCCGGACTCCTCGGAGGCGTCCGAGAGCAGCGCCATCGCCGGCGCCCAGAAGCCGCCGAGCGAGGCGAACGCGAACAGGATCGCCACGCCCATCAGCACGACGGTGCCCGGCAGCGGCAGGAGGATCGCCATCACGAGCGCGCCGGTCAGCCCGGCCCGGATCGGGGTGAGCCGGCCGCGCCGGTCCGAGAGGCGGCCTGCGATCGGGCTGATCACGGCCTCCCCCGCGGCGGTGATCAGGAAGATCGCGCCGATCACCGCACCGCTGGCGCCGAGGTCGTCGAGCCGCAGCGGCGCGAGGACCTCGATCACGCCCGCGAACAGGGCCGGCAGCGTGAACAGCCAGAAGCCCGCCAGCACGGCCGGCCTGCGCAGCGCCGCGGCCAGCTGCGAGAGCAGCGCGCCCGGCTCGGGCTCGACGCCGGGGGTGGACCAGGCCCAGGCTGCCAGCGCGGCCGCGCCGACCGCGACGGCGCTGAACACGATCTCCGGCCCGATCACCGTCGCGAGGCCGCCGAGCACGGGGCCGAGCAGCACGCCGACGATCGCGGCGGCGAGCGCCGACCCGATCAGCTCGCCGCGGCGCTCGGGCGGCGCGGCCGACACGAGCCAGGCCATGCCCGCCGCCCACATGCAGGCGCCGCCGACTCCCTGGGTGAAGCGCGCAGCGTCGAGCAGCACGATGTGGTTGGCGAATGCGAACACGAGGCTCGTCACGCCGAGCAGCCCGAGTCCGAGCAGCAGCGTGGGCTTGACGCCCCAGCGCGCGGCGAGCCAGCCGCTCGGCACGGCCGCGGCGAAGGTGCCGGCCGGGTACGCGGCCGCGAGCACGCCGGCGCCTGTCTTCGAGAGGTCGAACTGGTCCGCGTACTCGGGCAGCAGCGGCGACACGGCGGCGAAGAAGGAGGTGTCGACCAGCACCACGGCCGCTACGAGCAGGAACAGGCGGCGCATCACGCCGATGCTACGCACCCGTAGTGGCCGGAGCGATTCCGCAGTGCGCGAGGGCGCCGGCTTGGCCGGGGCCGGAGCGATTCCGCAGTGCGCGAGGGCGCCGGCTTGGCCGGGGCCGGAGCGATTCCGCAGTGCGCGAGGGCGCCGGCTTGGCCGGGGCCGGAGCGATTCCGAAAGAATGCCCGCCCATGCCCGCACTTCTCGACGAGCTGATCGACTGGCTGCGCGTCCCCTCGATCTCCACCGGCGGCGGCGACGCGCCGGCGCTGGCCCGCGCCTGCGACTGGGTCTGCGAGCGGATCGAGGCGGCCGGCGGGAGCGCCGAGCAGGTCACGGTCGACGACGGCCATCCGATGGCGATCGGCGAGCTGCGTGCGGCCCGGCCGGACGCGCCGACCGTGCTCGCCTACGGCCACTACGACGTCCAGGACCCGGGGCCGCTCGAGGAGTGGAGCTCGCCGCCGTTCGAGCCGACGGAGCGCGACGGTCGCCTGTACGCGCGCGGCGCGGCCGACGACAAGGGCAACTACCTGCCGTTGCTGCACGTCGCCTGCGAGCTGGCGCGCGCCGGGGAGCTGCCGGTGAACGTGCGCCTGCTCGTCGAGGGAGAGGAGGAGGTGGGGAGCCCGTCAGTGCTGAAGTGGCTGCGCGAGGCCGAGCTCGGCGCGGACTGCGCGATCGTGTTCGACTCGCTGATGGCGGACGAGCGAACGCCGGCGATCTCCATCGGCGCGCGCGGGCTCGCGCAGGCACAGATCCAGGTCCGGACCGGGGCGCGCGACCTGCACTCCGGCCTCTACGGCGGCGCCGTCCTGAACGCTGCGCACGTGCTGCTCGCGATGTTCTCCGCCGTGATGCCGGATGCCGAGGGGCGGGTGCCCGAGGCGCTGCGCGCCGGCGTCGCGACGGTGGGCGAGCGCGAGCGCGAGTCGTGGCTCCGGCTCCAGCCGGGAGCGGAGGCGCTGCGGGCGGTCGGCGGCCGCGAGGTGGCCGCCGGGGCGGGGGACGAGTTCTACGAGCGCACCGGTGCGGCGCCTGCGCTCGACGTGAACATGGTCAGCGTGGGCGAGCCGCGCACGATCGTGCCCTCGCTCGCCCGCGGTCACGTGAGCCTGAGGCTCGCGCCGGGACAGAGCGCCGCCGAGATGGGCTCAGAGCTGGAACGGCTGCTGCGCTCGGCCGCGCCGCCCGGCGCCGAGCTCGAGATGCACATGGAGCTCGCCGACCCGGCGCTCTTCGATGCCAAGCATCCCGCGCTGCGGCTCGCGGGCGAGGCGCTCGCGCGGGCGTGCGGCACGCCGCCCGCCCTCCTTCGCCTCGGCGGCACGCTGCCGCTGCTCGCCGTCCTCGCCGAGCGCGGAGTGCCCACGATCGTGAGCGGCTTCGTTCTCCCCGACGACGCCATCCATGCCCCCGACGAGAGCTACCGGCTCGAGAGCCTGCGGCTCGGCGAGCGCGCGGCGCGCGAGCTCTACGCCGCGCTGGCGGATCTGCGCAACCGGTGAATGCGCACCCGCTCCGAGCGCGGCGTGCCGGTCGTCTTCAGCACCCAGCCCTGATCCTCGACGCGCTCCAGGAACGCGCCGGCGGCGGGCCGCTGCGGGTCGGCTACCAGCACCAGCGCGCGCTCGCCGACGAGCCGCGGCAGCAGCTCGAGCAGCAGACTTCCGTTGCGGCGCTCGTAGAGGACGTCTGAGGCGAGCACGAGGTCCCAGGGGCCGCGCTCCACGATCGCCTCGGGCGCCGCCCATGAGCACTCGAGCGTGTCGAGGCGGACGTCGTTGCGGGCGGCGTTGGCGGCGGTGGCGAACACCGCGTCGGGGGACCAGTCGGTCGCGAGCACGCGCCCGCCGGCACGGGCGGCGGCGATGCTGGGCAACCCGAGCCCGCAGCCGAGCTCGATCGTCCGCTTGCCGCGCAGAGAGCGCAGCGACAGATCGTGCGCGAGCGCCACGGCGCTCGACCACAGCTCGGCCCAGTAGGGCAGGAACTCCTCGTGCTCGAAGGACTCCTCGCTGAGGAGCGCCTCAGCATCGCGCGGGCGCGCCAGCTCGATCTCGCCACCGGGGAGCGGAATGCGCTCGGCGACATCGAGCTCGATCATTCCTGAGGCGAACCCTCCGCAGCCGGCCGAGCCGGCTGCCTCGGGCCAGGCGGCGAACCCCGACGGGCGCGCCTCGCAGCGCGGCGCGCTCGGCCGCGTCCAGCTGGCGCTCGATCAGCTCGAGCCCGCTCGCCCAGAACCCCGGATCCGTCAGGTCGACGCCGACGATCGCCCCGAGCTCCTCGGGCGGCCGCGAGCCGCCGGCGCGCAGCAGGTCGAGGTACGACGGCACGAACGGCTCGCCCTCCTCCTCATAGCGGCGGTAGACCGACAGCGCGAGCAGGTGGCCGTACGCGTATGCGTAGACGTAACCCGGTGCGTCGACGAAGTGCCAGACGTACGACCACCAGAGGCCGTAGTCGTCGTCGAGCTCGACGCTGTCGCCCAGGAGGTCGGTCTGCGTCTCGAGCCACAGCTCGGCAAGGTGGTCGACGGACAGCTCGCCCGTCTCGCGGCGCGTCGTGTGGAGCGCGTGCTCGAAGCGGTTCATGGCGATCTGGCGAAACACGGCGGCAACGGCGCCGTCGAGCGCGCCGGCGAGCAGGTCGAGCCGCTCCGCGGCCCCGGGCGCCTGCTGGAGCAGGCGCTCGAGCACGATCGTCTCGCCGAAGATCGACGCGGTCTCGGCGAGCGTCAGCGGGGTGGTGAAGTGGAAGATGCCCTGCGGACGGGCGAGCGACGCGTGGACGCCATGGCCGAGCTCGTGCGCCATCGTCAACACGTCGTAAGGACGCGAGCTGTAGTTGAGCAGCACGTACGGGTGCGCCGAGGGGACGGTGTACGAGCAGAAGGCGCCCCCGCGCTTGCCCGGCCGCGGCGGGCCGTCGATGTAGCCGTGCTCGAAGAAGGTCGCGGCCGTCGCGCCGAGCTCCGGCGAGAAGCTGCCGTAGCAGTCGAGCACGATCTCACGGGCGTCGGCGTACGGAATGCGCTCGTCGCTGCCGGAGACCGGCGCCATGCGGTCGTAGTGCGCAAGCCGGTCGAGCCCGAGCAGGCGCGCCTTCAGCGCATACCAGCGGCGGGCGAGGTCGTAGCGCGACTGGACCGCCTCGATCAGCGCCTCCACCGACTCGTCGCTTGCCTCGTTCGCGAGGTTGCGGGAGGCGAGCCAGTGCGGATATGTGCGCAGGCGGTCCTTGGTCGCCTTGTCGCCGAGCAGCGTGTTGAAGACGAACGCGCGCGTGCGCAGGCCCGGGCGGAGCGCGTCGGTGATGGCGCTCGCGGTCTCCGCGCGGCGCTCGCGGCTGGGGTCCTGGAGGCGCGAGAGCGCCTCCTCGAAGGAGATCGGCTCGTCGGTATCCGGCGGCGTGACCTCGATCGCCGAGACCTGCTCCGTGAAGAGGCGCTGGAAGGCGCCCGCGCCGGTGACGCTCGTCTCGGTGAGGATGCGCTCCTCGGGCTCCGTGAGCTGATGGGGGCGATAGCGGCGAACGGTGCGCAGGTAGTGCGCGCAAAAGCCGAGCTCGGGAGCGGCGAGCAGCTCGCCGGCGCGCTCGTCCGGCACGAGGTTCCACTCGAGCTCGAAGAAGAGCAGCGTCGTCTCGATCGCGGCGCCGAGCTCGCGCGCCTTCTGCATCAGCGCGCCGCGCTCGGGATCTGCCGTGTCGAGCGAGAAGCGGAGCATCGCGTACGAGCCCGCCCGGCCGGCGAGGTCGTGGATCGCGCCCAGCTCGTGCATGGCCTCGGCGAGGCCCTCCGCGTCGAGCTCGGCCAGCTCGCCCTTGTGGAGCTGAGCGAACGCCTCGGCGCGGTCGCGCGCCTCGGCGAGCATCTGCTCGACCCCCTCGGCGCCGCGTCCCTCGGCGAGCGGGTCGAGGTCCCAGGAGGCTGATTCCAGTGCTTCGTCGACGGAGGTGCTCACCGCACCGAATCTAGCCGCTCGGGATGATGTTGGCCGATGGCGACGCCCCTGGAGCCCGCTCCCGCCGCGCTCGGCGCCGGCGACTCGGTCTGGCTGAAGCGCGAGGACGTGCACGAGCTCGGCGCGTTCAAGTGGCGCGGCGCGCTGCCGGCCCTCGAGCACTTCCGGGACCGGGGCATCGAGGCGGTGGTCACCGCCTCGACCGGGAACCACGGCGCTGCGACCGCCTGGGCCGCCCAGCGCACGGGAATGCGCGCGATCGTGTTCGTCCCGGCCGAGGCGAGTCGTGCGAAGGTGGCCCGCCTCGAGGAGCTCGGCGCCGAGCTCCACCGGGTCGGCGACGACCTCGACGCGTCGAAGGAGCTGGCGCGCGAGTTCGCGGCCGAGCGCGGGCTCGCCTTCTTCGAGGACGGCGCCGAGCCGGCGCAGTTCGACGGCTACGCCGCCATCGGCCGCGAGATCGTCGAGCAGCTCGGCGCGCCGCCGGCCCGGGTGGTCGTGCCGGTCGGGAACGGCGCGCTGCTCATCGGCGTGGTGCGGGGGCTCGACGGGGGCGAGACGGTGGCGGTCGTGGCGAAGGAGGCGCCCGTCATGGCGCTGAGCGCGGCCGCCGGGCGGCCGGTGCCGTGCGATCGCTCGGCGACCTTCGCGGACGGCATGGCCGTCCGGGTGGCGGTGCCGCTCGCCGTCGGAGAGATCGTGCGCGTCGGCGTTCCGTTCGTGCAGGTCTCGGAGCGGGCGCTGGCGCGCGCGGTCGGGAGCTTCGCGGCCGCGGGATTGCGCGTGGAGGGCTCCGCCGCAGCGGCGCTCGCCGCCCTGGAGCCGCTGGTGCCGGCCGGCGGGCCGACCGTGCTCGTCATCACCGGCTCGAACATCGACGACGAGCTGCATCGCCGCGCCGTCGAGCGGCCCGAGACGTTTCCGGACTGAGCCGGCGTGCTCGCCGACGTCGTCGAGTACCTGCGCTGCCCTCACTGCGGAGCGGAGCTGGCCCTCGGAAACGGCGCGCTCCAGTGTGCCGCCGGGCACTCCTTCGACGTCGCGCGTCAGGGATATGTGAGCCTGCTACCGGGGGCGCCGCGGGCGGCGATCGGCGACAACGCGGCGATGGTCGCCGCGCGTGAGCGCTTCCTCGGGGCCGGCCACTTCCACCCGCTGGAGGCGGCGCTCGCCGATGCCGCACGCGGAGCGCCCGGCTTCGCTTGCGTGGCGGACATCGGGGCCGGCACCGGCCGGCAGCTCGCGCGCGTTCTCGACGTGTCGGCGCGGCGGCCCGGGCTCGCCCTCGACGTCTCGGGGTACGCGCTGCGGCGGGCCGCCCGGGCGCACCCGCGCATCGGCGCCGTCGGCTGCGACATCTGGGGCGCCCTGCCGGTCCGCTCGGAGGCCGCGGGACTCGTGCTGAACGTCTTCGCCCCGCGGAACGGCGCCGAGATGGAGCGGGTCATGGCGCCCGGCGGCCGGCTCGTCGTCGTCACGCCCAGCCCGCGCCACCTGGAGGAGCTCGCCGGCCCGCTCGGGCTTCTGAGCGTCGACGAGCGCAAGCCCGAGCGGCTCGAGCAGGAGCTCGGCGGCCGGCTCGAGCGCCTCTCGAGCGAGGAGCTCGAATGGGTTCTGAGGCTCGGCGCCGGCGACCTCGAGGCGCTCGTGATGATGGGACCGAATGCCTTTCACACCGACCCGGCCGAGCTCCGTCGCCGCATCGAGGGGCTCCCGGAGCCCATCGAGGCGCGGGCGTCGGTGCTGCTGACGGTCTGGCGGCGGCCCGCTCAGGCCGCGTAGCTCTCGCTGCCCATGATGTGGAGCGACACGTAGGGCTCGTCGCCCACCACCCACGAGTCGTGCCCGGGCGGGACGTAGAAGAACTCCCCCGCGCGCATCACGCGTTCCGTGCCGTCCTCCATCTTCACGGCCGCGGCGCCGCTCACCACGAGCCCGACATGCTCGACCTGGCAGAGCGCTTCCCCGCTTGCCGCACCGACGTGCTTCGACCACTTCCAACCGGGCTCGTAGGTGGCGCGCCCGAGCGTCATCGGGCCAACGGCGTAGACCTCGAAGCGGCCCCTCTCGAACTCGCGCGTCTCGGTGGGGTCGTCGAGGGGAAGGAGCGCCAGGTCCATGGCGGGAGTCTCGCAAGACGCTTGACCTCGAGCTCGCTCGAGGTCCTACCCTGCGGGGCGATGCGCGCGGTGTGGCTCAGGCAGACGGGCGGCCCGGAGGTGCTCGTCCCCGGCGAGGCGCCGGACCCGGTGCCCGGCCCGGGCCAGGCTCTGATCGAGGTCGAGCTGGCCAACATCACCTTCGTCGAGACGCAGCTGCGCTCCGGCAGCGCGCCGTTCTCCCTCGAGCTGCCGGCGATCCCGGGCAACGGCGTGGGCGGGGGCGTCGCGGCGGTCGGGCGCGGGGTGGGCGAGGAGCTCGTCGGCCGGCGCGTCGTGACCAGCCTCGGCGGCTCGGGCGGCTACGCGGAGCTGGCCGTGGCGGAGGCGAGCGGGGTCATCGAAGTGCCGGACGGCGTCGGGCTGGACGCGGCGCTCGCGCTGCTCGCCGACGGCCGGACGGCGATGTCGCTCCTCCGGGCGGCGGCGCCGCGGGCCGGCGAGCGCGTGCTCGTCGAGGCGGCGGCGGGCGGGGTCGGCAGCCTGCTCGTTCAGTTGAGCGCTTCGGCGGATGCGGTGGTGATCGCCGCGGCGGGCGGCGAGCGCAAGCTCGAGCTCGCGCGGTCGCTCGGCGCACGGCACGCGGTGGAATACACGGAGCCGGGTTGGCCGGAGCGGGTCGGTGAGGTCGATGTCGTGTTCGACGGTGTCGGCGGGGAAGTGGCCCGCGCGGCCTTCGAGCTGCTCGCGTCAGGCGGCCGGATGGTGAGCTTCGGGCTCGCGAGCGGCAGCTGGGCGCGGGTCTCCGAGGAGGACGCCGCGGCGCGCGGGATCGAGCTCGTGCGCCCGAGCAGGCCCTCGCCCGAGGAGCAGCGCGAGCTGACCGAGAGCGCACTCGCCGAGGCGGTGGCCGGCCGCCTGCGGCCCGTGATCGGCCGGCGTTTCCCGCTCGAGCGGGCGGCCGACGCCCATGCGGCGATCGAGTCGCGCTCGACGCTGGGGAAGACGCTGCTCGAGGTCTCTTGAGCGGGCGCTACGAGACGATCGGCCAGGGCTACGCGGCGACCCGCCGCGCGGATCCACGCATCGCCCGGCGTATCCGGGAGGCGCTCGGAGACGCTCGCAGCGTCGTGAACGTGGGCGCGGGCACCGGCTCGTACGAGCCCGACGACCGCCACCTGATCGCCGTCGAGCCGAGCGACGTGATGGCGGAGCAGCGCCCGCCGGACCGCGTCCCGGCCATCCGCGCCTCCGCCGGCGCGCTGCCGCTGCGCGACCGCGGCGTCGACGCGGCTATGGCGATCCTCACGCTGCACCACTGGGACGCCGACCAGGAACGCGGCGTGCGCGAGCTCCGCCGGGTGGCTCGCGACCGGGTCGTCATCCTCACCTACGACTCGAGCGTCAGCGCGCGCATGTGGCTGATGGCCGACTACTTGCCCGAGGTGGCCGCGCTCGACGAGCGCATCTTCCCGTCGCCGGACACCCTCGCCGGTTGGCTCGGCGGCGATGTGACGGCCGATCCGGTCCCGGTCCATCGCGATACCAGCGACTGGATGCTCGGCTCTTTCTGGGCGCATCCCGAGCGGGTGCTCGACGAGCGCGCGCGGGCCAACACCTCGGGCTTCGCGCGCATGCCCGAGGAGGTGGTGCAGAGGGTCGTCAGCTCGCTGCGCCGGGATCTCGAGGACGGCAGCTGGGACGAGCGCCACGGTGAGCTGCGCACGCTCGACGAGCTCGACGTCGGGCTGCGGCTGGTGGTCGCGCGGCGAGCGCGGGATTAGGGGCTGCCGGCCGCTATAGCATGGCGCTCGCGTGCCGCTCGCCCCCGTCGCATGCGTGGCTTGGTCCACGCCGCCGCCGCGGTGGCGCCGCTGCCGCGGTGAGCCCCGTGATGCCGGTTGAGCGAAGCGCGGAGGTGCAGGCGTGGCTCGACGAGCGGGCCGAGGAGATGGCTGCGCTGGTCGAGGCGCTCGTGCGGGTTCCGACCGAGAACCCGCCCGGCCGCGAGCTCGGCCGCTGCGCGGAGCTGCTCCGCGACGCGATGGACGGGCTCGGATTCGCGCCCGAGCTGATCGAGCTGGAGCCGGCCGGGACGCTCGAGCGCCCGGCGATCGTGCGCGGCGGCGCCGGCGACGGCCCCCGCCTCGTCTACTTCCACGGGCACTTCGACGTCGTACCGGCCCAGTCCCCGGCGCAGTTCGAGCCGCAGCGCCGCGACGGCCGGGTCATCGGGCGCGGGACCGCGGACATGAAGGGCGGACTGGTCTCGATGCTCTACGGCGCCGGCGCGGCCCGGGAGCTCGGTCTGCTGGGCGATCGCCGGATCGTCTTCCACCTCGTATGCGATGAGGAGACCGGCAGCACGACCGGGTCCGGATACCTGCGCGCTGCCGAGCTGATCGACCCCGCCGCGCTCGCGATGCTCACCGCCGAGATGACCGGCGGGGTGATCTGGCACGCCTGGCGCGGCGCAATCACCCTGCGCGTCCGCACCAAGGGACGTGAGGCGCACGTCGGAGCCGTCCACCAGGGCGTCAACGCGTTCGAACACATGATCCGCATCGCCGAGCCCTTGACGGAGCTGTCGCATGAGCTGCTCGACAAGCGGACGAGCTACCCGGTCGAGAGCGAGGAGGCCGCCGGCTCGATGCTGGTCGTCGGCGGGCAGGCCGGCGCGGGCGCCGGCCCGGGCGCCGTTCCAGGTTCGGCGTGGTTCTCGCTCGACCGGCGCTTCAACCCGGAGGAGGAACTCGACGAGGAGCTCGCGCGGCTGACCGGCATGATCGAGGCGGCCGCGACCGCGGCCGGCGCCGAGGTGACCGTGGAAGTGCTGCAGGCGCAGCCGTCGGGCAGCACGGAGGAGAGCCACCCCGCCGCACGGGCCCTGGCCGGTTGCGCCGCCGCCGTCATGGCAGCCGCACCGCGGTTCGAGATGTGCCCGGGGGTGCTCGACACGCGCTGGTACGCCCAGCTCGGCATCCCGGCCTTCGCCTACGGCGGCGGGCGAGTCGACGTCGCCCACGGACCGGACGAGTACATCGAGGAGGCCGCCATGCGCCGCTGCGCCGCCGTCTACGCGCTGTTCGCCGGCAGCTGTGGCCGGTAGGCCGTGTAGACCACTCCGTTGTCGTACGTCTCGGAGGCCGTCCGCGAGAACTTGGCCGGCGGGGCGTCCTCGGGGAAGAGCCGCGGGCCGGAGCCGCGGGTCAGCGGGTAGACGAACAGATGCAGCCCGTCGATCAGGCCGTCGGCGAGCATCGCCCGGACCAGCATGCCGCTGCCGCTCACGTAGAGGTCACCTCCGACCTGGTCCTTCAGGCGCCGGATGGCGTCCGGGTCATAGGGCCCGACGATCTCCGAGTTCCTCCAGGTCGCGTCCTCGAGCGTCCCGGAGACGACGTATTTGGTCGTGTCGTTGAAGAACGGCGCGCCCGGATCGTCCTCCACGGTCCGGGTCGACCACGCCGGCTCGAACATCTCGTAGGTAACGCGCCCGAGCAGGATGCCCTGCGACCGCTCCGTGACCGCCCCGATGGCTTCGCCCATCTTCGGATCGAAGCCGTACTCGAACGTCCACACCGGCGCGTCGATCACGCCGTCGAGGCTCATGAACTCGTGTACGTGTATTTCTCCCACTGCCCACCTCCGTTTCGATGATGTGTATAGACATCGCGAGCGCGGCGAAGTCATCGCCCGCCGGGGGGGCGAACCTTCCCGCCCGGGCCCTCAGCCATGGAATGGAGGCGTTGGACGACCTTGCCGCCGCGCTGCGGGTCCGCCTGATCGAGCGGGCGCGCACGGGCGATTCGGCCGCGGCGGGTGGCGGCGGTCTCGAGGCGGAGGTGCGTGAGCTGGTGGAGCGCGAGGCGGCCCCGCTGCCGGAGGCGGAGCGCGAGGCGCTGTGCGCCCGTGTGGTGCTGCTCGCGACGGGGCTCGGGCCGCTCGAGCCGCTGCTCTCCGACCCGCGCGTCGACGAGGTGATGGTCAACGGGCCGGATGCCGTCTACGTGGAGCGGCGTGGCAGGCTCGAGCGCACGGGGGTGTGCTTCGCCTCCGAGGCGGAGCTGCTGCACGCGATCGAGCGCATCCTCGCCCCGCTGGGGCGGCGGGTCGACGAGGCCCAGCCGCTCGTCGACGCCAGGCTCGCCGACGGCTCGCGCGTGAACGTGATCATTCCGCCGCTGTCGCTCTCGGGACCGTGCCTGACGGTGCGGCGCTTCCGCCGCGAGGGCTTCTCGCTGCGCGACCTGGTGGCGGGCGGCACGCTTTCGCCGGAGCTCGGCGAGTTCCTGGCTCTCTGTGTGGCTGCGCGGGCGTCGGTGCTCGTCAGCGGCGGCACCGGCTCGGGCAAGACGACGACGCTCAACGCGCTGTCGGGCGCGATCCCCGGCGAGGAGCGGATCGTGACGATCGAGGACGCTGCCGAGCTGCGGCTGCGCCAGCGCCACGTCGTGCGCCTGGAGGCGCGGCCGTCGAACCTCGAGGGGCGCGGCGAGGTCACCATCCGCCGGCTTGTGCGCAACGCGCTCCGGATGCGGCCCGACCGCATCGTTGTCGGCGAGGTCCGCGGCGCGGAGGCGCTCGACATGCTGCAGGCGCTGAACACGGGACACGACGGCTCGTTGACGACCGTGCACGCCAACTCGCCGGAGGACGCGCTGCGGCGGGTCGAGACGCTCGCCTTGATGGCTGGAGTCGGCCTGCCGCACGGCGCGGTGCGCGAGCAGGTCGCGAGCGCGCTCGACCTCGTCGTCCACCAGGCGCGCGTGACCGGTGGTGCCCGGGTCGTCGAGCAGGTCACGGAGGTGGTGCGCGTGGCGGGAGGCGCGGGCACGCGTGACCTCTATCGCCGTGGCGGCGAGCTGCGCCGGCCGGGACCCGGTCCGCTCGCCGGCCGGCTGGAGGCGCTCGACGGGGAGGAGGGGGCGTCCTGAGCCCCGCCGCGCTGCTCGCGTTCGTCGCTGCGGCGGCCGCCGCAGGGGCGAGCGTCCAGCTCGGTGGGCGGCTCCCAGCCACGCTCGCCGAGCGCGGGCCGCGGCTCGCCCGCGGCGCCGCCGGGCTCGTCGACGTGCTCGTGCGGCTCGGCCGCGAGGGCCGGGCGCCGGGCGCCGCCGAGCGGCGCCGGTTGCTGCTGGCCGGGGCGCTCGCCGCCTTCCTGGCGGGCACGGCCGTGGCCGGCCCGCTGCCAGGGTTGCTGCTCGCCGCGGCCGGTCCATGGACGGTCGCGCGCGTACTGCGCGCACGGCGCCGGCGCTATCGCCGCGCCGTGGACGCGGGGGTGGCGCAGATGGCGGTCGCGCTGGCGGACGCGCTCGGCGGCGGCCACTCGCTGCGCGGCGCCCTCGTCGAGGCCGCCGGCGGCGTCGACGGGCCGGCGGGGCACGAGCTGCGCCGGGCCGCCGGCGAGCTGGCGGCGGGAGCGACCACGGACGAGGCGCTCGAGGCCATGCGTGCCCGCGTGCCCTCGGCGCGGCTCCACGCGCTCGTGGCCGCCTGCCTCCTGCAGCGGCGTGCCGGCGGCGACCTCGCGCGGCTGCTGCGCGAGAGCGCACGCGCGATGGAGGACCAGGGGCGGCTCGAGGACGAGGTCAAGGCGGCCACCGCCCAGGCGCGCTTCACGGGCCTGATCGTCGTGCTGCTGCCGCTCGGCGGGGGCCTGCTCGCCGAGCTGGCCAGCCCCGGCTGGTTCGCGGGCCTCTGGAGCACGTTCCTCACGGCCTGGCTCGTAGGGATCGCGGTCGTGCTGCAGGTCACCGCCGCCGTATTGATGCGCCGGCTCGCGAGGGTGCGCTGGTGATCGCGGCGGCGCTCGCCTTCATCGCCGCGGCGAGCGCAGCCGCGGGGCTCGTGCTGATCGCACCGGGGCCGGGGGGCGCCGGGGCGCGAGCCCCGGCACACGCGTGCTGCGCCTGCTGGCCGCGGCCGGCGGCCGCCTGCGCGGACGAGGACCCGCGGCGGGCCTCGCCGCCGGCCCCGCAGACCTCGGTGCCCGCATCGAGGCGGCAGGGCGGCCGGCTGGGCTCGGCGTGCGCGAGCTGGCGGCGGCAAAGCTCGGCGGGGCCGCGGTGGCGGGCGTCTTGGGCGCAGCGGCCGGCTCGCTCGCGCCCGGGCGGCTCGGCTTCCTCGTGACCCTCGCCGCGCCGGTGGGCGGCTTCCTGGCGCCGGACGTCTGGCTGGGCAAGCTCGCCGCGGAGCGTGCGCGCCGGGTGCGGCGCGAGCTGCCGATGCTGCTCGACCTGCTCCGGGTGACGGTCGAGGCCGGCTCCTCGCTGGCCGAAGCCCTGCGCTCGGTGGGCGAGCGCGCGGCCGGGCCGCTCGCCACCGAGCTGCGCGCGACCGGGCGCGAGGCCGCGCTCGGCGTGCCGCTCGCCGATGCCCTCGAAGGACTGTGCAGGCGCGTGCCGCTCCCGGAAGTGAGGGCGCTCGTCGCGGCGCTCGAGCGCGCCCGCCGGCACGGCGCGCCGCTCGCCGAGACGCTGACCGCGCAGGCGCGCGACGCCCGCTTCGCGCTCGCGCGGCGCATCCGCGAGGAGGCCGCCAGGGCGGGGCCCAAGATCCAGCTCGTGGTGGCGCTGCTCCTGGTCCCGTCGGTGCTGCTGCTGGTCGCCGCGGCGCTCGCATCGGCGCTTCTGGGCGGCGGGGCGGAGGTGCTGCCGCTCTGACGACCGGGGCGCCGCTCTCCCGAGCGGCGCCCCCGATCGTCAGCGAACCCCGCCCGTCAGCAGGAGACCATCAGGTGGAAGGAGCGGTCCACTGTCGCGCTGCCTTCGCTGTTGCGGGTCACGACCCGCACGCCGTTCACGTTGGCTGCGGCCGAGGTGACCGAGATCTGGCCCGTGCCGGGCGCCGAGGCCGACTCGTCGCCGAGCGTCGCGAAGTAGGTGCAGCTGCGCACGTCCACGTCGAAGATGACCTGGTACTGGCCGTCGCCGGTCTTGGCGGCCGAGGTCACGCCGCGGCCACGCACGAGCGCGCCGGCGCTCGAGACCACGCCGTGCCGGGCGATGCCGTCGGCGAGCGTCGCGGCCGTGACCTTGCCGATCTTCGCCGCGTTGAACTTCGAGGCGTCGAGTGACTGCTCCTTGATCGCGTTCGGGCCCCAGCCGTCCGGCTTCGACTCGTTGCCGCGCAGCGTGCCGTCCTTGAAGTCACGGTTGCGGATGGAGCCGTTGATGATGTCGTCGGAGCCGATCGTCGCGACGGCGTAGGAAACGCCGCTCAGGGCGACGAACAGTGCAAGACAGGCCACCACCATCGCGGGTGAAGGCATGCGCATGAAGCGCTTCATGTGGATCGGTCCTCCCGTCCATCGGGTTCGAGAACTGCCTACCTACCCCAACAGGGCCGAATGAGGCTGGTTGCGGCACGGGCGCACGTCCTGCAAGCGCTCCTGCAGCGAGAAGGGCTCGTTCGCGGGGCCGCGCCCCACCTGCAACTCGGCCGTCAAACCGCTCTGTAGAGCCAAATTGGGCTCCCCGCCGCTCGGGCAGGCAGGCGTGCCGGACGGAAAGGTGGGAAAGGGTGTTGCGTGGTGGGGCAGAGTGGGGTACGGTGGCACCACTAACCGACCGGAGTGGCGGGGCTCCTCCCACTCCGCCACTCCGGTCCAACTTCTTCGCGGGGACATGACCCTTGGCGTTTCGCGGCCACTTCGAGCACTCTCTGGATGCAAAGAACCGGCTGGCCATTCCCGCCCGGTTCCGCGCCGCGTTCTCGGGCGGGACGGTGCTCTCCAAGGACCCGGAGACCTGCGTCGCGGTGTGGACGCCCGAGACGCACGAGTCGATCATCGAGCGGGCGCTCGGCGGCCTCAACCCGATGGGCTCCGAGTACCGCAAGCTGTCGCGCTTCTATCAGGGGAACTCGTTCGAGATCGACCTCGACGCGAGCGGGCGCGTGACCTTGCCGCCACCTCTGCTCGCGCACGCGGACATCGAGAAGGAGGTCGTGGTGGTCGGCGTAGGGGACCATCTCGAGGTCTGGGGCAGGAAGCGCTGGCAGGAGGAGCAGGACTCCCTCGACGCCGAGATCGGGGAGGTGACGGAGCGTCTTGGCAATCCTTCTTGACATGACGCGCACGCACGTACCGGTGCTCGCCGGCGAGCTGATCGACCTGACGCAGCCGGCGGCGGGGGAGACGGCGGTCGACTGCACCTTCGGCGCGGGCGGCCACGCGCGGCTCGTCGCCGAGCGGATAGGACCGACCGGCACGCTCGTCTGCATCGACCGCGACCCGGCCGCGGAACAGCACTTCGAGGACCTGGCGCGCGAGGTCGCCTGCGAGACGCGCTTCCTGCGGATGGACTACGCCGACGGCCTCGAGCTGCTGGGCGACGAGGAGCTCCGCGCCGACATCGTCTATCTCGACCTCGGCGTCTCCTCGATGCAGGTCGACGCCCGCGAGCGCGGCTTCTCCTACTCCTACGACGCGCCGCTCGACATGCGCATGGACCCGGGCCAGGAGCTCGACGCGCGCGAGATCGTGAACGAGTGGGACGAGCGCCAGCTGGGGCAGTTGTTCCGGCGCTACGGCGAGGACCCGAACGCGCGCCGGATCGCGCACGAGATCGTCAAGCGCCGCGAGAACGCCCCGATCGCCACGACGGGCGAGCTGGTCGCGGCGATCGAGGCCGCGCTGCCCGCGGCCGTGCGCAGGCGCTTCGGCGGCGGGCACCCGGCCAAGCGCGTGTTCCAGGCCGTGCGGATCGCAGTCAACGCCGAGCTCGACTCGCTCGACCGTGCGCTGCCGCTCGCGTGGGAGCTGCTGCGCGACGACGGCCGCTTCGCGGCGATCTCCTTTCACTCGCTCGAGGACCGGCGCGTCAAGCGCTTCCTGGCCGACCGCGCCCGCGGCTGCATCTGCCCGCCCGACTTCCCGGTCTGCGTGTGCGGACGCGAGCCCGAGGCCGAACTCCTGAGCAGGCGCGCGATTGCGCCGACGCCCGGTGAGGTCGCGGACAACCCGCGCGCCAAGTCGGGCCGCTTGCGGGCGGCGCGCAAGCTTGCGACGGAGGACCACGACTGATGGGCCGCGGGGCCGCCGCCGCGGCGCCCCGGCGTGCCCCCGCGCAGCCCCGCGCCGGCCGGCCCGTGACGGCGCCGCGGCGCGTTGCTCCGCCCTCGCGCCGCCGGCCCGGCCACGCCCGGACGGCGAGGAGCCATGCACAGCCGCTGCCCCTGCCGGTACGCGTTTGGGAGGCGCCCTTCGCCCGCGCCGCTCGCGCGCGCACGGGCCGGATGCTCGATGCGCTGCTATCGGGTCGCGGCTGGATCGCGCTCGTCTTCCTGCTGCTCGCGGGCATCGTCTTCTTCAACGTCGACCTGCTGCAGATGAACCGCGACATCGCGCGCAACTCCGAGAAGATCTCGGCGCTGAAGCGCGAGAACGCGCGGCTCCTGCTCGACCAGGCGCGGCTCGCGAACAGCGAGCGGATCCAGGAGGAGGCGGTCAAGCTCGGACTCGTGTTGCCCGCCCCCGGCGAGGTCCGCTATCTGAAGGCGCGGCCGTCCGAGGACGCGCGGCGTGCCGCCAAGCGGATCACCGTCCCGTCCGAGGCCTACAGCCCTGCGGGCGAGACGGATGACGAGTCGGGCGGCGCGGAGACCGCTGCCGGCATCGATCCGGTCACCGGCTTCCCGGTCGATCCGGCGACCGGCCAGCCGGTCTACGACCCCGTCACCGGAGCCCCGCTCGACCCGGCCACGGGCGAGCCGCTCGACCTGAGCGGCGCTGGAACCGGCGCCGCGACGGGTGCAGTCGACCCAGCCACGGGAGCGACCACGGACGGGACCGCGACCGGGACGACCGGCACAACCGGCACAACCGGCACAACCGGCACAACGACCACCGACCCGGCCGCCCAGCCGGTGGGCTAGGTGGCGGGCCGCGCGACCCTGGGCCGGGGCCGCTGAGCGGTGCCGGCCACCCGCACTCGCCCGCCCACCCGCCGCCCGCCCGGACGCGGCAAGACGCCGAACCCGGCCCGGCTCGCCGACCGACGCGTCGGCCTCCTGTTCGCCCTGTTCCTCCTCCTGCTCGGCCTGGCCGCGCTGCGCGCGACCTGGCTCGGCACGATCGGCTCAGGTGACCTGGCGGACCGGGCGGTCTCGCAGCAGATCGAGGACATCACCGTGAACGCCCGCCGCGGCACGATCACCGACCGCAACGGGATCGACCTCGCCGTCTCAGAGGACTCGGTGACGGTCTTCGCGCACCCGATCATGATCGACGACCCCGCCAAGGTCGCGGCCCGGATCGCGCCGCTCGTCGGCCGCACCGAGAGCGAGCTGCTCGAGAAGCTCTCGGACAAGGAGTCCACGTTCGTGTACCTGCGCCGCAAGATGGACGCCACGCTCGGCCAGCGCATCGATGAGCTCGGCATCGAGGGCATCGGCACGGTGGTCGAGCCCAAGCGCACCTACCCGCAGGGCCACCTCGCCTCCCAGGTGCTCGGCATGGTCGGGACGGAGAACACCGGGCTCGCCGGGCTGGAGTACTCGCGCGACGAGCAGCTGCACGGGCAGGACGGCAAGCGCCGCCTGGTCAAGGACGCCCTCGGCGAGCCGATCAGCATGGTCGAGGTCGAGCGATCGGAGCCGGGCGAGGACCTGGCGCTGACGCTCGACGCGCGTATCCAGGAGCGCACCGAGGCGGTGCTCGCCGAGGTCGGTCAGACCTACACCCCGCAGGGCGCCACGGCGGTCGTGATGGACCCGCGCAGCGGCGCGATCCTCGCGCTCGCGAACTGGCCGCGGGTGGACGGGAACAACCCGGACGGCGCGCCCGAGTACGCGCGCCGCAACCGCGCCATCCAGGCGAACTACGAGCCCGGTTCGACCTTCAAGGCGTTCACGGTGGCGGGCGCGATCGAGGAGGGCCTCGTCACTCCGGACACCACCCTGGCCGTGCCGCCGCTCATCCAGGTGGCCGATCGCACCGTCGGCGAGGCGCACGACGGCGGCGGGGGCACGTTCAGCGTTGCGGACATCCTCGCGCAGTCCTCGAACGTCGGCTCGGTGATGGTCGGGCTGAAGCTGGGGCAGAAGCGCTTCGACCACTGGGTGCGCCGCTTCGGCTTCGGCAAGCCGACTGGCGTCGACCTGCCCGGGGAGGAGGGCGGGATCGTGCTGCGCCCGGAGAACTACTCGGGTTCGTCGATGGGCAACATGCCGATCGGGCAGGGCATAGCGGTCACGCCGATGCAGATGGCCTCCGCCTACACGGCGATTGCGAACCACGGCGTCATGCGGCGCCCGTACATCATCGAGGGCAACCAGCCGCCGCCCAGGCGCGTCCTCTCGCGGCGCACCGCGGGCGAGGTCTCGACCATGCTCGAGGGCGTCCTGGCCGCCGGCGGCACCGCCGAAGAGGCGTCCGTCGACGGCTACACGCTGGCCGGCAAGACCGGCACGGCCGAGAAGGCGATCAAGGGCGGCTACTCGAAGACCGACTTCATCGCCTCGTTCATCGGTTTCGCGCCGGCAAAGGATCCGCGCCTGCTCGTAGCGGTGATGGTCGACACGCCACGCGGCGACATCTACGGCGGAACCGTTGCAGCGCCGGCGTTCGAGCGGATCATGGAATTCGCCCTGCCGTACCTGAAGATCCCGCCTGGCTAGTCCTCGTCTGAGTCTGAATTCGAGCCGGAGTCGCCCTCGGACTCCGGGCCCGCCAGCGCTCGCAGCGCCGCGCGCATGCGCTGCTGGGCGCCGCGCAGCTCCTCGAAAGCGCGCTCGCCGGCGAACGCGGAGCTCTCGACCTCGGCGAGCCGCTCCTCGAGCTCGCCCCGGCGTGCCTCGGCCTCCTCGAGCTGGCCGCGGAGCTCGCGCTCCTCGATCAGCTGCTGCTCGCGCTGGCGCTCGGTCTCCTCGCGCATCTGGGCCAGGGCCTGGCGGGCATGTTCGGCGCGCCGGTCGGCGTCCTCGAGGTCCTCGATCCGGCGGTCGGCCTCGGCCTGCGCGGCGTCGAGCTCCGATACGCGCCGCTCGGCCTCGGCGCGGGCGGCGGCGGCCTCCTCGGCCGCGGCACGCAGCTCCGCGCGGCCGGACGCGGCCTCCTCGGCCGCCGAGCGGGCCTCGGCCAGCTCCGCCTCGACCGCCTCGAGCCGCTCTCGCAGCCCCTCGGCCTCCTCGGCGCGCGCACGCGCCCGGACGAGCTCCGTCTCGGCGCTCGTCAGGCGCTCGCGCAGCGAGTCCATCTCCTCGGTGCGCACGTCGACGTCGGCGCGCGCCCGTTTCAGCTCCTTCTTGACGGACGCAAGCTCCTCCTGGAGCGCGCCCGCCTCCTCGGCAGCGCGCTCGGCGTCGCGGGCGCGGGCGTTCGCCTGGTCGAGCTCGGCGGAGCTCGCGCTGAGGCGCTCCCGCAGCTCGCGCAGCTCGTCGCCGGAGGCGTCCTCGCCCGGCGCGCCGGCCTCGGCGGCGGCGAGCCGCTTGCGCAGCTCCTCGAGCTCGGCGCGCAGCTGCTCGGCCTCCTCTGCGCTCGCGGAGGCGGGCGCCTCGGGCTCGGCGTCCTCGGGCAACGTCTCCTGCACGCCGCCCGAGCCGGCCGAATCCGCCTGCCAGAAGACCGCCGCCGAGGGGGATTCCGCGGGCTCCTCCGCGGCCGCGTAGGCACCCGCGGGATCCTCCGCCGCGGCACCCGAGCCCGCGTCCCCGTCCTCGAAGTCCTCGATCAGAGGAAGGGCCTCGAGCAGGGCGTCGAGCGCCGGCCGCGAGGCCACCGCGGGCTTCACGTCCATCTTCGTCATGACGGCGATGTCGTTGACGCCGAGTGCGTCGGCGGGATCGGCCATCGCGACCAGCAGGCCGCCGCCCACGAAGCCGACCGGCACAGCCTGGTAGCGCTTGGCGGCAGAGGGCTTGATGAGGTTCGCGGCGCTCGCCTCGACCGCGAAGGTCGCGAGGTCGATGTAGGCGATCCCGTAGCGCTCGGCCGTCGCGTGCGCGAGCTGCTCCTCCGTGATCGCACCCGACTCGACGAGGACGCGCGCCACCGTGGTGCCCGGGCTGCGCGCGGCACGCACCGCCTGCTCGACCGCCTCGCGCTCGGCGAAGCCGAGCTCGACGATCACGTCGCTGAGGAACCCGGCGCGCCCGCCCGGGGCGGACGGCGGGATCACGCCCTTGGGCGGGGCCGCGGGCTTGGCTTCCTTCGTGCTCATGCTGTACCTCCGGGCAGCGCGACTCTCGCCTTCCTGGCTGCCTTCTCAATCTGCCGTAGCGCCTCCTCGGGCGACTCGGCCTTCCCGAGCGCGAGGACCGCGTAGGCGACCTCGAGCGTTGCGGGACGCTCGCTCGTGACACGCGCGAGCGCATGCTGGAAGCGCTCGAAGAACGCGTCCGCACCCTCCTGGCCCTTGCAGCCGACGAGGACCGCCGCGTAGACGTCTTCGCCCAGACGGCCGGCGTGGTCGGTGCGGCGGATCGCCTCCTCCATGACGTCGGCGGCATCGCGGAGGAGCAGCTCGCCGACGCCGCCGCCGTGGCGGTTCGTCACGTCGGCCAGGTTCGTGAGCCGGCAGGCGAGCAGGTACGACTCTGTCGAGCCGCGCTCGGCAAGCCGCCATTCGTGCTCGACTGCCTCCGTGAACGCGATCCGGTTGAGGAGCCCCGTGAGCGCGTCGGTGCGCTCGGGGTCGCGCAGGCGCTCGTTCAGGCGGCGCACGTCGGCGCGCCACTTGACGCTCTCCCATTCGTAGGCGAGGAGGCGGCCGGCGACGGCCAGCAAGTCGAGGTGCGAGCGGGTGAAGAGATCGGTCCCGGAGGAAAGGGCGCAGAGGGTGATCGCGCCGCCGCCGTGGGTCTGGAGCGGCACCGCGAGATAGGAGCGCACCGAGAGCTCGGCGAGCGTGGCGGTGTCCAGGAGGCCGCCGCCGTCGCCGTTCGAGGCGGCGGCGAGCGGGAGCGTCGAGCCGGCGTGAATCGCGTCCGCGGCCTCGCCCCGCACGTCGATCAGGCGCAGCTCGCCCTCCTCGGAATCGACCTGGCCGAGCAGCACCGAGCCGGGCGGCAGCTCGCCCTCGAGCAGGTCGAGCACGCCGTCGGCGGCCTCGGAGAAACTTTGGAATCGGCGCTCCGCCAGTCGTGCGAGCGCGCTGGGCACATTGCCGCTCACGCTGTCTGTATCGGTCGCTTCTACCAAAAAGTGAGTCCAGGCCCGTCGATATCCTGCGAGCGCACCATGACCCTGAGGGACCTGATGGGTAATGGGGCGCCCGAGATCGAGATCTCGGCACTCGCCTACTCGAGCCAGAGCGTCACCCCGGGGGCGCTCTTTTTTTGCGTGCCCGGGTTCCGCGCGGATGGCCACGACTTCGCTCCCGACGCGGTCGCCCGCGGCGCCGCGGCGCTCGTATGCGAGCGCCCGCTCGGGCTCGGCGTGCCAGAGCTGATCGTCGACGACGTGCGCGCCGCGATGGGTCCCGCGGCGGCTCGCTTCGAGGGCGACCCGACCTCAGAGCTGCAGCTCGTCGGCGTGACCGGTACCAACGGCAAGACGACCACGGCCTTTCTCGTATGGCACCTGTTCGAGGCGGCCGGGCGCCAATGCGGGCTGCTCGGCACCGTCAAGCGCGTCGTGGGCGGCGTGGAGGAGGAGGTCGAGCGGACCACGCCGGAGGCGATCGACCTGCAGCGGACCTTCCGGCGCATGGTCGAGGGCGGCGACGTCGCCTGCGCCATGGAGGTCTCCTCGCACGCGCTCGAGCTTGGCCGGGTCGCCGGGCATCGAGTTCGCCTGCCGGGTCTTCACCAACCTGACCCAGGACCACCTCGACTTCCACGAGACGATGGAGGCCTACTTCCAGGCGAAGCGGCGGCTCTTTGACGAGGGCGGCCTGTCGGTCGTCAACATCGACGACGAGTACGGGCGGCGCATCGCCGCGGATGTCGACTGCGTGACGTTCGCGATCGAGCGCGACGCGGACTACCGGGCCCGCGACATCGAGTTCGACCTGATGGGCTCGCGCTTCACCTGCGACACGCCGGACGGGGAGATCCGGATCGAGTCGCCGCTGCCGGGCGTATTCAACGTGATGAACGTCCTCGGGGCGGTGGCCGCGGTGCGCTCGCTGGGCGTCGAGAAGATCTCGCTCGAGGGGTTCGGCCGCGTGCCGGGGCGCTTCGAGCCGGTCGACGAGGGCCAGGACTTCGGCGTGCTCGTGGACTACGCCCATACGCCCGACTCGCTCGAGAACGTGCTGCGCGCGGCGCGCGAGGTCACGCGCGGGCGGCTGATCGCGGTGTTCGGCGCAGGCGGAGACCGCGACCGCGGCAAGCGCCCGCTGATGGGCGACGCCGCCCGCCGGCTTGCGGACCGCGTTCTCGTGACCTCCGACAACCCGCGCAGCGAGCCACCCGACGCGATCATCGACGCGATCATGGAGGGCGCCGGCGAGGGCGCCGAGCGCGAGGTCGACCGGCGTCGCGCTATCGCCCTGGCGATCGACAGCGCGGAGCCCGGCGACGTGGTCGTGATCGCGGGCAAGGGACACGAGCAGGGCCAGGAGTTCGAGAACGGGCGCAAGGAGCCGTTCGACGACCTCGAGGTCGCGCGCGAGGCGCTCCGGGCGCGGCTGGCGCCGGCCGGGGGCGGCGCGTGATCGACCTGAGCGCCGCACGCCTTGCCCAGGCGGCGGGCGAGCTCGTGGCGGGGGCGCCCGAGCGCACGGGGCCGGAGCGGGTGCTGATCGACTCTCGGGCCGCGGGGCCGGGCGACCTGTTCGTGGGCCTCCCCGGGGCGAGCGCGGACGGCGGCGAGTTCGCGCCGCAGGCGCTCGAGCAGGGCGCCTGGGGGGTTGTCGTCGGGCGCGCGTACCGAGACGCGGCGCTGGCGGCCGTGGAGGGCGCGGTCGGCGACAGCGCCTGCGCAAGCGCCGTGGTGATCGCCGCCGACGACGCGCTGCGGGCCCTCCAGCTCATCGCCAGGGAGTGGCGCCGTGATCTCGGTGCGCCGGTGATCGGCGTGACCGGCTCCACGGGCAAGACGTCGACGAAGGACATCCTCGCCGCGCTGATCGGCGCGCATTCGAGCCGCGAGAACTTCAACAACCAGATCGGGCTGCCGCTCTCGATCCTGGAGGCGGGCCGTGGCGAGCGGGCGCTCGTGCTGGAGATGGCGATGCGCGGCGAGGGTGAGATCGCCGAGCTCGCGGAGATCGCGGAGCCGGACGCCGGGGTGATCGTGAACGTGGGCCCCGTCCACCTGGAGCTGCTGGGCACGGTCGAGCGCGTGGCGGCGGCGAAGGCCGAGCTGATCCGCGACCTGCGCCCAGGCGCCGCCTGCGTGGTGCCCGCGAGCGAGCCGCTCCTCGACGCGCACCTGCGCGACGACCTCGACACCTGGACCTTCGGGCCGGGCGGCCAGGTCCAGCTGCTCTCGATGGACGGCAACCGCGCCGAGTTCGAGGCACGCGGCGAGACGCTCGGCCTCGAGCTCTCGTACTCGGAGCCCCACAACCTGCTCAACACATGCGCCGCGGTGGCCGCGGCGCGCGCGCTCGGGCTGCCGGTCGGCGGGCGGCTCGATGTCCGATTCTCGTCTCTCCGCGGCGAGGTGGTCGAGCTTCCCGGAGGCGTGATCGTGGTCAACGACTGCTACAACGCCAACCCAATGTCGATGCGGGCGGCCCTCGACCACCTGTCCCAGGCGCCCGCCGAGCGGCGGATCGCGATCCTCGGCACGATGGCCGAGCTGGGCGAGGACTCGGAGGCCTTCCACCGCGAGATCGGCGCCCACGCCGCGCGCGCAGGCGTCGACCTGCTCGTGCCGGTGGGAGCGCCGGCGCTCGCCTATCTCGAGGGCTTCGACGGCGAGGCGCAGGCGGTCGGCACGCCCGAGGAGGCCGCCGCGCTGCTCGAGGAGCTCGGCCGGCCCGGCGACCGCGTGCTGGTCAAGGGCTCGCGCTCCGTAGGTCTGGAGCGGGTCCTCAGCTAGTGCTCGGCGAGATCGTCATCGGAGGCTCTGCCTCCCTGCTCATCTGCATGTTCCTCGGGCCGCGCTTCATCGAGTATCTGCGGCTCAAGGAGTTCGGGCAGCAAATTCGCGAGGAGGGGCCCGCCGGGCACGCGGGCAAGGCGGGCACGCCGACGATGGGCGGCATCGCGGTCCTCCTCGCGGTCTGCGTGCCGTTCCTGATCCTGTCCGAGTACAGAGCGGCGAGCCTGGCCGTGCTCGGCACCGCGCTGGCTATGGCCGCGCTCGGGTTCGCCGACGACATCACGAAGCTGCGCAAGCGCCGCTCGCTCGGCGTGTCCGGGCGGACGAAGCTCCTCGTCCAGGCGCTCACCGCGATCGCGCTCTGGCTCGTGGTAATCGAGTACGTCGAGTTCGAGGACACGCTCAACCTGCGCTTCGTGGACGCGTCGATCGACCTCGGGCTCGCCTACCCCATCCTGATCTTCCTGGTGCTGGCCGGAGCCACGAACGGCGTCAACCTCACCGACGGGCTCGACGGGCTTGCCGCCGGCTGCTGCGCGATCGTGTTCCTCGCCTACACCGCCATGACCTTCATCACGACGGGACAGGAGGACCTGGCGCTGCTGTCGGCCTGCCTGGTCGGGGGGTGCGTCGGCTTCCTGTGGTTCAACTCGTTCCCGGCCTCCGTGTTCATGGGCGACACGGGCTCACTCGGCCTGGGCGGCGCGATCGCCGGGCTCGCGGTGATGACGAAGACCGAGGTTCTGCTGATCATGATCGGCGGCATCTTCGTGATCGAGGCGCTGTCGGTGGCGATCCAGGTGTTCAGCTTCCAGCGCTTCCGGAAGCGGGTGTTCCTGATGGCGCCGATCCACCACCACTTCGAGCTCGCCGGCTGGTCGGAGACGAAGATCATCCTGCGCTTCTGGATCGTCGCCTCGATCTGCGGGGCGGTCGGCTTCACGCTGTACCAGGCGTCCATCACGCCATGAGGCCGCCCCTTCCCGAGGGCCCGTACCTGATCGTGGGGCTCGCCCGCTCGGGCGCCGCGGCGGCCCGCATGCTGCTGGCGCACGGGGAGGTGCTCGGCGTGGACCGCGGCCGGCCCGAGCCGCCTCCCGGGGTCGAGGTGATGCTCGAGAGCGACGGCGTCGAGCTGCTCGAGCGGGTTCGCTGCGTCGTCAAGAGCCCGGGCGTGCCGAACGAGGCGCCGGTGATCGTCGCCGCGCGCGAGCGCGGACTGCCCGTGCTCGGGGAGCTCGAGCTCGCCTGGCGCCTCCTGCCCGGGCGCTTCGTCGCGGTGACGGGGACCAACGGCAAGACCACCACCGCCGAGCTGCTCGGCGCGATCTGGCGCGCCGCGGGGCTGCCCGTCGCGGTCGCGGGCAACGTGGGCACGCCGCTGTCGTCGCTCGTCGGCGAGGCCGGCGAGGAGGTGACGCTCGTCTGCGAGGTCTCGAGCTTCCAGGCGGAGGACTCGGAGCTGTTCGCGCCCGACACCGCCCTCCTCCTCAACATCGAGGAGGACCACCTCGACCGCCACGGCACCGTCGAGGCCTACCGCGAGGCCAAGCTGCGGCTGTTCCGCAACCAGTCGCCCGAGCAGCTGGCGGTCGCGCCTGCCGGGTTCGAGCTGCCCGGGAACGGGCGGCGCGTCGTCTTCGGCGACCCGGAGGAGCTGCCGCTGCCGGCCGAGGAGATCCGCCTGCGCGGGCCGCACAACCTCGAGAACGCGATGGGGGCTTCCGCCGCGGCGCTCGCCTCGGGCGTCCCCGGCGAGGCGGTCGCGGCCGCCCTTCGCGGCTTCACCGGCGTTCCACACCGGCTCGAGGAGGTCGGGACCGTCGGCGGTGTTCTGTACGTGAACGACTCGAAGGCGACCAACGTCGCCTCCGCACGGCGCGCGCTCGAGTCGTTCGGCGGCGGCGTGCACGCCATCCTGGGCGGCAGCCTCAAGGGCGGTGGCTTCCGCGCGCTGCGCGAGCCGGTGGCCGAGCATTGCCGCGCCTGCTACCTGATCGGCGAGGCGGCCGGGCCGCTCGCCGAGGACCTCGAGGGCACGGTGCCCCTGTTGCGCAGCGGCGATCTCGAGAACGCGGTGCGCGACGCCTCGGAGGCCGCCGCGGCGGGCGACGTCGTGCTGCTCTCGCCGGCCTGCGCCAGCTTCGACCAGTTCCGCGACTTCGAGGATCGCGGCGAGCGCTTTCGCTCGCTCGTCCCGCGAGCATGAATCGGGGCGCCGCCGTAGAAGAGAGACCGGATGGGCCGAACGACATCGCTCCGGTCCGGGCCCAGCCCGGCCCCTCGGGCACGACGCCGGAAGCGCCCGGTCGAGTACTCGATCCTCTACACGGCAACTCTCTGTCTCTTGGCCGGCGGCGCCGTGATGGTCTACTCGGCGAGCTCGGCCGAATCGCTCCTCTCGGGCACGGGCGACGCCTCCTACTACCTGAAGCGCTACGTGATGCTGGGCCTGATCGGGCTGGTGGCGATGCACTTCGCCGCCCGCCACGGGCTCCGGCTGATCAAGGGCGTGACGCCGCCGCTGCTGGTGGTCTCGTTCGGGCTGACGATCGCAGTGATGCTGCCCGGCATCGGCGTCACGGTGAACGGCGCCACGCGCTGGCTCGGCGCGGGCCCGTTCCAGTTCCAGCCCTCGGAGCTTCTGAAGGTCTCCTTGATCCTCTACGCGGCGCAGCTGCTGGCCGCCCGGCCGCGCTCGGTGCTCACCGTCGGCGGGCTCTTCAAACCGCTGCTGCTGGTGGTCGGGGCGGCCTGCGCGCTGCTAATGAAGCAGCCCGACATGGGGACCGCGATGGTCATCTGCTTCTCGATCGGCGCGCTGCTCGTCGTCGCCGGCACGCCGATGCGGAACCTTGGCCTGATTGCCGGGGCGCTCGCCGGGTTGGCGCTGCTACTGGCGATCGCCGAGCCCTACCGGCGCGAGCGGCTGACGGCGTTCCTGGACCCGTTCGCAGACGCCGGCGACTCGGGCTTCCAGGCAGTCCAGGCGCTGACGGCGATCGGATCGGGCGGCTTCTTCGGCGTCGGTCTCGGCGAGTCGGTCCAGAAGATCTTCTACCTGCCCGAGGCGCACACGGACATGATCCTGGCGATCATCGGCGAGGAGCTCGGCCTGATCGGCATCCTGGCGCTGCTCGTGCTGTACGGCATGATCGGCTACGCCGGCCTGCGGGCGGCCAAGCTGGCGCGCGACCAGTACTCGAAGCTGCTTGCTGCCGGGATCACCTCGCTGATCCTCTGTCAAGCGACGCTCAACTTCTTCGCCGTGCTCGGGATGATGCCGCTGACCGGGGTGCCGCTGCCGTTCATCTCCTACGGCAGCTCGAACCTGATCGTGCTGCTCGCGGCGATGGGCCTGCTGATGGGCGTGGCCGCGACCGGCGGCGAGGTCGGCCGGCGCGCGCGCAAGCCGGACCTGCGGGCGGTCGACGGCGGCGGCGGCGAGCGCCGCGAAGCGGGGCGCGCGCGGGCCGCCCGCGCGGCTCGCTGAGCGCGGAGGTCGCATGTCCAGGGTTGTGATCGCCGCGGGCGGGACCGCCGGTCACGTCGTCCCGGCGCTCGCAATTGCCGGCGAGCTGCGCGAGCGCGGGGTCGACGTGGAGTTCATCGGCGGCGAGCGCGCCGAGGCCGAGCTCGTGCCGGCCGCCGGCTACCCGCTGCACACGCTGCGCGTGGAGGGGATCGACCGCAAGAGCGTCTTGCGCGCCGCCCGCGCGCTCATGCTGGCCGCCGGGGCGACCATGCGGGCCCGCCGGCTGTTGCGTCGCGCGGACGCCGACGCCGTGCTCGGCGGCGGCGGATACGTGGCCGGCCCCGTCGGGCTCGCGGCGCGCTCGCTGCGGCTGCCGCTCGTCCTCACCGAGGCGGATAGCCAGCTCGGCGTGACGAACCGGCTGCTCGCCCCGCTGGCGGCACGCGTGTTCCTCGCCTTCCCCGTCCCCGGACGGAGCGGCTCGCGCTACCTCGTGACCGGTCGGCCGCTGCCGCCGGCCACCGCCGGATCCGACCGGGCAGTCGCCCGCGCGCGCTTCGGGCTGCCCGCCGAGGGCCGCTGCCTGTTGGTGTTCGGGGGCTCGCTCGGCGCCCGGCGCCTCAACCACGCGGCGATCGATGCCTTCGGTGGGGCCGCGCCCTGCTCAGTCCTGCACGCCTGCGGCCGCCGCGATCACGACGAGCTGCGCGCCCGGCTCGACGCGCTCGGCTCGCCGCCGCACTACCGCCTGTTCCCCTATATCGAGCCGTTCGCGGACGCGCTCGCGGCGGCTGACCTCGTCGCGTCACGGGCCGGCGGCTCCGTGCTCGAGCTCGCGGCCGTCGGGTTGCCCGCAATTCTCGTCCCCTATCCGCATGCCACTGCGGATCACCAGACCCTGAACGCACGCCACATGGAGGAGGCGGGTGCAGCGGTCGTCGTCCCCGACGCCGAGCTCGACGGGCCGCGACTCGCGCGCGAGGTGGCCGCCCTGCTCAGCGCCCCGCAGCGCATGGCCGAGATGTCCAACGCGGGGCGCGCCGCGGCGCCGCGCGACGCGGCCGAGCGCATCGCCGGCGAGCTGATCGCGCTGATCTGACGGATAACGTCAGGCGCCGATGGCAAGCCGGCCGTTCGAGGGGCGCAGCCTCCACTTCATCGGGATCGGCGGGGCCGGCATGAGCGGCCTCGCGCTCGTCGCCCGTTCGCTGGGCGCGACGGTCACCGGCTCGGACCGCGCCGAGTCGTCCTACTGGGGACCGCTGCGGGCCGCGCGGATCGAGCCTGCGCTCGGCCACAACGCAGGCAACCTGCCCGCGGAGGCGGAGGTCGTCGTCTCGACGGCGATCCCGGAGGACAACCCCGAGCTGGCCGCAGCCCGCGCGGCCGGGGCGACCGTGCTCCATCGCGGCGACCTGCTCGGCGAGCTCTCGCGCATGAGGCGCACGATCGCGGTCGGGGGCACCCACGGCAAGACGACCACCGCCTCGATGGCGGCGCTGGCGCTGCTCGAATGCGGCCATCAGCCGGCCTTCCTGATCGGCGGCGAGCTGCGGGCCGCCGGCACGAACGCCCTCTGGGGCGGCGGCGAGTGGGCGGTGATCGAGGCCGACGAGTCGGACCGCTCGTTCCTCAAGCTCGCGCGCGACGTCGCGGTCGTCACGAACGTGGAGCTCGACCACCATTCGACCTATCCGAGCGTGCTCGCGGTCGAGGAGGCCTTCGCCGAGTTCACCGAACCGGCCGGGCTGCGCGTGCTCGGGCCCGGTCTGGACGCGCTGCGCGGCAGCGGAGAGTCGGTCAGCTTCGGGATCGATGAGGGCGACCTCCAGGCGCGCCGGCTGCACCTGCACCCGGGCGGATCGACCTTCACGGTGGACGGCGTGGCAGTGGAGCTGCGGGTTCCCGGGCGCCACAACGTGCTGAACGCGCTCGCCGCGCTCGCGTCGTGCCGCGCCGCCGGTCTCGACGTTCCGGAGGCGGGCCCAGCGCTGCACGCCTTCACCGGTGCGGGGCGGCGCTTCGAGGAGCACGGCCGCACCGAGACCGGCGCGCTCGTCTTCGACGACTACGCGCACCATCCGACCGAGGTGCGCGCGACGCTCGAGGCGGCGCGCACGCTCGAGCCGCACCGGCTCGTCGCCTGCTTTCAGCCGCATCTCTACTCGCGGACGCGGATGCTGGCGCGCGCGTTCGGGCGTGCCCTGGCGCTCGCCGACGTGGTCGTCGTGCTCGACGTCTATCCCGCCCGCGAGCGCCCGGAGGACTTTCCCGGCGTGAGCGGCCTGCTCGTAGCCGGCGCCACCGCGGATGCGGCAGGCGGCCGGCCCGTGTGGTGGCTCCCGCGCATGGACGACGCGGCGCGCATGCTGCGCTCCGAGCTGCGTGAGGGGGACCTGCTGCTGACGCTCGGGGCGGGAGACGTCGACCGGCTGGCGAAGGAGCTGGGGGAATGGTCCCCGTCGGCGTGAAGCCGGACTGCGTGCGCTGGGGCCCGGCCTGATGGTCCCCGTCGGCGTGAAGCCGGACTTCCCCCTCGCGCGGCTCACCACCGTCCGAACCGGCGGTCACGCCGACTTCTTTGCGCGGCCCGAATCGGTCGGGGCGCTCGAGGAGCTCCTGGCCTGGGCGGAGTCGGAGGGCATCGAGGTAGGAGTGGTCGGCTCCGGATCGAACCTCCTCGTAGCGGATGAAGGCTTCCGGGGACTCGTGATCAAGCTGGACGGCTCGCTCGCCACGATCGAGCGCGACGGCGAGCGTCTGCTCTGCGGCGGTGGCGCGCGCCTGCCGCAGGCTGCCGCATTCGCCGCCAGGGCGGGCCTCAGCGGCCTCGAGTTCGGCGTAAACATCCCCGGCACCGTCGGCGGCGCGGTCAAGATGAACGCGAACGCCTACGGCGGCGACCTCGCCCGCGTCCTCGAGTGGGTTGAGATCACCACGCCGCACGGCGGCGAGCGGCGCACGCCGCCGGAGCTCGGCTTCAGCTACCGGCGCTCCAACCTGAAGCCGCGCGAGATCGTCGCGCGCGCCTCGTTCGCGCTGAGCCCCGCCGAGCCGGAGTCGGTGAAGGCGACGCTCGCCGAGATGCGCGCCTCGCGCCGCGCTGCGCAGCCATCCGGCATCAAGACCTTCGGATCGACCTTCAAGAACCCCGAGGACCCGCGCGCCGAGGGCAAGAGCGCCGGCGTCCTGCTCGACGAGGCGGGCTGCCGCGGCCTGACGGTCGGCGGGGCCCGCTTCTCGGAGAAGCACGCGAACTTCGTCGAGAACACGGGCGACGCCAGCACCGCCGACGTGATCGCGCTGATGGGCGCGGGCCGCCGCCGCGTCCGCGAGCGCTTCGGCGTGGAGCTGGAGCCCGAGGTCCAGTTCCTCGGCGAGGTCGACACCCGGCCGATCTGGGGCTCCTCGTGAGGGGCGCCGCCGCGGCCCTCGGCCGGCGCAGGCTCCCGCGCCCGGCCATCGCGCTGCGCGCGCCGAGCCCGCGGCTCCGCCTCTGGCTGATCGTCCTGGCGCTGCTGTGTCTCGTGCTCGCCGCCGGCTATCGGTTCTGGCTGCGTGACTCATCGTTCGTCTCGGTCGACGAGGTCAAGGTGAGCGGGCTCACGACGAAGGATGCCGAGCGCGTGCGCGCCGCGCTCACGAGCGCCGCCCACACGATGACGACCCTGAACGTCGACCAGGAGCGGCTCGATGAGGCGGCCTCGCACTATCCGGTCGTGCGCGGGCTCGAGGTCAGCACCGACTTCCCGCACGGGCTCGAGATCCGCGTGCTCGAGCATCACCCCGCGGCGCTCGTCGAGCTCGGCGGCGACCCGGTGCCGGTCGCGGGCGACGGCACGCTGCTGCGCGGTCTGCCGGTCGAGGGCCGACTGCCCGTCATCGACCTCGAGATCGGCGCGCGCGGCGAGCGTCTCACGAGCTCGGCGGCGCTCCACGCCGCCCGGGTAGCCGGGGCGGCGCCCGGGATCCTGCGCTCGCGCATCGAGACGATCGGCGCGCGCAAGGACGACGGAGTCGTCGTCCAGCTGCACGAGGGCCCCGAGCTGATCTTCGGCGACGGCACGCGGGCGCACGCCAAGTGGATAGCCGCGACGCGCGTGCTCGCCGACCCCGAGGCGGAGGGCGCCACCTACATCGACGTCCGCCTGCCGGGCCGGCCCGCCGCGGGCGGCCTGCCCGCCGCGACCGTGACGCCGGTGGCTTCTGCCGGCACGGCGCCGGCGCCGGTAGCCGGCGTGCCCGACACCGACCCCTCGGCGCCCGCAACCGGGACGACCCCCGTCGTGCCGGGCACGGAGGCCGCGCCGGCGGCGCCGCCCGTCCCCGGTACTGTCCCGCCGACCGGGACGGCGCCCGTGACCCCGCCCGCGGCGACGCCCGTCACACCGGCGCCGACGGCACCGGCACAGCCCGAGACCCCGGCCGCTCCGGCCCAGGGAGTGGCAGGCGGGGTGGGCGCTCCAGCCGGCTGACAGACCCTCCGTAACACTCGACCTGTAGTGGAGTGTTAGCCCAACCCTCGATCTTTGCTCAAAGGTTGTTCTGCAGGTTTTGTTGCGAGGACGGTTGACACTTTTGGCGAATGCCGCCTACAGTGCGGTCTTTGCGGGATTCGAGAAACCCTCGATGAACGCTTGAGCTATGTGATCCGCGCGCAACTCGGGCGAGCCGAGTCCGGCGGCGGAGACGGGAGAGAGGAAGCACCCTCTAATGGACACGGGCAGCTACCTGGCGGTAATCAAGGTCGTCGGCATCGGCGGCGGCGGGACCAACGCTGTCAACCGCATGGTGGACGCCGGCCTCAAGGGCGTCGAGTTCATCGCCGTCAACACCGACGCTCAGGCGCTCCAGATGTGCGACGCCGACATCAAGCTCCAGATCGGCGATCAGCTGACGCGCGGGCTCGGAGCGGGGGCCAACCCCGAGGTGGGCTATGGCGCGGCAAACGAGAGCCGCGACGAGATCAAGGAGGCGCTGAAGGGCGCGGACATGGTCTTCGTCACCGCGGGCGAGGGCGGCGGCACCGGGTCCGGCGCGGCGCCGGTGATCGCCGAGGTGTCCAAACAGGAGGTCGGCGCGCTGACCGTGGGCGTCGTGACGAAGCCCTTCGACTTCGAGGGCACCCAGCGCATGCGCCAGGCGGTCGACGGCATCGACCGGTTACGTGAGCAGGTCGACACGATGATCGTGATCCCCAACGAGAAGCTGCTTGCGGTCGTCGAGCGCCGCACGAGCATCCTCGAGGCGTTCCGTGAGGCCGACAACGTGCTCGGCCAGGGCGTCCAGGGCATCACCGACCTGATCACGACCCCCGGGCTCATCAACCTCGACTTCGCCGACGTGCGCACGATCATGCAGGACGCCGGCTCGGCGCTGATGGGCATCGGCGAGGCCGCGGGCGAGAACAGGGCCGGCGAGGCGGCCAAGAACGCCGTGTCGAGCCCGCTGCTCGAGCAGTCCGTCGAGGGCGCAACCGGGATCCTGCTGAACATCACGGGCGGCAGCGACCTGGGTCTCTTCGAGGTCAACGAGGCGGCCGAGATCATCCAGTCGGCGGCCGACCAGAACTCGAACATCATCTTCGGGGCCGTCGTCGACGACGCCATGGGCGACAGCGTGCGCGTGACGGTGATCGCCACCGGCTTCGAGCGCGCCAGCCGCCAGCCGCTCTTCACCGAGGACTCGACCGGGAGGCGGCGCGAGCCGCGCCGGCGCGACGTCACGATGGACGAGGGCCAGCGCGCGTCGCTCGAGATCTCCGACGACGAAATCGACGTCCCGTCGTTCCTGAGGGACTAGACCAGGGGGCTCGCGCCCCCAAGGCCGAAGCAGCCGGCTCGGCCGGCTGCGCAGGGATACGGTGACCCCCGTGGCAACCGGCCGGTTGACAGAGTTAGTGCCGCCCGACACGGCGCTCGCCTTCGAGGCAATGCGCGCTCTGCGCACCCACCACGAGGACGAGGCCGAGTTCGTCCGGCGCGTCGACGAGGTCCAGCGTCCCCAGGGCTACCGGCTGGTGGGCGTGTTCGAGGACGGGCGCTGCGTCGCCGTGGCCGGCTTCCGGGTGATCCACAATCTCGCCTGGGGCGATTGCCTGTACGTCGACGACCTCTCGACGCACCCGGACGGGCGCCGGCGCGGGCATGGCCGCGCGCTGCTCGAGTGGTGCGAGGCCGAGGCCGCGCGGCTCGGCTGCGGCCAGTTCCATCTCGACTCGGGCGTAGGCCCCGAGCGCGAGGACGCCCACCGGCTTTACTTCAACACCGGGCTGCGGATCACGAGCTACCACTTCGCGAAGCCGGTCGCCGCCTCCCGGCCGTGATCGAGTCCGCGGCTCGCCTGGCGCTGGTGGCCGAGCGCGAGCTGGAGGCGCTCGTCGGGGTGTCGTCGCAGTCCGGCGACGTCGCGGGCGCCGAGGAGTGCGCCGCGCTGGCCACCGCGTTCCTGCCGCCGGAGGCCGAGGTCGAGCGGCCGCCCTGCTCGACGCCGGGCTACGCCCCGGATCTGTGCGGGCGCCTGCGCGGAAGCGGCACGAAGCGCGTGCTGCTCCTCGGGCACCTCGACACCGTGGTGGCGCACGCGGCGCACCGGCCGCTCGAGCGCGACGGCGACCGCCTGACCGGCTCGGGAACCGTCGACATGAAGGGCGGCGTGGCGCTCGCGCTCGGCTTGGTGCGCGAGCTGGCCCCGCGGCCGGAGCTCTACCGCGAGATCGCGGTCCTGCTCGTGAACGACGAGGAGTGGCGCACCTCGGGTTTCGCGCACATCGAACGCTTCGCCGGCTTCGACGCCTGCCTGTGCTTCGAGGCCGGCGAGCGCACGGAGGCCGGCGACGAGGCCGTGATCGTCAAGCGCAAGGCTGCCGGGACGCTGCGGGTCGAGGCCCACGGCCGGCCCGCGCACTCGGGCTCGGCCCCGCACCGGGGCCGCAACGCGCTGCTCGCGCTGGCCGCCGCCGCGGCCCGCGTTGCCGCCGCGAGCGACCCCGCCGGCCCCGACCGGCTGACGGCGGTCCCCACCATCCTCCGCTCCGGCGACGCCTTCAACGTCGTGCCCGCGGCCGGCGAGCTCCTCTGCGACCTGCGCGCGGACCGCCTCGAGGCGCTCGACCCCGTGCTGGCGGCGATGCCCGCGGAGCACGACGGGGTTCGGCTCGAGAGCACGCTTGTCCGCGCCTGGCCGGGGATGGACTCGCGCGCGGCTACGGCCGGCCTGATCGCGAGCGCCGCCAAGCGGCTCGGGCGCCCGATTGTGGCCTCGGAGCGTGGCGGCGCGAGCGACGCCAGCCACGTGGCGGCCGGTGGGATCGCGGTCACGCTCGACGGCCTCGGGCCACGCGGCGGCGGCGCCCACGCGCCCCACGAGTGGGTGAGCGCCGAGTCGCTCCGGACGCGCTCGGAGCTCGCCCTTGCCGTGATGGCGGCGCTGCTCGACGCCTGAGCCGCCACCCGGTGCGTAGCCGGGCGCGCTCGGGGGTAATCTCCGAGCCGCTTGCCGTCAACAGCAGACACGCTTCGGCGCACGCCCCTCCACGACCGCCACGAGCGGGCCGGCGCGAAGTTGGTCCCGTTTGCGGGCTGGGACATGCCGATCCAGTACGAGGGCATTCGCCAGGAGCACGTGAACGTCCGCACGAGCGCGGGGATGTTCGACGTCTCGCACATGGGCGAGATCGAGTCGTCCGGCCCGCAGGCGGAGGAATTCCTGCAGCGGCTCCTCTCGAACGACGTCACGAGGATTACCGAGCGCGGCGCCCAGTACTCGGTGTCGTGCCGCGAGGACGGCGGCGTGCTCGACGACCTGTTCACGTACCGGCTGGGGCCGGACCGCTTCCTGACGGTCACGAACGCCGCGAACCACGAGAAGGACCTCGCCTGGTTCAGGCAGCACGCCGCCGGCTTCGAAGTGGAGGTGCGCGACGCCCACTCGGACTGGGCGATGGTCGCCGTCCAGGGGCCGGAGGCGCGCGCCGCCCTCGAGCGGCTCGCGGACGGCGCGCTGCCCGCGCGCATGCGCACCGCGGAACTCGAGCTGGCGGGCGCCCGGATGCTCGTCTGCGGGACGGGCTACACGGGCGAGGACGGCTGTGAGTTGATGATCGCGCCCGGCGACGCGGGCGCCGTCTGGGACGCGCTGCTCGCCGAGGGCGTCAGCCCGGCCGGCCTCGGCGCCCGCGACACGCTTCGCCTCGAGGTCTGCTTCCACCTGTACGGCAACGACCTCGACGAGGAGCACGATCCGATCGAGGCCGGGCTCGGTTGGTGCTGCAAGCTCGACACGGGGTTCATCGGCGCCGACGCGCTCGAGGGCCGCTCTCCGGAGCGGACGCTCGTCCCGTTCGCCTTCACCGGCCCCGGCATCCCGCGCCAGGGCAACCCGATCCGCACCGATCACGGCGAGGGCGTCGTGACGAGCGGCTCGCTCTCGCCCTGCCTCGAGACGGGGATCGGCATGGGCTACGTGCCGGTCGCGGCGTCCGAGCCGGGCACGACGATTGAGGTCGACGTGCGCGGCAAGGTCCGGTCAGCCGAGGTGAGAGCGAAGCCCCTGTACGAGCGCCCCGCCCCCAAGAACCAAGGAGACCATGGCTGACGCAAGCTATCCCGACGACCTGAAGTACCACGAGGAGCACGACTGGGCGCGCATCGAGGGCGACCACGCGACCTTTGGCGTCACCTGGTACGCCCAGGACGCGCTCGGCGAGGTGGTCTTCTTCGATCCACCTCAGATCGGCGCCGCCGTGAGCAAGGACCAGACCTATGCCGAGGTCGAGTCGGTCAAGGCGGTGAGCGACGTGTTCGCGCCGCTGTCGGGTGAGATAGTCGAGGTCAACGAGGCGCTCGGCGACAGCCCCGAGCGCATCAATCAGGACCCCTACGGCGAGGGCTGGATGATCAAGGTGCGGATGTCGGATCCGTCCGAGGTCGAGCGGCTGATGGACGTCGAGGCGTACAAGGAGATGCTCCAGAACGGGTAGCTAACTTCGTAGACCGAGGATGAGCCGCTACACCGCAGTCACCGAGCAGGATCTGAGCGCGATGCTCGGCGCGATCGGCGTCGGCTCGCTGGACGAACTGTTCGCGGACATCCCGGAAGCGGTCCGGCTGGGGCGGGAGATCGACCTGCCGCCCGGTCGCTCGGAGCAGGAGGTCCACGAGCACCTCGCGGCCCTCGCGGCGCGCAACGTGCACTCGGACGCGGAGGTCAGCTTCCTTGGCGCAGGCATGTACGACCACTACGTGCCGGCGCTCATCGACACGCTGCTGGGCCGCTCCGAGTTCCTCACCCCCTACACGCCCTACCAGCCCGAGGTCTCGCAGGGAGGGCTGCAGGTGATGTTCGAGTACCAGACCGCGATCTCGGAGCTGACGGGGCTGCCGGTGTCGAACGCCTCGGTCTACGAGGGCCCGAGCGCAGTCGCGGCGGCGGGCTACCTCGCCAAGCTCGAGACCCGGCGCGGCAAGCTGGTCGCCTCGCGCGGCCTCCACCCGCACTCGCGGGCCGCGCTCGTCACGCATGCGGCCGGGTACGGCATGGAGGTGGCGGAGGTGCCGCTCGACGGCGCCGGCGCGACCGATCTCGAGGCGCTTGCGGCCGCCGTCGACGACGACACAGCGGCCGTATTCGTGCAGCAGCCGAACTTCCTCGGCACGGTCGAGGAGCTCGCCGAGCTCGCCGAGGCGGGCAAGTCGACCGGCGCAATGCTCGTGTGCGCCGCCGATCCGCTGCCGCTCGGGATCCTGAGGCCGCCCGGCGACTGCGGCGTGGACGTCTGCGTCGGCGAGGGCCAATCACTCGGCAACCGGCTCGACTTCGGCGGCCCCTCGTTCGGGTTCTTCGCGGCGGCCGAGCGCTTCATCCGCAAGATGCCGGGCCGGATCGCGGGGGAGACGATCGACGCCGACGGCAAGCGCGGCTTCGTGCTCACGCTGCAGACGCGTGAGCAGCACATCCGGCGCGAGAAGGCGACCCACAACATCTGCACCGCGCAGGCGCTGAACGCCCTCGCGGGCGTCGTCTACCTGTCCTGGCTCGGCAAGCGCGGACTTGTCGAGCTCGGCGAGCTGATGCTGCGCCGGACCCACTATGCGCGCGAGACGCTCGGGCTCGAGGCGATCAACCCGGGCCCGGTCGCGCGCGAGTTCGCGGTGCGCGTGCCCGACCTGGACGGGCTCTTCGAGCGTGCGCAGGCGGAGGGCATCAACCCCGGTTACCGGCTGGGGCGGGACTACCCCGAATACGCGGACGGACTGCTCGTCGCGATCACCGAGCGGCGCACGAAGGAGCAGATCGACCGGCTCGCACGGGTCGTCGCCGGGGCGCGGGCGGAGGTGCCGGCGTGAGCGAGGCCGACACGATCACGATCTTCGAGCGCTCGCGCGAGGGCCGGCGGGCGTTTGTGGCGCCCTCCCCCGAGGACGAGGTGCCGGAGCTGGCGATCGAGGAGCTCCTGCCGGCCGGGGCGCGCCGTGAGCGGCCGGCCGAGCTGCCCGAGGTCTCCGAGCCCGAGCTCGTGCGCCACTACACGACGCTCTCGTCGAAGAACTTCCACCTCGACGAGGGCTTCTACCCGCTCGGCTCCTGCACGATGAAGCACAACCCCAAGCTGCACGAGCGCGTGGCGGCGCTGCCGGGCCATGCCCGCCTGCACCCACTGCAGGAGCCGGACAAGGCGCAGGGGGCGCTCGAGCTGATGTGGCGCCTCCAGGGGGCGCTCGCCGAGGTGGCCGGCCTGCCGCACGTCTCGCTCCAGCCGAGCGCGGGCTCGCACGGAGAGCTAGCGGGCCTCCTGCTGACGCGCGCCTACCACGAGGACCGCGGCGAGCAGCGCACCAAGGTGCTGACCCCCGACACGGCCCACGGCACCAACCCGGCCACGGTGACGATGGCCGGCTACGAGGTCGTCAAGGTCGGCACGGCGCCGGACGGCGGCGTCGATCTCGACGACCTGCGCGCGAAGGCGGACGAGGACGTCGCCTGCCTCATGCTCACGAACCCGAACACGCTCGGTCTCTTCGACACGAACATCGAGGAGATCGCCCGCATCGTGCACGGCGTGGGGGCGACGCTCTACTACGACGGGGCCAACCTGAACGCCGTGATGGGGATCGCCCGCCCGGGCGACATGGGCTTCGACATCGTCCACTTCAACCTCCACAAGACCTTCACCCAGCCGCACGGGGGCGGCGGTCCCGGCGCCGGCCCGATCGCGTGCTCGGACCGCATCGAGCCGTTCCTGCCTGTGCCGCAGGTCGTGCGGGGCGGCGGCGACAACGGCCGCGAGCCGCGCTTCGACCTCGACCTCGACCGGCCCAAGTCGATCGGCAAGCTGCGCGGCTTCCAGGGCAACTTCGGCGTCTTCGTGCGCACCTACGCGTACATCTGCTCGCTGGGCGGCGACGGGCTCAAGGACGTCTCGCAGACCGCCGTCCTCAACGCCAACTACCTGAAGGCCCTGCTTGCCGAGGAGGGCATCGGCGAGTACCTGCCGGTGGCGTTCGACCGGCTCTGCATGCACGAGTTCGTGCTCTCCGGCAGCGGCGCCAAGGCTGAGCTCGGCGTGCGCACGCTCGATCTCGCCAAGCGCATGCTCGACCACCGCGTGCACCCTCCCACCGTGTACTTCCCGCTGCTCGTCGACGAGGCGCTCATGATCGAGCCGACCGAGACCGAGACGAAGGAGCGGCTCGACCACTTCGCCGGGGTGATCCGGGAGATCCTCGCCGAGGCGAAGGAGGATCCCGAGATCGCCCGCAACGCGCCGCACACGACGCCCGTGCGGCGCCTCGACGAGGCCGGCGCGGCGAAGCGCCCGGTGGTGCGCTGGCGCCCCGACGCGGAGAACCCGGGGTGACCTCGAGCACACGCCGCCGCGGCCGCCCCGCCCTAGAATCGGCGGATGCGCGTGGCAACTGAGGGCGCGACCTCGACCGACGGCATCAGCGCCGGAGAGCTGCGGCTCGCGGCACGCAACCACGCTCTGCCGCTCGAGGCGCTCCGGCATCCGATCACTCCCGCCGGCCTCCATTACCTCCTGATCCACTACGACATCCCGGTCGTCGACCCGGGGAGCTTCGTGCTCGAGATCGGCGGCGCGGTGGAGCGACCGCTGTCGTTCTCGCTCGACGACCTGCGCGCACGCGAGCGCGTGTCGCTGCCGGTGACCTTCGAGTGCGCCGGCAACGGCCGCGCGCTTCTCGAGCCCCGCCCCGTGAGCCAGCCCTGGATGACCGAGGCGGTCGGGACCGCCGAGTGGGCGGGCGCAGCGCTCGGGCCGCTGCTCGAGGAGGCGGGCGTCATGCCCGGTGCCGTCGAGGCGCTCTTCACCGGGCTCGACCGCGGCGTCGAGGGCGGCGAGGCGCAGGCCTACGAGCGCGCGCTGCCGGTCGGCGAGGCCTTCGGGGGACTGCTCGCGTATGAGATGAACGGCGCCGCGCTGCCGCCCCAGCACGGCTTCCCGCTGCGGCTCGTCGTGCCGGGCTGGTACGGCATGCAGAACGTCAAGTGGCTGACCCGCATCACCGTGCTCGAGCAGCCCTTCGAGGGCTACCAGAACGCCGTCGGCTACCGGATGTACGACGCCGACGGCAACGCCGGCGAGCCGGTCACCCGCATGCTGCCGCGCTCCCTGACTGTGCCGCCGGGCGTGCCCGACTTCCTGAGCCGCGAGCGCCACCTCGAGCCGGGACCGCTGACGCTGGAGGGCCGGGCCTGGTCGGGCCATGGCCCGATCGAGCGCGTCGAGGTCTCGACGGACGGCGGGGCGAGCTTCGCCGAAGCGCGGCTCGGCGAGCCGCTCGGCGAGGCCGCCTGGATCGGCTGGCAGTTCCACTGGGACGCGCCGCCCGGCGACCACGTGCTGTCCTCGCGCGCCACCGACGCCTCCGGCAACAGCCAGCCGCTCGAACCGCCCTGGAACCTGAAGGGCTACGCGAACAACGCGGTCGAGCGGATAGCGGTCGTCGTCGGCTAGAGCGAGGGACCGCCGCCGCTAGGTCGGCAGCTCGCGCTTGACCATCGCGGCGAGCCGCCGCTGCAGGCGCTCGATCTCCCGGCGGCGCCGCTCGACGAGCTCGCGGCTGGCCCGGCGGGCCTCGAGCCGGCGGCGCTCGGCCACGAGCTTCCTGAGCCGCTCGATCAGGCGGGTGACCTCGGGGCTGGGCTTGGGGGGAACAGGCATGCCTCCGAGGCTGCCATCGGCGGACACGACCTCCAATGCGGGCTTCCCGAGGGCTCGCGGCCGGTTAACCGAACGGTTCTGCGAGTCGTCTGAGCTCTTCATGCGGTCCATCCCGAGAGTAGGGCATGTGGGAGGGCCTCTCATGGTGCTCTTATGTGAACCCGGCTGGGTGCCTAAACTGGCCCGCCCGTGCGCATCTTCTCGGGCATCCAGCCGACCGGGCGCAAGCACGCCGGCAACTACATCGGCGCCGTTCGCGGCTACCTGGAGGGCCAGGAGCGCGGCACGCCGGCGATCTACTGCATCGTCGACCTGCACGCGACGAGCATCGCCTACGACCCCGCTCGGCTGCCCGGCTACGTGCTCGACACCACCGCGATGATGATCGCCTCGGGGATCGATCCGGAGCGCTGCATCCTGTTCCGCCAGTCAGACGTGAAGGAGCACTCAGAGCTCTGCTGGCTGCTGGCCTCGGTCACGCCCTACGGCGACCTCCAGCGGATGCACCAGTTCAAGGACAAGTCCGCCCGCGAGCAGAAGCTCGTGCGCACGAGCCTGTTCCTCTATCCGGTCCTGCAGGCGGCGGACATCCTGCTCTACAAGACCGATGAGGTGCCGGTGGGCGACGACCAGCGCCAGCACGTCGAGCTTGCCCGCGAGATCGCCCGTCGCTTCAACACGACCTACGGCGAGGTGCTCGTCGAGCCCGAGCACGTGATCCCCGAGGTCGGCGCGCGCATCATGGACCTCCAGGAGCCCGAGGCGAAGATGTCGACGAGCTCCAGCAGCGAGGCCGGCCTCGTCTACATCGACGACGAGCCCGACGCGATCATGCGCAAGATCAAGCGCGCTCAGACCGACTCGGGCAGCGCCGTCGTACGCGCGCCCGACAAGGCCGGCATCACGAACCTGATCGACATGCTCGCGGCGGCGCGGGGGGTCGCGACCGAGGAGATCGAGCGCGAGTTCGAGGGGCAGGGCTACGGCGCCTTCAAGCAGGCGGTGGGCGAGGGACTCGTCGAGCTGCTTGCGCCGGTGCGCGAGCGCTATCAGGCGCTCCGCCCGGACGAGGCGGGGCTCGAGGCGACGCTGACCATGGGAGCCGAGCGCGCGAGGGAGATAGCCACCGGCACGATGGCCGAGGTGCGCCACGTGATGGGGATCGGCCCAAAGCGTTAAAGGCGGGCGCTTGTGGCGCCGATCACAAGCGCATGAAGGCAATCGAGCGCCCACTCGTCCGGCCGCTCCTCATCCTTCTGATGGCCGCCGTCCTCTGGACGCTGCTCACGGCTGACGTCGGGCTGCGCGTCTAGTCTCCCCGGCGATGTCAATCGCCGCGCTCGACCTCGATCTCGAGGTCTTCCACGGGCCCTTCGACCTGCTGCTCACCCTGGTCCTGAGGGAGGAGGTCGACCTGCTCGAGGTCGACCTCGCGGAGGTGGTGCTCGCCTACGTCGAGCACCTCGAGCGCTCGGGAGAGCTCGATCTCGAGGCCGCCACCGAGTTCCTGGTGCTGATCGCGGCGCTGCTCGAGCTCAAGTCGCGGCTGATGCTCCCGGCCGAGGACGAGGATGGCATCGACCTCGAGCCGCAGGAGGCCGCCGAGGAGCTGCTCGCGCGCATGCTCGAGTACCACCGCTACCGCGGCGCGGCGGAGCACCTGCGCGACCGGCTCTCTGCCGAGCACGGCTATCGCTACCGCGAGGCGCCGCTGCCCCCCGCGCTGCGGCGCGTCTCGATCGAGGTGGCGGAGGCGGCGTACGAGCCGCGCCGGCTCGCCGAGGCGATCGGGGAGCTCCTGCGGGTGCCGCCGCCGCTCGACCTGCGGCACGTGCGCCGGCCGGCGGTGTCGGTCGAGCAGCGGCTGGCCCATCTGCGCGACCTGCTCTCCTCGCGGGCGCGCTTCTCGTTCGACGAGGCGGTCGAGGGCGCGGACCGGCTGACCGAGGCGGTCACGCTGTTCGCGCTGCTCGAGCTCTACAAGGCGGGCGAGGTGAGCTGGGAGCAGGAGGTTCCGTTCGGCCCGATCACGGTGACGGCGCGCCCATGAACGATCGCGGCGGCCTCCAGGACCTCGCACGCACGGTCGAGGCGCTGCTGTTCCTGTCCTCGGAGCCGGTCTCCGTCGAGCGACTCGCCGACGCCTGCGAGACCTCCGAGGGTGAGGTGGTCGAGGCGCTTGCGCGGCTGCGCGAGCACTACGCCGAGGGCTTCCGCGGAGTCGTCCTGCGCGAGGTGGCGGGCGGCTTCACGCTCGCCACGGATCCGGTCGCCGAGCGCGCGGCCCGGCGGCTGCTCGCGAAGCCGCGTACTCCGCCGCTCACCCAGGCGCAGGCCGAGTGCCTCGCGATCGTGGCCTATCTGCAGCCGGTCTCGCGCCCGGAGATCGCCCGCATCCGCGGCGTCGCCTCCGAGTCCGCCGTCGGCACCCTCCTCGAGCGAGGGCTGATCGAGGAGTCGGGTCGCTCGCGCTTCGGGGCGGTGCTGTACCGCACGACGGACCTCTTCGAGAAGCTGTTCGGGCTCTCGGGGCTCGACGCGCTGCCCGACCCGGCCGCCTTCGACCCGAGCCCCGAGGACGAGGGCGAGCTGCGCGAGCGGCTCACGCGCGCCGGCGAGCAGCGCGCCCAGAGCGCGCCGGGCTAGCCGGCCGCGAGCGCACCACGGTCGCGGGGGCATTAGCCCAGCTTATGGCTGACCCCTGGAGGTCCTCATTGATTGATGGCAAGGGTCTGCCATGCTCGTGCGGTGTCACGCCGCTCCTGGACGCTGTTGCTCACGCTCTCGGCGCTCTGGGGCTCCTCCTACCTGTTCATCAAGCTGGCGCTCGAGGACGACCTCAGCCCGGCGGTGATCGTCAGCGTGCGCACGGCTCTCGCCGCGCTCGTGCTGCTGCCCCTGGCAGCGTCCCGCGGCGCGCTTGGCGGCCTTCGCGCGAACGTCGCGCCGATCCTGTTGCTGGCGGTGGTGCAGATGGGCGGCCCGCTGCTCCTCATCGCCGCCGGTGAGCAGCACATCTCCTCCTCGCTCACCGGCATCCTGGTGGCCACCGCACCGATCTTCACATTTCTTCTTGCCTTCGCCCAGGAGGGCCAGGAGCGGGCCTCCGGCATCAGCCTGAGCGGCGTGGCGATCGGCATCGGGGGCGTCGCCCTGTTGCTCGGCCTCGACTCCGGCGGCGGCGGAGCGGCGCTGGCGGGCGGCCTCATGGTCGTCGCCGCGAGCCTCGGCTACGGCATCGGCGGCTGGGTGGTCAAGCGCCAGGTGCACGACGTGCAGCCCGTCGCGATGGTGGGCGCCACGGCGACTGTCGCCGCCCTGCTGACCGCACCCGCTGCGCTGCTCAGCCTGCCGGCGCAGTTCCCCGGCTTCAAGGCAAGTGCGTCGCTGATCGTGCTCGGGGTGCTCTGCACCGGGGCGGCTTTCGTCATCTTCTACTCCCTGGTGTCGAGCGACGGGCCGGCGCGCGCCTCGCTCGTCGGCTACATCGCACCCGGCTTCAGCGTGCTCTACGGGGTCACGCTGCTCTCGGAGAGCTTCACGGTCACCACAGCGGCGGGCCTCGTCGCGATCACCGGTGGTTCTTGGCTCGCGGCGGAGGGCCGCTGGCCCTGGCAGCCGCGCTCAACCCTGGCGCGCGGCGAGCTGCCCGCAGGCGGCGTCGATGTCGCGGCCGCGCGTGAGGCGGACGGTGGTGCGGACGCCGCGCTGCTCGAGGGCGGCGCGAAACGCCGCGATCGCGTCACGGCCTGAGCCCCGGTAGGGCGCATCGGTCGGGTCCCCTGCGGGAGGGCGCGGGTCGGTCCGCGCCGGACCGATTGGATTCATCGGGATCAGGTTGACCTTGAATGCGTGGCGCGGTTCGAGCAGGGCGGCCAGCTGCACGGCCTGCTCGTAGCGGTCGTTGACCCCATCCAGCATCAGGTACTCGACGAACACCTGGCGCCGGCGGCGCTCGTGCCAGCGCAGGCAGGCGTCGAGCACGTCGCGCAGCGGATAGCGCTCGTTGACCGGCATCAGCTCGGAGCGCAGCGCCTCCTCGGGGGCGTGCAGCGACAGCGCGAGTCGCACCGGCGGCCCCTCGGCGGCCATCCGCTCGATTCCGGGGATCCAGCCGACCGTCGAGATGCCGGTGTTCGAATGCGCGATGCCGACCTCGGGCAGTCGCTCGCACGCGGGCAGCACGTTGTCGAGGTTCATGAGCGGCTCGCCCATGCCCATGAAGACCGCATGGTTGACCGGCTCTTCACGCCGGAAGTGGAGCGCCTGGTCGAGGATCTCGGAGGTGGTGAGGTTGCGCCCGAACTTCATGGCGCCGGTCGCGCAGAACGTGCAGGTGAGCGGACAGCCCGACTGGCTCGACAGGCAGAGCGAGCGGCGCCCGTCGCGGTAGCGCATCAGCACCGCCTCGAGCGGGCGGCCGTCGCGGGTCTCGAAGAGCGCCTTCTCGGTGCCGTCGCGGGCGAGCGCGGAGCGCACGAGCTTCAAGGACGAGAAGGGCACCGCCTCGGCGAGGCGCGTGCGCAGCTCCGCGGGCAGGTTGGTCATCTCCTCGTATGAGCCGGCGCCGCGCGCGATCCATTCCCACACCTGGCGGGAGCGGAAGCGGGGCTCGCCGCCGGCGGCGAGCTGCTCGTCGAGGAGAGCGAGGTCCACGCCCTGAGTGTGACTGAGTAGCCTCGAGAGATGTCCGTCGACACACCCGAGCAGCTGGACGGCCTCAAGCGTGTCGGGCGCGTCGTCGCGGAGACGATCGCCGCCGTGCGCCAGGCTGCGCTTCCGGGGGTCACGACAGCCGGGCTCGACGCGATCGCCGAGGCCGTGTTCGAGCGTCACGGCGCCCGCTCCGGTCCGATCCTGACCTACGGCTACCCCGGCAGCATCTGCCTGAGCGTCGACGACGAGATCGTGCACGGCATCCCCGGCTCACGCACGCTGCGCGCGGGGCAGCTGCTGACGATCGACGTCGCGGCCGAGCTCGACGGCTTCCATGCGGATGCCGCCACCACGGTCGCGATCGGCTCGCCGAGCGCGGCCGCGGGCCGTCTGATCTCGTCCGGCCGCAGGGCGCTCGCCGCCGGAATCCGGGCGGCGCAGCCCGGCGCGACCCTGCGCGACGTCGGCGCCGCGGTCGAGGCGTCGGCCGAGGCCGACGGCTTCAAGGTCGCCCGCGAGCTCACCGGCCACGGCATCGGCCGCGAGATGCACGAGCCGCCGACCGTCTTCAACTGGCCGGCGCCGTTCGAGGAGGCGTCGCTCGAGCTCACCGAGGGCCTCGTCTTCACGATCGAGCCGATGATCACCGCCGGCAGCCCACGCTTCGCGGCAGCCTCGGACGGCTGGACGATTCGCTCGCTCGACGGCGCGCCATCGACACACGAGGAGCACACCGTGATGGTGCGGCGCGGCGGCGCGCTCGTGCTTACGGACTCAGCTCGTAGCTGAACTCGGTGAGGCGCTCGCAGCCGTCCTCCGTGACGAGCAGGAGGTCCTCGAGCCGCACGCCGCCGTAGCCGCTCCGGTAGCAGCCCGGTTCGACCGCCACGACGTCCCCGGGCACGAGCGGATCGGCGCCCGTACGGCCCAGCGCCGGCTCCTCGTGCACCTCGAGCCCGACCCCGTGACCGAGCGAGTGAAAGAACCCGTCACTGAGGGGCTCGCCCTCGGGCTTGGTGCGCTGAGTCGGCTCGCCGGCGGCCTCGAAGACATCGCAGGCCACGTCGAACAGCTCACGCCCGCTGACCCCCGGGCGCGCCCGCATGCGGACCCGCTCGAGCGCCTCGAGGGCGAGCGCGTGCCAGGCGGCGACGTCTCGGGCGGGCTCGCCGCCCGCCACGAACGTGCGCGTCATGTCCGCCCAGCAGCCGGAGCGCTCGTCCCGCGGCCAGAGGTCGATGATCACCGGCACTCCGGCGGGTAGCGGACCCCGGCCCTGCTCGTGTCCCGAGGCGCCCGCCGGCCCGGCGGCCACGATGATGTCCTCCGGCGCCGGGGCGCCCAGCTCGGCGCAGACGTCGCGGATGCGCGCACGGACCGCCTCGGCGGTGAGCGGCTCGCCGTCGCTGGCGAGCGCGCCGTTGCGTGCGCTCGCCGTTCGGAGCAGCGCGGCGGCGGCGGCCATGCCGGCGTCGGCGGCGGCCTGCGCGCGGCGGACGCCCTCGATCTCCGCCGGCGTCTTGGAACGCCGCCGGCGTGTGAACTCGAGGGCGTCGGGCACGACCTCGACGCCGTCGGCTCGCAGGCGGTCCGCCACGGCCACCGGCAGCTCTGCCGGGACGACGAGCCGGCGCGCCTCGAGCCGCGCGGCGGCGCGCGCGCACAGCTCGACGTCGATCTCGTGCCAGCGCATCCCGGCGGCGATCAAGTCGTCGAGCCCGAGCGAGTACGGATCGAGGACCTCGACGCCCGCGGCGGCCGCCTTCACCCGCGCAGCCTCCAGTGAGGAGATCACGACTACGCGGCGGCCAGCCACCTCGAAGTAGTCGAACGGGTCCACGATCCCGAGTGGCAGCTCGTGCCGCAGAGCGGCCGAGCGATGGGTGTCCCCGTGAATCAGAACGTCCGGCGCCATGTGCTCGCACCCTACGCCGTGGCCTCAACACTTGCCCCGCCCGTGCCGACATTCGTTGGACGGGGTACTTCGGTGCGGCAATTCGACGACCCAGAAATCTTCCGGGCGGTCTTCCAGACCGCCGGTACGGGCATGGCGCTCGCGGCGCTCGATGGCCGCTTCCTGCGGGTGAACGCAGCCCTCTGCCGGATCGCGGACAGGACCGAGGAGGAGATGCTCGCGACGACGCTCGCGGAGATCACCCACCCGGACGACCGCCCGCTCGACGAGCACGCGCTCTACCGGTTCCGGGACGGCGACTCGGGGGCCCACGCCGAGCGGCGCTGGCTGCGGGCGGACGGCTCGACCGTGTGGGTAGAGGTTCAGGCTACGACCGTGCGCTACGAGACCGACGGCCCCACCTACCTGCTCTGGCAGGTCACCGACGTGACCGAGCGGCGGCAGATGGAGCAGCGGCTGCGCCATCTCGCCGACCACGACGGCCTCACCGGGCTCTTCAACCGGCGCCGCTTCGAGGAGGAGCTCGAGCGCCACGTCTCGCACTCGCGCCGCTACGGAATGGAGGGCGCGATCCTCCTGATCGACGTGGACGAGCTGAAGGCGATCAACGACGGCGGCGGCCATCGCGCCGGCGACGCCGTCCTGATCGCGGTGGCCGGCGTGCTCCGGGGCCGCCTGCGCCAGAGCGACGTCATCGCGCGCTTCGGCGGCGACGAGTTCGCCGTGCTGCTGCCCCACGCGACCGCCGGCGACGCCGCGAGCGTCGGCGAGGACCTCGCCGCCGGCGTGCGCACCGAGGTGCGGACGCTCGCCGGCCCGGTCACGATCAGCGTCGGCGTCGGGGAGCTGACCGCCCGCGTCCGCAGCGCCGACGAGGCGCTCAGCCTCGCCGACGCATCGATGTACCGCTCGAAGGTGCGCGGCGGCGACGGCCTCGGCCCGGGCGCGGCGGAGGCCAGCGGGGCGGCCTGACGCACCTCGTACGCTCTGCGCGTGCGACTGGCCAAGTACCTCGCTCACGCCGGAGTCGCCTCGCGGCGCGCCGCCGAGGGCCTGATCGCTGCGGGCCGGGTGACGGTCGGAGGGGAGCTCGTGCGCGACCCGGCGCGCGACGTCGACGAGACGAGCAGCGTCGCGGTCGACGGACGAGAGGTGCGGCCCGAGCCGCACGAGGTGCACGCGCTCAACAAGCCGGCCGGCGTCGTCTCGACGGCGCACGACACGCATGGCCGGCCGACGGTCGTCGAGCTGGTTCGCTCCTCGCGGCGCCTGTACCCGGTCGGCCGCCTCGACGCCGACACGACCGGCCTGATCCTGCTGACGAACGACGGTGAGCTGGCCGAGCGCCTCACCCATCCGCGCTACGGCGTCGAGAAGGTCTACCGGGCTCGCATCCAGCCGGCGCGCCTGGCGCCGCACGCCCTGGAGGCGCTCCGCCGGGGCGTCGAGCTCGACGACGGCATGACGGCTCCGGCGCGCGTCCGCCAGCCACGCGCCGGGCTGCTCGAGATCGGCCTCCGCGAGGGCCGTAAGCGCCAGGTGCGGCGCATGATCGAGGCCGTCGGCCACCGCGTGCTCGAGCTCCAGCGGGTCGCGTTCGGGCCGCTCGGCCTGCGCGGGCTCGAGCCGGGGCGCAGCCGGCGGCTCACCGCGGCGGAGGTGGGGCGCCTGCGGCGGGCCACGGAATCACGCGCCGCTCGGGCATCGCGAAGGGCGCCGCGCTAGCCGCCTGCCAGAATCACCCGCCGCATGAGGCTGAGGGCACTCAGAGGGGCCGTGACGGTGCCGGACAACGACGCCGACGCCATCCTGTCCGCCACCGAGGAGCTCGTCCACGAGGTGATGGAGCGGAACGCCCTCAGGATCGAGGACATGGTGAGCTGCATCTTCACCTGCACGGACGACCTCGACGCCGAGTTCCCGGCCGTGGCCGCGCGCCGGCTCGGGCTCAGCTCGGTGCCGCTCCTGTGCGCCCGCGAGATCGACGTGCCGGGGTCGCTCCCGCGTGTGATCCGGCTCCTGCTTCACTGCTACGCGGACCCAGAGACGGAGCCCCGCCACGTCTACCTGCGCGAGGCGGTGTCCCTGCGCCGCGACCTGGAGGGCGCCCAGTGAGCCCGGGCATCGAGTTCAACGCACGCATCACCGACATCCCGGTCTACCCGGCTGCCTCGACCTACAAGTTCGACGGCGAGCTGGTGAAGCTTGCGTCGAACGAGACGCCCTTCGCGCCCCACCCGCAGGTGCTCGAGGCCATCGAGAGCGGCCTGCGCAACCTGAACCGCTATCCGGACCCGGCCAAGTCCGCGCTGCGCCTGCGGATCTCCGAGCGCACCGGCGTCGCGGCGGGCCGCATCGCGATCGGGAACGGCTCCTGCGAGCTGCTGCTGGCCGCCTCCGAGGCGATGCTCGAGCCCGGGACGGAGATCGTCTACGCCTGGCCCTCCTTCTCGATCTACCCGCACATGTCCGCCATGTCGGGCGCCCGCGCGATCACCGTGCCGCTGAACGAGGCGGGCGAGCACGACCTCGAGGCGATGGCACGCGAGGTGACCGTGGCCACCCGCATCGTGATCGTCTGCAACCCGAACAACCCGTCCGCGACCGCGCTGGCTCCGGGCGTGATCGACTCGTTCGTGGGCGAGCTGCCGCGTCACGTCGCCGTGATCCTGGACGAGGCCTACGTCGAGTTCAACACCCTCCAGGACCCGGATGAGTCGCTCGACCTGCTCGAGCGTCATCCGAACCTCGTGATCCTGCGGACCTTCTCGAAGGTCTACGGGCTCTGTGGGCTGCGCGTCGGCTACTCACTGGGCGACGAGCGCTTCCGCAACGCGGTCGACCGGGTGCGCCAGCCGTTCTCCGTGAACGCGCTCGCCCAGCTCGCCGCGACCGAGGCGCTCGGGCACGTGGACGAGCTCGAGCGGCGCATCGAGCAAACCGTGATGGCGCGGGTCTACGTCGAGTCGGGCCTCGCCGAGCGCGGGCTCGACACGACCGAGAGCCAGGCGAACTTCTCCTGGGTCTCGCTCGGCGACCGCGACGAGGACCAGATCGTCAACGGCCTGGCCGAGCGGGGCGTGATCGTGCGCGCAGGCGGGGCGCTCGGGGAGGAGGGGCGCATGCGGGTGACGTACGGCACGCGCGCGGAGAACAACCGCTTCCTCACGGCCCTCGACGAGCTGCTCTAGAACGTGGCCGCCGGGCGCCCGGGCCTCGCACCCTTCGAGACCCTCCGGCGCATCGGCAAGGTGTACGTCGAGCAGGCGCGCTTCCTGCTGCCGGTGGCGCTTCTCATGTTCGTGCCGCTCGGCCTGATCGAGGTGCTCGGCGAGCACGCCTTCGAGCTGGAGACCGAGGACCTCGAGCTGCACAAGCTCCCCGGGCTCGTGGCCGGGATCGTGGTCCAGGTCGCGTCCTCGTCGCTCGGCGAGGTGTTCTACGCGGGCGTTGTGATGAGCGCCGTGAGCGAGTCGATGGAGGGCCATTCCCGCACCCCTCTGCGCACGCTTGTGCGAGCGCTTCCCTACGGCGGCCTGATCGTCGTCGATGTGCTGTTCTCGCTCGGGCTTGCGTTTGGCCTGGTGCTCCTGATCGTGCCGGGCCTGATCTTCTTCGCGCGCTACGTCCTTGCCGCCCCACTGCTCGAGCTGGAGCGATCAGGCGTGCGCGCGTCGTTTCGCCGCAGCCGCTCGCTGGCGCGCGGCCACGCCCTGGCGCTGCTCCTCCTGCTCGGCGGGCTCTGGCTCGTCACGGATCTGGTCGCGGGCGCGCTGAGTCAGGGCGGGCTCATCGCGCTCGGCGAGACGCTCGTCGCCGACTGGGCGATCGCGGCGGTGGTCGAGCTGGTGGTCACGCCGATCTGGGCCGTTGCCGTGTGTGTGGTCACATGGCGGCTACTGCAGCTCGAGCGGGCCTGCTACAACTAGCTCCAACCATGTCTCATCTGGCCACGCGGACTCGCAACAGCTCGGCGCCTCCCGGCGCCGCCGCGCGTGGCGCCCTGCGCAAGCGGTCGGCTCGGCCGAGTGCGCAGCGTTCGTGTTCCTACCTCTATTGGCGATTTAGCTAGGCGTCCGGCCGCGGCCCCGAAACGGCCGCATCCGCGCACCAGTCGCCCCCGGCCGGACGCCGCTCCGCATCCGCCGTACCACCTGAAACGTAGGAACTTCTGAGAGGCTTTAGGGACAGATGATGATCGTGATGAAAGAGGGGGCGTCCCAGTCGGAAATCGACGCGGTCGTCAAACGCGTCAGATCGGTAGGCGCCGACGCTCACATCTCGCAGGGCGAGCTGGTCACCGTGATCGGCGCGATCGGGGACCGCGAGCACGTCGCCAACCTCGGGCTCGAGGGCGCGCCGGGCGTCGACCACCTGGTGCCGATCCTCAAGCCGTACAAGCTCGCCTCGCTCCAGTACCGGCGCAGCGTCCGAAGCGTGGTCGAGGTCGACGGGCGCAGGATCGGCGGCGATCACTTCGCGACGATCGCCGGGCCCTGCACCGTCGAGTCGCGCGAGGTGCTGCTGAGTGCCGCCCAGACGGTGAAGGACGCCGGCGCGCAGATGCTGCGGGGCGGCGCCTACAAGCCGCGCACCTCGCCGTACTCGTTCCAGGGGCTCGGCGAGGCCGGCCTGCGACTGCTGGCGGAGGCCAAGGAGGAGACGGGCCTCCCGATCGTCACCGAGCTGATGGACGTGCGCGACCTCGAGGCCGTCGCCGAGGTCGCCGACGTGATCCAGCTCGGCGCGCGCAACATGCAGAACTACACGCTGCTGACCGAGGTCGGCAGGTCGGGCAAGCCGGTGCTGCTGAAGCGCGGCCTCTCGGCGACGCTCGAGGAGCTCCTGATGGCGGCGGAGTACGTGCTGAAGGAGGGCAACAACGACGTCCTCCTGTGCGAGCGCGGCATCCGTACCTACGAGCCGAGCTACCGCTTCACGCTCGACCTGATGGCCGTGCCAGTGCTGCGCGAGCTCACCCACCTGCCGATCGTGATCGACCCCTCGCACGCGGCCGGGAAGCGCTCGCTCGTCGAGCCGCTGTCGCTCGCGGCCGCCGCGGCGGGGGCGGACGGCGTGATCGTCGAGGTGCACCCGTGCCCCGAGGAGGCCGTCTGCGACGGCCCGCAGGCGCTGCTCGCGGATGACTTCGAGGCGTACCTGCGCAAGCTCGAGGCGGCGGCGGAGCTGGCGGGCAAGACCTTCGAAAAGGTCTAGGTGCGGATCGCAGTCCTCGGCGTGGGGCTGATCGGCGGCTCGATCGGCCTGGCGGCACGCGAGCACGTCGAAGGAGCCGAGGTGGTGGGTTTCGGCCGCGATCAGGCCAAGCTCGGACGGGCCGTGGAGCTGGGCGCGCTCGACGGCGCCGCCGACAGCCTCGAGGAGGTGCTCGAGGGCGCAGACCTGTGCTTCGCCTGCGCACCCGTGGGGGCGCTGCCTGCACTCGTGCACGCCGCGCTCGCGGCGGCCGGCCCGGAGACGCTCGTCACTGACGTCGGCTCGACCAAGGGCGCGCTCCTACGGGAGGTCGACGACGCGCGCTTCGTGGGCGGCCACCCGATCGCCGGCGCCGAGACCGCCGGGGTGGAGCACGCGCGCGCGGACCTCTTCCAAGGCGCCGTCTGGTACCTCACGCCGCTCGCGCACTCCGAGGGGATCCTCTACGAGCGCCTGCACCGCTTCGTCGTCGACGTGGGAGCGCGGCCGGTCGCGCTCGACGCGGACACGCACGACCGGCTCGTGGCCGTCTTCAGCCACCTCCCGCACGTGCTCGCCAACGTGCTCGCCTCGCAGGCCGCCGCGCGCCTTGCCGACCACGGCGAGGGGCTGCGCCAGGTCGGGCCAAGCTTCCGCGACATGACCCGCGTGGCCGGGGCCAACACGGCCATGTGGAGCGACATCTACCGCTCCAACCGGCTGGCGATCGCCGCGGAGATACGCGCCTTCCGCGGCAGTCTCGAGGAGGTCGAGCGGTTGCTCGACAGCGGCGAGGTCGCCAGCTGGAACGACCGCGCACGTGAGGACCGGCGCGAGCTGCTCGAGAGCGGCGCCGAGGGCGAGGCGGTCCACGAGCTGCGCCTGACCGTCCCGAACCGCCCCGGTATCGTCGCCCAGGTGGCACTCGAGCTCGGCAGGGCGGGCGTCAACATCGTCGACCTGGCGCTCGCGCCGGCGGTCGACATGCGCTCGGGCGCGATGACGCTCTGGATCGCGGGCGACGCCGAGGCCGCCCGCGCGCGCGAGCTGATCGACGCGCTTGGATTCCCGGTCGGCGGCGAGTGAGCGCGGGCGTTCGCTTCGAACCTGCAGGCGCGCTGCGGGGCGGCTACACGCCGCCCGCCGACAAGTCGATCTCGCACCGCGCGGCGCTCTTCGGCGCGATGTGCGACGAGCCGGTGGGCGTGAGCAACTACCTCGGCTCCGCGGACACGATGTCGACGCTCGACGCGGTCCGCTCGCTCGGGGCCGGCATCGAGGAGGACGCTGAGCGGCGGATGCTGGTGCGCGGGGTCGGGCTGCACGCTCCGCTCGAGGCGACCGGTGGCCTTATCGGCGTCGGCAACGCGGGCACGCTCATGCGGCTCCTGCCCGGTTGGCTCGCCGGGCAGCCCGGCCGCAGCTGGACGCTCGACGGCGACGAGTCGATCCGGCGCCGCCCCGTCGACCGCATCGCCGAGCCGCTGCGCGCGATGGGGGCGGACATCGAGATGCGCGACGGCCGGCTGCCGCCGTTCACGGTGCGCGGCGCCGAGCTGACCGGGATCGAGTACGAGCTGCCGGTCGCGAGTGCTCAGGTCAAGTCGTGCCTGCTGATCGCCGGCATGGTGGCGGCCGGCTCCACGACCGTCATCGAGCCGGCGCCGAGCCGCGACCACACCGAGCGGCTGTTGCGCCGCGCGCGCGTCCCGTTCGCTGCGGACGGCCCGCGGCTCACCGTGTCGAGCGTCGACGAGCTCGAGCTCGACGAGATCGTCGTGCCGGGCGACCCCTCGTCGGCCGCCTTCGTCGTCGCGGCCGCCACGCTCGTGGGCGGCTCGCGCGTGGTGATCCGCGACGTCGGCCTCAACTGGACGCGCACCGGCTTCTTCCGGATCGCGCAGCGGATGGGCGCCGTGATCGTGGGCGAGCTCGAGGAGCCGGGGGCGCAGCCGGACGCGGAGCCGCTGGGCGAGCTCGACGTCGCCTCGGCGCGGCTCGAGGGGACGGTCGTCGAGCCGCACGAGGTCGCGCTCGCGATCGACGAGCTGACGCTCGTCGCCTTGCTCGGCGCCCACGCCGAGGGTGAGACCGTCGTGCGCGGCGCCGAGGAGCTGCGGCTGAAGGAGTCCGACCGCATCAGCGCAGTGGTCGAGGGCCTGCGCGGGCTAGGCGCGGACATCGAGGCGACCGCGGACGGCTTCGTCGTGCGCGGCGACGGCTCGCCGCTCCGTGGCGGCGTCATCCATTCGGGCGGCGATCACCGCATCGCGATGCTCGGCGCCGTGGCCGGCCTCGCCTCGCTCGAGGGCGTCGAGGTGGTCGGCATGGAGGCGGCCGGCGTCTCCTACCCGGATTTCGAGGCGGACATCCGGGCGCTCATCTAGCGCGTGGCTGCACCTTCCCGACTTGAGGTCGCAGGACGACCACAAGTCGGGCCGGTGGCGCCGGCCGACCCGGTCCAGACGTACCCTTCGAGCCGCATGACAACCGTCCGCGTCGGCATCTCCTCCTGCCTGCTCGGCGAGCAGGTCCGCTACGACGGCGGGCACAAGCGCGACGCCTTTCTCACGGAGGAGCTGGCGCGCCACGTCGAGTTCGTGCCGCTCTGCCCGGAGGTTGAGATCGGCCTGGGGGTGCCGCGGCCGACGCTTCGCCTCGAGCGCCGCGGGGGCGACGTCCGCATGGTCGTCACGGAGTCCGGCGAGGACCTGACCGAGCGGATGCGGACCTGGGCGCAGGGCGCGGCCGAGCGGATCGCGGCCGCCGAGCTCGACGGCTACGTGCTGAAGAAGAGCTCGCCCTCGTGCGGCATGGGGCGCGTCAAGGTCTACGACGAGAACGGCGCGCCGGCGCGAGGAGGCCGCGGCCTGTTCGCGGCCGCGCTCATGGATCGGCTCCCGCTGCTGCCGGTCGAGGAGGAGGGCCGGCTGCGCGACGCACGGCTGCGCGAGCACTTCGTGGCGCGCGTGTTCGCACATGCCCGCGTGCGCGACTTCCTCGCCTCGGACTGGGGCCGGGGGGAGCTAGTCGACTTCCACGCTCGGGAGAAGATGCTCGTGCGCGTGCACGCTCCGGGGCTCGCGCTCGAGCTCGGCCGGCTCGTCGCGAACGCGGGCGAGCTCGACCGTGCGGAGCTGCGGGCGCGCTACGAGGAGCTCCACGCCCGCGCTCTCGCCGAGCAGGCCACCCCGGGCCGCCATCAGGACGTGCTCGAGCACCTGGCGGGGCACGTCAAGGAGGAGCTGTCGAGGGCGGACCGGGCCGAGCTTCAGCAGGCGATCGAGGAGTACCGCGACGGGATCGTCCCGCTGGCCGTCCCGCTCGCCCTGCTGCGCCGCCACGTCCGCGCCGCGTCCGCGAAATGGGCTTCGGCGCAGGTCTATCTCGAGCCCGCGCCGCGCGAGCTCGGGCTGCGCAGCCGCCTGTAGTCTCGCCCGCGATGATCGTCGCCATCGACGGGCCCGCCGCCGCCGGCAAGAGCACCGTCGCCCGCGCCGCGGCGCGGGCGCTCGGCTTCACCTACCTGGACTCGGGCGCCATGTACCGGACGGTGGGCCTCCTGACGCTGCGTCACGGAGGCGCCGCGTCGGAGCAGGCGCAGGGCCTCGACATCGAGCTCGGCGAGCGCGTGCTGGCGAACGGCGAGGACGTGACCGAGGCGATCCGAGCGCCCGAGGTGTCGGAGGCGGCCTCGAAGGTGGCCACGAACGCGGCGGTGCGCGCGGCTCTCGCCAACAAGCAGCGCGAGCTGCTGCGCGGCGGCGACTGGGTGGCGGAGGGCCGCGACATAGGGACGGTCGTGGCGCCCGACGCCGCGGTCAAGGTCTTTCTCACAGCCGGGCCGGAGGAGCGCGCGCGCCGGCGCGCCGAGGAGCTCGGCACCGACGTCGAGACCGTCCTGCGCGACCAGGCCCTGCGCGACGCGCAGGACGCGTCGCGCGAGCACTCGCCGCTCGCGATCGCCCCGGGCGCCGTCGAGCTCGACACGACCGGCCTGAGCGTCGACGACGTGGTGGAGCGGATCGTCGAGCTCGTGGAGCGGGCGCGGTGAGGCGCCCGACGGTCGCGGTCGTCGGCTACCCCAACGTCGGCAAGTCGACGCTCGTCAACCGGCTCAGCGGCACGCGCGCCGCGGTCGTGCACGAGCAGGCGGGCGTCACCCGCGACCGCAAGGAGATCGACGCGGACTGGAACGGGCTCGGCTTCACGCTGATCGACACCGGTGGCGTCGACCTCGCGGGCGAGCACGAGATGTCCGAGGAGATCCGCCGCCAGGCGCTGATCGCGCTCGAGGAGGCGGACCTTGCGCTGCTCGTGGTCGACGCGCGAGCGGGCCTGCGGCCCGGGGACGAGGAGCTCGCGCGCGAGCTGCGCGGCGGGCCGGTGCCGGTGATCGTGGCGGCCAACAAGGTGGACGACGCCCGCCAGGAGGGCCTTGCAGCGGAGTTCTACGGCCTCGGGCTCGGCGACCCGATCGCCGTCTCCGCCACCCAGGGCCTCGGCACGGGCGATCTGCTCGACACGCTGGTCGCGCGCCTCCCGAGCGGCGGCGAGGAGGCCGACGAGGCCACCCGGCTCGCCCTCATCGGGCGGCCCAACGTCGGCAAGTCGTCGCTCGTCAACAGGCTGCTCGGGGAGGAGCGCGTGATCGTCACGCCGGTCGCGGGCACGACGCGCGACGCGATCGACACCCGCATCGAGTTCGAGGGCCGGCCGGTGACGCTCGTCGACACCGCCGGGCTGCGCCGGCGCACGAAGATCGCGGGCACCGTCGACTACTACGCCCAGCTGCGCTCCGAGCAGGCCGCCGAGCGCGCCCAGGTGGCGATCGTCGTCTGCGACGCGAGCGAGGGAGTCACCTCGGAGGACCTGGCCGTGGCCGAGCTCGCGATGAAGTCGAAGTGCGCCACGGTGATCGCCCTGAACAAGTGGGACGTCACGCAGACCGACCTGGAGGACGCGAAGGCGCGCGTGGCGCGCAAGCTCCGCCAGCGTCCGTCCGTGCTGGCGGTGTCGGCGAAGAGCGGGCGCGGGCTGAAGCGGCTCGTCGCCGAGGCGCTGCGCGTGGCCGACGCCGGCGAGCGCCGCATCCCGACCCCCGAGCTGAACCGCTTCCTGGGCGACCTCCAGTCGACACGCGAGCCGCCGTCGGTGCGCGGCAAGCGGCTGCGGATGTACTACATGACGCAGTTCGAGACCGGCCCGCCCCGCTTCGCCGTGCAGGTCAACGACCGCAGCCGCGTGGCCCGCGACTACGCCTACTTCCTCGAGAACCGCCTGCGCGACCGCTACGGGCTGCAGGGCGTGCCGCTCGTGATCGACTTCAAGACGAGCAGCGGGCGCTCCTATTGACCGCCGCCGTCATCTTCGACCTGGATGGCGTGCTGCTCGACTCCGAGCAGGTCTGGAACGAGGCCAAGCGCGAGCTCGTGATCGAGCACGGCGGGCGCTGGGATGACGAGGCGCCGCACGACATGATGGGAATGAGCTCGCCCGAGTGGTCGTCTTACCTGCGTGACGAGCTCGGCGTCGACCTCGAGCCGAGCGAGATCTCGGACGCGGTGGTCGCCCGCCTCGAGCAGATCTACCGTCAGCGACTGCCGCTGATCGACGGGGCCGTCGAGGCGGTCGAGCGGCTGGCCGCCCGCTGGCCGCTGGGGCTCGCCTCGTCGTCGAACCGGGAGATCATCGACCTGTTCCTGGAGCTGTCGGGGCTCGCGGGGCGCTTCGCCGTCACGCTGTCGTCGGAGGAGGTGGCGCGCGGCAAGCCGGCCCCCGACGTGTACCTCGAGACGGCGCGCCGGCTCGCGGTGGATCCGGCGGCGTGCGTGGCGGTCGAGGACTCCTCGAACGGCATCCGCGCGGCGCGCGCCGCCGGCATGGCCGTGATCGCCCTCCCCAACCCGCACTATCCGCCCGGCGACGAGGAGCTGGCCGGTGCCGACGAGCGGCTCGGCTCGCTGCACGAGCTGACGCCCGAGCTCGTCGGAGAGGTTCAGGCACGCAGCAGGCCCGCGCCTCGCGACCCGTGAAGATTCTGTTACCCGAGCGTGATACGGGCTCGCCCAGGTATTGGCGGGTTCATGGAGTCAGACCTTCTCCTTGTGGTCGTGATCGTCACGGCGCTGGCCTTCGACTTCACGAACGGCTTCCACGACACGGCCAACGCGATGGCCACCTCGATCGCCACGCGGGCGCTCTCTCCGCGTGTCGCCGCCGGGCTGTCGGCCGTCCTCAACTTCGCCGGGGCGTTCATCTCGTTGCTACCGAAGCGGGCCGCGGCGTTCGGCGTGTGATCGATGAGCAGGACGGCGCCCCGTGGGCCCCGGACCGTGACCCGCAGGCGGGCGGAGCCCTGCCCGGCCTCGACCGGCTGCTGCCAGCCGCCTCCCGACGGGACGACGGTCTGCCAGTCGCCGCTGCCGGCGGAGTAGGCGGTGTAGCGGGCCGGTTCGGCCGCCGGGGCGGGCGCCGGCTCGGGGTCGGGGGCCCGGTCGGGCTCGGGCGCCCGCTCAAGTTCGGTCTCCTCCGTCCGGTCGGGCTCGGCCGGGGTCTCGCTCTCGGTTCCGGTCGGAGAGGTCTCGCCTGCCGTCCCGGTCTCCACGGCGGTGCCGGTGCCGGTTTCGGACGCCACGTCGCGCGGCTCCTCGTCGTCGCTTTCGATAGCGAGGACGCCGCCGACCGCGACTGCAAGCAAGGCGAGCAGCGCCGCCGCGATTCCCAGCGTCCGCCTTCCCACTGCGGGAACCTTCTGGCAGTAGACGGAGCCGTGTGTACCCTTCCCGGCCGATGACGAGCAAGCAGCTTTCAGACAACGAGTTCCTGTTCACGTCGGAGTCGGTCACCGAGGGCCATCCCGACAAGGTCGCCGACCAGATCTCCGACGGCGTCCTCGACGCCGTGATGGCCGAGGATCCGGCGGGACGTGTGGCGTGCGAGACGCTCGTCAACACCGGGCTCGTGGTGGTCTCGGGTGAGATCACGACGAAGACCTATGTGGACATCCCGCGAATTGCGCGGGAGACGATCCGCAAGATCGGCTACACGGGCAACCGGTACGGGTTCGACGCGGACAGCTGTGCCGTCATCTCCGCGATCGACGAGCAGTCGCCGGACATCGCGCAGGGCGTCGACAGGGCGTTCGAGGCGCGCACCGACCCCGCCGATGACGATGCGCTCGATGTTGCGGGTGCGGGCGACCAGGGGATGATGTTCGGCTACGCGACGCGGGAGACGAAGGAGCTGATGCCGCTGCCGATCTCGCTGGCGCACCGGCTCGCGCACAGGCTCGCGGAGGTGCGTCGCGCGGACGTGATGCCGTATCTGGGGCCGGACGGGAAGACGCAGGTCAGCGTCCGTTATGAGAACGGCCGCCCGATCGAGATCGAGCGCGTGCTGATCTCGACCCAGCACAAGGACGGTGTCGACTCGGAGACGCTGATCAAGCCGGACCTGTGGGAGCACGTGGTGCACCCGATCCTGCCGGGCGAGCTGTACGACGAGAAGAAGCTGCTCGACGACGGCGGCCACAACTTCCTCGTCAACCCGACGGGCAAGTTCGTGATCGGCGGCCCGGTCGGCGACGCCGGCCTGACGGGCCGCAAGATCATCGTGGACACCTACGGCGGCATGGCCCGCCACGGCGGCGGGGCGTTCTCGGGCAAGGATCCGTCCAAGGTGGACCGCTCGGCCGCCTACGCGGCCCGCTACGTGGCGAAGAACATCGTCGCGGCCGGGCTCGCGGAGCGCTGCGAGGTGCAGGTCGCGTACGCGATCGGGGTCGCTCACCCGGTGTCGGTGATGGTCGAGCCCTTCGGCACGGAGAAGATCGGCTGCGGCGACCTGCTGCGTTTGATCAACGAGCACTTCGACCTGCGCCCCGGCGCGTTCCGCCAGTACCTCGACCTGCACCGGCCGATCTACCAGAAGACCGCCGCCTACGGCCACTTCGGCCGCGAGGACGCCGACTTCACCTGGGAGAAGACCGACAAGGCAGACGCGCTCCGCCAGGCCGCCGGCCTCGGCGAGCGCGACGTGGCTGCGACGGCCTAGGCCGCCCTGAGGGATCCAGTTTCGGCGCCGCTCGCCCGACTTGTGGTCGTCTGACGACACAAAGTCGGGCCGCTGGACCAGGCGGCGCGCTCACGCCGTCCACGCCAGCCGCACCCCGATCAGGGCAAGCAGTCCTCCCACGACCCGGTCGATCAGCCGCTTCGCGCTGAGGTAGCTGCGCTGAACGGCCGGGCGCGCGAAGCCGACCGCGAGCAGCGCGTGCCAGACGAGGGCGTCGATGGTGATCACCCCGACGGCCGCGACCCCGACCCAGCCTGCGTTGCCGACGTCGAGGGTCGGCGCGATCACGCTGCCGAAGAAGACGAGCGCCTTGGGGTTGCTCAGGTTCGTGAAGAGGCCGCGGCGGAAGTGGCGCCCGAGCGGGGCCGGCGGGGCGGAGCCCGGAGGCTCCGCGGGGCGGTCCGCGGAGAGCCAGGTCTGCACACCGAGGTAGATCAGATACGCCGCGCCGGCCAGCTGTAGCGCCGGGCGGATCCAGGCAGCGCTCTCCACAAGCAGGCCCAATCCGACCGCGGCGGCAGCGGACAGCAGAAACGCGCCGGTCGCGACGCCTGCGGCGGCGGCGAGGGCCTCGCGGCGCGAGCGCGACATCGCCGTCTGGGCCACGAGCAGCACGTTCGGGCCCGGCGAGGCCATGGCGACCCAGTGCACCAGGGCCACGGAGACGAGCGTCGCGGGAGCCGACATGTACTGAGCTTGACGCCTGGGGCCGCATCGGAGTAGCGTGCCGGAAAGACCGGTCTGTCTCGCTCAGGCCACGGAGGAGGAGAAACGATGCCCATTCCCACCGAGCTCGTCGGGTCGTTGCCGCGACCGATGAAGCTCCAGGAGGCCTACGCCGCCTATGACGAGGGCAAGATCGGCTGGGAGCAGCTGCAGGAGGAGCAGAACGCCGCTGCCGAGGACTCGATCAAGCGACTCGAGGCGACCGGCGAGCCGATCGTCACCGACGGCGAGCAGCGGGAATCGAGCTTCGCCACCTATCCGATCACGGACACGCTGGCCGGGACCGGCCTGGCCGACAACCTCGCCGGCGACGGGCAGTACTTCGCAATCTTCGACGACGGCCACCACCGCCAGCTGCCGCGCCTCACGGGCGGCCCGTTCAGGTACAAGACGTTCGCCTCCGAGTTCGTGAGGAAGAACCGGGAGATCGCGAGCCACGACGTCAAGCAGGCGGTGATCGCCCCGTCGATGCTGATGCTGCTCTATCCGCTCGAGGGCGAGGTCGACGGCTATTCGCGCGACCAGTTCCTCTCGGACCTTTGCGACGAGGTCGAGAAGGACATCCGTCAGTGCTTCGACGCCGGCGCGGTGCGCGTGTCGGTCGACTTCACCGAGGGCCGCCTCGCCAACAAGAACGACGCGCGCAACCCCTGGACCGGCAAGGACATGCTGGGGGAGTTCATCGATCTCAACAACCAGGTCCTCGACCGCTTCACGCCCGACGAGCGCGTGAACATCGGCATCCACACGTGTCCCGGCGGGGACATGGACTCGGTGCACTCGAAGGACGTGCCCTACGAGAAGCTCCTCACGAAGATGTTCAACCTCAACGCGGGCTACTTCCTGATCCAGTGCGCGAGCGAGGAGGACAAGGAGAAGGTCTACAAGCTCTGCGGCGAGTACAGGCGCGACGACGCAGGCGGCGTCTCGCAGAAGTGCTTCATCGGCGTGATCAACCCGCTGACTCCGGAGGTCGAGACGCCGGAGCAGGTGCGGGACGATCTCGTCAAGGCCGCCGAGCACATCGGCGCCGAGAACCTCGGCGCCACCGACGACTGTGGCTTCTCGCCGTTCAGCCGCGATGAGAAGCCCAAGCACGGGTCCCCGGACTTCGCGCGAGATGTTGCGATGCAGAAGATCTCGGCGAGGCTGGAGGGGACGCGAATGGCGTCCGAGGCGCTCGGGGTTTGATGGGGGTGAGCGCCCGGCGTCGGGCCTGACCGTGGGGGCGGTTACCCGAGAAGACCCTCGTGCTCGAGCAGAAGCTCGCCGAGCGCGCGGGCTCGGGTGGCCGCCTCGCGGTCACCTTCCCCGGCGGAGACGATGGAGCCCTTCATGAGGATGTGCCATTGGCGGGCCAGGGCGTCGGGATCCCTGGCGCCGGCCTGCTCGGCGAACTCGCTCACGAAGCCGCGGATGTTGGCGAGGTGCTCGACGCTGGCGAGCCGGAGCGGATTCAGCGCGTCGTCGAACTCGAGCAGCACGTTCACGAACGCGCAGCCCTCGAAGTCGTCGCGGGCGAACCATTCGCCGAACACGTCGAAGATCGCCAGCATCCGCTCGGTGCCCGTGTCGCCGCGCGCGGTTGCCTCGGCCACGAGCCACTCCTTGGTCCAGCGCTCCTCGCGCCGCTCCAGGAAGGCGAGCACCAGAGCGTCCTTCGATTCGAAGTTGCGGTACAGGCTCATCTTCGCCACTCCGGACGACTCGATGATCCTGTCTACGCCGACCGCGCGTATGCCGTGCCGGCTAAAGAGGTCGTACGCGGTGTCCAGTATCCGCTCGCGCGCACTGGGCCGCTCGGGGATGGTCTGCGCTGGCGAGGCCATGGAGCACATACTAGGCCGGTCTTCACATGAATCCGACCCGGGGAGGGGCTGCGGCCCTCTCCGAAGGGAGGGAAAGTCACACCCCGCGAGAGGTGATCGGCGCGGGCGCGGGACCTAGCATGAACCACGCGATGCACGCCACTGGCAGCGAGGCGGTCCACGTCACGAGGGATGGAGTCGACGTGATCGCCCACTACGGCTCCGTCGCTAGCGAGATCGCGGTGTGCATGAAGGCCGCGGGGCTCGTAGAGCGCACCGATCTCGACCAGATCGAGCTGCGCGGGCGCGAGCTCTTCCTGGACCATGCGCTCGGCGCCGCGATCTCCGACGGCGTGCCCGTTCTCGGCGCCGTCCGCTGCGTGGCGGGAACCTGGTGCTGCCGCCCAGCTCCCGGCCGCGCGCAGCTCGCGGGTCCGGCGCGCGCGGTCGACCGCTGGAGGGCCGTGATCCGGCGGGCGGTCGCGACGACCGCGATCGAGGTCGAGATCGACTCGCTGCCGCAGGCCGAGGCGCTGTCGATCGTGGGTCCGAGGGCGACCGCCGTCGTCAGCGCCGCTCGCCTGCCCGGCGGCATGCCGGCCGGCTCGGTCGCGGACAGCACGGTCGGCCGCTCCCGCGTCGCCGTCGTCCGCGAGGAGCAAGACCGCTACCTCCTCCTGTTCGGGGACGGCTGCTCGGTTGAGGCGTGGCGCGCGCTCGGCGAGGCCGGGCGGCCCCTGGGACTGGCGCACGTCGGCCAGAGCGCGCTCGACCACATCCGCGCAGCCGGCCCGCGGGCGCCGCTCCTCCACTGACGGCGCAGGACGCCCAGGCCCGGTTGGAGGCGCACGAGCGGGTCCGGGGCGCACTGGCGCGCCTGCGGGAACAGGGACCGCTCGCAGAGCTGCTCCGTCGCGCGCCGCGCGAGCTGTGCGACGCGGCACGGCTCGACCGCGTCATGCTGACGCGCTTGAGCGAGGCGACGCTCGTGCCGAGGGGCTGCTGGCCACCGGCGTGCCCGTCTGGCTCAGTTTCGGCGCTGCCGCCACGGCGTCTGCGGCGTGTACGGGCAGCATTGGGGCGGCCCCGAGGGCGATCTCTTCGGCCGCGCTGCGCGCCGCTTCGAGGAGATGGGCGTGGGCGCGCTCCTCATCAACTGCATCCCGCCGGACCACGTGCCCGGGATGGTCTCCTACGTGCGCGACTTCACGGACATGCCGCTCGGCGTGTACCCGAACCTCGGCTACTACACGAGTGCCGGCTGGACCTCCGACCGGCTGGTGAGCGGCGAGGAGTACGCGGCGATGGCGCTCGCGTGGCGGGAGGAGGGCGCGCAGATCGTGGGCGGCTGCTGCGGGGTCGGCCCCGAGCTGATCGCCTCGGCCCGCGATCGACTCGAGGGGGTACCGCGCGGCCAGCTGCGTCCGGACGATGCGCGCGCGGGCGCGAACGGCGCGGCGCTCGAGGGGCGCCGCGCTCCGGAGGAGGCGGTGGCCTGGCCGGACGCCCACGGGCGCGATCTGTTTCCGCTGCCGCTCCCCGAGATCGCCTGCGACGCCGGCGTCTTCGTTCCCACCCAGGGGAGCTTCCTGATCTGGCGCCACCTGTTCCGCGAGGGGCTCGGCAACCGCCAGCGCTGCCTCGACGTCGGCTGCGGGACGGGCATCCTGGCGGTTCAGCTCGCCCTCAACGGAGCCGACCATGTGCACGCGATCGACATCGACCCCGAGGCCGTCGACAACGCGCTCGCCAACGCGTTCAGGAACGGCGTGGCTGACCGCGTGAGCGCCGCGGCCGTCGACCTGTGGCCGTGGGTCCCGGACGAGCGCTACGAGCTGATCGTGGCGAGTCTCTACGAGATGCCAGGACTGGTCCTTCTTCGAGTTCTCCGACCTGTTCGCCGGCCGCAGGCGGCACATCGAGCGAGTCGAGGAGCAGTCGGACGCCTACCACCTGCGGTTCGGCGACAAGGACGTGATGGTCGCCTACCTGCTCGAGGTCACGTTCGACCGCACGCGGTAGACGGCGACCTCGCCCGCCACTCCCTTGAAGCGGCGGTTGCCGGCGAACGACCACAGGTAGTCGCCGCGCGCGGCCTCACGGACCTCGCCGGTCGCGACGACGCTGCCACGGCGCGCGAAGCCGGTCAGCCGGCTGGCGAGGTTGACGGGGCGGCCGTACCAGTCGCCCGCGCGCTGGAGGGCCTCGCCCGCCGCGACGCCGCCGCGCAGCAGCAGCCCGTCCGGATCGTCGCTGGAGCCGTCGACGAGTCCGAGCACTGCGTCGAGCAGCGGGTCCGGCTCGGTCGCGACGAGCATCGCCGCGTCGCCGATCGTCTTGACGAGCCGCACCGGCGGCCGTACGGCCGCCTCGACGCGCCGCTCGAAGTCGCGCACCACGGCGCCCAGCTCGTCCGCGGGGACATGCTCGCCGAGCTCGGTGAACCCGACGATGTCCACGAACGCCACCACGACGCGCTGGGCGCCGGGCAGGCGCCCGCTCTCGAGCTCGGCGCGGCCGATCACGGCCTCGCGGATCTGCTCGCGCAGGCGCCTGTTGAGGATCAGCTCGAGGGCGGGGCCCGCGAGTGGCGCGAGCATGCGCAGCGACTCCGCGTAGCGCAGGCCGAGATCGCGCTCGGTGTCGCCGGGCTGCAACAGCGCCTGGCCGAGCGTCGCCACGAGCGCGGAGGCGATCGAGTCGAGCGAGTGGCTCATCACGCGGATCAGCTCGAAGAAGCTCTCCTCGTCGAGGCCGGCGTCGAGCAGCGTCTTGGCGTGGCGCGCCAGCTCGAGCTCCTCGTCGGTGAGCACGCGCGCGTCGGGGTCGACCGCGGGGTCGCCGAGCGCCCGCCTGGCCGCCTCGAGGAAGCCGAGCTCGAGCCCCGACCCGGCGGCGACCTCGCGCAGCGTGTGGCGGGGGCCCTCCGCCTCGAGCACCCTCTCGACAGGCAGCAGCGCGAGCCGGTCCTCGCCGGCCGCGCGACGCAGGTCGTCGAGCGTGAAGCCCTCGCGCTCGAGCGTGCGCAGCAGCTCGAGGCGTGCGTCGCGGGCGGGGCCGTCGTCGAGCCCGTCGAGGAGCCCCTCCGCCTCGAAGTCGATCGCCACGCCGACATCGTCGCCGTTTCGAGGCGCGGCTGCGCCGTCCGGCCCGGACCGTAGCTTCGACGGCGTGATCGCCAAGGTCGAGCCGCTCACCCCTGCGCGCGCGCTGCGCGGCCCGTTCGACTACCGGCTCGACGGCGAGCTCGAGGGGGTGGGGGTCGGCAGCATGCTGGTCGTGCCGTTCGGGCGCCGGCGCCTGCTCGGGGTCGTCGTGGACATGGTGGAGGAGAGCGAGCTGCCGCCTGAGCGGCTCGCCGAGCCGCTGGCGGCGCTCGAGGCGGACGTCCCGCAGGCGCTGGTGGCGCTCGGGCTGTGGGTGGCGCGCGAGTACGTCTCCACGCCCGCGCGCGGGCTCGCGCTCGTGCTGCCGCCCGGTACGGGCACCGGGGCGGCCCGGCCGCTCGTCCCGCGGCGCTCGCTGCGCGCCGCGCTCACGCCGGTGGGCGAGGCCGCGCTCGGGGGCGCCGAGCGGCTCGGGACGCGCCAGCGCGCTGCGCTGGAGCAGCTGCGTGGCGGCTCGCTGGGCGCGGCCGAGCTCGGCCGGCGGGCCCGCTGTGATCACTCCACGTTGCGGAGCCTCGAGCGGCGCGGGCTGGTACGGCTCGAGAACGCACTCGAGCCGCCGCGACGGCCGCGCATGCGCGGCGTCGGGGCGCGCTCCACCCCCAGCCGGCCGACCGCCGACCAGGCAGCCGCGCTGGCGGCGATCGCGGCTCGCCTCGGGGCGGGGCCCGGGAGCGGCCGGCCGCTGCTCCTGCACGGCGTCACCGGCAGCGGCAAGACCGAGGTCTACCTGCGCGCCGTCGCCGCGGCGCTCGAGCGCGGCCGTTCCGCGATCGTGCTCGTCCCCGAGATCGCGCTCACACCGCAGACGGCCGGCCGTTTCGTCGAGCGCTTCGGCGACGCCGTAGCCGTCATGCACTCGCGGCTCTCGCAGCGCGAGCGCTACGACGAGTGGTGGCGCATGCGGCGCGGCGAGGCGCGCGTGTGCGTCGGCCCGCGCTCCGCCGTCTTCGCGCCCTTCGGCGACCTCGGCCTCATCGTCGTCGATGAGGAGCACGACGGTTCCTACAAGCAGGAGGGCGACCCACGCTACGACGCGCGCACGGTCGCCGAGCGACGGGCCGAGGCGGAGGGCGCGCTGCTCGTAGCCGGGAGCGCGACCCCGCGGCCGGAGAGCGTGCACCGGTACGAGCGCGTCGAGCTGCCGCGCCGGGTCGACGGCCGCGGGCTGCCCCCGGTCGAGCTGGTCGAGATGCTGGGCGCCTCGGGGCCGCTGCACGAGGAGACGCGGCGGGCGCTCGACGCGGTCCGGCGCCGCGGCGAGAAGGCGATCGTCCTGCTGAACCGGCGCGGCTGGTCGAACTTCCTCTCCTGCCGAGAGTGCGGGCGCGTCTGGGAGTGCCCCAACTGCGATGTCACGCTCGTCCTGCACCGGGCGGCGGCGGAGGTCGCCTGCCATCACTGTGGCCACAGCGAGCGGGTGCCGCGCGCCTGCCCGGACTGCAACTCGGTGTCGGTCGCACGCCACGGCGCCGGAACCGAGCAGCTCGAGCGCGAGCTCGAGGAGCTGGTCGCGCCGCTGCCCGTGTTCCGGCTCGACGCCGACAGCGCGGCAAGCGACGGGGTGGAGGCCGTCCTGCGCCGCTTCGAGGAGGCGCCGGCGGCCGTGCTCGTCGGCACGCAGATGGTCGCAAAGGGCCACGACTTCCCCGACGTGACGCTGGGCGTGGTGCTCGACGCCGACTCCACTCTGCGCTTCCCGGACTTCCGCGCCGAGGAGCGCACATTCGCGCTCGTCGCGCAACTGGCCGGCCGCAGCGGTCGCGGCCCACGGGGGGGCCGCGTGATCGTCCAGGCGCTCGACCCGTCGGCGCGCGCGCTCACGCTCGCCGCGGCCCACGACGCGGACGGCTTCCTAGCCGGCGAGCTCGAGCGCCGCGCGGCGCTCGCCTATCCGCCCCACGGTCACCTGATCAGGGTGGTCTGCTCGTCGGGCGAGGAGGGCCCGGAGCTGGCCGCGGCAACGGCGCTGCGCGAGCGGATCGCCGCGGCCGGCGTGCCCGTGCTCGGTCCCGCGCCGCTCTTCCGCCGCCAGGCGCGCCACCGCGCCCAGCTCGTCGTACGCACGCCGCGCCGGGCAGAGGCGATCACCGCGGTGCGCGATGCGGTGGAGGCCGTGGCCGCCGACCGTGGGCATGCGCCCGCGGCGTTCGCGGTCGACGTCGACCCGCAGTAGCCGCTCCGCTTCACCGCGTTAGACTCGAAGCCGATGTCAGAAGAGCGGGATCACGACCTCGAGGTGGAGGTGCAGCACGACGAGCAGGAGGCGGCCGAGCTCGACCCCGAGCTCGAGGCAAGGCGGGTCGCCGCCACGTCGTTCATCCGCCGGCTCGGCGACCCCGTCCTGAAGTCCAGCGCCACCCCTGTCGACCGCTTCGACGACTCCCTGCGCCGGCAGGTGAGTCGCATGGCGGGGATCATGAACGACGCTCTGGGTGTCGGCCTCGCCGCACCGCAGCTCGGCATCTCGCAGCGGCTGCTCGTCTACCGCGTGGGCCCCGACGCCCCGCTGATCGCGCTCGCGAACCCCGAGATCGAGTGGGCGAGCGAGGAGCGCGAGGGAAGCGACGAGGGCTGCCTGTCGATCCCCGGCGTGACGGTCGACGTCGAGCGCCCGGTCCACGTCCGCGTGCGGGCGCAGGACGAGGAGGGCGAGCCGCGCAGCGTCGAGGCCTCCGGCCTCGAGGCGCGCGTGATCCAGCACGAGCTGGACCACCTCAACGGCGTGCTGATCCTCGACCGCACGAGCCGCGACGAGCGCAAGCGGGCCCTCCGCGAGCTGCGCGAGGCCGAGCGGCCGAGCGAAGCGGCTTAGGGCCCGGCGCCCAGCGCGTAGCGCGGTTCGACTGGCTCCACGCTCCGCTGCGCATCCGCTCGCAGCGCCGCCGTGAACAGGTCGTGGGTGAACGCCGCCTCCTCGGGCGTCACGCAGTGGAAGGGCTGGCGCATACCGTCGCGGCCGTGAGCCAGCTCGTCGAGGAACGCCGCCCACATCTGCTGCAGGGCGTCGGAGAAGCCGAACTCGAAGATGCCGCCGGTGATGCTCGGGTAGGCGGACTGGGAGCCGAGGTCGGTCTCCTCCCAGCGTTGCTGCTCGCCGGGGGAGTAGCGCATCGTGCGCAGCGTCTTCGGCCGCTTGGTCGTGAACGCGATCGAGCCCTCGGTCCCGTCGACCTCGATCGTCCAGGTGTTCATGTGGCCGGGGGCGATTCGCTTCGTCTCGATCCGGAGGGCGAACTCCTCGCCGCCATGCTCTGACCGGCACAGCAGCACGGCATTGTCCGGGGTGTCGCACGGGACCGTCCCGCCGCGGCCGTCCGGGCGCTCGGGGAAGACGTCGCCGAGCAGCGCGCGCACATCGAGCGCCGCCCAGCCGGCCCTCAGCGGCAGGTGCAGTGCGTGCATGCCGAGGTCCCCGAGGCAGCCGTAGGCGCCGTTCGTCTCGGCCCGGCGCTTCCAGTTGATGGGCTTCCCGGGATCAAGGTCGCTCGAGTGCAGGAACAGCGAGCGCACCTCGATCGGGCGCCCGAAACCACCGGCCGCTATCCAGCGCCACACCTCCTGCCCGCCCGGGAAGAACGGCATCTCGGACGAGCAGCGGACGAGCTGATCGGGGTGAGCCGCGACGGCGGCCATGATCGTCTCATTGGCGGCTTGATCGATCCCGAACGGCTTCTCGCCGAGCAGGTGCTTGCCGGCATCGAGGGCGGCTACGTACAGCTCGGCGTGCAGGTGGTGCGGGACGGCGATGTAGACAGCCTCGACCGCGGGGTCCTCGAGCACCGCCCGCCAGTCGGGGCTCAGGCGCGGCTCGTCCGCCAGCCGCCCGTACCAGGCGAGCGTCTCCGGGTTCAAGTCGCAGACGTGCACGAGCCGCGGATGCACACCGAGGTCGTCGAGGTGTACCCAGCGCGCCGCGGTGCTGGCCAGCTCGCGGCCCATCAGGCCGCCGCCGATCAGGCCGAGGCCAACCTCGCGCTCAGCCACCGAGGGTCGCGAGCGCCACGTCGGGGGCCACGCCGTCGTGAACGACCGACATGAGCGCCCGTGTCATCGCCGACGGGCGCTCGTGCTGGATCACGTTGCGGCCGTAGACGATCCCCGCGGCGCCCGCCTCCAGCACGGCGTGCGTCCGGCGCAGCACCTCCTCGTCAGAGGCGCGCCCGCCGCCGCGGACCAGCAGCGGGACGGGGGCGGCCACCTCGATCACGCCCGGATAGTCGCCGAGGTCGTCGGTCGGGTCCGCCTTGATCACGTCCGCGCCGAGCTCGACGGCCTGGCGCACAAGCGCGCGGATGCGCTCGGGGTCGCCGTTGACCCCGTACCCGGCCGAGCCCGGTTTCATGGCCAGCGGCTCGACCATGAGCGGCATTCCAGCCGGCTCGCAGCGAGCCTTGAGCGCGCCGACGTTGCGCACGCACGCCCGGTGGAGGTCGTCGCGCCCGTCGATCCAGAGCAGGTTGACGACCACGCACGCCGCGTCCAGGCGCAGCGCCCGCTCGATCGCCTCCGGCACGAGCTCCGAGAAGTAACCCGCCTCGGCCTCGACCGTGGGGCCGTACACGTTCGCGACGTCCGTGCGCAGCACCAGCGCGGGCTTCGGGCTCGGCCGTTCCTGCAGGAGCGGCGCGCTGCCGGGCGATAGCTGGATCGCGTCGGGGGCGGCCTCGACCAGCACGTCGAGCGCCGCCGCCAGGTCCTCGATGCCCGCGAGGAAGCGCGGCTCGCCGAAGAAACCGTGGTCGACCGCGACGTCGAAGCAGCGCCCGTCGGCGGCGAACAGCCGGCGCAGGCGCGGCGCCACGCTCACAGTGCCATCGCCTCGCACAGCGCGGTCGGCGTGCTCAACCGCACGAGGGCGGTGGCGGTCGAGAGCGCGCAGCCGCCGGTTGCCGGCTGCACGGAGTCGACGCGCGTCAGCAGCCCCGGCGGCGGTATGGCGTCGACTGGCGATGCGATCGCATCGGCCACGATGATCCCCGCACAGAGCACCTCGAGTCGCGAGCCCGTCTGCATGCGGGCGCGATCCTACCTGCGCGCCTGCGCATCATCGCGCCGCGCAGACGACCCAGACGCTGGCCGTCCGCTCGGCGCCTGCGCCGTTGAGGATCGCGCCGCCCCAGCCGTTCGCAACCGCGCCCTGGGCGTTCGGGGCAGCGGCGCCGACGCGCGGCTCGGAGAAGACGACCCGGTCATCTGCGTCGAGGCTCCCGAACGACACACCGCCCCCCAGAGCGCGCTGGCCGGCGGGGCAGCCGACGTCCTGGCCGGCCGTCACGCCTGCACCGACGGGGAAGTTGTCGAAGCGCACGCTCGCGTCGCCGGCGAGCAGCCCGCCCTGCAGGTCCGCGGCCCCCAGCGAGCCGTTCAGCACCTCGCCCGAGCGGACCGAGCCTCCCGCCAGCTCGTCGTTGGAGATCGAGTTCACGCCGACGTCCGCGTCGCCCACGCTGCCGTCGCGCAAGTCGACCCCCTCGACGCTGCCGTTGGCGAGGTCGCCGCCGGCCAGCCCGCCGTCCAGGACGTGCCGGTCAGGGCGAAGAAGAGCGCGATCAGACCGAGGTGATGGCGGCGGAGGTAGCTGAGCATGCCCCTCCAAACTCAGGGCAGGCCCGAAGGATGCGGGGGCGGGCGGGTCGTTAGTCCTCGAGCCGCTCGTAGGCCGGCAGCGTGAGGAACTCCACGAACTCGTCGCCGCTCAGCGCGACCGACTCGAAGAGCTCACGCGACAGTCCCGGCCGGCCCTGCGTCTCGAACCACTCGTCGTCGCCGATCTCCTGGCGGATCTTCTCGAGCTCCGAGGTCTCGAGCTCGCGCACCAGCTCCGGAGTGATCGCCCGGCCGTCGTCCAGCGTCGCGCCGTGCTCGATCCACTGCCACACCTGGCCGCGGGCGATCTCCGCCGTCGCGGCATCCTCCATCAGCCCGTAGATCGCGGCGGCGCCGTTGCCGCGCAGCCAGGACGAGATGTACTGGATCCCCACGTTCACGTTCGAGCGCAGCCCGGACTCGGTGATCTCGCCGGGCGTCTCAGGGACGGCCAGCAGGCCCGCGGCGCTCGCTGAGACGTCGTCGCGCTGCCGCTCGACCTGGTTCGGCCTGTCGCCGAGCACCTCGTCGAAGGCCTCGGTCGCGACCGGCACGGAGTCCGGATGGGCGACCCAGGTTCCGTCGAAGCCCTCGCCGGCCTCGCGCTCCTTGTCCGCGCGCACGGCCTCGAAGGCCTTCCTGTTCGCCTCCTCGTCGCTGCGGCTCGGGATCACGGCCGACATGCCGCCCATCGCGTGCGCGCCGCGGGCGTGGCAGGTCTTGACGACCAGCTGCGAGTAGGCGTGCATGAACGGCACCGTCATCGTCACCGCCGAGCGGTCCGGCAGCACGAAGTCGGGGCGCGAGCGGAAGCGCTTGATCATCGAGAAGATGTAGTCCCAGCGCCCCGCGTTGAGGCCCGCGGCGTGGTCGCGCAGCTCGTAGAGAATCGCGTCCATGCAGAAGGCGGCCGGGATCGTCTCGATCAGGACGGTCGCCTTGATCGTCCCGCGGTCCAGCCCGAGCGCCTGCTCGGCGATCACGAAGGCGTCGCGCCAGAGCGCCGCCTCGCGGTGCGACTCGAGCTTCGGGATGTAGAAGTAGGGTCCGCTGCCGCGCTCGAGCAGCTCGTGGGCGTTGCGGTGCACGTAGAGGCCGAAGTCCATGAACGCGCCCGCCACCGTGCCGCCGTTCACGCGCAGGTGGCGCTCCGGCAGGTGCAGCCCCCGCGGGCGCACCAGCAGTACCGCGTGCTCCTCCTCGAGCCGGTAGCTCTTCCCCTGCTCCTCGTGCTCCATCTGACCGCGCACGGCGTCGGCGAGGTTGACCTGGCCGCCGACCATGTTGCGCCAGGTCGGCGAGTTGGCGTCCTCGAAGTCGGCCATGAAGCCGCGCGCGCCCGAGTTGAGCGCGTTGATCACCATCTTGCGGCTCGTGGGGCCGGTGATCTCGACGCGCCGGTCCTGAAGCGCGTCGGGCACGGGCGCGACGGTGAAGTCCTCGGGTGCGCCGACGAAGTCGAGCGTCCCGCCGGCGTCGAGCTCCGCCTGGCGCTCCTGGCGCGCGTCGAGCAGCGCCCGGCGCGTGTCGTCGAGCTCCTCGTGGAGGCGGCCCACGAGCTCGAGCGCCTCGCTCGTAAGGACCTCCTCGTGGCGCTCGGCAGGTACTCCGCGTACGTCGATGTCCTCGGGGCGTGTCGCCATGTCGAACTCTTGCCCGGAGCGGGCCGGACTCAGACCTCTAGCTGCGCGTCAGCTTCTTGTACGTGATCCGGTGCGGCCGATCCGCCTCGGCGCCGAGCCGCGCCCGGCGGTTCTCCTCGTATGCCTCGAAGTTGCCCTCGAACCAGGCGACCTGCGAGTCGCCCTCGAACGCGAGCACGTGAGTCGCGACGCGGTCGAGGAACCAGCGGTCGTGCGAGATGATCACCGCGCAGCCGGCGAACGACAGCAGCGCCTCCTCGAGCGCCCGCAGCGTGTCGACGTCGAGGTCGTTGGTCGGCTCGTCGAGCAGCAGCAGGTTGCCGCCGCGGCGCAGCAACTTTGCGAGGTGTACGCGGTTGCGCTCGCCGCCCGAGAGCGCACCGACCTTGCGCTGCTGGTCCGAGCCGCGGAAGTTGAAGCCCGAGCAGTAGGCGCGCGAGTTCATCTCGCGCCCGCCCACCTTGATGTTGTCGTAGCCGTCCGAGATCTCCTCCCAGACGGTCTTGTCCGGGTCGAGCGCGTCGCGCGACTGATCGACGTAGGCGAGCTCGACGGACTCGCCCAGCCTGAGCTCGCCCGCGTCAGCCTCCTCCTCGCCGACGATCATCCGGAACAGCGTCGTCTTGCCGGCGCCGTTCGGCCCGATCACGCCGACGATCCCCGCCGGCGGCAGGGTGAAGCTGAGGTCGTCGATCAGGAGCCGGTCGCCGAAGCCCTTGCGCAGCTCGTCCGCCTCGACGACGACGCTTCCGAGCCGCGGCCCGGCCGGGATGTGGATCTGGACCTGGTCGAGCTGAACGCTCTTCTCCTCGGCGAGCAGCGCCTCGTAGCGGTTGAGCCGGGCGCGCGCCTTCGTGCGCCGGCCCCTGGGCGACTCGCGCACCCACTCGAGCTCGCGCGCGATCGTGCGCCGGCGGGCCGTTTCCCTGCGCTCCTCGTGGGCGAGCCGCTCCTGCTTCTGCTCGAGCCAGGACGAGTAGTTGCCCTTGAAGGGGATGCCGCGGCCGCGGTCGAGCTCGAGGATCCAGCCGGCCACGTTGTCGAGGAAGTAGCGGTCGTGGGTCACCGCCACGACGGTGCCCTTGTAGTCCTCGAGGTGTTTCTCGAGCCAGGCCACCGACTCGGCGTCGAGATGGTTCGTGGGCTCGTCCAGGAGGAGCAGGTCGGGCGCGGCCAGCAGCAGCCGGCAGAGCGCCACGCGGCGACGCTCGCCGCCGCTCAGCGTCTCGACGTCGGCGTCGCCCGGCGGCAGCCGCAGCGCGTCCATGGCGATCTCGAGCGTGGTGTCGAGGTTCCAGGCGTCGGCGGCGTCGATCGCATCCTGGAGGCGGGCGAACTCGGCGGCCGTCTCGTCGGAGTAGTTGGCGGCGAGCTCGTTGAAGTGATCCAGCATGTCGCGCAGCTCGCGCACCCCGTCCTCGACGTTGCCCAGGACGTCCTTCGAGGGGTCGAGCCGGGGCTCCTGCTCGAGCAGGCCGACCGACGCGCCGGGAGCGAGCTGCGCATCGCCGCGGAACTCGGTGTCGACGCCGGCCATGATCCGCAGCAGCGTCGACTTGCCCGATCCGTTCGCGCCGAGCACGCCGATCTTGGCTCCCGGCAGGAAGCTGAGCGAGATGTCCTCGAGCACCCGCTTGTCGGGCGGGTGGACGCGGGACAGCTTGTACATCGTGAAGATGTACTGAGTCGACATGGCAGCCGAGGCTAGCGGGCGGCCGCGGCGCCGATCAGGCGCAGCCCGAGCCGTCCGACCCCCCGTGCCTGATTGGCCAAGACGACGACCGCGACGCGCCGCTCAGGGCTCAGGCCGGCGAACGCGCGAAAGCCACCGGTGCCGCCCTCGTGGACGAGCAGCTCGACGGGCAGGCGTCCGCGGGCCGGCAGCAGCAGCCAGCCGAGCCCGACGTGCGCGCCGCCGAAGCGGGCGCGCGGCCGCTGGGTCTCGCGCGCGGCGACGGCGAGCGGCCGCCCCGAGCGGTCGGCGTGGAGGCGCAGGAAGGCGAGCAGGTCCGTCGCGGTGGAGCGCAGCCCGCCGGCGCCGGCGAGCGCGGCCAGGTCCCAGTGCGGCGTCGAGCTCCCGCCCCATGTGTGCCCGCTGGCGAGGCGGCCCCCGTCGACCTCCGTGCCGGTGTCGCGCAGGCCGAGCGGCCGGCAGATGCGCCGCTGCACGAGCTCCTCGTAGCTCGCCCCCGCGCGCAGGGCGAGCAGGTATCCGAGCAGCCCGACGCCGTAGTTGGAGTAGCCCGCGCGGCGCTCGGGCGCCCGGCGTGGGCGCGTGCGCGGGATCGCCTCCTCGAGCCGCGCTGCGTCCCAGTCCGCGTACGGGTTGCGGCGCCGCGTGGTGAGCGCCGGCACGAGCAGGCCGCGCGGAAGCCCCGGAAGCCCGGAGCGGTGCGAGGAGAGGTCCGCCAGCGTGATCTCACGGCCCCTCGAGGGCAGCTCGACGCCCGGAGGCAGATGCAGGGAGACCCGGTCGTCGATGCCGACGAGACCGTCGCGCGCCATGTCGGCGAGCAGCGTGGCAGTGAAGACCTTGGTGATCGAGCCGATCTCGAAGATCGAGCCGGCGCCGGCGGGAAGCTCGCCGCGCTGCCAGAGGCCGATCGGCTCGCCGTCGCGCCAGGCGCCCACCACGAGGCCCGTGCGCGACGCGCGTGTGCGCGACAGCACGCGCTCGACGCGGCTGCGAAGCGAGCTCAATGGGCTAGCCCGCCACGTCGCTGACTCAGACCGCCACGTCGTCCAGGCTTCGCCCGAGGTAGCGCTCCACGTCGTTCTCCTTGAGCACGTCCTCGAGCCACGCGCGGCGCTCGAAGTCGATCACCTCGAGCTCCCACACGCAGGCCATGCCGGTGCCGTCGGCAGGCTCGAGCGCGCCCGGCTCGTCGAGCGGGGACGCGAAGGCGCGCATGTGGATCTCGTTGTCGTTCGCCCACCAGTAGACGAGGCCGAGCCCGGCGCCCGCAGCGTCGTGGGCGATCGTGAAGCCCACGGCGTCGTCCGGCACCACCTCGGCGGCGGCGTCCCGGGTGGCGGCGAGGAGCTCCGGCCGGGCGGCTCCGGCGATGCCGATCCCGTAGTGCTTCAGCCGTCCCTCACGTCCGGCGAAGGCGATCTGGCGCGGTTCGTAGGCCATGAGCGTGAAGGTAGTCTCCCGCGCCATGCGATCACTGGGACGGATCGGCATCTGGATTCCCCGCACCGCCGGCACGGACGCTGTGAGGGAGATCGAGGAGCTCGGCTTCGGGGCTCTGTGGCTCGGCCTCAGCCCGTCCCTCGAGCAGACGCGCCCGTTCCTCGAGCAGTCGAACACGATGGTCGTCGCAACCGGCATCCTCAACGTCTGGCAGCACGAGCCGGCCGGTGTCGCGGCGGGGCACGCAGAGCTGCAGCGGGACTTCGGCGGGCGCTTCCTGCTCGGCATCGGCATCGGGCACCCCGAGGCCACGCAGGAGTACACGAAGCCGCTGACCAAGATGCGCGAGTTCTTCGACGGGCTCGACGCCGCCGACCCTCCGGTGCCCCCCGACGAGCGCCTGGCCGCCGCGCTCGGGCCCAAGATGCTGGATCTGGCCGCTGAACGGTCGCTCGGGGCCCATCCCTACTTCACGCCGGTCGAGCACACGAAGAGCGCCCGCGAGCGGCTCGGGCCCGGACCCCTGCTGGCGCCGGAGGTCACGGTCGTGGTCGAGCCCGACGACGAGACCGCGCGCGAGAAGGGGCGCGAGTTCGCCGCGCGCTACCTCCAGCGGAGCAACTACACGCGCAACCTGCTCCGGCTCGGCTTCGACGAGCGCGAACTCGAGGGTGGCGGCAGCGACAGGTTGATAGACGCCGTCGTCCCACACGGGTCGGCGGGGGAGGTGGCCGAGGCGGTCCGCGCGCACCTGGACGCCGGCGCTGACCACGTCTGCCTGCAGCCGGTGGGTCACGGGCCGGGCGCCGCTGGACGACTACCGGGCGCTGGCGAAGGCGCTGCTCTAGCCCGCGCCGTCGATCGAGCGGGCCAGGAGCTCCATCGGGTGGAGCACCGGCAGCGCGCGGCCGAGCCGGGCCGAGTGTGAGGTGATCTGGAGGGCGCAGCCGGGGTTGGCGGCGACGACGGCCTCCGCGCCCGTGTCGAGCAGGTTGCGCGCCTTGCGCTCGCCGAGCTCGGCAGCCGGCTCGGGCTTGATGAGGTTGTAGATGCCCGCCGAGCCGCAGCACAGCTCCCATTCGGCCGGCTCCACGAGCTCCAGCCCGGGGATGCCCTTCAGCAGTTCGCGGGGCTGCGTGCGGATCGCCTGGGCATGGGCGAGATGGCAGGCGTCGTGGTACGCGATGCTCATCGCGACGGGCCGGCGCTCGACGCGCGGCTCGACCTCGGCGAGGAACTCGGTCACGTCGCGCACCTTCGCCGAGAACGCCTGCGCGCGCTCGGCCCAATCGGGCTCATCGCGCAGCACGTGCCCGTAGTCCTTCATCGCGGACCCGCAGCCGGCGGCGTTCACGATGACCGTGTCGTACCCCTCGAGCTCCTCGATGGTGCGCTTGGCGAGCGAGCGCGCCTCGGGGTCGGCGCCGGCGTGCAGCGGCAGAGCCCCACAGCAGCGCGGCTGCCGGGGCGCGTGCACCTCGAAGCCCTCGGCCGCCAGGACGCGTGCCGTTGCCTCGTTCACGTGCCCGAAGAAGACGCGCTGCACGCAGCCCTGTAGCAGCGCCACCGTCCCGCGCCGCTCGCCGCGCGCCTCGAAGCGCTCCGGCAGCCGCTGCAGCGAGCGCCGCAGCGGCGTGTCCGGCGCGAGCGTCATCAGGCTGGCGAGCTTCGGCACGCGCTTCCGGACGCGCGGGCGCCTGACAATCCCGTCGATACCGAGCTTGCGGGCGAGCGCCAGTCCCGGCGCGGAGGCACGCAGGCGACCCGGCCGCGTGAAAAGCTCGAACACGAGCCGCCGGTGCGCTCGCTCGGCGGGCGTGCGCTCGAAGTTGCGCTCCACCTGGGCGCGCGCGTCCTCGAGCAGCTTGTCGTACTGCACGCCGGAGGGGCAGGCGGTCACGCAGGCCATGCAGCCAAGGCAGCGGTCGAGGTGCTCGACGAGCGGCGGCGAGATCGCCTCGTGGCCCTCCTTCATCAGCACGATGCGCCCGCGCGGCGAGTCCATCTCCTCCCCCCAGAGCGTGTAGGTGGGGCAAGTGGGCAGGCAGAACCCGCAGTGGACGCAGTCGTCGATCAGCTCGAGCTGCGGTGCGCGGGTGTCGTCGTAGCCGCTCACAGGCCGCCCGCGAACACGCCGGGGCTGCAGATGCCGGCGGGGTCGAAGTGCTCCTTCACCCTGCGCATCAGGGCGACCAGCGCCGGGTCAACCGGCCCCCACGGGTCGACGTCGAGCGAGGCGGGCCGGTCGAGGACGACACAGGGCGATGGATGCAGGACGCGGCGCAGCGACTCGATCTGCTCGGCGCTCGGCTCCGGGAGCCACACCCAGGAGAGCCCCAGCACGGCGCGCCCGACGAGCGAGCCGCCGGCGTCCTCGGTGGCTCGGATCAGCGCGGGGAGGTGCGTCGGAAGTGCGGAGACGCGCACGACGGCGCCCTCGGGGCCCTCGCCGCGCTGGCGCGCCCGCTGCCCCGACCACAGCTCGTCGTCCTCCTCTTCGATCTCCGTCTCGAGACCGGCGTCGCGCAGCAGCCGTTCGGCCAGCTCCGCCTGCGGGCGCGGCGCCGCGCCCGCGAACCGCACCAGGAGCGAGCCGGCGCCGTCGGCCCAGCAGACGTCGAAGCCGCTGTGCTCGAGCGGCGCGCGGGACACCGCGATCAACGCGCGACCGAGCTCGTCGGGGTCGCCCACGCTGCCGAGCGCCGTGGCGCTGGCGGGCTGGAGCGGATGCAGGCGCACCGACACCTCCACGATCGCGCCGAGCGTCCCCAGCGAGCCCGCGAACAGCTTGGCGAGGTCGTAGCCCGCGACGTTCTTGATCACCTTGCCGCCGCTCTTCGCGAGCGTCCCGTCCGAGAGCGCGACGCGCATCCCGACGATGAGGTCGCGCACGCCGCCGTAGCGGCCGCGCAGCGGCCCTGAGTCCCCGCTGGCGACGATGCCCCCGAGCGTGGCGCCTCCGTCCGGCGGGTCGAGCGCCAGCATCTGGCCCTCCTCGGCGAACGCCTCCTGCGCACGGGCGAGCGGAACGCCCGCCTCGAGCACCGCCGTGAGGTCGCCGGCGTTGTGCTCGAGGATGCGGTCGAGGCCGGCCGTCGGCAGCTCGAGCGCGCGATCGGGGCCCGTGGCGCCCCAGCCGCGCTTGGTGCCGCCGCCCGTGAAGCGCACCGGCTCGCCGGCGCCGGCGGCTTCCTTGAGCGCCTCGGCGAGCTCCTCGCGCGTGGCCGGGGCGCCGGTCACCGCCATCAGAAGCGCTCCGCCAGACCGGCCTTCTCGAGCGGGTGCTCCCGATAGGGGCCGGGGACCTCGCCGCAGAGCCGCGGCGTCGGCATCACCTTGCCGGGATTGGCGCGCTGCTCGGGGTCGAAGGCGCAGCGCAGGCGCTGGAACGCGGACAGGTCGGCCTCGTCGAACATCTCGGGCATGTAGCGCTTCTTGTCGATCCCTACGCCGTGCTCTCCGGTGATCGAGCCGCCGGCGTCGACACAGGTCTTGACGATCAGGCCTGCGAGCTCCTCGGCGCGCTCGGCCTCGCCAGGGTTGCCGCCGTCGTAGCAGACGAGCGGGTGCAGGTTGCCGTCGCCGGCATGGAAGACGTTCGCGACACGCAGGTCGTGCTCGGCGGCGAGCTCCTCGATCCGCTTCAGCACCTCGGCGAGCCGGGTGCGCGGAATCACGCTGTCCTGCACGTAGTAGTTCGGGGCGATGCGGCCCATGGCGGCGAAGGCGGCCTTGCGTGTTCGCCAGATCAGCTCGCGCTCGGCCTCGTCGCCCGCCACCCGCACCGAGTCGGCGCCGGCGTCCTCGCACATCACGACGACCTGCTCGAAGCGCGTCTCGCACTCGGCCTCGGCGCCGTCCAGCTCGACGACGAGCGCGGCTCCGGCGTCCAGCGGGTAGCCCGCGCCGGTGGCTCCCTCGGCGGCGCGGATCGAGAGGTTGTCCATCATCTCGATCGCCCCCGGCACGATCCCGCCGGAGACGATTTCGGAGACGACCTCGCCGGCCTGGACCGTGGAGCCGAAGAACGCGACGAGCGTTCGCACCGCCTCGGGCTTCGGGATCACGCGCAGCCAGATCCGCGTCGCGACGCCGAGCGTCCCCTCCGAGCCGACGAAAGCGCCGAGCAGGTCGTACCCGGGATGGTCGAGCTCGGGGCCGCCGAGCGTGAGCTCGGAGCCGTCCGGCAGCACGAGGTCCAGGCCGGTCACGTAGTTCGTCGTGAACCCGTACTTGAAGCAGTGGGCGCCGCCCGAGTTCTCGGCCACGTTGCCGCCGATCGTGCAGACGATCTGGCTGGACGGGTCGGGCGGGTAGAAGTGCGTAGGCGCGACCGCCTGCGACACGGCGATGTTCGTGACGCCCGGCTCGACGAGCACGCGCCCGTTGTCGAGGTCGACCTCGAGAATGCGGCGCAGGCGCGACAGCCCGATCAAGACGCCGTCCTCGATTGGGGTGGCGCCGCCGGAGAGTCCCGAGCCGGCGCCGCGCGCCACCCACGGGGCCTGCGCGTCGTGGCAGGCCCGCACGGCCGCCGCGACCTCCTCCGCCGAGCCCGGCAGCACCACGACGCCGGGCATCACGGCGTACTGCAGCAGACCGTCCGAAGCGTAGGTCGCGAGCTGGCGCTCGTGTGTGATGACGTGCTCGGGGCCCGCGATTTCCGCGAGCCGGAGCGTCAGGTCGTTTAGACGACCATCCACTCCAGCACCGGGGTTGACTGTAGGTAGACGAGTACGCACATGAGCACGATGAGCACGAGGCTCCACCCGAGCACCTTACGGAACAGGTCTCCCTCCTTGCCCGCGAGCCCCACCGCGGCCGCGCCGATGGCGAGGTTCTGCGGCGAGATCATCTTCCCGAGCACCCCGCCGGAGCTGTTGGCCGCGGCCATCAGGGTGGGCGAGAGGTCGGCGTCCTGCGCGGCCGTCACCTGAAGCGCGCCGAACAGCGCGTTCGACGAAGTGTCCGAGCCGGTGACCGCTACGCCGAGCCAGCCGATCGCCGCCGAGAAGAGCGCGAAGATCCCGCCGGCGCCCGCCACCCAGAGCCCGAGCGTGATCGTCTGGCCGGACTGGTTCATCACGTAGGCGAGTGCCAGTACGGCGGCCACGGTGAGGATCGCCCACTTGAGCTGGTCGAGCGTGGCGCCCGCGACCTTCAGCGCGCGGCCGGGCGTAAGGCCCAGGACCGCCATCGTGATGAGGCCCGAGATCAGCATCAAGGTCCCGGCGGCCGGCAGCCAGTTGAGGTTGTAGGTCATGCTGGTGAGCGCCTCGCCGTCAGGGCTGCGGACATCGAGCCCGGGCCACTCGAACGTGGTCGTCCAGGGCGACTCTGCCATCCAGTCCTTGATCGCGCCGATCTGGGCGATCGAGAAGACGGCGATGATGATCAGGTAGGGCGCGTAGGCCTTGATGACGTCGGAGGGCGGGTCCTTCTTGGTGTCGTCGCGGCGCGCGATCTCCTTCTCCATGGCGGGGTCGTGCACGGAGCCGCCGGCCACGGCCGGGCGCTCGTAGCGGCCGTCGGCCTCCGCCACGAGCGGTTCGCCGGGCGTCCAGACCCGCAGCATCAGGACGATCGCGCCGGTCGCGACAAGCGACGCGACGATGTCGGTCAGCTCGACGGAGATGTAGTTCGAGCAGGCGAACTGGGCGATGGCGAACGCGAGCCCGCCGATCGCTGCCACCGGCCAGGCCTGCTTGATGCCGCGGCGGCCGTCGACCATCCCGATCAGGATCAGCGGGACGATCAGCGCCAGGAACGGCGTCTGGCGCCCGACCATCGCGCCAAGGTCGCCCTTGTCGAGGCCGGTGACCTCAGACAAGGTCGTGATCGGCACTGCGATCGCCCCGAAGGCGACCGGTGCCGTGTTGGCGACGAGCGCGATCGAAGCGGCCTTGATCGGCTTGAAGCCGAGCGCGATCAGCATCACCGAGGTGATCGCAACCGGCGTGCCGAAGCCCGCGAGCGCCTCCATCAACGCGCCGAAGCAGAAGGCGACGATCACGGCCTGGACGCGCTGGTCCTCCGAGATCGCGCCGAAGGAGCGGCGCAGGACCGCGAAGTGCCCGGTCTCGACCGTCATGTTGTAGACCCAGATCGCCGTGACGACGATCCACATGATCGGGAAGAGGCCGAAGGCAGCGCCCTCCGTCGCGGACAGAGCGGTTTGGCCGACGGGCATCTCGTAGACGGCGAGCGCCACGATGATCGCGACCGCGAGGGAGATGAGGGCCGCCCACTGCGCCTTCATCTTCACCCCGCCGAGCAGGACGAACAGGGTGACGAGCGGCAGCACGGCGAAGATCGAGGTCAGCCCAAGTGAGTCCGAAACAGGGTCGAAATCCTGCGTGTACACGGTCGTGGCTCCCCTCGCTCGCCCTTCTCTCCCTAGCGGCCCGGGTTCCCAAGGCCCGACTCCGGGAAACTCCAAAGGGTGAGATTGGGCCTGTTTGTCACCTGTCTGGGCGATACGCTCTTCCCCGCGGTTGGCCAATCGGTCGTGCGCCTCTTGGAGCGTCTCGGCCACGATGTGGAGTTCCCGGAGGAGCAGACCTGCTGCGGGCAGATGCACCTGAACTCGGGCTACCGCGACGAGGGGATGCGGCTCGCGCAGCGCACGGGCGACGTGTTCGCGGGCTACGAGGCGGTCGTGACCCCCTCGGCGTCGTGTGCCGGGATGCTCCGCGAGCAGCTCGGTCCCGAGGCGCCGCCGGTGTACGAGCTCTCTCAGCTGCTCGTCGATGTGCTCGAGGTCGAGGACGTCGGCGCGTACTACCCGCACCGGGTGACATACCACCCGACCTGCCACTCGCTGCGTGAGCTGCGCGTCGGCGAGCGGCCGCAGCGGCTGCTCGGGGCGGTGCGCGGCATCGACCTCGTCGAGTTGCCCGACGAAACGGAATGCTGTGGCTTCGGTGGGACCTTCGCCGTCAAGAACGCGGATGTGTCGACAGCGATGCTCTCCGACAAGCTTCGCGCCGTGCTCGACACACGCGCCGAGGTCGTCTGCGCCATCGACTCCTCCTGTCTGATGCAGATCGGCGGCGGCCTGTCGCGCGGGCGCACCGGTGTGAGGACGGTGCACCTCGCCGAGATCCTGGCCTCGACAGGCGAGGATCCGAACGCGTGAGCTTCCCGGCCGCCGCCCGCCGCTCGCTTGCGGACACCCAGCTGCGCGCCAACCTGACGCGCGCGACCACGACGATCCGCGACAAGCGCGCGCGGGTGGTGGGGGAGCTGCCGGACTGGGAGGAGCTGCGCGCGGCGGGCGCCGCCGTCAAGGACCGGGCGCTCCTGCGGCTCGACCACGAGCTCGAGCGGCTCGAGGAGTCGGTGACTCGCGCCGGGGGCCAGGTGCACTGGGCGGCGGACGGCGCCGAGGCGTGCGCGATCGTCGCCGGGATCGCACGCTCGCACGATCTGCGCGAGCTCGTGAAGGTCAAGTCGATCGCCTCGGACGAGATCAAGCTGAACGAGGCCCTGGCGGCGGAGGGCATCGCCGCCCTCGAGACCGATCTCGCCGAGCTGATCATCCAGCTGGACGGCGACGAGCAGTCCCACATACTCGTCCCCGCCATCCACAAGAACCGCGCCGAGATCCGCGACCTGTTCCGGCGCGAGCTCGGCCTCCCCGAGCTGAGCGACGACCCGCCGGCCCTCACGGAGGCGGCCCGCCTCCACCTGCGCTCGAACTTCCTGCAGGCGCGGATGGGCGTGAGCGGCGCGAACTTCGCGATCGCCGAGACGGGGACGGTCTGCGTGGTCGAGTCGGAGGGCAACGGGCGCATGTGCACGACGCTGCCGGATGTGCTCGTGACGCTCATGGGCGTCGAGAAGCTCGTGCCCGCCTGGCGCGACATGGAGGTCTTCCTGCAGCTCCTGCCGCGCTCGTCGACGGGCGAGCGCATGAACCCTTACACCTCCTTCTGGAGCGGCGTCCGCGAGAGCGACGGGCCGAGCGAGTTCCATCTGGTCCTGCTCGACAACGGGCGCACCGGCGCACTCGCCGACGAGGTCGGGCGCCAGGCGCTCCGCTGCATCCGCTGCAGCGCCTGCCTCAACGTCTGCCCGGTCTACGCGCGGGTCGGGGGGCACGCCTACGAGTCGGTCTATCCGGGCCCGATCGGGGCGATCCTGACCCCGCAGCTGAAGGGGATGGACGAGGCGGGCTCACTGCCCTACGCGTCGTCCCTGTGCGGCGCCTGCGCGGAGGTCTGCCCGGTGAACATCGAGATCCCGCGCCTGCTCACCCACCTCCGGGCGCGGGAGCGTGACGAGGCGAGCAGGCTCGATCCGGAGCTCGTGACGATGAAGGGCCTCTTCGGCGTGTTCTCGTCGCGCGAGCGCTACGAGCGCGCCCAGAAGCTGGCCCGCGCGGCGGCTCGCCCGCTCGTCCGGCGCGGGCTCATCCCGCGCGCGCCCGGCCCGCTGTCCGGGTGGACGAGCTCGCGCGACCTGCCCGCTCCCGCGAAGGAGAGCTTCCGCGACTGGTGGCGGCGCACGCGCGGCGACGGAGCCGAGCCGATCAGGGCGATCGCGGCGCCGCCGGCGCCGGCCCCGCCCGCGCGGCGCGAGAAGGCGCTCGCGAGCGACGGCCGGCCGGCGCGCGAGCTGGTGCTGGCCCGCATCGGCGCCGCGCTCGCCGGCGCGGAGCGGCCCGGCGACCAGCCGCGCGCGTACCGCATCGAGGACTCGCGCTCGCGCGAGGAGATCGTCGAGCTGTTCGCCGAGCGCGTCGCCGAGTATCGCGCCACGGTCCAGCGTGCGGAGGGCGACGAGGCCGTCGCGGCGCTCGTGGCGCAGGTCTGCGCCGATCACGGGGCAAAGCGGCTCGGGGTGGCGCCGGGTGCGCCGCCGGAGTGGCGGCCGGAGGGCGTCGAGCTGGTCGAGGACGAGGGGCTCTCCACAGCCGAGCTCGACACGCTCGACGGCGCCCTCACGGGCTGCGCCGTCGCGATCGCGGAGACCGGCAGCTTCGTGCTGGACGGCGGCCCGGGGCAGGGCCGGCGCGCGCTCTCGCTCGTCCCCGACCTGCACGTGTGCGTGGTGCGGGAGGAGCAGGTCGTGGGCCTCGTCCCCGAGGCCGTGGCACGGCTCGACGAATCGGTGCGCGAGGGCCGCCCGCTCACCTTCGTATCCGGCCCCTCCGCCACCTCCGACATCGAGCTCAACCGGGTCGAGGGAGTGCACGGCCCGCGCATCCTGCACGTGCTGCTGGTGGGCTAGCCCGGCGATGCGCACGGTCTACCTCGGGACGTCCGCGTTCGCAGCCGACGTGCTCGACCGCCTCGCTTCGACACCGTACCGGCCCGCGCTGGTCGTGACGCGCCCGGATCGCCCCCGTGGCCGCGGCCGCAGCGTGGCGCCGCCGCCCGTGGCGGAGTCCGCGCGGCTGCTGAGGATCGCGCTCCTCCAGCCCGCGGACCTGAACTCGGCGGAGACGCGGGCCGCGATCGCCGCCGCGGAGCCCGAGATCGTCTGCATCTGCGCGTACGGCGCGATCATCAAGGAGCCGCTGCTGTCCGAGCACGAGATGCTGAACCTGCATCCGTCACTGTTGCCGCGCTGGCGCGGCGCCGCGCCGATCGAGCGCGCCATCGAGGCCGGCGACGACGAGACGGGCGCCACGATCATGCGCCCGACGGCCGAGCTCGACGCCGGCCCGCTCTGCCTCCAGCGCGCCGAGCCGATCGAACCCCAAGACGACTTCGGCATGCTCTCGGCACGGCTCGCCGCCCTCGGGGGCGAGCTTCTCGTCGAGGCGCTCGACGTGCGCCCGCCGTGCCGGGAGCAGCCCACGGAAGGCGTCACCTACGCGGAGAAGATCGGGCGGGCCGACCGCCTGCTCGACCCGGCCCTCATGCCCGACGAGCTCGAGCGTCGCGTGCGAGCGCTGAGGCCGCATATCGGGGCCTACGTCGAGCTGCCGTGGGGCGAGCGTCTGGGCGTACTGAGCGCCGCCATCGCCGGCGAGGAGGGGCCCGCGCCGGGCGCGCTCGAGGCCCGCGCCGGGCGGCTCCTCTACGGGGCTGCGGGCGGCGCGCTCGAGCTGCTCGAGGTGCACCCGCCAGGCAAGCGCTCGATGGACGCGGGCGCCTGGCTGCGGGGCAACGCGGCCCGGCTCGGCTAGCGTTGGGGGCACGATGCCGGTGGCGGGAGACGACAGGATCGACCTCGGACCCGAGTGCCCGTCCTGCGGTGAGCCTTGGCTGCGCGGCACGAACCTCGCCGGCCGCTACCGCTGTGTCTCCTGCCTGCACCGCTTCGAGCTGCGCTCCGAGTGCCCCAACTGCGGCGCCCACTCGACGATCGCGCGCATGTCCGACACCGCGAACGTCATCTGCCGCAGCTGCGGCGGCAGCATGCTGCAGGCGATCTGACTCTCTAGAGCTTCGCCGAGCGCATCAGGACCTTGAGGGGCCGCTCGCGCGGCAGCAGCGAGACGACCACCTTGGTGCGCACGCGCCGGCGGCGATCGAGCACACGGGTCCCGGGCGTCGTCGAGTCCATTCGCAGCCACACGCGGCCCGGGCGCTTCACGCTCATCTCGCCCGTCAGGAGCGTGAGGAACGGGCCGGCGCCGGTGAAGCGGTCGTCGGGCAGCGTGATCGCGGCGCTCAGCCGGCCGGCGCGCGGGACCCGGAGCAGCAGGTTCGCCCCGTCGCCGCGCGGGCGCCGGTCGACCTCGAGCAGCCGCAGCTTGCGCCGCGCCGCGCGCTCGTCCGAGCCGAACTCCTCGTCGAGCTCGTCGCCCTCGTCGAAGTCGTCGAACCAGTCGTCCTCCCAGTCCATGCCGAGCCCGCCGCCGTCCGGATCCTGCGACTCGTCGCCGAGCCCGTCGGAATCCACGTCTGGCTCGATAACGGCGTCGAGGAGCAGCTCGATGCCGGTGCCGCCGTCCATCCCGCAGGGCCCGCACGGCATCCGGAACGACTGGACGGCGCCGTCCGGCTTGGGGCGCGGGCGCATCCCGAGGTCGACCTCGCCGGCGCGGAACAGGATCCCGACCGAGTCGCCCTGCCGGACCGGCAGGCGCAGGCCCTCGACCTGCTCGACTGCACCGGCCGGCGAGGTCACGGGCAGGGGCGCGGAGGCGACGACGTCCACGCCGATGCCGTCGTCCGCGGGCCTCAGCACCGCCACGCGCGCCGGCTCGCTGCCGGAGATGCGCTTCGCGAACGCGCTCGCCTCCACCAACACGCCGTCCTCGGGCGCCTCCACGTCGGCCCCCCTGAGCGCGAACTGGCGGAAGCCGACCCCCGAGCCGGCGGGGCAGGCCGCGCAGGCGAAGGCGGCAGGCGGGCCGGAGGTGTCAGGCGAGCCGACGAAGGTCGCCGCGTCGGCGCGCGGGACGCCGACGATGAGGGCCGGCAGCAGAGCCGCCGCGAGCGCGAGGAGGGAGCGAGTAGCCATATCCCTTCATTCGCGCTTCGGGGCGAATCGGCTCACACCGGTACGACTTTGTGTCGTCTGGCGACACCAAGTCGGGTCAGCTCGCCGCGGGAGCCGCGGCAACCTCCACCGGAATCCCGTTCAGCACAGCGTTGCCGGACAGCGGGTCGACGACCGACTCGTCGGCCAGCACGTTGCTGTTGACGCCCGCGTGCGCCGACGCCACGCCCATTCGCATGCCGTCCTCGTCGTGGCCCCAGCCGTGCGGGATCGAGATGACCCCCGGCATGATGCCGTCGGTGAGCTCGACGGGCGCCTCGACCTGCCCCGTGCTCGAGCGCACGAGCGCCCGCCCGCCGTCGGCGAGCCCGAGCCGCGCCGCGTCGGCCGGGTGGATGTGGAGCGTGCAGCGGTCCCTGCCCTTCACGAGCGCCGGGAGGTTGTGCATCCACGAGTTGTTGGAACGCAGCTGGCGGCGCCCGATCAGCACCATCTCGTCGTTTCGCCGGCGAGTGACCGCCGCGCGCAGTCGCTCGAGGTCGGCGACGATCGGGCCGGGCGTGAGCTCGACCTTCCCGGACGGCGTGCGCAACACGTCCGGCAGGCGCGGCTCGAGCGGGCCGAGATCGATGCCGTGCGGGTGCTGCTCGAGCACGTCGAGCGTGAGGCCGTCCGGGTCGTCGCCGAACGCATCCCCGTAGGGCCCGACGCGGATCATCAGGTCGAGGATCCGCTCCGGCCCTCGGCGCGGCTCGAGCGCCTCGAGCAGCTCGGCGGCGTCGCGGCCGGCGACGCGTGACGCCGGACCGGCGAGCTCGCGCTGGACGAGCGTCTGGATCACCATCGAGTCGAGCGCGTCGACGTCCGCGTCCGGGCCCTGGCCCGTCACGATCCCGGCGAGCCGCAGGTAGGTGCGCCACTCCGGCGGCACGCTGGGCTCGAGAACCGGTGGCGAGTAGTTCGCGATGTTGCGTGCCGCGAGCTGGTAGAGCGCGATGTCGTAGTGCGACTTCTCGAGCGGCTCCGGCCCCGGCAGGATCACGTCGGCGTGGCGGGTCGTCTCGTTGACGTAGATGTCGATGGCGAGCATGAACTCGAGCCCCCCGACCGCGCGCGTCAGCCGCTCCGAGTTCGGCGTCGACACGAGCGGGTTGCCCGCGATGGTCACGAGCGCTCGGACCTGGTCCTCGCCTGGCGTGTCGATCTCCTCGGCGAGCGCCGCCACCGGCAGCTCGCCGTAGGACTCGGGCAGGCCGCGCACGCGGCTCGCCCAGCGCCCGAAGCGCACGCCCTTGCCGCTGCCGCCGGCGCCCGACGAGTTCCTCTGGCCGGCCGCGGCGCGGGTGAACATGGCGCCGCCCTCGCGGTCGAGGTTGCCGGTCAGCACGTTGAGGACGTCGACGAGCCAGCTCGCGAGCGTGCCGAACTCCTGCGTGCAGGTGCCGATGCGCGCGTAGACGGCGCTGCGCTCCGCGGCGGCCAGCTCGCGTGCCATGCGACGGATCTCGCCCGCCTCGATGCCACACCCGCCCGCCACCGAGTCGGGCGTGAACTCGCTCACGAGCTCGCGGAGCTCGTTGAGCCCCGCGACGTGGGTGGCGAGCTCGCCCGGGTCGTCGAGCCCCTCCTCGACGAGCGTGCACGCCATCGCGGCGAGCAGCAATGCGTCGGCGCCGGGCCGGATGAAATGGTGCTCGTCAGCCCCCTCCGCCGTGCGTGTGCGCCGCGGGTCCACGACCACGACCTTGCCGCCGCGCTCGCGGATCGCGCGCAGGCGGCCGCGCATGTCAGGAGCGGTCAGCAGGCTGCCGTTCGAGACGAGCGGGTTGGCGCCGAGCAGCAGCAGGTGCTCGCAGCGGTCGACGTCGGGAACGGGAACCGACAGCATCGTGCCGAACATGTGCCCGGCCGAGACCTGCTTCGGCATCTGGTCGACGGTCGACGCGGAGTAGATGTTCTGCGAGCCGAGCAGCCGCATGAGCGCCGGCGCGTAGAGGACCGCCGAGAGGTTGTGGGCGTTCGGGTTGCCGAGGTAGACGGCCACGGAGTTGCGGCCGTGCTCCGCGAGGATCGGGGAGAGGCGCCGGTCGATCGCTTCGAAGGCCTCGTCCCAGCTCGCCTCGGCGAGCTCGCCGTCGCGGCGGATGAGCGGCGTCGTCAAGCGGTCGGGGTCCTCGTGGAGCTGCTTGATTCCGTACGCCTTCGGGCAGATGAAGCCGCGGCTGAAGACGTCTCGCTCGTCGCCGCGGACCGCCACCACATCCCGCCCTTCGGTCTCGATCTCGAGGCCGCAGGTGGCCTCGCAGAACGGGCAGGTCCGGTGGTGCGTCGCCATGGGGAGATGCTAACCCGGCTCGCGCAGCTCGATCCAAAGCGCCTTCGAGGCGCACAGCATCCGGCCGGCCGAGTCGTACAGCGCCGCGCCGGCCTCACGCTTGCGGCCGTCGCGGCCAAGCGGCCAGGACACGATCGAGTGCAGCTCGCCGGCGCACACGGAGCAGCCGAGCCTCGCCGTCAGGCGGGCGAGCACGATCGGCGGCCCGGCGCCGAAGTTCGCGACCGGCGCGCTCGTCGGGCAGTCGAGCGCGGCCCAGACGTACTCGGGGCGCACCGAGCCGTCGCGGGCGGCCAGCGACTCGTCCGGGCGCCAGCGCGCGCCGAACATCCCCGCGCGGCCGGTGAGCTCGAGCGGGAAGATCCGCAGGCCGTCACCGGTCGCGCGTTCGGGGCCGCATACGAAGCAGGTGGGGAAGGGGTGCTTCGCCGTCCAGTGCTCGTGCCCGCCCGCCTCTGCTCGCTCGAGCTCCTCGGGCGGGACCGCATCCGGCACGTCGAGCAGCAGCTCGGTCGGGCGCGCCTCGGCGACGAGGCGGTCGTCGTCGCGCAGCTCGACCCGCCCCGCGCCCGAGGCCACCTCGAGCGGGCGCTCGAGCGGTGGCGGCTCGCGCAGCGTCACCTCGATCGCCTCGGCGTCCACCCGCTGCGCCAGCAGGCCGCAGGTGTAGCCGCCGTTGGCCGACCCGGGCGGGCCGTTGTAGCGGGCCGTGATTGTGAGCGAGTCAGTCACCGACGGCGGCGCGCGGAAGCGAATCGAGCGCCTCCCGCAGGTCGCCGACCGTCTGGAAGTCGAGCCCGAGGAGATGGTCGTGGCGGTGGCGCACGATGCCGTCCTCGTCCACGATGATCACGGCCCGCTTCGTTCCGACGACCGGGGCATGTGCCCCGTAGGACTTGGCGACGGCGCCGTCCTCATCAGCCAGCAGCGGCACGTTCAGGTCGTGCTTACCCGAGAACTCGAGGTGCGAGTCGACCCCCTGCGAGGAGATGCCGACGACGGTCGCGTCGAGCGCGCCGAACGCCTCGGCGTTGTCGCGGTAGGAGCAGAACTGCTGGGTGCAGACCGTCGTGTTGTCGCCCGGGTAGAAGAGCAGGACGACGCGCTCGCCGCGATGGTCCGAGAGCCTGAAGGCGCCTTCCGTTCCCTCCAGCTCGAAGTCGGGCGCCGGTTCGCCCACACTCGGATGCTTGGCCATGGGCGGAGCATACGCGGGCTCACGCGCGCCGGTAGAGGAGGAAGAGCGCGGCGCTGAGGGCCGCCGCGGCGCCCGTGAAGGCGAGCTCGACCTGCAGCACGCGGTCGTCGAACTCGGCCAGCAGCAGGAACGCGACGAACGCCGCCGCGGCCGCGAGCCAGGACGCCGAGGCCTGCGCCGCGAGGCTGTGCGCGAGCAGGGCCTGGTTGAGCGTCGCCGCCGCCAGGTAGAGGCCCATGCCAAGCGCCACCAGCACCAGGCCGCCGCGCTCGTAGTCGAACTCGCCGCCGAACAGCAGGTCCATCACCCACGGACCGAGGACGAGCATGGCGAGCGCGACGCAGCCCGCGAAACCGGCGATGGCCATGAGAGTGAGGTTGACGCTGCGCCGGAACGGGTCTGTCTCGCCGCCCGCGCGCAGACGCGTGAGGTGGGGGAGGATCGAGGTCTGGACGGCCTGGAAGAGCTGTAGCGGCGCCCGCGCGATCAACAGGACGTTGAAGACGATGCCGGCGAGCGCCGCCCCGCGCGCGCCTTCCTCGCTCGCCTCGATCAGCAGCGGGCCTGCGTTCAGGAAGGTCTGCTCGCAGACCATGATCAGGAGCACGGCGGCGGCGAAGCCGGTGCCGCGCGCGAGGGTGAACTCGGGCTCACGCGCCGCCGGCTCGTCGCGGGCGGCGGCGTCGAGCTGCGCGGCGACTGGGGCATCGGTATCGCCGGCATCCGCGGGTGCAAGGCGCCGCGCCAGCGCCGGCGGCACGACCGCCAGCGACACGATCGGGGCGGCCGCCATTCCGAGCGCCACGGCGGTCTGGCCTTCGGCGATCCCGATCGCCACCGCGAGCGCGAACAGGCAACGCGAGGTCGCCTCCATGAGCACCAGCCCGCCGTAGAGGCCGAAGCGGTGGTTGCCGGCGAGGTAGCCGCGCGCGAAGTAGCTCGCCGCGTACGCGAGCACCGCGACGACGAGTACCCAGTAGAGCTCCGTCGAGCCGCCCAGCAGGTCGTCCTGGATCGGGCCTCTCAGCGCGAGCGCGACGACGGCGAACGCGACGCCGAGCGCCAGCTGGATGGTGGCGGCAACGCGCAGGTGGTGGCTGCCCTCGATGCCGCGCGCGTCGTGGTCCGCGATCGTCCGCGAGAGCAGCTGCTCGACCGGCCGGTAGAGCACCGAGACGGTGATGAAGATCGCCGACCACAGCAGCGTGATGCGCCCGTATTCGTCCGCCGTCAGCGCGTGCGAGGCGAGCGAGAAGTACGCGAAAGTGACCAGCCCGGTCACGCCGATGCCGACCGACAGGACCGCCGCCCCGCGGCCGTATGAAGTCGATCCGGGGGCTCCTACCCCCGGGCCCCCGTTGGCTACTGGCCGGCCGCGCTTGCCTGGAGGGCTAGCGCCCGGTGCGGACAAGAAGCACGGTCCACGGGAACGGCGAGCGGGCCTCCTCGACCGTCCCGTAGCGCGAGAGCAGCGAGACGAACGCCCGCCTGGACCAGTGGTTCACGTGGCCCGGCGTGTTGCCGAGGTCGCGCAGGTAGGCGCCGCGCGCCATGTTGAGGCCGCGCCAGAGTGGTTCGCGCGGGACCGATACGAGCAGGTGGCGGCGCGCCACGCGTGCCATCTCGGCGACCGTCGCCTCGGGGTCGGGGACATGCTCGAGCACCTCGATGGCGGTGGCGAGGTCGAACTCGTCGTCGCCGAACGACAGGCGCGTGGCCTCCTCGGCGCGGAACTCGAGGTTGTCGCGCGAGCGCTTCTCCCACTCCGCGCGCAGCTTCGGGTCGTCGAGGTCGATGCCGACGATGCGGCGGTCGCCAAGGCGCTCGGCCCACTCGACCGTCAGCACGCCCTCGCCGCAGCCCACGTCGAGCACGGACTCAGGGGCCGCCTTCGCCCAGAGCTCGTCGAGGGCCGTGTGGAAGCCCGCCATCAGGCGCTTCACGACCGGGTTCTGAGAGCCGTACTTGTCGAAGGTGTTGCCGGTCGGCACCTCCGTCGCAGGGGCGGTGCTCACAGCTTGAGGGCCTCCCGCTCCTCCGTCTTGCCGGTGGCGCGCCCGGCCTGCGCGCCGGTGGTCGCGGCCTGCCCCGTGTCGGTCGCGCCGGGCTCGTAGTGCGACGGCTCGACGCCGAGATGCAGCTCCACACGCCGCACCCGCTCGAGGATGCGCTGCTGCAGCACGCGCGAGCCGGCGAGGATGTCGCCCAGCACCCCGAGCGCGGCGAATTGCACCGCGACGATGAAGAGCGTCGAGCCGAGGATCAACGACTGGACGTGGCCGTCGGTCTCGCCCTGGATCACGAACACGCCGAAGCGGATCCAGAGAAACGCGCCGGCGAGCGCGGTGAGGATGGCGGCGGCGAGGAAGACGCGCAGCGGCTCGTAGAGCGCGTAGATGCGGAAGATCGACGCCGTGTTGCGGCGCACGTACGACCACATCGACGGGAACAACCGCGACTCGCGCGTCTGGTCGTTCGTCCGGATCGGAACGTGATCGACCGCGACCGTCTGCTTACCGGCTTGGATGATCGTCTCGAGCGTATAGGTGAACTTCGACACCACGTTCATCTGCAGCGCGGCCTCGCGGTTGTAGGCGCGGAAGCCTGAGGTGGTGTCGGGCACGTTCGTGTCGGACGCGCGCCTGACCACCGCGCTGCCGAGCCGCTGCAGGCGCTTCTTGAGCGGCGAGAAGTGCTCGATCTGGTCCGTCTCGCGGTCGCCGATCACCATGTCCGCCTCGCCGGCGAGGATCGGCGCGACAAGCTTCGGGATGTCGCCGCCGAAGTACTGGTTGTCGGCATCGGTGTTGACGACGATGTCGGCGCCGAGCTTGAGCGCGGCGTCGAGCCCGGCCTGGAAGGCGGCCGCGAGCCCCTTGTTGTTCGTGAGGCGCACGATGTGGTCGACGCCATGCGCGCGCGCGACCTCGACGGTGCGGTCGGCCGACCCGTCGTCGATCACGAGCCACTCGACCTGGTCGACTCCCGCGACCTCGCGTGGGAGGTCGGCGAGGGTCGCGGGAAGCGTGTGCTCCTCGTCGTAGCAGGGGATCTGGATGATCAGCTTCATCCGCCGCCCGTAGCGTAGACGGAGGACAGGAGGGCCTTGCCGTTCATCGGCCCTTCACTTCCCTGTTACCCCTCCTTCACAGGAGGGTCGCGCCCGGCGCCTAGCGTGACGCGCGAGAATGGCGAAGCTCCTTGCCGCCTGCCTGGCGCTCGCCGCCCTGTCGTTGCTGCTGCCGTCGCAGCCGAGCTACGACCCCTTCGCCTGGCTCGTCTGGGGCCGGGAGATCGCCCACTTCGATCTCGACACCACCGGCGGCTCCTCGTGGAAGCCGCTGCCCGTGGTATTCACGATCCTGTTCGCGCCCTTCTCGCGCGTCGACGACGCGATCCCGGTGGCGCTCTGGATCGTGGTCGCCCGCACAGGCGCGCTCTTCGCCCTGGTGCTCGCGTTCCGGCTCGCCGCGCGCCTGGCCGGTGGAGGCGTCACCGGCGCGATCGGGGGCGCCGTAGCCGCGGCGACGCTGTTCGTCCTGCCCGACTGGCTCCAGTTCAGCGCGCACGGCAGCGAGGCGCCCTGGGCTGTCGCGCTGATGTTCTGGGCGATCTGGCGCCACCTCGACGGTCGCCGCGATCACGCCTTCGTGCTCGGCGTGCTCGCCTGCCTGCTGCGACCCGAGCTGGTGCCGTTCCTCGGCCTCTACACGCTCTGGCTGTGGTGGGCGGAGCCGCGGCTGCGTCTGCTCGTCGCCGGCTGCGTCGTCGTGTCCGCCGCCGCATGGCTGATCCCCGAGTGGATCGGCGCCGGCAACCCGCTCGACGGCGCCAGACAGGCCACGGGCGAGCCGGTGTGGAGCCTCTCGCACGCGGAGCGGCCCTGGCTCGCCGCTCTCGAGCTCGGCCACGATCACGCGGGCCTGCTCGTCGAGCTGCTCGCGCTCGCGGCGGTCGTCTGGGCGCTGTTCGCGCGCCGGCTCGCCCCGCTCCTCCTCGCTGCGGTGGTCATCGCGGAGGCGGCGTTGTTCGCGCTGATGACCCAGGCCGGGTTCTCGGGCAACCCGCGCTACGTCCTTCCCGCGCTTGCCCTGACCAGCGTGCTGGCGGGGGTGGGCACCGCTCGTCTGCTCGCCGCCGCGGGCAGGCTGACGGCCCGGCCCTCACCGGCGCTCGGCGCGGCCGCCGCCGCGCTGGTGCTGGCGATCGTGGCAGTGCCGTTCGCGGACGAGCGTGCGCGGCGGATGGACCGCGAGGCGCATCAGGTCGGCGTCCGCATGGACCTGCACCGCGACCTGGCCGAGGCGGTCGAGCGCCTCGGCGGGCCGCGCGCGGTCGGCGCCCTCGGCACGGCCACGGCGAACCGCGCCTACCACAGCCATCTCGCCTGGGAGCTCAAGGTCCCGATCAGCGTGGTCGAGGCGGTGAGCGCCCACCGGCTGGTGTTCCGCTCGTGGCGGGTCCTGAGCGCCGGGCGGGTGTACACCACGGGTCGCGCGCGGACGCGTCGGACTGTCCTCCGGTTGGGGGACTGGCGTGTAGTCCGCCGGGACGGGATCACTTTCCCGCTCGCCCGCGCCCAGGCCAGTCGCACGGCACCTGCCCGGCCCGGCCGCCGGGATCCGGTTTACAGCAAGTTTGCAGGGAATTAACAGACCCTCCGCGACGAGTAGAACGCGCCGGTCCGGGTAGTAACTCTCTCGCAACGCGAGGTTCACGGCACGGCAACACCTCTGCTAGCCTGCGCGTCTCGCCGCAGGGCGACGCCTTTCTTCGAACCCGGCCTCTACTGGAGCCCACGAGCACCATGAGCACCGTCATCGCCTATCTGGATCCCGGCAGCGGGAGCATGATCCTGCAGATCATCGCGGGCGGGCTCGCGGCGGTCGCCGTCACCGCCAAGCTCTACTGGAACCGCATCCTCAGGTTCCTGCGCATCCGCAAGGACGAGCCGGAGACGCCCAAGTCCGACGCCACGCAGGGCACGGACACGGCCTAGGGCCACTCAGGCGCCCGCCGGTGAGGGCCCGCCGGCACTGGCTACCATTCCCCGCCGCTCATGGGCCCGACGGCTGATACTCAGGGCACGCCGGTCTTCGAACCCGGCTCCTTCCGCGACCCCGAGAGCCGGGTCTTCTACGCGGGCGACGACGTCTACCGGGCGCTCTCGGCGGACGGCCTGAGCGACTTCGAGGCCGTCCAGGCGAGCGGGCTCCTCGACGACGGCCGCGTCGTCTCGACCGAGCGGGTGGAGGACGTGACGGCGCTCAAGGGCCTGCTGGTCCACGAGCCGGCGGCGGTGCTGCGCCACGAGCGCATCCCGTTCGTCTCGTACCCGTACGAGTGGACGTTCTCGATGCTCAAGGACGCCGCGCTGCTGCAGCTCGACCTGCTGCTCGAGGCGCTCGACCACGACCTGGTCCTCAAGGACTCGACGCCCTACAACGTCCAGTTCAAGGGCGCCCGTCCCGTGTTCGTGGACGTCGGCTCGTTCGAGCGCCTGCGCGAGGGCGAGCCCTGGGTCGGCTATCGCCAGTTCTGCATGCTCTACCTCTATCCGCTGCTGCTGCAGTCGGCGAAGGGCGTTCCCTTCCGGCCCTGGCTGCGCGGCGCGATCGACGGGATCACGCCTGCGCAGATGCGCAGCCTGATGTCGTTCCGGGACCGCTTCCGCAAGGGCGTCTTCACGAACGTCTTCCTCCACGCCCGGCTCGAGGCCCGCTACGCGGACCGGCCCGACCAGGTCAAGCAGGAGGTCAGGCGGGTCTTCAAGAAGGAGCTGTTCGTGGCGAACGTGCGCAAGATGCGCAAGCTCGTCGACCGGCTCCGGTGGGACCCGCCCGAGGGCGTCTGGACGGCGTACGGCGAGCGCAACACCTACACGGACGACGACGCCCGACGCAAGGACGACTTCGTGCGCGACGTCGCCGGCTTGCGTGACTGGGGTCTCGTCTGGGACATCGGCGCGAACAACGGCCGCTACTCGCGGATTGCGGCCGAGGGTGCGCGGACGGTGCTGGCGGTCGACGCCGACGAGGGCCCGGTCGAGCTCCTCTACCGCGACCTGAGGTCGGAGGGCGACGAGCAGATCCTGCCGCTGACCATGAACCTGGCCGACCCCTCGCCGGGCCTCGGCTGGCGCGGGCTCGAGCGTAGGGCGCTCGCAGAGCGCGGCAAGCCCGACCTGGTGCTGGCGCTCGCGCTCATCCACCACGTCGCGATCAGCGCGAACGTCCCGGTGCGCGAGTTCATCGACTGGCTTGCGTCGCTCGGCTGCGCGCTCGTCATCGAGTTCCCCACGCGTGAGGACCCGATGGTGAAGAAGCTGCTCGCGCCCAAGCGCGAGGGCCTCCATCCCGACTACGAGCTCAGCTTCTTCGAGCGCTGCCTGGCCGAGGCGTTCGAGGTCGAGCGCTCGGAGCGCCTCGAGTCGGGCACGCGCGTCCTCTACTACGCCCGGCCCAAGGCCGGATGAGCACCACCGAAGCTTCGGTCGAGGAACCGGAGCGCGGCACCCCGCGCAGCCTCGCGAAGGAGGCTGCATGGTCGTACCTGAACCTGGCCGTGCTGTGGTGCTTTGCGGTCGCCCAGCCGCTCTTCGACCTGCTGAAGGACAATCCGGAGTTCTTCGCCGCCCGCGGCTCATCGGGCTTCGACATCATCTCGTTCTCGCTCCTGCTCGTGGTGCTCCCGCCGGCTCTGCTGCTCGGGATCGAGCTGCTCGTGGGCCTGGCCGGCGGCGGCGCGCGGCGCGCGGCGCACGTCGTCCTGATCGCCGGGCTCGTCACGCTGATCGCAGCGCAGGCGCTGAAGAAGGCGATCGACGCCGCGGACATCGTCCTCATCGTCGGCTCGGTGGCGATCGGCGTCGCCGTCGCGCTCCTGTGGCTGCGCGCCGAGCCGGTGCGCTCGTTCCTCAACATCCTCTCGCCGGCGCCGCTCGTGTTCCTCGCCCTGTTTCTCTTCAGCGGCTCGATCTCGGAGCTCGCCTTCCCTGACGACGCGAGCGCCCGGACGATCGGCGGCGTGACCCAGTCGCCGATCGTGGTCGTCCTGCTCGACGAGCTGCCCGTCAACACGCTGCTCGACGAGGACGGGAAGCTCGACAGGGAGCGCTACCCGGGCTTCGCGGAGCTCGCCGACAGCTCCACCTGGTTCAAGAACGCGTACACGATCTACGACTCGACCGAGCGCGCACAGCCGGCGATCATGGACGGCAACCTCCCCGAGGAGGACCACCAGCCGATCTCCGGGGACCACCCGAACAGCATCTTCTCGCTGTTCGGCAAGACGCATCGCATGAACGTCTCCGAGGAGGCGACGTCGGTGTGCTCGCGCGACATCTGCGAGGACGAGCGCCTCGAAGAGGCCTACCCCGACCGCATCTCCTCGATGAGCGAGGACCTGGGGCTCGTGTGGCTCCACGTGGTGGCGCCACCCGAGATGGAGACCGACCTCACGAGCGTCTCCGAGAACTGGGGCAACTTCGGCGGCGCGGGCGAAGAGAGCGCCGAGTCGGGAGAGAAGGTCGGCGGGACGCGGATCGGCCGCTTCGCCCGCAGCAACCTGAACGGCGGCCGCCCGGTCCGCTTCCAGCAGTGGATCGACGACATCCGGCCGACCCGGCGTCCCAGCCTCAACTTCAAGCACACGCTGCTGCCGCACGTGCCGTGGCAGTACCTCCCGTCCGGCGACCGCTACCGGCGCCAGCCGAACGACGCGATCGAGGGCCTCTCGAGCCAGTCCTTCGAGGACCAGGGCCAGCTCGACGTGCTCTTCCAGCGCCACGCGCTGCAGACGATGTTCGCCGACCTCCAGCTGCAGAAGCTGTGGGACAAGCTGAAGGCCGAGGGCATGTGGGACGACGCGCTGATCGTGGTCGCGGCCGACCACGGCGTGGCGTTTCCGCTCGGCAGCGTTCAACGCAGGCGCCTGACTCGCGACACGGCGGCCGAGATCGCGCCGATCCCGCTGTTCATGAAGGCGCCCGGCCAGACGCGCCCCGAGGTCGACGACGCCTACGTCGAGACGATCGACGTCCTGCCGACGATCTTCGACATCCTGAACCTCGATCCGCGGGTGGAGATGGACGGCAAGTCGGCCTACAGCGACGAGGTCCAGAACCGCGACGAGCTGCGCTTCCTGATGCGCAACACCTTCGAGACGCTGCGCATCCCGGCGGACACCTTCGAGGCCGAGCGGCGCGAGGTGCTCGCGCGCAACGCGCGCCTGATCGGGAGCGGGGCGGACGGCCTCGAGCGCATGTACCGGCTCGGCCCCCACCAGGACCTGATCGGGAAGCCCACCTCGGCGGCCGGCGATCCGCTCGACGTCGACCTCGTGTACGCGGACGACTACGGGCGGGTCGACCCGGAGAGCGGCCTCGTCCCGACCCACGTGGTGGCCCGCGTGAACGGACCCGACCGGCACCCGCGCGACATCGCGGTGGCGGTGAACGGCCGGATCGCGGGAGTCGGCAACACCTTCAAGCTCGCGATCGGCGACGAGGGCGAGCTGGTGTCGGTGATGGTGCCCGAGTCGGCGTTCCGGAAGGGGCGCAATCGGGTGGAGGTGCTGCTGGCGGAGTAGGGCGCGCGCCCGGAATCACCCCACGTTTCCGACTTGGTGTCGTCAGACGACCACAAGTCGGGAACGTGGCTGAAATTCGGCCGCTCTGACGGCCTACAGCTCAGCCAGGCACTTCTCCACGTCGCCGAGGATGTCCTCGGTGTCGGGGTCGACCTCGGGCTCCACGAACAGGAGTGCCGCGCCGATTTGCTCGGCGCCCTCGCCGTCGCCCTCGAACTGGGCCGCCTCGGCCTCGCCGGCCGTCAGGTAGAAGCGGATGTGGGTGCCGGAGGCGGCGCCGCCCAGCACGATCTGGTCGTCGCCGTCGAGGCGCGCGTCGATGCCCTTCTCGTCCGCGATGCATGCGAGTGCGACCGAGCGGGTGTCGGAGTCGTCGCCGGCCGGCGCGGCGTCGTTTGAGCCGCAGCCGGCGAGGGCGGCGGCGAGCGCTAGGACCAGTAAAACCGGGCGCTTCACGGCCGCGCAGGGTAGTGGATGCAAGGGCCCGCGCTAGCGCAGCGGGCGCGTCTTTCGCCACAGCGTCTGGGCCGTGCGGAAGACCGGCTTGCGGCGGTTCGTCTCCTCGATCAGGCTCTTGTTGTGCCACGGCGGCGTGGCCCACTCGGCGGGCGCGCCGCCCTGCCAGGTCGGGTCGACGCGGAAGTCGCGCAGCGCCCAGTGGATCGACCCGTACACGTACGGCTTCGAGGCGTGCACAGCGATGTGATCGGCGACGAACTTCCGCTGGTACTCGTAGGTCCCGGGCTGCTCCAAAGGCCCGGAACGCGAGCCCTCGGCTCCGAACTCGGTGATCACGAGGGGAAGCTCGGGGTTGGCGGCGTGCAGCTCGTCCAGGTAGCCGGGGAGCTCATAGAGCTGGCTCGCCGGGCGCACGAGATCGGCTTTGTAGGAGTCGTACCAGCCGAAGTACTCGTTGACGCCGAGGACGTCGAGATAGCGGAAGGACGAGTCGGTGAGCGGCTCGCCGATGCGCGACTGCCGGTCGATGCCGATCAGGTGCGTGTCGTCCATCTCGCGCACGGCGGCGGACGCGTCGCGGATGTACGTCTGCAGGGGCGGGCTGAAGATGCCGAGCTCGGAGCGGTTGCCGGCGGGCTCGTTGGCGAGCGACCAGGTCAGGATCGAGGCGTGGTTCATGTTGTTGCGCACGGTCAAGAGCGCCGCGCGCTCCGCGGCCGGCACGACGCGTCCGAAGATCGTGTTCGGAACCTGGTAGACCGGCGCGTCCACCCAGTACATGATCCCGAGCCGGTCGAACATCTCGAGGAAGGCGGGGTGGAGCGGGTAGTGCGAGCGCGTGACGGTGGCGCCGAGGTTGCGCAGGCGGTTGACGAGCAGGCGGCGGGTGTCCTGGCTGAGCGCGCCGCCCTCCACCCGGTCGTCCTCGTGGATGCTCGCGCCGCGCAGGTTGAGGCGCTTGCCGTTGAGGAGCAGCCGGCCGCTCTTCACCTCGAGCTTCTTGACGCCGAACGTGACCCGGTAGGCCGACTTGCGCTCGCCCTCCAAATAGGCGGCGACGGTCATGTCGTAGAGGGTCGGGCTGCCGGGCTGCCACAGCTTGGGCCGCTCGATCTCGAAGGTCTCGGTGAGCACGCGGGTCGCCTTCGCCGCGACCGTCTGCGGGTCCATGACGATGCGCTCGCCGGCCAGGTTGAAGACGAGCGTGACGTCGCGGTCGCGCGAGCTGATGTTGCGAACGGCGGTTGTGACCTCGACCTTTGCCGGGCCGCGCAGCTTGCGCACGCGGGGCTGAACGAGCACGTTCTCGACGTCGACCGTGTCGACGCGGCGCACGTAGACCTCGCGCAGCAGGCCGCCGAAGTTCCACCAGCCGCCGGTCCCGAACCCGTTGACGGAAGCGGGGCGCCAGTGCGTGAGGTCAGTGTTGCTGCGCATCGACGAGACCTGCACGACGAGCGTGTTCCGGCCCTTTCGTATTCCGGTCAGGTCGGGCTCGAACGGGAAGTAGCCGATCTGGCCGCCGATCTCCTTGCCGTTCAGCCACACCCGGGTCCGGTAGTTCGCGCCCTCGAAGCGCACCTTGAAGAGCTCGAGCTTGCGCAACATCGCCGTCTTGGCGAGCGGGACCGTGAACTCCTTGCGATACCAGCCGACCGAGGAATAGTTGAACTGCGTGTCGGTCGCGTTCCAGTTGTGCGGGACCGTTATCTCGGACCAGCCCACGAGGTCGCGCTGCGCGTACCAGCCCTCGGCCGCGCCCACGCGGGCATCGTCCTGGCGGAAGTACCAGGTGCCGCCGAGCAGCTGACGGTCCAGCTGTCCCTCCCGGATGAGCGGCTTGCCACCGGGGCGCTCGACCTTCAGCTCGGGCGGAGGCGGCGGCGGGGGAGGCTGCTCGGGCGCCGGCTGTCCGCTCGGCGGGCCGGGCGTCCCGCCAGGGTCCTGCGCGCTCGCGGGCGCGGCCGCGGCAGCGGCTAGGCAGGCCAGGATGACGAGTGGGAAGAGACGCACGGCGAACGGGGAGGCGACGCTGCAGGGTAGCGAGACGCCCCGCCGTAACACAGCCACGGGGCGAGGGTTGCGCCGCGCGCGTGCGCGGTGCTGATTGTGCTTGGGTTCGCTCGGGTACGACTGCTACCGTGATGCACCGCGACCGGCGCCCGGGGCCGGTCAGCCTGCGCCGTTAAACGCCCCTCATGGGCGCGCCCGCCGGGCACAGGCGGGCTCCGACCTTCAGTCCATGAATCGACGCTTCGCGCTCATCCAAGCACTCGTCTCGCTAGTCGCGCTTGCGGCGGTCATCTGGTGGGCGACGAAGCAGGAGGCGCCCGAGCTTCCGAGCGGGGCCGAGGCGATCGCCTGGCTCGTCGGCGCGCTCGCCATCTACGCCGTCGCGACGCTCGTCCGCGGCGAGCGCTGGCACCGCATCCTCCAGATCACCGGCGTCCACGCTCGGCGGCGGGACTGCTACGGGCTCACGTGCGTCGGCTACATGGGCAACAACGTGCTGCCCGCGCGCGCCGGCGAGGTCCTGCGCGTCGTCCTGATGGCGCCACGTGCCGACGCGTCGAAGCGTGCGGTCGCCGGCTCGATCGTCGCCGAGCGGCTGCTCGACGTGATCGCGCTCGCGCTGGTCTTCGTGGTCACGGTCTACGGCGTGCTCGGCTCCGACGTGCTGCCGACGAACCGCCCGATCCTGATGGCCGGCATCATCTTCCTCGTCCTCCTCGGGCTTGCGCTCGTCGTCTGGGTGCTGCGCCGCCACCACTTCTTCGAGCGCGTCCGTGACTGGCTGCGGCCGATCGCCGACTCGCCCCGTGCGCTCCTCAGCACCAGCGGTGTGGTGCTGCTGGCCGCCACCTTCGTGCTCTGGGCTCTCGAGGCGGCCGTCTACCTGGCGGTGGCGCGCTCGGTCGATCTCGACATCAGCATGACCGGCGCCCTCTACCTGGTGGCGCTGACCAACTTCGTCGCGGCGCTGCCCGCCGCGCCCGGCTCGATCGGCACCTTCGACGCCGCGGTCGCCTGGGGCGCCAAGCGGCTCGGCGCGACCGGCTCCGCGGCCGTCTCGTACCTGATCATGCTGCGCTTCGTCATATACGTGCCGATCACGGTGGTCGGCTTCGTGATCCTGGTCGCGGGCTACGGCGGCTGGTCGAAGCTGCGCGAGGCGCTGCGCACCGAGCGCGAGGTCATCGAGGCGGGGCCGCCCCAGCCGCAGCCCCACCGTCCCGCGCAGCCCAAGCCCACGCCCCAGCCGTCCGGCGCCGAGGCGCCCACCGCGTAGCACCCGCCCCGATGCGGGTGTCCGCCGCACAGCTCCGGCTCCTGCGTCCGCGGGAGGTCGCGTCCCCGCCCGCGCCGGGCGCCTCGGAGAACGGAGCCGGTCAGGCCGCCGGCGGCCGCGCAATCGACCGCCACGGTGTGCAGATCGCCTGGATCATGGCGGGCTGCCTCGCGATCGCCGCGATCTCGCTGCTGTGGCCGTCGACGCCGACCTACGACCCCTGGGCGTGGATTCTGTGGGGACGCGAGATCACCGAGCTCGACCTCGTGACGGAGGGCGGGCCCTCCTGGAAGCCGTTCCCGATCCTCTTCACGACTCCGTTCGCGCTGTTCGGCGACGACCTCGCGCCCTACCTGTGGCTGTGGGTCGCGCGCGCGGGCGGGCTGTTCGGCTGCGTGATGGCCTACCGCGTTGCGAACAGGCTCGTCGGCGGCGGCATCTACGGCGTGCTCGCGGGCGTCTCCGGCTTCGCGGCCCTGTTCGCGAGCAACAAGTACGTGCGAGACGCGGCGCTCGGCAACTCCGAGCCGCTGCTCGCCGCGGTCGTCCTCTGGGCCTTCGAGCGCCATCTCGACGGGCGCCGCGACCACGCGCTCTACCTCGGCGTCGCGGCGGCGCTGCTGCGCCCCGAGGCATGGCCCTTCCTGGCCCTCTACGGCCTCTGGCTGTGGTTCGCCGAGCCGCGCCTGCGGCTGCGAATGGTCGGCTTCGCGGTGCTGATCCCGTCGCTCTGGTTCCTGCCCGAGTGGTGGGGCGCGGGCGACCCGTTTCGCGCCGGCGCCCGCGCCAACGCCCCCAACCCGGGCAGCGCGGCCTTCGCGGAGTCGCCCGCCGTCGAGCTCTTCAAGCGCTTCTCCGAGAGCACGATCGCGCCGGTCGAGCTCGGGACGGTGATCGCCGTCGGGGTGGCGATTGTCGCCTGGGTGCGAAGACGGGCACAAGGCGCCGTCCTGGCGCTCGCGATCCTCGGCTTCTCGTGGTTCGCGCTCGTGGCGGCCATGACCGAGGCGGGCTTCGCCGGCAACCAGCGCTACCTGATGGTCACCACCGCGGCGGTGTCCGTGCTGGGCGGCATCGGCGCCGTGCGTCTGCTGCAGGGAGTCGAGTGGGCGGGCATGCGGGTCCTCGGCACCGCGCGGGCCGGAGCGATCGCCGCCGGCGTGGCGTTCGTCGCCGGGATCGCGATCGCCTCACCGACGATCGTCGCCAAGGCCGACAACACGGCGCGTGTCCAGGGCGGCCTCGAGCACGAGGCCTTCCTCTGGCACGACCTCAAGGCGCTCATCGACGACAACGGCGGGCAGGAGCGGCTGCTCGCCTGCGGCGGCATCTTCAGCGGCCCCTTCCAGACCCAGATGGTCGCCTACGAGCTGGGCGTGCACGGCATCAACGTCGGCTGGAAGGAGACGCCGCCGCCGGGTGTCGTCTTCCGGACCCGCACCGTGCCGGACGGGCCGCTCGTGACGAAGCCCACCGATGACCGCTACCGGCTCGTCGACCAGCACGGCAAGTGGCGGCTCCTGACCGTGCCGCCCGAGGGCAACCCGGAGGACGGCTGCCCCGCCGCGAGCCCCGACGCACCGACCGCCCCGGCGCCGCTCGGCTCCGGGCTCCCGAAGCAGCCCACACGCCGAGTTGGCCAGGACTGACTCACTACGATCCGACCCGCCCGTGGCTAGCGTCGCCTCCCCACGCACTCGAGCACTGCCCAAGCTCGATTCGCTGCCCGGCAGCTTCGTGCTGCCGGGGCTCGTGCTGCTCGGCCTCTTCGCCGTGTCGCTGTACCTGCGCACCAACTCGCTCGGCGAGTCGCTCTGGATGGACGAGGGCCTCTCGATCGGGATCGCCTCGCAGCCCTTGTTCGACATCCCGAGCGTCCTGCGCGTGGACGGCTCGCCGCCGCTCTACTACATGCTGCTGTCTGCCTGGATGGGCGTCTTCGGTGACGGCCCGGCCGATACCCAGGGCCTGTCGGTGGCGATCTCGCTGCTGTCGATCCCGGGCGGGATGTGGGCGGGCTGGAGCCTGTTCGGCCGCCGCGCCGGCCTGATCTGCGCCGCCCTCTGCGCCGTCAACCCGTTCCTCACCGCGTACGCGCAGGAGACCCGCATGTACGCGCTGATGCTGGTCCTGTCGCTGCTCGCGACGGCCGCCTTCCTGCACGTGTTCGCGTTCGGGCGGCGTCAGTACCTCCCCGTCTTCGCCGTGCTGCTCGCGGCGATGCTGTACACGCACAACTGGGGGCTCTTCCTGGCGGTCGGGCTCGTCTGCGCGCTCGTTCCGTGCTGGTACGTGTCCGAGGTCCGCTCGAGCTTCTGGAAGGACGCCCTGATCGGTTTCGGCGGCGCCGGGCTCCTCTACCTCCCGTGGGTACCGACGCTGCTGCACCAGATCCAGCACACCGGCGCGCCCTGGCTCAACCCGCCGAACTTCGGCGCACCCGTGCAGATCTCGAAGTCGCTGCTGGGAGGCGGCACCCCGACGGTGGCGCTCGTCCTCGCCGGTGGCTCGGGGATCGCGGCGATCCTGCAGCGGCGCGTCGAGGACAAGGAGCGCACGGCCCTGATCGCCGGCGCGGTCATCGTCCTCGGCACGCTCGCGATCGCCTGGCTCGTGTCGCAGGTGTCGCCCGCCTGGACCACCCGCTACCTCGGCGTGCTGCTCGGGCCGATGCTGCTGCTCGCAGCCCTCGGCCTCTCGCGGGCGGGTGTGCTGGGGCTCGCGGCGCTCGCGATCATCCTCACGATCTGGGCGATCCCGCGCTCATACGGCCTCGAGAACAAGTCGAACGCGGCCGACCTCCGCAAGGCCGTGGTGAGCGAGAACCTCCTGCGCGAGGACGACCTCGTGATCTCGATGCAACCCGAGCAGGGACCGCTGCTCGCCTATCACCTGGAGACGCTCGGGGACTCTCCCGAGCTCCGCTTCGCGAGCCCGCTCGGGCTCGTCGAGAACGATCGCGTGATGGACTGGACCGACGGCGGCGAGCGCATGGAGGACTCCACCGTCCAGAAGAACCTGGAGCCCCTCGTTGATACCCTGCCCGTCGGCGGAAGGGTCCTCATCGTGCACCCGGTGACGCAGCGCGCGGACGACTGGGATGCCCCTTGGACCGAGCTGGTGCGACGTCGCTCCGCCCAGTGGGGCGCGGCGCTCGCGCAGGATCCGCGCCTCGAGCGAGTAGCAGTCGTGCCCCCCAACTACCGCCGCGCCACACGTATCGGAGTGCGCGGCGTCGTCTACGAGAAGACCGATGAGTGAGAACAACGACCTGAAGCCGCAGCCGCCCGCCGACCTCGCGCGCCCCGAGATGCGCGACAAGCCGACGGTGATCCTGGGAGGCGGTCCGGCGGGGCTCACCGCGGGCTACGTCCTCGCGAAGCAGGGGCTTCCCGTGATCGTGCTCGAGGCCGAGAACCAGGTCGGCGGCATCGCCAAGACCGCGGTCCGCGACGGCTACCGCTTCGACCTCGGCGGCCATCGCTTCTTCACGAAGGTCAAGGAGGTCGACGACCTCTGGCACGAGATCATGAAGGAGGAGTTCCTCGAGCGTCCGCGCATGTCGCGCATCTACTGGCGCGCGCCTAGCGGCGAGGGGAAGTTCCTGGACTACCCGCTGCGCGGGCCGGACGTGATGAAGAAGCTCGGGCCGGTCGATCTCACGAAGGCGCTCTTCTCCTACCTGTGGGCGGCGATAAAGCCGAAGGGCAAGGAGGACAACTTCGAGCAATGGGTCTCGAACCGCTTCGGCAGGTGGCTCTTCAACCAGTTCTTCAAGTCCTACACCGAGAAGGTGTGGGGCGTGCCGACGTCGGAGATCCGCGCCGACTGGGCCGCGCAGCGGATCAAGAACCTGTCCTTCTTCCGCGCCGCCTGGTCCGCCTTCTTCGGTAACAAGGACAACAAGGTCACGAGCCTGATCTCGAAGTTCAACTACCCGCGCTTCGGCCCCGGTCAGATGTGGGAGCAGATGACCGAGGACATCCGCGCGCTGGGCGGCGAAGTGCTGCTCGAGCACAAGGTCACGAAGCTCGAGTTCGACGGCGACCGCTGCGTGCGCGTGCACGCCGGCGACAAGGTCCTCGAGCCCTCGGCGGTGATCTCGTCGCTGCCGCTGCGCAACACGGTCGGCATGGCGGAGCCGCACCCGCGCCCCGAGGTCATCGCGGCGGCGAAGGGCCTGCGCTACCGCGACTTCCTCACCGTCGCCGTGGTGCTGGACGGCGACGACCTCTTCCCGGACAACTGGATCTACATCCACGACCCGAATGTGAATGTCGGCCGCATCCAGAACTTCCGCTCGTGGAGCCCGTGGATGGTGCCGGATCCCTCGAAGGCCTGTGTCGGCCTCGAGTTCTTCTGCTTCGCGGGCGACGAGCTATGGGAGACCGACGACCAGGAGCTCGTCAAGCTCGGCATGCGCGAGCTCGAGCAGCTCGGGCTCGCCAGTGCGGATCGGCTCGAGTTCGGGTTCGTCGAGCGCGTGCCGAAGGCGTACCCGATGTACGACCCCGACTACTCGGAGCGCGTCCACACGATCCGCTCCTGGCTCGACGGGCTCGACAACTTCATCCAGGTCGGCCGCAACGGCCTGCACCGCTACAACAACTCGGACCACTCCTCGCTGACCGCGATGCGCGCGGTCGACAACCTCGTCAAGGGGACCGACCACGACATCTGGGATGTCAACGCCGAGTCGGCCTACCACGAGGAGGCGACGCAGGACGATCAGCAGCCCTACATCGAGGCTCCGGAAACGGAATCGATGAAGGAGCCGCTGCACTCTTAGGCCGTTCGTGAGTGGCGGCGCGCTTGCCCTCGCGCTGGGCGCGGCGTTCCTGCACGCCGGCTGGAACGTCCTGCTCGCCGGCTCGCGCGATACCGCCGCGGGGACGGGCGGCCTGCTCGTCTGGGGAGTGGTGCTGCTCGCGCCGTTCGCGCTCGTCTTCGGTGACCTGTCGGCGGACGCCGCGCCGTACATCGCGGCGTCGGCGGCTTTGGAGCTGGGCTACTTCTGGCTGCTCGCCCGGGCCTACCGCGGGGGGGCGCTGTCGGTCGTGTATCCGGTCGCGCGCGGGGTGGCTCCGGTGTTGGTGCTCGTCGTGGGCGCGCTTGGGCTGGGGAAGGGGGTGGGGTGGCTTGCCGGCGTGGGTGTGCTCGCCGTCGGCGCCGGGGTGCTTCTCCTCTACCGGCCCGACTTGATGTCGCTGGACGACCACAAGTCGGGTTTGTTGCGACGAGACGTCCTGTTCGGCCTCGCGATCGCGGCGCTCATCGCGGCCTACACGCTCGTCGACGCCGAGGGCGTCGAGCACGCCGATCCGCTCGCCTACCTGGCGCTCGTCATCGCCCCCTGTGCACTCCTCTTTCCAGCTGTCGTTGGGCAGAGGCCGGACCTAGGTGCACGCAGCGCACTGACCGCCGCCGCGACACTCGGCGCCTACCTGATGGTGCTCGCCGCCCTGCAACTCGCACCACCCGCCGCGGTTGCCGCTGTAAGGGAGACCAGCATCGTGATCGCCACCCTCTTGGCCGCTGTCTTTCTCCACGAGAAGCTGACGCCGCCGAAGCTCGCCGGCGCCGTCATCGTGGCCGCCGGCGTCGCCGCGATCGCCTACTCGTAGTACGGCAGCGGCCCGCCGGCGAGCTCGAGCACGTGCTGGTAGAGCTCCTCGGAGAGCTTCTTGTTCTTCTTCTCGATGTCGAAGAACTCGTGCGGGTCCTGGCGCAGGTCGTACATGGTCCGCTCGTTGCCCTGGTTGTCGCCGATCAGGACGAAGTCGTCCGTGCGGATGAAGAAGCGGTTGTACATGCCGCCGTAGTGGACCTCGCGCTTCTCGGGCGGGTCGTCGCCCTCCATGAGCGCCGCCAGGTTCGTGCCCTCCATCCAGCCCGGCGGGTCGATCCCGAGCATCGACAGGACGGTCGGCCCGACGTCGTGGGTCGAGGCGAAGAACTGCGTGACCTCGCCCGCGGCCTTGTCGTCGGGGGTCACGAGGATCATCGGGACCTGCGCCAGCTCGGGGTGGAGCTGCGAGGGGACCTTGCCGGTGTAGCCGCGCTCGCCGAGCAGGTAGCCGTGGTCCGACAGCAGCACCACAACGGTGTTCTCGTCCAGGTCGAGGTCGTAGAAGCGGTCCATGAAGTGCCCGAGCCAGCGGTCGGTCATCGTGACCTCGCCGGCGTAGATCGCGTGCAGCCGCCGGAACAGCTCGGGGGTGAAGTTCGACGCGAAGCCGTAGTTCGTGACCCCGATCTCCTGGCCTTCGTAGCTCGGATCCGAGTACAGGTCGATGTACTCGCGCGGCGGGCTCCAGGGCTCGTGCGGGTCGAAGCAGTCGACGACCATCGCGAACGGCTGGCGCCGCTGGGCCTTCTCGAGCACGCCGGCGGCGTCCTTGTAGACGCGCGCCGCGCAGGTCTCCTCCTCGTCCTCGCCGCGGCCGGTGTTGGCGAGGTACTTGCGCATGCCCGGCATGTAACGGTCGTCGCGCATGAACGGCGGCACCCACTTCTCGACGAGCTCGATCGGGACCGTCTCGGGGTCGCGGTAGTAGCCCGACTGGCCCACGATCGTGCGCCAGTGGTCCCAGGTCTCGCGGAACGGCTCGTAGGCCTTCGTGAAGGCGAGGTGCGGGTTGTCCGACACCTGGACAGTCCAGTAGCCCTCGTCCTTCAGGACCTTGTTCCAGGTGTTCTCGTCGCCCTCGATGGGGAGCCAGCCGGGGCTCGGGCCGAGCTCCGGGTTGGGGACGAAGTTCCGGTAGGGGAAGATCCGGCGGCTCGTGAAGATCGAGCGCCGGGCGGGGATCGTGACCATCGCCTCGGGGAAGGCGCGGTTGAAGCGCAGCCCGCGAGCCGCGAGGGCGTCGACGTTGGGCGTCTGTATCTGCGGCGAGCCGTAGGCGCCGACGTGGTCGGGCCGCAGGCTGTCGACTATCAGCACGATGACGTTCGGCCTTCCGTCGCCGCGCCCGGCGGCGTTCGTGCTGCATCCGGCGGCGGGCAGCATTGCGGCGCCGGCAGCCCCCGCGGCGCCGGCCTGCAACAGCCGCCGGCGGCTCAGGCGCGTCTCCATCGCCGCCCCAGGGTAGCTAGCCCATCCCCTTGGAAAGCCCGACGACGTGGCCCTCCGGGTCCCGGAAGAGCCCTATCTCGACGCCCTCCATAGGCTTGTCCGGGCCCATCATGCGCGTGCCGCCGAGGCTCTCGGCCTTGGCGAGCGCCTCCTCGACGTCGGGAACCTCCACGTAGAAGGTCACGTGTCCGGAGTAGCCCTCCGGGCCGGCGCCGATGCCGCCGCCGATTCCGATCCCGTCCGGGTTCGTGTTGCCCTCACGCGGGACGATCCCGTAGCCGACCGGATTGTTCGCATCGATCTCCCAGCCGAACAGCTCCGCGTAGTAGCTCCTCGCTCGCTCGGCGTCCTTGGCGATCACCTCGAAGTGCACGACCGGTGCGCCCATGGCGGCTCCTCTCGTCGGGGTCACCGACACGCTACGAGAACGGAGGAGGCTCCGTCGCCTTCGGGATCCGGATCACGGGCGGCCCGTAGGCCTGCCTGCAGCGGTCGATGCGGTGGATGCGCACGGTCGGCCCCGGGCGCTCGTACTCGGGCGGGTAGCTGTTGTAGGAGAGGTCGAAGCTGAACGGCACGGGATCGGCGCCCTCGTCGTAGGGGCTGAACTCGCGCACGACACGCGATTCGCGGCCGAGCCGCTCGTAGTAGGCGCGCGCGTCGGGGTCGCCCGTCTCGAGCGCGCGCTCGCGGACCGTGTTGACGGTCATGACTAGGCAGTAGCCGTACAGCCGGTAGTCGTCGATCACCTCCGGCCCGAGCACCGAGTGGTAGGCGGAGGCGCGCACGCCGCCGTCGGGCCGCGCGAACAGGCCCGGCTTGTACTGCACGCAGACCCGCCGTCCGCCCTCGCCGGCGTAGGCCCAGCCGGGCTCCGTCCAGTCGTCCCGGCGCGGGCAGCGCGAGAGCCAGGGCGGGTTCGTGCCCTCGGGGGTCGAGCGGAACCAGCGGCCCGACACCGCCGGCTCGACGGCCACGCGCAGCTCGGGCGGGTAGCGCTCCTCGAGCCACGCGCGCGCCTGGCTCAGCGTGTCCTCGCGCCCCAGCACCTGCGCGCTGCGGACATCCGCCGCGAGCGGCTGGATGAGCACGAGCGCGGTGAGCACGGCGAGCACGGCAGCCGCGGCGGCCGGCCGTAGCGGCCGCCGCCGGCTGTCGGCGATGAGGCGAGTGAGCAGTGCGGCCGCCTGCGTGAGGCCGACGGCCCCCAGCAGGGCCAGCGCCGGGTAGGCGGGCAGCAGCCAGCGCCCGAAGTAGCGCGACTGCGTCGCCAGGTAGGCGAACAGGGCGAGCGGCAGCGCCAGCAGGATCAGCCCGCGCACGAGGTCGCGGCGCAGCTCGACCACGGCGCCCACGAGCGCCGCCGCGAGGGCGGCCCAGCCGAGGCCCCAGGTGAGGCTGTCGAGGTAGTAGCCGAAGCCGCCCGACTCCTGGCCCGCCTTGCGGTCGTTGGCAGCCACGTCGGCCTGGTCGCGCAGGTCGGTCCACCACTCGTCGAGCGAGCTGAAGAGGTACGGGTTCAGCAGCACGAAGACGAGTGCCGCCAGCGCTCCGCCGAGGGCGAGGCCGCCGACGGCGCGCAGCCGATCGGCTCGCAACCGCGCCAGCGCCGCAATCCCGAGCGGCAGCAGGACGAGGCCTGCCGTGTACTTGAACGAGATCGCGAGGCCGGCGGCGGCGCCGGCGAGCGCGTAGTCCCGGGTGCGGCCCTCCTCGCCGGCGCGCGCCGCCCACAGCAGTGCGAGCGCGACCCCGGCGAGCGCTCCCACGTCGGTCACGGCGACGCGCGAGTAGGCAACCGGCAGGAACGCGAACGAGAGCAGCGCCGCCGCCACGAGCCCCTCGCGCACCCCCCAGAGCCGGCGCGCGGCCCAGTAGGTCGCCACGACTCCGGCCATGCCGAGCACCACCGCCAGCGTGCGCGCGGCGATCCAGATCTCGGAGGGGTCCTTCGCGAACTGCTCGGTCACGTTCGCGAACGGCAGGTCGAAGAGGAAGCCGAGCGGCCCGTACATCACGCGCAGGAGCCCGTACACGAGGTACGTGTAGGCGGCGGGGTTCTGGTAGTAGCCGGGGTCGAAGTCCTGCCAGAACATCTCGACCGCGCGGCTCGCGAAGTGGGAGCCCTCGTCGACGGAGTAGACGAACGGCAGGCCGTAGTCGATGTTCCAGATCCGCAGGGCGAACCCGGCCACCAGGATCAGCGCCAGGATCAGGCGATGCACGCGGCCGCAGGCTAGTGGCCACGGCGGTCTGCCGAGAGGCCGCTGGTAATGTTGACTCGCCGGTCAACCAACGCTCGCAGAGGCGCTCACGATGCCCGATACCACCGCCAAAGAGCGCGACTCACACCACCTTCTACGGGCCATCGAGCTGGCCGGCCGGGCGCGTGGGCAGACGAGCCCGAACCCGATCGTGGGTGCCGTGATCGTCAAGGCGGGCCGCGTGATAGGCGAGGGCATCACGCAGCCGCCCGGCGACGCGCACGCCGAACGCATGGCGATCGGCGACTGCGCCGAGGACCCGGCCGGGGCGACGATGTACGTGTCGCTCGAGCCCTGCTGCCACGAGGGCCGCACGCCGCCATGCACCGACGCCATCGTCGAGGCCGGCATAGCGCGGGTCGTGATCGCCTCCGACGACCCCACGCCGAAGGCCGCGGGCCGCGGGCCCGGCATCCTGCGCGACGAGGGGGTCGAGGTGAGCTTCGTCGACGGTGAGATCGGCGCGGCCGCCCGGCTTCTCAACCAGCCCTTCCGCAAGCACGCCCGCACCGGGCGCCCGCTCGTCGTCTTCAAGTCGGCCATGACGCTCGACGGCAAGGTCGCGAGCCGCACCGGGGACTCGCAGTGGATCTCGGGCGACGCCAGCCGGGCGCGCGCACACCGCTGGCGCGCCGAGTCGGACGCCGTGGCGGTCGGGATCGGCACGGCGCTCGTCGACGACCCGCGCCTCACGGCTCGCATCGAGGGCGTCGCGCGCCAGCCGCGCCGGGTGGTGTTCGACTCCGAAGCGCGCCTGCCGCTCCACTCACAGCTCGTCGAGGGCGCCGCGGACGTCCCGCTGACGGTCGTCTGCTCGCGCGCCGCCTCACGCACCTCGCTAGAGGCGCTCGAGCACTCCGGCGTCGACGTGATCGTCGCGACCGGCGAGAACGAGGCCGCCCGTGTTGCGCACGCGCTCGACGAGCTCGGCCAGCGCGACGTCCAGTCGCTGCTGCTCGAGGGCGGCCCGCATCTCGCGGGCGCTTTTCTCGAGGCGGATGAGATCGACGAGGCGCGCATGTTCGTGGCGCCGCTCATGCTCGGCGGGATGAAGGCAAAAACGGCCGTCGAGGGGATCGGCATCGAGGAGATCGCGGCGGCGCGGCGGCCCGCCTGGATCGAGGCGGAGCGCATCGACGACGACGTTCTGATCATCGCCCGCTTCCGGGAGTGGTGAGGTGTTCACGGGGCTCGTGGCCGGCACCGGGACGGTCGAGTCGCTCGAGCGCGACGGCGGCGGCGTGCGCCTGCGGGTGCGCAGCGAGCTGGCGGGCGAGCTCGGGCCGGGTGACTCGGTGGCCGTCAACGGCGTCTGCCTCACCGCCGTCGAGCCCGACGGGCACGGGTTCTCGGCCGACGTGATGGAGGAAACCCTGCGCCGCAGCTCGCTCGGCCCGCTCGGCAAGGGCGACGCGGTGAACCTCGAGCTGCCCCTGCGCGCGGGCGATCGCCTGGGCGGGCACATCGTCCAGGGCCACGTCGACGCCACGGGCGAGGTCGCCGCGGTGCGCGCAGAGGGCCTCTCCCGGGTCGTCCGGATCGCGGCGCCGGCCGAGCTGCTCCGCTACGTGGTCGAGAAGGGCTCGATCGCCGTGGAGGGGGTGTCCCTTACCGTTTCGGCTGTGGATGACGACGCGTTCGAGGTCTCGCTGATCCCGGAGACTCTCGAGCGCACCACCCTCGGCGCGGCGGAGCCCGGCAGGACGGTCAATCTGGAGGTCGATGTGCTGGCGAAGTACGTGGAGAAAGCGATCCGCTCGCACTCGGCCGAGCCGAGTGCTCGCGGCAAGGCGCTGAAGGCATGACGAAGCCCCCGTTCAGCAGCGTCGAGGAGGCGATCGAGGACACCCGCGCCGGCCGCATGGTGGTCGTCTGCGACGCCGAGGACCGCGAGAACGAGGGCGATCTCACGCTCGCCGCCCAGTTCGCGACGCCCGAGGCGGTCAACTTCATGGCGACCCACGGACGCGGGCTGATCTGCCTCGCGCTTACGCAGGATCGCTGCGACGAGCTCGGGCTCGACCTGATGGCGGCGAAGAACGAGTCGGCCTTCCAGACCGCCTTCACGGTCTCGGTGGAGGCGCGCGAGGGGATCACGACCGGGATCTCGGCGCACGACCGCGCCCACACCATCCAGGTCGCGATCGACCCCGCCGCGCGTCCTCAGGATCTCGTGCAGCCCGGCCACATCTTCCCGCTCAAGGCGAAGGCCGGCGGCGTGCTCGAGCGCACCGGGCAGACCGAGGCGGCGGTCGACCTCGCCCGCCTGGCAGGCCTCAACCCGTCCGGCGTGATCTGCGAGGTGATGAACGACGACGGGACGATGGCGCGCGTCCCGGACCTCGAGCGCTACTGCGCCCACCACGGGCTGAAGATGATTACGGTCGCCGACCTGATCGCCTACCGGCGCCGCCACGACAAGCTCATCGAGCGCGTCGTCGAGGCACAGCTGCCGACGAAGTTCGGCGATTTCAGCGTGGTCGGCTTCCGCTCGCTCGTCGACGAGAAGCACCACGTGGCGATGGTCAAGGGCGAGATCGACGGCCAGGAAGACGTGCTCGTGCGCGTCCACTCGGAGTGCCTGACCGGTGACGTCTTCCACTCGCTGCGCTGCGACTGCGGCCAGCAGCTCGAGGACGCGCTCGCGCGCATCGAGGAAGAGGGCCGCGGGGTGCTCCTCTACCTCGCCCAGGAGGGGCGCGGCATCGGCCTCCTGAACAAGCTGCGTGCCTACCGGCTCCAGGAGGAAGGGCGCGACACGGTCGACGCCAATCTCGAGCTCGGCCTGCCGGCCGACCTGCGCGACTACGGGATAGGCGCCCAGATCCTCGTCGACCTCGGGCTCAGCTCGATCCGGCTGCTCACCAACAACCCGAAGAAGATCGTCGGCCTCGAGGGCTACGGGCTCGCGGTGACCGACCAGGTGCCGATCCAGCACGACGCGAACAAGCACAACGTGGCCTACCTGCGCGCGAAGAAGGAACGGCTCGGCCACCTGCTGCACCACCAGGGCCTCGCGCTCGACGAGGAGATGATCCACGAGGAGCGGGTGTTGGACCGCGAGCGGGCGGCCGAGCACGAGGCGGACATCTACGGTCAGGGGCCCGCGCCGGCACCGCGCCGCGGCGATGAGTGATCGGTACGCCGCCTGCGTCGGCGGCTTCTACGAGGACCTCGCCGAGCGCCTTGTCGCAGGCGCGAGGCGCGTGTTCGACGAGGCGGGCGTGGGAATGGACGTCCACGAGGTCCCGGGCGCCTTCGAGCTGCCGCTCGCGGCGAGCTACTGCGCCCAGTCGGGCCGCTACGCGGGCATCGCCTGCCTGGGCGCCGTGATCCGCGGTGAGACCGACCACTACGACTTCGTCTGCTCGCAGGCGGCCGGCGGGATCGCGCGCGTCCAGCTCGACACCGGGGTGCCGTGCGCGTTCGGCGTCCTGACCGTGGACAACATGGAGCAGGCGCTCGCCCGCGTGGGCGGCGGGGTGCGCCACCAGGGCGAGGACGCCGCGCGGGCCGTGCTGCGCATGGCCCAGCTTCGGCGTGAGCTGTCCGGCGGAAGCAACCGGCTCGGCCGCGTGCCCACCCAGGATCTCCCTTGATCAACCTCTACTCCGACACCCAGACGCGGCCGACGGCCGCGATGCGCGAGGCGATCGCCTCGGCCGAGGTGGCCGACGAGCAGCGCCGCCAGGACCCGACGACGCTCCGGCTCGAGCAGCGGGTCGCGGAGCTGCTCGGCCACCAGGCGGCCGTCTTCATGCCCAGCGGCACGATGTGCAACCAGATCTCGTTTCGGCTCCACGCGCGGCCGGGTGGGGACGAGATGATCCTCGACCGCAGCTCGCACCCGATCATCGCGGAGGCGGGCGGGCCGGCGATGAACGCGTCGCTGATGATCAACCCGGTCGACGGCGAGCGCGGGGTGTTCACGGCCGACCAGCTGCGCGCGGCGATCCGCCCTGAGAGCCGCTACCTGCCACGCTCGCGGCTCGTCTCCGTCGAGCAGACCACGAACATGGGCGGGGGGCGTGTGTGGCCGCTCGAGACGCTGCAGTCGGTGGTGGAAGTGGCACGCGCGCACGGCCTGCGCGCGCACATCGACGGCGCCCGGCTGATGAATGCGGTCGTCGCCGCGGGCGTGCCGGCGGACGCCTACGCCTCGATGTTCGACACCGCCTGGATCGACTTCACGAAGGGACTCGGCGCCCCGGTCGGCGCGGTGCTCGCCGGGTCGTCCGAGCTGATGGCCGAGGCCTGGCGTTGGAAGCAGATGATGGGCGGCGCCTTCCGGCAGTCCGGGATCGTCGCGGCGGGCTGCCTGCATGCGCTCGACCACCACGTCGAACGGCTCGCCGACGACCACGAGAACGCGCGCGTGCTCGCGGAGGGGTTGACCGGGCTCGGGCTCGATGTCGTCCCGCCTGAGACCAACATCGTGATCTTCGCCGCCCCGGAGGACTTCAGGGCGCGGATGGCGGAGCGCGGGGTGCAGCTGAGCGACACGCCGGACGGCCGCCTGCGGGCCGTCACACACCTCGACGTCGACCGCGCTCAGGTCGACGAGGCGCTCGAACAGGCAGGCTCTTGCCTGTAGCGACGTTGCTACCCTCACGCGCCGTGGCAAAGGTCTGTTACTCGTGTCGAAAGGGCCCTGCGTTCGGGAATAGCCGCAGCCATTCGATGGTTGCGACGAAGCGCCGCTTCAACCCGAATCTGCAGAAGGTCAGGATCTCCGTCGGGGGTACGCCCCGGCGCGAGTACGTCTGCACGCGTTGCCTCAAGGCGGGCAAGGTCACCAAGGCCGCCTGACCGCTCTCTCCGGCTTTTATCCCCGACGTGGCGGTAACCCGCCCGCCCGCTGGTGTACAAACCTCCCGTGCCTGACGAGAGCCTTGTCCGCTTCCGGCGCGTCGTGGCCGCCGCTCTGGCTGAGCTGGAGGCCCGTCGCCAGGAGGTGAACGACCTCAACGTGTTCCCGGTCGCCGACGGTGACACGGGCGACAACATGGCGCTCACGCTGAGGGCGGTGGCCGAGGAGCTCGGCACGATGAACGGCGAGCCCCTCGACGAGATCGGCCGCAACGAGATAGTGAGCGCGGTTGCGCGCGCCGCGCTGCTCGGCGCGCGCGGCAACAGCGGCGTGATCCTTTCCCAAATCGTTCGCGGCGCCGCCCAGGAGCTCGCCTCGCGGCCGGGGGAGCTGGTCGACCCGATCCTCGTCTCCGCGGCTCTCGCGCGGGCGGCGGACGCGGCTTACGCGTCGGTCCGGGATCCGGCCGAGGGGACGATGTTGTCCGCGGTGCGCGCGATGGCGAGCCGCGTGGCCCACGACCTCGCCCACATGAGCAGGACCCGGCTCGGGCCGGACGCCAGCGCCGCCGAGCAGGACGAGTTGCTGGCCGAGGTCCTCGAGAACGCGCTCGAGGCAGGCAAGGAGGCCGTCGAGCGCGGGCCCGAGCAGCTCGCCGTGCTGCGCGAGTCCGGCGTGGTCGACGCAGGCGCCTACGGACTGACCGTGATCATCGCGGGCTGTCTCGCCGCGCTGCGCGGCGACGCCGCGCCCGAGCTCGAGCACCAGTACGCGCCGGCCGCGCTTCACCGCCCCGAGCACGAGTCGTCGAGCTTCCGCTACTGCACGAACTTCGCGGTCACCGGCGAGCGCCTCGACGCCGGCCGTTTCACGCCGCTGCTCGAGCAGCTGGGCGACTCGGTGCTGGTCGTGGGCGATGAACGCACGCTGCGCGTGCACGTCCACACGGACGAGCCCGACGCCGCCGTGGACCTGTTCGAGGCGGTCGGCGAGGTGTCGCGCTTCGACGTCGCCGACATGCACGAGCAGGTGGCCGACCGTACCGCCCGCCTGGGCGGCGACGGCGAGCCCGCTGTCACGCCCGCCTGCGCGGTGGTGGCGGTCGCGAGCGGCCCGGGCGTGCAGCGCCTGTACGAGGAGCTCGGCGTGCTCGTCGTGGACGGCGGACCGACGATGAACCCGTCCACCTACGAGCTGCTCGCGGGCATCCACGCCGCGAATGCGCATGAGGTCGTGGTCCTCCCGAACAGCGCCAACGTGATCCTCGCCGCCGAGAAGGCGGCCGGCCTATCCGACAAGCCGGCGCGGGTCGTGCCGACCACGGCGCCCCAGGAGGGCCTCGCCGCGCTGCTCGCCTTCGACCCGAGCCGCGGCAGCGACGACAACGCGAGCGCGGTGGCGGACGCCGCGCGGCAGCTCGGCGTGGGCGGCGTCGCACCGGCAGCACGCGACGACGTCCAGGGCCGCTTTGGCCCGGGCGACGCGGTCGGCTACGTGGGTGGGGAGCTCGTCGCCTGGGGCGACCCGGCGGCGACGCTCGCGACCATCCTCGAGCGGCTCTCGGCGGACGCCGAGCTCGTGACCTGCCTCGCCGGCGCCGACCCGCCGCTCGGTCGTGACGACGTCGCGGCGCGCGTGCCCGACGGCGTAGAGCTCGAGTACCACGAGGGCGGCCAGCCGGCCTGGTGGTGGCTGCTCGCGGCCGAGTAGCCGAACGAGCCCGCCGCGGCGCTGGCGATGATTGGCGGGCGATGCCGACCCGTTTCGCGGCCACCGAAGAACTGACCCCGGACGAGCTCCGCGGCGCCGAGCTGCGCTCGCTGCCGCGCCCGAGCCGGCTCGCCGAGCCGGTCGAGCTGCCCGGAAAGGCCGGCAAGGCGCTCGCCGGGCTCGGCATCGAGACCGTCGGCGACCTGATCGAGCACCTGCCGCACGCCCACCGCGACCGCCGCGACGTGCGGCTCGCGGGCGAGCTTCAGGTCGGTGAGGAGGCGACGGTGGCCGCGACGGTCCGCAGCGTGACCGTCAAGCCGATGCGCGACCGGCGCCGCAAGCGGGTCGAGGCGCGCGTCGTCGACGAGAGCGGCCCGCTCGTGGCGGTCTGGTTCAACCAGCCCTGGATCGCGCGCCAGCTCGGCGAGGGCGCCGCCGTCCTGCTGCACGGGAAACTGCGCCGGCGCGGCGAGCTGTGGGTGACGGAGCACGAGCTGCTCGGCGGGGGCGAGGCGCCCGTGCACACGGTCGGGCTCGTCCCGGTTCATCCGGCGACCGAGGGCATCAGCGCCGCCCGCCTGCGCCAGCTCGTCTGGGACCAATACCGCGCCGTCTACGACGCGATCGAGCCGCTGCCCGGGCGCCTGCGCGCCCGCGAGCGCCTCTGCGAGCGGCCCGCCGCGCTGTCCGCCGCCCACTTCCCCGATCGCGAGGAGGACGAGCGCGAGGCGCGCCGGCGGCTCGCCTTCGAGGAGCTCTTCCTCCTGCAGCTGGCCGTGGCCGGGCGCAGGCGCTCGCGGCGCGAGGGCCGCCAGGCGCGCCCGCTCGAGGCGCGCGGCACGGTCGTCGACGGCTGGCTCCGGTCGCTGCCGTTCGAGCTGACCGGGGACCAGCTCCGCGCGATCCGTGAGATCGACGCCGATCTCGCCGGGGAGCGGCCGATGCAGCGCCTCCTGATGGGCGAGGTCGGCACCGGCAAGACCGCGGTGGCGCTGGCGGCGATGCTGCGCGCCGTCGAGAACGGCGCCCAGGCCGCCCTGATGGCGCCGACGGAGACCCTCGCCGAGCAGCACCATCGCACGCTCGACCGGCTGCTCGGCGGGTCGCTGCCCGTGGAGCTCCTGACCGGCTCGACGAGCGCCGCACGCCGGCGCGACCTGCTCGCACGGCTGGCGGACGGCCAGCTGCAGCTCGTGGTCGGGACGCACGCGCTGATCGAGGACCCGGTCGAGTTCCGAGACCTCGCGCTCGTGGTGGTGGACGAGCAGCACCGCTTCGGGGTGCGCCAGCGCGCCGCGCTCGACGCCAAGGCGCGGGAGATCGTCGGTGCGCACCCGGCAGCGCCGGGTGCTTCCGCCAAGCGCATTGCGCCGCACGCGCTCCACATGACCGCCACGCCGATCCCGCGCACGCTCTCGCTCACCGCCTACGGCGACCTCGACGCCACGGTCCTGCGCGAGCTTCCGAGCGGGAGGCACCCTGTCGAGACACACGTCGTGGACGGCGCTCGCGCCCGGGCGCGGGCGTACGAGCGCATCAGGGAGGAGATCGCCGCCGGGCGCCAGTGCTTCGTCGTCTGCCCGCTCGTCGAGGAGTCGGAGACGCTCCAGGCGAAGGCCGCCACGGCCGAGTTCGAGCGCCTGCGCAGCGGCGAGTTCCGCGAGCTCCGCGTCGAGCTCATCCACGGCCAGCTCCCCTCGAAGCGGAAGGCCGCCGCCATGGAGGCGTTCGCAGCCGGCGAGGCCGACGTGCTCGTGGCGACGAGCGTCGTCGAGGTCGGCATCGACGTGCCGAACGCGACCGTGATGCTGATCGAGGCGGCCGAGCGCTACGGCCTCTCGCAGCTGCACCAGCTGCGCGGGCGCGTAGGCCGCGGCTCGCACCAGTCGCTCTGCATCCTGTTCGGCGATCCGAAGCTGCCGCGGCTCGAGGCGATCGCGAGCGAGAGCGACGGCTTCCGGCTCGCGGAGATCGACCTCGAGCTGCGTGGGGCGGGGGACGTGCTCGGCACGCGCCAGCACGGGCTGCCCGAGTTCCGCGTCGCCCAGCTCCCCGAGGACACCGAGCTGCTCGTGCGGGCGCGCGACCGCGCGGACGAGATCGTGGTCGGCGACCCCGGGCTCGCCGAACCGGAGCACGCGCTCCTGCGCGAGGCGGTTGTCACGCGCTTCGGCCCCGAGCTCGACCCCATCCCCGCATGACCGACATCGTCCGCATCCTGGACCGAGGCTATGAGCTGATCTGGCGAGAGCAGCGGCTCGAGGAGGTGCTCGGCATACTCGACGCTGATTTCGAGTGGCAGGTGCCCGACTACCCCGAGGGGGAGATCCGGAAAGGCCCGGAGGCGGTGATCGCGTTCTTCCGGGAGTGGGCCGAGCCGTTCGAGGACCTGCATGTCGAGTGGGAGATCATCGAGGCCGGGCCGGGACGGGCGCTCGTGTGAGGATCATCGCCGGCGAGTTCAAGGGCCGCCGGCTGCGGATGCCGCGCGGAGCGCCCACGCGGCCGACCGCCGACCGCGTGCGCGAGGCGCTTTTCTCGATGCTCGGCGACGTGGCGGGCGCCCGCGTGCTCGACCTCTATGCCGGCTCCGGGGCGCTCGGAATCGAGGCGCTCTCGCGCGGCGCGGCGTCGGTCGTCTTCGTCGAACGCGACGCGCGCGCCGCCGTTGCGATCCAGGCGAACCTCGACGCGGTCGGGGCGGAGGCGGAGCTCAGCCGCCAGGACGTGCTGGCGTACATCGGCCGGGCGAAGGGCCCCTACGACCTCGTGTTCTGCGACCCGCCATATGATTCCGGGCCTCGCATCGCCGGTCCGCTCGCCGAGCGGCTGCCGGCGTTGCTGTCAGAAGACGCACGCATCGTGACCGAATCAGACAAGCGCAACCCGATCGAGCTGCCCTTCCCACTCTTGCGCGAGCGGACGTACGGCGACACCCGGATCGCGATCCATGGCCGCTGAGAAGAACGGCGGTACGGCGGTCTGTCCCGGCTCGTACGACCCGGTGACGTTCGGACACCTGGACATCATCGGGAGGAGCGCGAACGTCTTCGACCAGGTCGTCGTGGGCGTCGTGAACCAGCCGGTGCGGAAGCGCCAGACCCTCTTCACGGCCGAGGAGCGAGTCGGATTCATCACCGCCGAGGTGGCGGAATACAGCAATGTGCAGGTAAAACCCTTTGATAACCTGCTCGTCGACTTCGCTCGTGAGCACGGGGCAAAGGCGATCGTCAAGGGACTGCGGGCGATCTCGGACTTCGAATACGAGTTCGAGATGAACGCGCTGAACCGCAAGCTGGCCCCCGACATCGAGAGCATCTACATGATGAGCGCCCCCCAATTCAGCTTTCTAAGCTCGAGTGGAGTCAAGGAACTGGCGATGTTCGGGGGCGATGTGAGCGGCCTGGTGCCCGACCCGGTTGCGGCCCGATTGCAGGAAGAACTGAAGCGGTAGAGAACTGAGGAACCGCGAATGGACGTACTAGTCCTGATCGACAAGCTCGACGACACGATTCACAACGCCAAGCCCGTGCCGCTCACGGATCAGGTGCGCGTGGACAAGGAGGAGGTCTACGACATCCTCGACCAGATGCGCGCGACGATCCCCGAGGAGATCAAGCAGGCGCGCTGGATCGTGAAGGAGCGCCAGGAGATGCTGGCCGAGGCCAAGCGCGAGTCGGAGCGCATCATCAAGGAGGCGCGCGAGGAGCAGATTCGCCTGATCTCCGAGGAGGAGGTCGTCAAGCAGGCCGAGCGCCAGGCCGACGAGATCATCGAGGACGCGCGCGCTCGTGAGCGCGAGATCCGGCTGGGCGCGGAGGACTACGCGGACGACATCCTCAACACGCTCGAGGTCAACCTCACCAAGTTCATTGCGGCTGTGCAGCGCGGGCGGGATCGGCTGCAGGGGCGCGAGCACGAAGAGGCTGAGGTCGGCTAGCGGTTCTGCCGGTTTAGGGTCCGCTGCCCAGGGCGCGGGTCCTGTCCGGGGAAGTTTCCTTTCGCACCCCTTCGCTTCGCTCGGGGCCACGAAAGTTTGCCTTCCCTCGGCCACCCGCGCGCGGGGCGGTGCGGCGGTAGCCTCGCTCGTGTGGCACGTCTTGTAGCCGTCTTGGCTCGCTGTTGCGGCTGCGGCGGGGCTGGCGATCGTCATCGCGGACGAGCCCGATCGCTCTCGTGAGCCGGCAGTCTCTACCGCGCCGCAGCCGGAGCCACAGCCGCTTCCTGATCCGGATGCCGGGGTCCCGCGGCGTTCGCCGGCTCTCGCCGAGGCGTTCACCGCCACCACCCGGCGGCTACGTGAGGCGTTGGGGCGCTGGGACGGGGGTGGCGAGGTGCCGCGCGACGTCGCCTATCTCGCGCTTCACCACCAGCGGATGCTGCGGGTGATGGCCGACCGGCGTGCGCTCGGCGATGCGACGCTTGCGCTGCTCCCGCGTGATGTCCGGGGCGAGGCGCGGGACACGGTCGCTGCTCGCCGGCAGCTCGCGGCGATCCCGCGGTCGCCGGGGAGCCTGCCGCGCGTCCGAGTGGCAGAGGCCGCGCCGGCAGCCGAGCTGCGCCGTCACTACCGGGCGGCGCAGCGGCGCTTCGGGATCCACTGGTCGGTCCTCGCCTCGATCAACTTCGTGGAGTCGGCGTTCGGGCGGGTCCGCAGCGCGAGCGAGGCAGGCGCACGGGGCCCGATGCAGTTCCTGCCGGCGACCTGGGAGGCGTACGGCATGGGCGGTGACATCGATGATCCGCGCGACGCCATCCTCGCGGCCGCGAACTACCTGCGGCGCGCGGGCGCGCCGGGCGATCTCGACGGGGCGCTCTTCGCCTACAACCACTCGGCGTCGTACGTGCGGGCGATCCGCCGCGTCGCGAGCCGGATGCGCAGGGACGAGCGCGCGTTCCTGGCCTACTACGCCTGGCAGGTCTACGTCATCACGCCGAACGGGACCCGGCGCCTCACCGGGCCCGGCCATGAGTAACTTCCCCCCATGCCCACCTACCTCCACACCTGCTACCGCATCGGTGATATCGACCGCTCGGTCGCCTTCTACGAGAAGCTTGGTTTCGAGGAGGCGCGCCGGATGCCGATCGGGGACGAGGCGGTCAACGTCTTCATGGCCCTCCCCGGTGAGGATCCGGTCCTCGAGCTGACCTACAACCACGGCGTCGACTCTTACGACCTCGGAACCGGCTACAACCACATCGCTCTCGCCGTCGAGGACCTCGACGGGACCCTTGCGAAGCTCGCCGAGGACGGCATCGAGCCGGAGAAGCCGCCGTATCGGCCAGGGGGCCGGACCGAGGGGTCGTTCATCGCGTTCGTTCGCGACCCGGACGACTATCGCGTGGAGCTGATCGGGCGGGGCTAACCTCGCCCGTATGGGCCAGCGCACCGAGATCTTCGATGTCGACAAGCTCGGGCTCAGCTCCGGTGAGGGGCGGAGGTTCGAGCTCGACGTGCCCGTGGGTGGCTTCGAGTTCGGCGGCCAGCGCTACGAGCTGCCGAGCGAGGTCGTCGATGCGCGCCTGAACGTCGACCACACGACCGCCGGTTACTCGCTGCGGCTTCGCTTCGGCGCAGAGCTGGCCGGACCGTGCATGCGCTGCCTCGAGGATGCGGGCCACGTGGTCCAGGTCGACGCGCGCGAGGTCGACCAGCCGGGCGGGGGCGAGGACCTGCGCTCGCCCTACCTCGAGGAGGGCCGGCTCGACCTCACCGCGTGGGCCCGGGACGCACTCGCGCTCGCGCTCCCGGCGCAGATCGTCTGCCGCGAGGACTGCCGCGGGCTGTGCTCGGTGTGCGGGGCGAACCTGAACGAGGACCCGGAGCACGCGCACGAGGCGGAGCCCGATCCGCGCTGGGCTGCCCTCCGTGAGCTCAAGCTCGACTAGGCGAGACCCCTAGTACACTGGTCCGCTGCTGATGGCCGTCCCCAAGCAGAGACAGTCCCACTCGCGGACGCACAAGCGCCGCTCCCAGCACAAGATCACCCCTCCGGGCCTGCGGCACTGCCCGCGCTGCCACGAGCCGCGCCTGCCGCATCGCGTCTGCCCCAACTGCGGCACCTACGCCGGCCGTGAGGTCGTTGTGCAGCAGCCGGGCGCCGACGACGAGTAGCCCGCGTGATCGCAGTCGACGCTAACGGCGCCGACCAGGGACCCGCCGCCGTCGCCGAGGGAGTCGGCCGCTCCGGCCTGCCCGTATTGCTGTTCGGCCCCGAGGCACAGGTCCGTGGGCACGCCGGGCCGAACGCCGAGATCGTCGATGCGCCGGACACCATCAAGGCCGGCGAGGAGGCCGTCGCCGCGGTGCGCTCGAAGCCCGAAGCGTCGATCGTCCAGGCCGCCCGCGCCGTGGGCGACGGTCGCGCCGAGGCGCTTGTATCCGCCGGCTCGACCGGGCCGACGCTGGCCGCGGCCACGATCTCGATCAAGCGCCTTCACGGTGTCTTCCGGCCCGCCCTGGCGGTCCTCCTGCCGGTGCCGGGCGGACCCGTGCTGCTGCTCGACGCCGGCGCAAGCGTTGAGGTGCGGCCCGAGCATCTCGTCCAGTTCGCCTACATGGGCGCCTGCTTCATGGAGGCGGTCGTCGGCATCGAGCGGCCGAGCGTGGGGCTGCTGTCGGTCGGCGAGGAGTCGGGCAAGGGAACGCCCGATGTCCTCACGGCGCACGCCCGGCTCGCCGCCGGCGGGCTCAACTTCGTCGGCAACCTCGAGGGCTTCGACCTGCCGGCCGCGAGCGCCCACGTCGTGGTGGCTGACGGCTTCACCGGCAACGTCGCGCTCAAGGTGCTCGAGGGCACCGTGCGCGAGCTCTCGAACGAGATCCGTGCGCGGATCAAGAGCGGCATCGGGTCGAGCATCGGCGGCACGCTGATCCGCGGGAAGCTCAGGGGGGTGCGCGACGACCTCGACCCGGAACGGGTCGGCGGGGCGATCCTGCTGGGCCTGCGCAAGCCGGTCGTGGTGGCGCACGGGAGCTTCGGCCCCACCGGCATCGAGCACGCCGTCAAGCTGGCTCGCTCGGCGGTCGACCAGGACATGGTCGGGCGAACCGCGACGGCACTCGACGAGGCGGGTGTGTTGCGGTCCGCGCCCGCTGGTAGCGTCGCGGCGCGATGACCCGAGAGGAGGTCCTCGAGCGCATCCGCGAGCACCTGGCCACCGAATTGGAGGTGGATCCTGGGCGCATCGGCGAGACCACTCGCTTCCGCGAGGACCTGGAGGCGGATTCCCTCGATCTGGTCGAGCTGGTGGTGGAGCTCGAGGACAACTACGGGGTCCGCATCCCCGATGAGGAGGCGGCGAAGATCCTGACGGTCGGACAGGCTGCGGACTTCGTCGCCGCCCATGCCGCGGAGATCGAAACCTGAATCCCTCGAAGATCTGCTGGGCGAGCTGCCCGAGGAGATCCGCCGGCAGGCGTTCACCCACGCCTCCTGGGTCGGCCAGCGCGCCGACTCCTACGAGCGGCTGGCCTTCCTGGGGGATGTGGTCCTGAGCCTCGCGGTCTCCACCCACCTCTACCCGCGCTTCGAGAGCTACGGCGCGGGGCGGCTGACGAAGGTGCGTGCCCAGGCGGTGAGCGGGCCGTCGTGCGCGCGGGTCGCGCTCGGGCTCGGGGTGCCGGACGAGCTGCGCGCCGCAGCTCCCAAGGGCACCACCGGCCGCAGCGCGGAGATGCTGGTCGGCTCCGAGCGCGTGCTCGCGTCCGTGTGCGAGGCGGTGATCGGCGCCTCGTATCTCGCGTTCGGGTTCGATCGCACGGCGCCCGCGGTGGTCGAGTCGTTCCGGCGCGAGATCGAGGAGGCGCTCGAGCACCCGGTCGACTACAAGTCGGTGCTCCAAGAGCGCCTGGCGCGGCGGGCGGAGCTCGTCAGCTACCGGACCGTGTCAGAAGAGGGCCCGGCGCACGACCGCTCGTTCATCGCCGTCGCGGAGGTCGCCGGGGAGGAGGTCGGCCGCGGGGAGGGAAAGACGAAGAAGGGCGCGGAGCAGGAAGCCGCCCTCCAAGCCCTTGACGCCCTCGAAGAGGCGGCCTCCTAGTGCACCTGCGCTCGATCTCCATGAAGGGCTTCAAGTCCTTCCCGCAGCGGACGAAGCTCGAGTTCGGCACGGGCGTCTCGGTGATCGTCGGACCGAACGGCTCCGGCAAGTCGAACATCACCGACGCCGTCCTCTGGGCGCTCGGCGAGCAGTCGCCGCTGGCGGTACGCGGCCAGCTGATGAAGGACGTGATCTTCGCCGGCGGCCACGGCGTCGCCGGCTCCGGGGCCGCCGAGGTGGAGGTGGTGATCGACAACTCGGACGGCCGCCTCGACGCGAACTTCGCCGAGATCTCGATCGTTCGGCGGCTGGCCCGCGACGGCGAGGGCGAGTACCGGCTGAACGGGGCGCGCTGCCGGCTCGTCGACGTGATCGAGGTGCTCTCCGACTCCGGGCTCGGCAAGGAGATGCACTCGGTCGTCTCACAGGGCAAGGTCGAGCAGATCGTGATGTCGCGCCCGCGCGAGCGGCGCCTGCTGATCGAGGAGGCGGCGGGGCTCGGCAAGCACCGCAAGCGCCGCCGGCGCGCGCAGCTGAAGCTCGAGCGCACCGAGGAGAACCTGTCGCGTGCACTCGACGTCGAGCGCGAGGCGCGCTCGCGGCTACGGCCGCTGAAGCGCCAGGCCGAGGCCGCCGAGCTGCATGAGCGGCTCGAGCGCCAGACGCTCGAGGTGCGCTACACGCTTGCTCGGGACGACTCGCGTGCCGCCCGGGCGGCCCTCGCCGAAGCCGAGCAGCGCGCCACCGCGGCGCGCGCCGCACGCGACGAGGCCGAGCGGCTGCTGGCCGAGGTCGCACGCCGGCGCGAAGACGCCGAGGGAGCCTTCGCGTCCCAGTCGAAGGCACGCGAGCAGCTGCAGTCGCGGTTGTACGCGGCCCGCTCGGCGGCGGACCGGGTCGCGATGCGGCTGGAGCGTGTGCGCGAGCAGGCCGGCGCCGCCGGCGAGCGGCGCGAGCGCAGGCTGCGCCAGCTCGAGCTGCTCGAGCAGCAGGCGGCCGCCGACGCAGATCTGGCGGCGCGCGAGGACGGCCCCGAGCAGCGGATCGCCGCCATCCAGAAGGAGCTCGCGGAGCTCGATGCCGGCCGCGCGGAGCGGCTCGAACGCGAGCTCGCCGGTCTGGAGAAGGAGCTCGCGGGGGCCCGCGAAACGGTCAGGTCCCTCGAGGAGGCCGCCGCCGTCCGCCGCGTCGCGCTGGCCGAGGCCGAGGAGACGACCGCCGCCGCGCGCTCGGCGCGGCGCGACGCCGAGCGGGCCGCCGAGGCAGCCCGGGCCGCCGCGGCACGGGTCGGGTCGGAGCTCGCCGCCGTCAACCAGTTCGTGCGCGGCGCCGCGAGCGCGCCGGGCGACGCGCGCCCGCTTGCCGAGAGCCTGCACGTCGAGCCCGGCTACGAGCTGGCACTCGCGGCGGTGCTGGGCCCACGCCTGACGGCGGGCGTGGTCCCCGACCTCGGGGCGGGCGAGCGACTGCTGGACGGCGCCGGCCGGGACGGTGGCAGCGCCCTGGTCGCCGAGAGCACGATTGCGGCAACAGAAGTGCCGCAATCGTGTTCTCACGGCGAGCCGCTGCTCGACCGCGTCCGGCCGGAGCCCGCGACCACGGCACTCGCGGCCCGTCTGCTCGGCGGCGTCCGTATCGTCGACTCGCTCGACACCCTCCCCGCCGGCTTTGACGGGATCGCCGTCACCAGGGCGGGCCGGCTCTACGACGCGCGCAGCGGCGAGCTGAGTCAAGCCCCCGTGGGCGGCTCCGAGCGGCTGCTCGAGGAGCTCGCGCGGCGCGACGAGCTCGTCTCGGCCTCGGAGCGCGCCGCGGGCGACGAGGCCGCCGCACGTGCGGAGCTGGAACGGGCCGGCGCGGAGGTTGGCGAGTCGGACGCCGCCCGCGAGGGGACCGAGAACGCGCTGCGCACCGCGCTGCGCGAGCTCGCCGACGCCCAGGAGAACGCGAACCGCGCGGAGTGGATCATCGCGCGCCGGCGCGAGGCGCCCGAGGACGGCCCCGAGGCCGTACGCCGGGCCGAGCTCACGGGCGACCTGCGCGCCGAGCAGCGGCTGGCGGAGCGGATCGCGCGTGAGCGCGAGGAACGCGCCCGCGCGCTGGCGGCGCTCCGCAGCGGCGCGGAGCGCGACTTGGCGCTGGGCGACGACGCCGAACGCGCGGCCGCGGCCCTCGAGCACGGCCGTGACGCGCTCGTCGGGGCGCGCGACGCCGTCCAGGCCGATCTCGACGCGGGTACGGCGGCAGGCGAGGAGACAGCCGCGGCGCTCAAGGCGTGCGCGCACGAAGAGGCGGAGCTGCAGGGCCGGCTCAAGGGCGCGAGCGACGCGGTCACGGCCGCCGAGGTGGGCGCCCAGCAGATCCGCGACGGCGCCGCCGACACAGAGCGCGAGCTGCACGAGCTCGCCGGGCCGCTGGGCCTGCCTGCCGAGCCCGCCACCGAGCCGCTGCCCACCCAGGAGCGCGAGGCGCTGCTCGCCCGGGTCGAGCGCCTGCAGCGGCGGCGCGAGCAGTTGGGGCCCGTCAACCCGCTCGCCAAGCGGGAGTACCAGGAGGCGGTCGCGCACGTCGAGGAGCTCGAGGCGCAGCGCGGCGATCTCGAGACTGCCCTGGCAGAGCTGGAGGGCCTCATCAAGGAGACCGACCGCCGCATCCGCGAGGCGTTCGAGCAGACCTTCGAGGCCGCGGCGAAGAACTTCGAGGACGTGGTCGAGCACCTCTTCCCCGGCGGGCGCGGCCGGCTGCGGCTCGTGCAGGCAGAGGTCGGGCCACGTCCGGTGGTGGGCGGCGAGGCGCTGCCCGGCCAGGGGGGCCCGGAGGCACCCGAGGCCGAGGAGCCCGAGGCCGGCGAGGACGAGCAGCCGGAGGCGGGGGTCGAGATCGAGGTCACGCCGCCCGGGAAGTCGACGAAGCGCCTGTCGCTCCTGTCGGGGGGCGAGAAGTCCCTCGTCGCGCTTGCGTTCATGTTCGCCGTCTTCCTCGCCCGGCCGTGCCCGTTCTACATCCTCGACGAGGTCGAGGCCGCGCTCGACGACATCAACATCGACCGCTTCCTACAGCTCGTCAAGCGCTACTCGGACCGCGCTCAGTTCATCGTCGTCACCCACCAGAAGCGCACGATGGACGCCGCCGACACCCTCTACGGCGTCAGCATGGGCGGCGACGGGATCTCGCGGGTCGTATCGCGCAAGCTGGCCGGCCGGCCGCTGCCGGAGCACGAGGCGCCGGCAGCGGACGAAGCGGCCGCCTAGGCCTCAGCGCACGCGGTAGACCCGGTACATGCCGAGCTTGTTGTGCTCGCTGAAGAAGCACACCATCGCGTAGCGCCCAGGACGGCCGAAGCTCACCTCGTTGTCGTTGGTCGAGCCCGGGGAGATCAGCCCCTGAACGTCGACGGGCCCGCCGGCGACCACACGCTCGAGCGCCCGCTCGTTCGTGCCGCGGAAGGCCCGGCCGACCTGCCGGTTGGACACGTCCGGTCGCAGCGGGAACGCGATCGCGAAGTGGAGGGCCGTGCCGGCGTTCTCAACACGGATGCGGCCGTTGCGGGGCAAAGTCTTCGCGCCCTTGAACCCGTAGTCGACCATGCGGATCCGCCCGTCGGGCTTCGGCGCCTGCGCGCCGTTCGGTGCGCCGGTCGTGAAAGACGTGAGCGCCGTTGACCTCCCCTGGCCCACGGCTGCGACATACGTGGTGTTCGGCCGCAGATCGACGGTGACCGGCTTCCCGGGTGCCACCGTCGCCTCGAGAAACACCTGGCCGAGCGCCCTCACGGAGCGGGGGTTGGATAGGGACTGGCGCAGCTCATCGACGCTCACGCCGGCCCGCAACGTGGCCAGGTTGAGCTCGCCCCGCCCGTCGAACGTGAAGCGCGTGGGACCCGCCCCGATCGGTCCGGAGGGCTCCAGGACGAGGTTCGCGCCCGACGCGCTCACGGCCACAGTCGGGACGGACGACTGGGCGGCGGCGAGGGTCACGGGGACGCCCAGAAGCAGTACCGCTCCGATGATCAGCTTGACTCTGCGCACGTGAAAACTCCTCGGTTTGGGGGCGAGTCCTGCATCGACCCTCCGCCCGGGCGTCGCTTCTGTCAAGTGCGACCGGCCGCCGAGACGCCTCTATGCTCGCGGGCCGAATGGCCCGCACCTGGCACGAGCTCTTCCTTACCGGCGACGACGCGCCGGCGCCCGCCGCCGAGCCGGAGGCGGAGCCCGAGCGCCGCGGATTCTTCCGGCGGCTGCGCGACAACATGTCGAAAACGCGCCAGGCGCTCGGCGCCGAGCTCCAGGCGACGGTCTTCCAGTCGCTGGACGACGAGGCCTTCGAGCACCTGGAGGAGACGCTCATCTTCGCCGACGTCGGCGCGCCCACGACGGCCAAGATCGTGGAGCGGCTCGAGCTCGAAGCGGACAGCGGCGAGCTGCAGGGCGGGGAGGACCTGTCGCGGCGCCTGCGTGAGCTGCTGGCGGACACGGCGCGCGTCGACGGCGACACGATCGACCTCACGCCCTCCCCGACGGTGATCCTCGTCGTCGGCGTCAACGGCAGCGGCAAGACGACCACGATCGGCAAGATCGCCTGGCACCTCCAGAAGGAGCTCGGCCGCTCGGTGCTTCTCGCCGCCGGCGACACCTTCCGGGCGGCGGCCGCTGAGCAGCTCGCGCTCTGGGCCGAGCGCGCCGGCTGCGAGCTCGTGCGCGGCGAGCCCGGGTCCGACCCCGGAGCCGTCATGTACGACGCCATCGAGGCCGCCAAGGCGCGCGGCCGCGACGTCGTCATCTGCGACACCGCCGGGCGTCTCCACACCCAGCAGCACCTCATGGACGAGCTGCGCAAGGTGCGCAAGGTCATCGCGGCCCAGGCGCCGGGGGCGCCGCACGAGACGCTGCTCACGATCGACGCCACCACGGGCCAGAACGGGCTGCGCCAGGCGATGCTGTTCCGCGAGGCCGTCGACGTGACGGGAATCGCGCTCACCAAGCTGGACGGGACGGCCAAGGGCGGCATCGCGCTCGCGATCGCGCAGGAGCTGGGCGTTCCCGTCAAGCTGATCGGCATCGGCGAGGCGCTCGAGGACCTGCGGCCGTTCGACCCCGACGACTTCGCGCGGGCAATACTCGAGCCGTGAGCGGCGCCCGAGGCGATAGCACGCGGGTCCTGAAGGCCGGCCTTCCCGAGCCCGGCCAGGGTGAGCCGTTCCTGCCGGGGCCCGTGTTCGCGGCGCCCTTCCACCTCAGCGGCGATCCCCACGACACCCCGTACAGCTACACCCGCTACGGCAACCCGACCTGGGCGCGCTTCGAGGCGGCGCTGGGCGAGCTCGAGGACGCGCGCGCCGTCCTGTTCGCATCGGGCATGGCCGCCGCGGCCGCGCTCCTGCTGACGCTGACGAAGCCGGGCGACGCGATCGCCATGGACGACAGCTGCTACCACGGCGTTCGGCGCCTCGCCGAGACGCATCTCGAGCCTCGGGGGATCGAGCTAAGGCTCGCCCCTCCGGCCGAGCTGGCCGCGGCCGCCGATGGGGCCACGCTGCTCTGGCTCGAGTCCCCCTCGAACCCCAAGCTCGAGGTCTACGACCTCGCGGAGCTCGCGCAGGCCGCCCGCGCCGCGGGCGCGCTCACGGTCGTGGACAACACCACCGCGGGCCCGCTCCTGCAGCGCCCGCTCGATCTCGGTGCGGACGTGACGCTCACGAGCGCGACGAAGCAGATCACCGGTCACGGCGACCTGATGCTCGGCTACATCACGACCCGCGACGAGGAGCTTGCCGGGCGCATGAGCGACTGGCGCCGCGACGCCGGCGCGCTCCCAGGTCCGTTCGAGGCGTGGCTTGGCCACCGCTCGCTGGCGACGCTCGCGCTGCGGCTCGAGCGCAGCTGCGACAACGCGCTGGCGCTGGCGCGGCTGCTCGCGGCGCGCGACGACGTCGTGTACGTGCGCTACCCCGGGCTCAGCGGCGATCCCGGGCACGAGGTGGCTCGGCGCCAGATGCGCGGCTACGGGATGGTCCTGTCATTCGACCTCGGGAGTGAGGAGCGCGCCGAGCGCTTCCTGGCGGCGGCGGAGCTCGTCTTCGATGCCACCAGCTTCGGCGTCGTGCACACGACGGCCGAGCGCCGCGCCCGCTGGGGCGGCGACGACGTGCCACCCGGCTTCATCCGCCTGTCGGCGGGCTGCGAGGACACGCCCGACCTGCTCGCCGACGTGGAGCGCGCGCTGAACGAGGCATGAGCGGCCCGCTCCTCGTGACCGGGGCGAGCGGCTATCTCGGCCGCGCGATCCTCGCGAGCTCGGAGCCGCCCGTGATAGCCACCCGCCTCACCTCCGCGGAGCCCGCCGGGCCGGCGCTCGAGTGGCTGCGGCTCGACGTTCGCGACGCTGCTGCCGTCGACGAGCTCTTCGAGCGCGTGCTGCCCGCGGCGGTCATCCACACCGCCTACCGGCAGCAGGGCCCGGACGCCTGGGACACCAACGTGGCGGGATCCGCCAACGTGGCGGCCGCGGCGGCGCGCAGCGGCGCTCGGCTAGTCCACATCTCGACGGACATCGTCTTCGACGGGGCCGGCACGCGCCCGTACCGCGAGGACGACGAGCCAGAGCCGCTCACCGACTACGGCCGCTCGAAGCTCGAGGGGGAGCGCGTGGTGCTGGCCGCGCAGCCCGACACGCTCGTTGTGCGGACGTCGCTGATGGTCGGCGGCGCCGAGCCCGGCCCGCAGGAGCGCCTCGTGCTCGCCGCGACGGGCGGCGAGTCCAACGTCGAGTTCTTCGAGGACGAGTGGCGCTCGCCGGTGCTCGTCGACGATCTGGCGGCCGCCCTCGTCGAACTCGCCCATCGCCCGGAGCGCGGACTGCTGCACCTAGCCGGCCCGGAGGCGGTCAGCCGCTTCGAGCTCGCCCGCGCGATCGCCGCGGCGCACGGCCTGCCGCCCGACCGGCTGCGCCGCGGCCGGCTCGCCGCCTCGGGCCTCGAGCGGCCGGCCTACTGCGTGCTCGACTCGAGCCGTGCCCACGCCCTGCTGCGCACGCCGATTCGCGGCGTGAGCGAGCTGGGCCCGCTCGCGGCCGGGCAGCCCCGTCCCTAGGATCAAGCGGAGATGGACGACTGGGTCTGGTGGATGATCGCCGCGGGGGTATTCGCGATCGGCGAGATCGCGACACTCGGCTTCTTCCTCGGCCCGATCGCGATCGCCGCTGTCGCGGCCGCCATCGTCGGGCTCGCGGGCGCCGGCCTGGCGGTTCAGTGGATCGTGTTCATCGCGGTGTCGCTGGCGTCACTGCTCGTGCTGCGACCGATAGCGAAGCGCCACCTGCGCACGCCCGCGAAGCTGCGGACCGGGACCGCCGCGCTCGTCGGCAGCCCGGCCGTGGTGCTCGAACGCGTTGACCGCGACGGCGGGCAGGTCAAGCTCGCGGGCGAGGTCTGGACGGCCCGTGCCTACGATGACGACGAGGCGTTCGAAGCAGGCGCCCGCGTTGAAGTAATGAAGATCGACGGCGCCACGGCGCTGGTCGCCGAATAGGAGGAACAAGCGCCATATGGCTGCCCTGATCGTGCTCATCGTCGTCGCGGTGGTCGTGCTGTTCACGCTCTCGCGCGGAATCCGGATCGTGCCCCAGGCGCGCGCCGGGATCGTCGAGCGGCTCGGCCGCTACCACCGCACCCTGGACGCCGGGCTCGGGCTCATCGTCCCCTACGTCGACCGCGTCAAGCCGCTGCTCGACCTGCGCGAGCAGGTCGTGTCGTTTCCGCCGCAGCCGGTGATCACGGAGGACAACCTGACAGTGTCGATCGACTCCGTCATCTACTTCCAGGTCACCGACCCGAAGGCGGCCACCTACGAGATCGCCGACTACATCGTCGCCATCGAGCAGCTCACGGTGACCACGCTGCGCAACGTGGCCGGCGGCATGACGCTCGAGGACACACTCACCTCCCGCGACACCATCAACACCGCGCTGCGCGTGGTTCTCGACGAGGCCACCGGGCGCTGGGGGATCCGCGTCAACCGGGTGGAGCTGAAGGCCATCGACCCGCCTGTGACGATCCAGGAGGCGATGGAGAAGCAGATGCGGGCCGAGCGCGACAAGCGCGCGGCGATCCTGACGGCCGAGGGCGTCAAGCAGTCCCAGATCCTCACGGCCGAGGGTGAGAAGCAGTCGTCGATCCTGCGCGCCGAGGGCCAGAGGCAGTCGGAGATCCTGCATGCGGAGGGCCAGTCGAAGGCCATCGAGCAGGTCTTCGACGCGATTCACCGCGGCGACGCCGATCCGAAGCTGCTCGCCTACCAGTACCTGCAGACCCTGCCGCAGATCGCCCAGGGCGCGTCGAACAAGGTCTGGATCATCCCGAGCGAGGTGACGCAGGCGCTCGCGAACATCGGCTCGGTGATCCCGAAGCCCGACGACCGCCCCGGGACCCCGCCCGACCCGCCGGGCCCGCCGGCGCCGCGCTAGCTAGCCTCTTTAATTCATGTTCGATGCCCTCTCAGACAGGCTTCAGGCTGCGCTCGGCGATGTCCGCTCGCGCGGTCAGCTGACGGAGGAGGACGTCAACAAGGCGATGCGCCAGGTGCGGCTCGCGCTGCTCGAAGCGGACGTCAACTTCAAGGTCGTCAAGCAGTTCACCTCGGCGGTCAAGGAGCGGGCGCTCGGACAGGACGTGCTCAGCTCGCTGAACCCCGGCCAGCAGGTCGTGAAGATCGTCTCCGAGGAGCTGACCACGCTGATGGGCGGCTCCGGGCGCGACCTCGCGCTCGCGAAGCCCGGGCCGACGGTGATCCTGATGGCCGGCCTGCAGGGCTCCGGCAAGACGACCGCCTGCGGCAAGCTCGCCCGCCACCTGCGCGAGGAGCACGGCATGGACGTCGCGGTGGCGGCCTGCGACGTCTACCGGCCGGCCGCGGTCGACCAGCTCGTAAAGGTCGGCGCCCAGGCGGGCGCCACCGTCTACGAGCAGGGCACCGGCCGCAGCCCGGTCGACATCGCGGAATGGGCGCTCGGCCAGGCGAAGCAGGACCGCCGCGACGCGCTCATCATCGACACGAGCGGCCGGCTCCACATCGACCAGGAGCTCATGCAGGAGCTCGCCGACGTCAAGAAGCGCACGAAGCCGCACGACGTGCTGCTCGTCATCGATGCGATGACCGGTCAGGACGCGGTGAACGTGGCCGAGCAGTTCGCCGAGACGGCAGACTTCGACGGCGTCGTCCTCACCAAGCTCGACGGCGACGCCCGCGGCGGCGCGGCGCTCTCGGTCAAGGCGATCACGGGCAAGCCGATCCTGTACGCGTCGACCGGCGAGAAGCTCGGCGACTTCGAGCGCTTCCACCCGGACCGAATGGCGCAGCGGATCCTCGGCATGGGCGACGTCATGACGCTCGTCGAAAAGGCCGAGCGCCAGATGGACGAGCGCCAGGCGCAGGAGCTCGAGAAGAAGATCCGCAAGGAGCAGTTCACGCTCGACGACTTCCTCGAGCAGATGCAGCAGGTCCGCCGCATGGGGCCGCTCGGCTCGCTCTTGAAGATGATGCCGGGCGTGGGCCAGCAGCTGGGTGGGCTGAACGTCGACGAGAAGGAGCTCGACCGGCTCGAGGCGATCATCCGCTCGATGACTCCCGCCGAGCGCGCCAACCCGTCGATGATCGACGGCTCACGGCGGCGCCGGATCGCGCGCGGCTCCGGGACCTCGGTCCAGGCGGTCTCGCACCTCGTCAAGCAGTTCGGTCAGATGAAGAAGCTGATGAAGCAGGTCGCCAAGGGCCGGATGCCGAACCTGCAGCAACTCGCCGGCGGTCGCTAACCTCTTCCGGCCTATGTCTGTACGAGTTCGCCTCACCCGTGTGGGGAGCAAGAAGAATCCGATCTGGCGCGTGGTCGTCGCCGACCAGCGCTCCCCGCGCGATGGCCGCTTCATCGAGACGATCGGCCACTACAACCCGCAGACGGAGCCCTCGACGATTCGCATCGACGAGGAGCGCTTCCAGCACTGGGTCGCCCGCGGGGCGCAGCCGACCGGCACCGTCAAGCAGCTGATGAAGGCGCAGGCCAAGGGCCTCACCGCCGATCCGAAGACCTCCGCCGCCGTGGCGGCCGCGAGCCCGGCCACGGCCGCGCCCGTGTCGATGGAGGCGGCCACGCCGCCCTCGCAGGTCGAGGAGGCGCCTGCGGAGGAGGCGCCTGCGGACGCCGAGGCGGCGCCCGCCCAGGCCGAGGCGGCGCCCGCAGAGGAGGCCTCCGCGCCGGCCGAGGAGGCCGAGGCGGCGCCTGTAGAGGCTGAGGCAGCGCCTGTAGAGGCCGCGCTTGCAGAGGCTGAGGCAGCGCCGGCTGAGGCGGAGGCCCCGCCCGCCGAGGAGGCCGAGCCGGCCCCCGCCGGGGACGCCGAGGCCGAGGCACCCGCCGCCGAGGGCGGCGACGAGTCCACCTCGGAGTAGGTGGACGAGCTTCTCACCTATCTCGCCCGGTCGCTCGTCGACAGTCCGGACGAGGTGAGCGTCGAGTCCTTCGAGGAGCCCGACGGGACGGTCGTGCTCGAACTGCACGTCGCCCAGGACGACGCAGGCAAGGTCATCGGGCGCGGCGGCCGGACCGTCGCGGCGCTGCGGACGGTGATCAAGGCGTCCGCGGTCCGCCAGGGAACCCGCGTGCTGGTCGACGTCGTCGATTGACGCTCGTCACGGCCGGGCGGGTTGGCAAGCCGCACGGCCTGGACGGCAGCTTCTACGTGGACGGCTCGCGCCATCCGCTCCCCGAGGGCGCGCGGGTGCTGCTCGGTTCGACCGAGCGCGTCGTCGAGCGTCGCGCCGGCACTGACGAGCGCCCGCTGATCCGACTGTCCGGCCTCGAAGACCCGCGGCCGCTGCGCGGCGAGACGATCCTGATCGAGGAGGAGCTCGCGGCCGATGAGTGGCTCGCCTCCGACCTTGCGCGCTGCACCGTGGCCGGCCTCGGCCCGGTGGCGCGGGTCGTGGACGGGCCCTCGTGCAGCCTCCTCGAGCTCGAGGACGGGACGCTCGTCCCGCTCGTGTCCGACGCGATCGAGAGCATCGACCTCGATGCCCGCGAGATTCGCGTGAACCGGGGGTTCCTCGGGTGAACATCGACGTGGTCACGCTGTTCCCCGCCTGGTTCGACTGGTTCAAGAGCCAGCGTCATGTCGCGAACGCTCTCGAGCTGGGGCACGAGCTGTCCTTCGTCGACCTGCGCGCGACGACGCCGCTCAAGGCGGGCCAGGTCGACGACACCCCGTACGGCGGCGGCGCCGGGATGGTCATCCGGGTCGACGTGGTCGAAGCGGCCCTCCGGGCGCGCTACGACCCGGACCCGCTCGAGCTGCGGGAGCAGCGGCGCGTCGTGGCCCTCGCGCCGGGCGGTCGCCAGTTCGACGACGCGCTCGCCGGCGAGTTCGCCGGCGAGCCCGCCCTGACGCTGCTGTGCGGGCGCTACGAGGGCTTCGACGAGCGCGTCCACGAGCGGCTCGCGAGCGACGTCGTCTCGATCGGCCCGTACGTCCTGTCCGGGGGTGAGCTGGCGGCGATGGTGGTCTGCGACGCGGTGATCAGAAAGCTGCCCGGCGCGCTCGGCCACGAGGAGAGCGCACTCGAGGAGTCGTTCAGCGAGGCGCTCGAGGGGGCGCCGGAATACCCGCACTACACGCGGCCCTTCGACTGGCACGGCCACACCGTGCCGGAGGTCCTCCTGTCGGGGGACCACGCCCGGGTGCGGGAATGGCGCCTCGAGCGCAGCCGCGAGCGTGCCCGGCCCGATTCGCCCGCCTGAGATCCGCAGGAGAGTCGCTACCATTGCGCCTCACGCGCGACGGCTCCGGGAGGTCGCGCTTTCTTGTGCCTCCCGACGAAGACCCCGAGCGACGGACCCACACTCATTCATGCCCGGACTCATCGACAGCATTGAGCGCGCTCAGCTGCGTCGCGTCCCCGCTTTCCAGGCGGGCGACCGCGTCCGCGTCCACTTCCAGGTGGTCGAGGGACAGCGACGCCGCACGCAGGTCTTCGAGGGCATCGTGATCAAGCGCCAGGGCACCGGTGTGCGCGAGACGTTCACGGTGCGCAAGCAGTCCTTCGGCGTAGGCGTGGAGCGGACGTTCCCCCTGCACTCGCCGAAGATCGAGCGCATCGAGGTGGCCGCCCGCGGCGACGTCCGCCGCGCGAAGCTCTACTACCTCCGCGACCGGGTCGGCCGCGCCTCGCGGGTTCGCGAGCGTCGCTGGACCGGAGGGCCCGAGCAGGCCGAGGTGGGAGCGATGCCGCCGGACGATGCAGCCCGGCCCGGCGAGGAGGAGCTCGCGGACCAGGTTGCCGCCGCGGAGGCGGAGGCCGCCGAGGCCGAGGCGGCCGGCGAGGGCGCCGCGGAAGGTGACGTGCAGCCCCATGCGGGGGCCGGTGCCAACGCCCGCGAGGCGCAGGCGGCCCCGGATGCCGAGGCCGGCACCGCCGAGGCGGACACGAGCGCAGATGCCGAGGCCGCCACGGGCGAGACGGACGCTGATGCCGAGGTCGCGGAGGGCGACGCTCAGGCCGAGGCGGATGCCGATTCCGCCGGAGGTCCGGCCGAGCCCGAGGCGGATGCCGAATCCGCCGGTCGCGAGGCTACGGCTGAGGCCGAGGCGGATGCCGAATCGGCCGGAGGCGAGGCTACGGCCGAGGCCGGCGATGACGGCGCTGCCGACGAGCCGGCAGCCGACGCCCACGCTGACGACGAGAGCGAGCCGCAGCCCGGCGACGACAAGTCGTAGGGCGGCTTCGAAAGCCTGGTCAGGCTGGTGGCGCGCAGCAAGGAGAAGAGCACCCGCGGCTCATTGATCGAGCTGGTCACGATCGTGGCCGTCGCGCTCGGCCTGGCGCTCGGCATTCAGGCCTTTCTCGTCAAGCCCTTCCGGATCCCGAGCGAGTCGATGGTGCCGACGCTCGAGATCGGCCAGCGCGTCCTCGTCGACCGGGTGAGCTTCCGCTTCGGCGACCCGGACCGCGGCGACATCGTCGTCTTCAAGCCGCCGGCCGGCGCGGACACGAATAGCTGCGGCGTCCAGCATCCGGGCGACACGCCCTGCCCGGAGCCGACGCCCGAGCGCTCCGACACGAACTTCATCAAGCGGGTCGTGGGCTTGCCCGGTGACCGCCTCAAGGTGATCGACGGCGCCGTCTACATCAACGGGCGGCGCCAGGACGAGTCGTTCGCGCGGCTCGACTCCGAGTGCGGCATCTGCAACCTGCCCGGCGAGATCACGATCCCGGAGGATCACTACTTCATGATGGGCGACAACCGCGGCGCGTCGGCGGACAGCCGCGAGTGGGGCCCGGTGCCCAAGAAGTGGATGATCGGCAAGGCCTTCATGACGTACTGGCCGCCGAACCGGATCGGCCTCCTCTAGCGGTCCGCACGGCGATCCGGCGGCCACCGCGGGCCGTTCCGCCGTGGGCGGTCCTATGATCGGCGGCGATCGTGGGGAGCACGGAGCCTGCCGACACGCCGCCTGAGGGCGACGCCCAAGCTGGAACGCCTAACGGGGCCAAGGCCGCCCGGCGCCGGGCGCGGGCCAAGCGCCGCACCGGCACGGGCCGACGGCTCTTCGCCTTCGATCGCGAGCTCGGCTGCCGTTACGTCGCCGGGGCTGACGAGGCGGGCCGGGGCTCGCTCGCCGGGCCGCTCGTCGCGGCGGCGGTGCTGTTCGACCTCGAGCGGCTGACCCTCTCGGACCGGCGTGCGCTCTCGAAGCTGAACGACTCGAAGCAGCACACCCCGGAGGGCCGCGAGGAGCTCTATCCGATCGTGATGCGCGCGGCCGCCCGCTCGCTGATCGTGTCGCGCTGCGTCCGGGGCATCGACGCCCGCGGGCTCCACAAGACGAACCTCGAGGCGCTGCGGACCGCCCTTATCGGCGTGGCCCGGCCGGACGCGGTCTGCCTGGTGGACGGCTTCAACGTGCCCGCCTTCGGGTTCGAGCAACGCGCCGTGATCGACGGCGACTGCCGCAGCGCCGCCATAGCCGCCGCCTCCGTGCTCGCCAAGGTCAGCCGCGACCGCTACATGCGCCGCGCGGCGGAACGCCATCCCGGATGGGACTTCGAGACCAATGTCGGATACTCGACACCGGAGCACCGGGCGGCGATCGCGGCCATGGGCGTCTCGCCGCTGCACCGGATGTCCTTCCAGTCGATCGCCTACACGCAGCTGGCACTCGAGGGCTAGACCCGCATCGGGCTGGACAGGATCGGTCCCATCTACGTTGACGGCAATAATCGCCGTCAACGTAGATCGCATGGTTCGCGGCCTGCGGCCCGCCAGTCGCGGCCGGTGGCCGGCCAGTCGCGGCGGCCGGCCCGCCACGCGCGGTCGGCTGCAGCTTCGGCCTCCGGGGCTGTGAGCCCGAGCCGTCCGAGCTACGTTTCCGTTGATAATCAACGGAAAGGCAGCACGCATGGGGGTCGGCGCGGCCTTCAAAAGGCGCCCTCCAGGTGCTCGAGGTCGATCAGACGGCCCGTGGGGTCCAGGCTGATGCCGACGGCGTCGAAGCGGATCTCCGGCGGTGAGGAGGGTCCGAGCCGGTCGTGGCCGCCGGTCAGCCACTCGCGCGCCATGGCTCGCACGCGCCGGCGCTTGCGGTGCCCGATGGCGGCTAGCGGACCCAGCGGCCCTGGCGCCCCCAGCGGCCCCGGCGAGCGCCGCACGATCCGCGTCTTGACCTCGCAGAAGACGAGATAGCGCTCGTCGCGGGCGACCAGGTCGAGCTCGCCGTAGCGGGTGCGGAAGTTGCGGTCGATGATCTCGAGCCCGCGCGCCACGAGATGCCGCGCGGCGAGCTCCTCGCCGGCGGCGCCGAGCGCCCGTCGCGGGTCGGAGCCGCCGGGCCGGGCATCGGGGCTGCCGCCGGCCGGACTCATCGCGCCCTCGGGTCGGAGCCGCCCGGGCCGGGCTCCGGGGCTGCCGCCGGCCGGACTCATCGCGCCCTCCGCTCCCAGCCGCCGAGCGCCCGGCGCACCAGGTGGCCGTCCACTTCGAGCCGGCCGAGCGCCGCCCGGACCTGTGCCGCGCTGACGCCGGCCGTGGCCGCTATCGCGTCGATCGAGGAGCTCTGCTCGGCTGCATCCAGGACCGCCCGCAGGACAGGGTCGTCCGGAATCGGCCCCGTCCGGAGGTGGTCGGGCGGGCGGCGGACGGCGACGCCGAAGAGCTCGTCGAGCACGTCCTCGGTTCCGGTGATCGGCACCGCGCCGTCGCGGAGGAGCGCGTTTGTGCCGTGGGCGAAGCGCGAGGTCACCCGGCCGGGCACCGCGGCGACCGAGCGGCCCAGGTCGCGCGCGAAGTCGGAGGTGATGAGGCTGCCGCTCGGCTGTGCGGCCTCCACCACGACGGTCATGCGCGCGAGGCCGGCCATGATCCGGTTGCGCGCCGGGAATGCCCAGAGGAACGGCTCCATGCCCGGTGGGAGCTCGGAGAGCACGATCCCGGCCTCGCGCACCTTCGAGTGCAGCGCGCGATGCCGCCGGGGGTAGACGACGTCAGGCCCGCAGGCGAGCACCGCGAGCGGCAGCCCGTCGCCGTCGAGGCAGCCACGGTGGGCGGTGGCGTCTATCCCGAGCGCCAGTCCGCTGACGACCGGCACGCCCGAGGCGCCGAGGCCGCGGCCGAGCGAGTAGGCCACCTCCGCGCCGTAGGGGCTGGCCCGGCGCGTGCCGACCACCGCCACGGCGGGCTCCTCGCGCAAGGCGTCGAGCGCGTCCACCCGTCCTACGCCGAACAACACCGCCGGCGGGTCGTCCAGCTCGCGCAGAAGCGACGGATACGAAGCCGCGTGCCGGCACACGGCGACCTGCCCCGGCACATCCAGCTGCTCGCGCTCGCGGCCGGCGTCGAAGGACTCGAGGAATGCGAGTGCCTCGCCGACGCGCTTTCCGCCGGCGACCGCGAGCAGCTCGTCCTCGGGGAGGCCGAGCAGGCCGGGCACGCGCCGCTCGCGCCGCCTGGTGAGCAGGCCGGCGATGCGTGGAGCGAGGTGGGCGATCAGGAAGCTCCGCCGCAGGCAGGGGTCGCAGACGTCGATCACGCGGCAAGCGCCTCCCAGCTGTCGACCCGGTAGGCGAGCGCCTCGTCGAGGTCGCGGGGGGCGACGTCGTCGCGTCCGTCGAGGTCGGCGATGGTGCGCGCCACGCGCAGCACGCGGTCGTGCCCGCGCCCGCTCAGGTCGATGTGGCTCCGGACCGCGAGCAGGCGCGCGGCGAGCTGACCGTCGAGCGGCACCTGTAGTCGCGTGAGGCGGCCGTCCATGTCCCCGTTGCAGAGCGCGCTCGTCGCATGCAGGCGTCTGCGCTGGCGCTCTCGGGCGGCGATCACCCGCGCGAGCACGTCGGCCGAGCGTACGGTGCCTTCGCGCGCGGCTCCCACCAGCTCCACGGCTGCGACGCGCTCCACCTGGCAGACGAGGTCGATGCGGTCGACGAGCGGGCCGCTCAGCCGGCGCCGGTAACGCGCGAGCTGGCCGGGCTCGCAGTCACAGCGGTCGGCCGGCCGCGCGCAGGGACAACGGTTGCAGGCAGCAACGACGATCGCGTTGGCCGGGAACTGGAGCGTGCGCTGGCCGCGCATCACCTCGACACGTCCCTCCTCGAGCGGCTCACGCAGAGCGTCGACCGCCATGCGGCTGAACTCGGGCAGCTCGTCTAGGAACAGCACGCCGCGGTGGGCGAGGGTGATCTCTCCCGGCATCGGGCGCGCCCCGCCGCCAACGAGGCCCTGGGGCGAGATCGTGTGGTGGGGCGCGCGAAAGGGCCGCTCCGCCGCGAGCGCGCCGCCACCGATTCCCGCCACGCTGTGGACCTGGGTGATCTCGAGCGCCTCCTCGAAGGTCGGCGGCGGCAGGATCCCCGGCAGCCGGCGGGCCAGCATCGTCTTGCCCGCCCCGGGCGGCCCAACCATGAGCACGTTGTGGCCGCCGCCGGCCGCGATCTCGAGCGCGCGCTTGGCGTCCTGCTGGCCGCGCACGTCGGCGAGGTCGAGCGCAGCCTCGTCCCGCCCGGGCGCGGGCAGCGCCGGCTCGACCGGCGAGGGCTCCCAGCGCCCATGCAACATGTCCGCCAGCCGCGCGAGCGACGGGATGCCGCTGACGGAGATGCCGTCCACCAGCGCCGCCTCGGGGGCGTTGCCGACCGGCACGAGCAGCCGCTCGTAGCCGGCGGCCCGGGCGCCCAGGGCGGCCGCGAGCGCACCGCGGATCGGGCGGATCTCGCCCGAGAGCGACAGCTCACCGGCGAGCGGGCAGTCCGCGAGCGCCTCGGCGGGCACGCGCCGGCAGGCGGCGAGCAGCCCGACCGCGATCGCCAGGTCGAACCCAGGCCCCGCCTTGCGCACGTGCGCGGGCGCGAGGTTCACCGTGATGCGCTGTTGGGGGAAGCCCAGCTCCGAGTTGAGGAGCGCGGCCCGGACGCGCTCGCGCGACTCCCGCACGGCTCGGTCCGGCAGCCCGACGAGCGTGAAGGCGGGGAGGCCGCGGCGCACGTCGACCTCGACCGTGACCTCATGGCTGCGGATGCCCTCGAGGGCGAAGGTGCTGACGGCAGCGAGCACGGGAGCCCACGCTAGGCCGGGCCGCGTTACGCGTGGGGGCGCGCGAGCGACAAGTGTGTGACAAATCGCCTCGCAGGTCGGTCCCTATCCTCGCGAGCCATGGCCGACGAAGACCGCAGCCCGCGCGTTCTCTCGATCGCAGGCTCCGACTCCGGCGGCGGCGCCGGCATCCAGGCCGACCTGAAGGCCTTCGCGCGCTGCGGGGTCCACGGGATGACCGCGATCACGGCGATCACCGCGCAGAACACGACCGGGGTGACGGCCGTCTACCCGCTGCCGCCCGAGGCGATCGTCGAGCAGATCCGCGCCGTCGCCACGGACATCGGCGTCGACGCCGTCAAGATCGGCATGCTCGGCACCACGGAGACGATCGAGACCGTCGCCCACGCACTGGACCTCGTCGGACATGCGCCGGTCGTCCTCGACCCCGTGATGATCGCCGAGAGCGGCGCGCGGCTGCTCGACGAGGATGCGCTCGACGCGCTGCGCAGGACCCTTCTGCCACGGGTGACGGTGGTGACCCCGAACCTCCCCGAGGCGAGGATCCTGGCCGGCGAGGACGCCGACCCCGCGATTCTCGCGAAGGCGATTCACGCGCTCGGCCCCAAGGCGGTCGTCGTGACGGGCGGCCACCGCGACGAGGCGACGGACGTCTTCTTCGACGGAGACCGGCTCGTCGAGATTCCCGGCGAGCGCCACCCCGGCGGCGCGGCGCACGGATCGGGCTGCACGCACTCGTCCGCGCTCGCGGCCGGGCTCGCGCTCGGCCTCGAGCCACTCGAGGCCGCTGAAAACGCCAAGCAGATCGCCTCCGAGGCGGTGCGCGACGGCTTGCGCGACGTCGGCGAGGGCGCCGGCCCCGTCGATGCGATCGGCCTCGCGCGGCAGCGGGCCGGGCAACACTCCGTGCCATAATCGACAGCCCGCCGCCAGCGGTGGAACGAGTGACCCTCGACAGCGCCCGGAGGACAGACCGATCAAGTTCCTGCGCATGAAGCCCGGTCACGGTGAGGTACTCCTCGCCGAGGGCGACCCGCGCGTGGAGGAGGACGAGGAGCGCCTGGTCGAGGAATTCAGGCGCCAGCTCAACGAGGGCATGTGGGCCGCGGTGCCGACGACGAACGCCGGCAGCGGCCGGCGCGAGGCGCAGCTCGTCAGGGACTTCGCCGACGTCCCTATTGAGGCCGAGCGCGTGATCTTCTTCCCGCGCGCCTCTGGAGGCTGACCGGGACGAAGCGATGCTCTTCGCCCTGCTCGCACTTGCCCTGATCGCCCTCGTGCTGGCTGCTCCACTGATCCTGAACGCGGTCGAGCGCCGCCGTGCGGCAAGGCCGTCACGGCGCCGCGGCGACGGCGGGCTCGAGCAGCTCTCGCTGTACGACCCCGGCCGTGAGCGGCGCGCCGAGCAGCGCGCCCGCGAGCTGCTGCGCTCGTGCGTGAACGACGAGGAGTGGTCGATGTACCGCGACCTCGGCTTCATCCGCGTGGCGGGCCGCCACGCGCGCCGCGAGTCCGACAAGAGCGGCGGGCCCGCCTACGCGTACCTCGTCTACCCGCACAAGCCGATCGTGGCCTACGTGCCCGCCAGCGGGCAGCTCCTCAGCGAGTACTGCGTCGAGTTCCCGGACCTCACGGGCGGCGGCGGCCGCCAGCGCCTGCCGGCCTCCGACGACGTGCTCGCCAAGTGGATGGCGCTCACCTCCGACGAGGACCGCGTGATCCGGCGAGCGAACCTCCACCTCGTAGGCCGTCAGCACGACCCCGCGCGCGTGCGCCGCGACCTCTGGCGGCTCGCGGAGTGGGAGCGACGCCGCGGCGGCCGGCCTGAGATTCAGCAGAAGAGCCGGTGAGCCGCGACCTCCGCAGGCGCAGCCGGGTCATCCTCGACGGCCCGGATAGAGCCCAGGCGCGCGCGTACCTGAAGGGGATCGGCTTCGACGACGACGCGCTGCAGCGCCCGATCGTCGGCGTCGCCAACACCTGGACCGAGACGATGCCGTGCAACTTCCACCTGCGCCGGCTCGCCGAGCGCGTCAAGGAGGGCGTGCGCGCCGCCGGAGGCACGCCGATGGAGTTCAACACAGTCGCGATCTCGGACGGCATCACCATGGGGACCGAGGGCATGCGCTCCTCGCTCGTCAGCCGCGAGGTGATCGCCGACTCGATCGAGCTCGTCGTGCGCGGGCACATGTTCGACGCCGTGGTCGCGCTGTCGGGGTGCGACAAGACGATCCCGGGCTGCGTGATGGCGCTCGCCCGGCTCGGCGATGTGCCGAGCCTGATGCTCTACGGCGGCTCGATCGCACCCGGGCGCTGGCGCGGCAAGGACGTGACGATCCAGGACGTGTTCGAGGGCATCGGCGCGCACGCGGCGGGCGACCTGTCGGACGAGGAGCTGCTCGACCTCGAGAACCACGCGAGCCCCGGCGCCGGCGCCTGCGGCGGCCAGTTCACCGCCAACACGATGGCGATGGCGTTCGAGGTGCTCGGCATCTCGCCGATGGGCAGCTCGATGGTCCCCGCCGAGGACGGCAAGAAGGGGCAGGTCGCCGAGGACTGCGGCCGGCTCGTCCTCGAGGTGCTCGAGCGCGGCATCACGCCGGCGCAGATCATCACGCGGGACTCGCTCGAGAACGCGATCGCCGCGGGGGCGATGTCGGGCGGCTCCACGAATCTCGTCCTGCACCTGCTTGCCGTGGCGCACGAGGCGGGCGTCGAGCTCGACCTCGAGGACTTCGACCGGATCGCCTGGAGCACGCCGCTCCTGTGCGACCTCAAGCCGGGCGGCCGCTACGTGGCGACCGACCTCTACCGGGCGGGCGGCGTTCCGCTCGTGATCCGCCGCCTGCATGAGACCGGCCTGCTCCACGAGGACGCGCTGACGGTCACCGGACAGAGGATCGGCGAGGTGGCCGCCGCGGCCGAGGAGACCGACGGCCAGGACGTCGTGCGCACGCCGGACGCCGCGCTCAAGCCGAACGGCGGCTTCGCCATCCTGCGCGGCAACCTCTCGCCGGAGGGCTGCGTCGTGAAGCTCTCGGGCCACGACCGGCTCGAGCACCGCGGGCCCGCGCGCGTGTTCGAATGCGAGGAGGACGCGTTCCGCGCTGTCATGGACAAGTCGATCGAGCCCGGCGAGATCGTGGTGATTCGCAACGAGGGACCGAGCGGCGGCCCCGGCATGCGCGAGATGCTCCATGTGACGGCGGCGCTGGTGGGGGAGGGCCTGGGCGACTCGGTCGCGCTCCTCACCGACGGCCGCTTTTCGGGCGCCACGCACGGCTTCATGGCCGGCCACGTGGCCCCCGAGGCGCGCCGCGGCGGCCCGATCGCGGCGGTCCGCGACGGCGACACGATCGTGTTCGACGTCGCCGCGCGCGAGCTGAACGTCGAGCTGTCGGACGACGAGATCGCCGAGCGGGTGGCGGCCTACGAGCAGCCGGCCGCGAAGTACAACGGCGGCGTGCTCGGCAAGTACGCGAAGCACGTCGGCTCGGCGGCGGCGGGCGCTATCACCAGCTAACGAGGCAGGTGCCACGGGGCGCGCGAGCCCCCGGATGGCATCCGCTAGACGGCCTGGGCCTGGCCCGGCGCCGGGGCGCCCTCGGCCGCAGGGCCGGTCTCCGCCAGGAAGTCCAGCATGAGCTCGTTGAAGGTGTTGGGTCGCTCGGCCATCGCGACGTGGCCCGTCTCCTTCATCACGACCTTGCGCGAGTCGGGGATCAGCCGCTCGAACTCGTGGGCGTCGCGCACCGGGATGATCGAGTCGTTCTCGCCCCAGACGATCAGCGTCGGCCGGCGGATCTCCGGCAGCCGCTCGCGAAAGTCGTAGTTCAGGTTCGCCCGCAGGGCGTCCAGGAAGCCCGGCTTGGCGGCGCCCTTGAGGAAACCCTCGTAGGCGAGGTCCGGTTTGAGCCGGCTCGGATAGCGGGCGACGAGCGCGAGCGAGTGGTGCCGCGAGCGGGGCCGCGCGGCGATGACGCGGTCCCGCGCGACGGTGTGCGTCGCCACCACGCTCATCACGCGGCCGATCGTGAGGATCGGCGTCTTGGCGACGTCGGCGCTCGCGATCCCGGCGGGGGAGACCAGCACGAGCTGATCGATCCGCTCCGGGAACTGGATCGCCACCTCGGCCGAGACGAAGCCGCCCATCGAGTTCCCCACCATGTCCACGCGGCCGAGCTCGAGCGCGCTGCAGAGCGCGTCGACGCAGCGGCCGTATCCCGAGATGCTGATCCCCTTGCGCGGCATCGGGCTGAGCCCGAACCCCGGCAGGTCCATCGCGATCACGCGGCGCTCCTGTGAGATCCGCGGGATGTTCTCGAGCCAGTTCTGCCACTGGCCGCCGAGGCCGTGCACGAACACGATCGGCTCGAGCTCCCCCTGTCCAATGTCGACGTAGTTGACCGGCGTGCCCTCGATCTCGACCTGGTGGAGGTGAGCCGGCCAGTCGATCGTCCGCCAATCCGGAGTCGCGGTGGTGCCGTACTCCGCGTCCGCGTCGCGCGCGCTGCGGTATCTGGCGGGCGGAGGGGGGAGATAGAAATTCGCCATTGGTTTTCTAGGGTAGGGCGAAATGGCGAGGATCGCGCTGGACATCGACTCGACGCTGCACCCCTACTGGGACCTCCTCCAGCGGGTGGTGAAGGAGCGCTACGGGATCGATCTGCCCTACGAGGAGCAGCGCGACTGGGGGATCACGGTGCTCGAGCGCGACGCCGTCATCCACTGCGTCGAGGAGACCCACTCGGACGACAACATCGCCGCCGGAATCCCCTATCCGGGGGCTGTGGAGGCGGTCCGCGCGTGGCACGAGCGGGGACACTGGATCCACGTGACGAGCCACCGGCGGATGAGCACCTACCCCGCCACGGAATCCTGGCTGGGCGCCATCGGGCTGCCCTATGACGATCTCCACTGCTCGTTCGACAAGGTCTCGCGCTGCACGGAGCTCGGGATAGACGTGCTGATCGACGACAGCCCGGTCAACATCGCGAAGGCGCGCGAGGCCGGGATCGTCCCCGCGACGATCGTGCACCCGTGGAACGAGGAGCTCGTCGAGCGCGACGGGGTGATCGGCGCGCGCGACTGGGACGGGCTGCGCGCGCAGCTCGAGCCGGTGCTCGGGCGCATCGGGCCCTCTGCTTGAATCGGGCGCCATGGCCGACTCGTCCCGCACGCCCCTCTCCGTACGCGAGCGCGCCCCCGGCGTCCAGGCGCTCGTGCCGGTCGAGTCGCTCAAGGACCACCTGCCCGGGGTCGAGCCCGAGCGGCGGCTGAACGACTGGGGCCGCTCGGAGCGGATCGAGGGCATCTTCGACCAGACGCTCGTCGAGTTCTTCTACCGCTACTGGTTCCGCGCCGAGGTCGAGGGGATCGAGAACGTGCCCTCGACCGGCGGAGCGCTGATCGTGTCGAACCACTCGGGTGCGCTGCCGCCTGACGCCGCCATGCTCGCCAAGGCGATCCGCGAGGAGCACGCGCACCCGCGGCCGCTCAACATCACCGTCGAGCACTTCTTCAAGGGTTACCCGGGCTTCAGCGCGCTGCTGCCGAAGCTCGGCTGCGTCGCCGCGCACCCCGCCAACGTGCACCGGCTGCTGCACGACGAGGAGCAGCTCGTGCTCGTGTTCCCCGAGGGCCGCAAGGGCACCGCCAAGCTCTACAAGGACCGCTACCGGCTGCGCCGCTTCGGCCGCGGCGGCTTCGTCGAGGCCGCCATGCGCGCGCGGGCGCCGATCGTGCCCGCGTGTGTCGTCGGGGCGGAGGAGGCGGCCCCGGTGTTCGCCCAGGTGGGCCTGCTCAAGCGCGTGACGGGGCTGCTCTACTTCCCGGTCACGCCGACCTTCCCGCACTTCGGCCTGCTCGGCATGCTCGGATACCTGCCCGCCAAGTTCAAGCTGCGCTTTCTCGAGCCGATCGAGTTCGGCGAGGGCGATTCGCACGAGGACAAAGCGCTCGTCCAGACGGTCGCTCACGAGGTGCGGGCCCGCATCCAGGAGAACCTCTGGGACATGCTGGCGACGCGCAGGTCGGTCTGGTTCGGGTGAGCATGGACGTGAGCATGGACTCGCGGCGAATACTCGTCACCGGGCTGTCGACCTACTGGGGCGGGCGGCTCGCGCAGGCGCTCGAGGCGTTCCCGGAGGTCGAGGCCGTGATCGGGGTCGACAACGAGGAGCCGTCGGTCGAGCTCGAGCGCACCGAGTACGTGAAGGTGGGCGCCCAACACGCGCTGCTGCGGCGCGTCGTCGAGGCGGCCGAGATCGACACGCTTGTGGACACGCGCCTCGTGGTCGACTCCAACACGACGTCCTCGTCGAAGGCCCACGAGAACAACGTGATCGGCACGATGAACATCCTGGCTGCTTGCAGCGGGCCCGACTCGCCGGTTCGCAAGGTGGTCTTCAAGTCCTCGACGCACTACTACGGCTCCCAGCAGGACGACCCCGCCTTCTTCGACGAGACGATGCGCCGGCCGCACCCCCCGCGCACCGGCATCGAGCGCGACGTCGTCGAGGCGGAGGCCTCGCTGGGCGAGTTCGCCGAACGCAATCCCGAGGCGACTGTCTCGGTGCTGCGCTTTGCCAACGTGCTCGGGCCGGACGTGCGGACGTCGCACATCGATCTGTTCTCGCTGCCCGCGGTGCCGATGATCCTGGGCTTCGACCCGCGCTACCAGTTCGTCCACGAGGACGACGTCGTCCACGCGCTCGAGCACGCCGTGCAGCAGCGCACTCCGGGCGTCTTCAACGTCGCGGGCGACGGCGTGCTCGCGCTCAGCGAGGTGGCCGGCCTGCTCGGGAAGCCGTACGCGCCCGTGCTGCCGCCCTGGGGGACGGGGATCGCGGCGGCCGTGCTGCGGCGCGCGGGAGTGCGGATCCCGCCCGAGGCGATGAACCAGCTGCGCTACGGCCGCGGGGTCGACAACCGCCGGTTCAAGGCCTCCGGCTTCCACTACCAGCACACCAGCCGCGAGGCGGTCCTCAAGCTGGGCGAGCACATGCGCCTCCATCCGGTCGTGCGCGGCGCGCAGGAGCGCTACCGCTACGAGCGCGAGGTCGAGGAGTTCCTGCGCTGGAGCCCGCACGTCAGGCGCTCGGGCAGCGGGCATCCGACTGCGCTGAGCCGCGGCCAGGTCGCCGAGCTGCGGCGGCTGCTCGCGAGCGTCGCGGACGAGGACGACGGCGGGCCGAGCGAGGAGGACCGGCTCGTCGCGGCAGAGGAGCGCTCGCGCCAGGCCGAGCAGGCCGCCGGCAAGGCGGTCGAGCGCGCCAAGAAGGCGGAGCGCCGGGCGGCGGAGGCGGCGCTCAAGGCGACCGAGCGCGCCAAGAAGGCCGAGCGCCGCGCCCGCCAGGCAGCCGAAGACGCCGTCGAGCGGGCGTCGCGGGCAGCGCGGCCCCCGGTGGCGCCGGAGTCGCCGGCGGCGCGCCCGATCGACCACTACGACGAGCTCGCGGCCGAGGAGGTGATCGCGCGGCTCGCATCGCTCGAGCGCGACGACCTCGGCACTCTGCGCGACTACGAGCGCGAACACGCCAATCGCGCGCGCGTGATCAGCGCGATCGACTCGGTGATGGCGCGCGGATAAGGCCCTGAGAGAAGCTTCCCGCGCAGCTTGCTCGCAAGGCTTCTTTCATTTCTGGGCGGACGCCGGGGCTGTCCCTACACTGACTTCCGGTCCCGCACATGAGGCACAGGTCCTTCATCCTTGTGGCGGTTCTCCTCCTGCTTCTGGCCGGCGGAGCCGTCGCGGCGTACGCGTACGACTCGGCGCGCAAAGACCGCATCGCCGAAGGCGTGACAGTGGCGGGCACCGACGTCGGCGGCATGACCGCCGCGCAGGCGCAGCGGGTGCTCGTCCGGGACCTCAAGGAGCCGCTCGAGCAGCCGATTGCGGTCGCCTACAGGGGCAAGCGCTTCAATCTCTCGGCGGAGGACGCGGGCGTGACGGCCGACATCGGCGGCATGGTCGACGAGGCGATCGCTCAGAGCCGCGAGGGCAACATCATCAGCCGGGTCACCCGCGACCTCACGGGCGGCGAGGAGAGCGTCCAGGTCTCGGCGAGGGTGACCTACTCGGAGCGCGCGGTCAACAAGCTCGTCCGGCGTGTGAAGCGCAGGCTCGACCGGCCGGCGCGCGACGCCGAGGTCAGCTTCCCGTCGCTCGAGTCGGTCAAGGAGCAGACCGGCATCCGCGTGAAGGCCAAGGTGCTCAAGCAGCGGGTCGCCCAGGCGCTCACGGTGCCGGGCGTGAAGCGCCGCGTGAAGGCCACGGTCGCCACGATCCAGCCGAAGGTCACACAGGCCGAGCTGGCCGACAAGTACCCGATCGTCCTCGTCGCCGACCGCAACGCCTTCCAGCTCCGGCTCTACAAGGACCTGAAGCTGCAGACGCAGTACACGGTGGCGGTCGGGGCGCTCGGCTTCGACACCCCGGCGGGGCTCTACCACATCCAGAACAAGGCGGTTGATCCCCCCTGGAGCGTCCCCGACAGCGACTGGGCGGGCGACCTAGCCGGCACGGTCGTGCCCGGCGGCGTGCCCGAGAACCCCCTCAAGGCGCGCTGGCTCGGGATCTACGACGGCGCCGGTATCCACGGCACCGACCAGACCTACTCGCTCGGCACGGCGGCCTCGCACGGCTGTATCCGGATGGCGATCCCGGACGTGATCGAGCTCTACGACCAGGTTCCGGTCGGGGCGCCGATCTACATCGCGTAGTGCGCGAGGCGCCGGGCTCGGCCCGGCGCGGAGCGATGGTTTCTGGCGCGAGGCGCCGGGCTCGGCCCGGCGCGGAGCGATGGTTTCTGGCGCGAGGCGCCGGGCTCGGCCCGGTGCGGAGCGATGGCTTCTGACGAGCCGGTTGGTCAGATCCCGATCTCGGCGATCGGGATCTCCTCCCAGCCCTGCGCTTCGAGGGAGGCTTGGCGGCCGGTGTGTCGAAGGGAGAGCGTGCCGATGAAGACGCCCCGCTCCCGCTTTCGCAGCACTGCGTACCACATGGTCGAGGCGTCGCTCGGCCCCTGGATCGGATGCCAGGGCTTCACCGGCTTGTCGAACTCGTCGACGAGCCCCGCCTCCGCGAGCTGAGCGCGCGTGGCCACGCGACCGTCCTCCGTGTTGACGAAGAAAACACCCACCCCTGTTGAGGCTAACTGCGCACGACGTTCTTGGGCAGCTGCGCTCGAGCGCTTCGACGACTGGCAGCGCGCCCACGGCATGGGGGAGAAGACGCGCCGCGCGTACGGGTCCGACCTCGCCCAGCTGGCCGCCTGGGCGGCGGAGCGCGGTCTCGAGCCGGGCGCGCTCGGCCACCGCGAGCTGCGTCACTTCGCGGGCGTCGTCTCCGAGCGCGGCGCCGCCAAGTCGACGGTCGCCCGCAAGCTCGCCGCGATCCGCACCTTCTACCGCCAGCTGGTCGAGCGCGGCGAGCTCGCCGCGAACCCGGCCGACCTCGTGTCGAGCCCGAAGAAGGACAAGTACCTCCCGCGGGTCCTGAAGCCGGGCGAGGTGACGGAGCTGCTCGAGCGAATTCCGGCCTCGACGCCGCTCGACCTGCGCGACCGAGCGATGCTCGAGCTGGCGTACGCCGCCGGCCTGCGGGCCGAGGAGCTCGTGAACCTCGACACGACCGGCGTCGACCCCGACGGCGAGCAGGTGCGCGTCGAGGGGAAGGGCGGGCGCACACGGGTCGTCCCCGTGGGCGAGCACGCCTGGCGGGCGCTCGACCGCTACCTTGCGCGTGCCCGGCCCGCGCTCGCGAACGGCGACAGCGAGGCGCTCTTCCTCTCGAAGAGCGGACGCCGGCTCTCGACCTCCGACGTCCGCCGCCGGCTGCGGCTGCAGGCGCGCCGAGCCGGCATCACGCCGCACACCCTGCGTCATTCGTTCGCCACCCACCTACTCGAGGGAGGAGCCGACTTGAGGGCGATTCAGGAGCTTCTGGGGCACGCCTCTATCGGCACGACCCAGACCTACACTCGGGTAGAGTCGAGACGCCTGAAGACCGTCTACGCGCGCGCGCACCCCAGGGCGTGACCAGGGCCCGCAATGGAGAGCAACCTCAAGGCGATCGAGCTCAAGGATCTCTGGCGTCGCTATAAGGACGACCAGGACGAGCAGGCGCGCGAGCGGCTCGTGCTCGCCTACGCGCCGCTCGTCAAGTACGTCGCGGGCCGGATGTCGAGCGGGCTGCCCTCGCACGTCGAGGAAGCGGACCTGATCTCGTACGGCCTGCTCGGCCTGATCTCCGCCATCCAGCGCTTCGAGCCCGAACGCGAGATCAAGTTCGAGACCTTCGCGATCACGCGCATCAAGGGCTCGATCATCGACGAGCTGCGCTCGCTCGACTGGGTGCCGCGCTCCGTGCGGACCAAGGCGCGCCAGATCGAGAAGGTCAACGCGAAGCTCGAGCACCAGCTGCACCGGGCGCCGACCGACCAGGAGATGGCCGAGGGGCTCGGCATCCCGATCGACGAGTTCCAGGAGTCGCTTGTGCGGATCTCGAACTCATCGGTGGTCGCGCTCGACGAGCTATGGACGGTGTCGGATTCGAGCGGGGACCAGGTCTCGCTGCTCGACACGATCCAGGACCCGCAGGCGCTCGATCCCGCCGCGGAGATGGACACCACCGAGATGAAGGACCGGCTCGCGGACGCGATCGCGCGCCTGCCGGAGCGCGAGAAGCTCGTTGTGGCCCTCTACTACTACGAGAACCTGACGCTGCGTGAGATCGGCGAGGTTCTGGGCGTGACCGAGTCGCGCGTCTCCCAGCTCCATACGAAGGCCGTCCTGCGGCTCAAGTCGCGCCTGCAGGGCGACCCGCTTGCCGACGGCGAGTGAGCGGAGGCGGGGGCTGAGAGCGATGCTGCGCCGCTCCAGCCACCGTCACCGGCAGGAGCTGCTGGCGAGCCGACAGTCCGCGCTGGCCGAGCTCGGCCGCCGCGCGCTCGCGGGCGACGACATGGACGCGCTGCTCAAGGCGGGAACCCAGGCGGCGCGCAGCGAGCTGCGCAGCGACTACGCCTCGGTCCTCGAGCTTACGAGCGGCGGCCGCAGCCTGCACGTGCGCGCGGCGGCCGGACTCCCGGACGACATGCTCGGCGGGGTGCTGCGGGTCGACGCGGAGGAGCTCTCGCGCAGGGCGCTCGATCGCGACGAGCCGATCGCGGTCGAGGACTTCGCGGCAGAGGCGGGCTTCGATGCGTCCGCGGTTCAGCGCGATCTGGGCGTGACCAGCGCGCTCGTCACGCCGATCGGGGTGAGGGGCCGGCACTTCGGCGTGCTGGGCGTGTACGCGCTCGAGCCTCGCTCCTACACGGATAACGACGCCGACTTCATGCGCGCCCTCGCGAGCACGCTCGGGCTGGCGGCCGAGCGCAGCCGCCATAAGAGCCGGGTGCGCGACAGCGAGGCGCGCTTCCGGGAGCTGGCGGACACGACGCCCGCGCTCATGTGGATGACCGACCCCGATGCGCGCGTGACCTTCGTGAACGAGGCCTGGCTGCGCTTCACGGGGCGCGCCCGCGACGCGGAGCTCGGCGACACCTTCGGGCTGAGCGCTCATCCTGACGACCGCGCGGAGCTGCTCACGCGCTGGCGCCAGGCCTTCCGGCGGCGCGAGGAGCTTCGCTTCGAGTACCGGCTGAGTCATGGCCCGACCGGCGGCTACCGCTGGGTGCTCGAGGTAGGCACGCCGCGTTTCGCCGACGGCGAGTTCGCCGGCTACGTGGGCACGACGACGGACATCCACGAGCGGCGCTCGATGGAGGAGGCGCTGCGCGAGTCCGAGGCCGGCTTCCGCGACCTCGCCGACAGCGCGCCGGTGATGATCTGGACGACCGACACGAGCGGCCTCGTGACGTTCGTGAACGAGGGCTGGCTGCGCTTCACGGGGACCACGCTCGAAGAGGAGCTCGGATCGAGCTGGGCGCTCGGCGTTCACCCCGACGACGCCGAGAAGATGCTCGAATCCTGGGACGCCGCATTGGCCGAGCGCGAGCCGTGGGAGTTCGAGTACCGCCTGATGAGCCGCAGCGGCGAATACCGCTGGGTGGTCGACCGCGGCGTGCCGCGCTACGAGGGCAACATCTTCGTGGGCCACGTCGGCGCCGCCGTGGACATCCACGAGCGCATCCTCATGCAGCAGCAGCTGCGTGAGGTCTACGAGATCGAGCATACGATCGCCGAGACGCTGCAGCGCAGCCTGCTTCCCGAGCGGCTGCCGCAGATCGAGGGCCTCGGGCTCGTGCCGCGTTACCTTCCGGCCGGGCATGGCGCCGCCATCGGCGGGGACTGGTACGACGCGCTCGAGCGCCCCGACGGGCGCGTGGCGCTGATTGTGGGAGACGTGGTCGGACACGGGCTGCGCGCCGCGGCCACGATGGGCCAGCTTCGCAACGCGTTCAGGGCCTACGGGCTGATCGAGACCTCGCCGGCCGAAGTGATGGCGCGCGTGAACCGGCTGATCACGAGCGGCGAGGAGGCGATGGCAACGGTCCTCTACCTCGTCCTCGACCGCGAGACGGGCGAGGTGACCTTCAGCGCCGCGGGTCATCCCCCTCCGCTGCTGCTTGCCCCCGACGGCGCGCGCTTTCTCGAGGGCGGGCGCTCGATGCCGATCGGCGCCGCCGACCCGGCCGTGTTCCGGGAGGCGAGCGGCGTGGTGCCGCCCGGCTCGACGCTGCTGCTCTACACCGACGGGCTCGTCGAGCGGCGCGGTGTGCCGCTCGAGGACAGCCTCGACAAGCTGGCGGAGGTGGCAGGGGAGGCGGAGGACAACCTCGAGAAGCTCTGCGACCGCGTGCTGGCGGCCGTGCTCCCGAGGCTCGAGCCGACCGACGACGTGGCGCTGCTCGCCGTGCGACCCTCTTCGGCGAGCGCCGACGCGCTGCAGCTGTCGCTCCCCGCGGAGCCGGAGTCGCTCGCGCTGCTGCGCCGCCGGCTCGGGCGCTTCCTGCACGCGGCCGGCGCGGACGAGCTCGAGTCCTACGAGATCATGCTCACCGTCTGCGAGGCGGCGGGCAACGCGATCGAGCACGCCTACGGGCCGGGCGACGCGAGCTTCGACGTCGAGGCCGCGCTCGTGGCCGACGAGCTCGTTGCGAGCGTGCGCGACAGCGGCAGTTGGCGCGACCGGCGTGACGAGCACCGCGGGCGGGGTATCAAGATCATCGAGGGGCTGATGGACGACGTGAACATCGAGAGCCAGAACGGCGGGACGCTCGTGACGATGCGGAGGCGCCTCACGCACGCCCGGGTCGCGTGACCTCACCGGCCGAGATCGCGGTCGAGCGCCTCAGCGCCACGCTCGTCGCGCATGTGACCGGGGAGGTCGACATGACGAACGCGAGCCACGTCCGCGACCAGCTGCTCGACTCCGTGCCGAACGACGCGCTCGGGCTCGTGATCGACCTCAACGAGTGCCGCTACCTCGACTCGGCCGGCATCGAGGTGATCTTCGACCTCGCCCGCAGGCTGCGGCGGCGGCGCCAGGATCTCCGCATCGTCGTGCCCCCGGGCTCGCCGCTGATCCGAGTTCTCGAGTTGACCGAGGTCGGTACCGCGGCACCGATCCACGAGACGGTGGACTCGGCTGTCGCGCAGTAGGCTGACGGCGAGGACGGAAATTCGGGGAAGGGAGCTTCATGGCGCACGAATCGCCGAAAAAGATTCGCAATGTGGCCTTGGTGGGCCACCGGGGCAGCGGGAAGACGTCCGTGAACGAGGCGCTCCTGTTCAGCGCGGGTGCGGTCAACCGCCTTGGCTCGGTGGCAGACGGAACGACGGTCTCCGACTCGGCGGCCGACGAGAAGGCGCGCGAGATGTCGATCTCGGCAGGCCTCTCGTCGTTCCGCTGGGACGACCGCAAGATCAACCTGATCGACACGCCCGGTGAGCCCAGCTTCATCGCGGACGCGCTCGCGGCGCTGCGCGTCGTAGAGGGCGCGGTGTTCGTCGTCAACGGCGTGATGGGCGTCGAGGTCTCGACGAGCCGCCTCTGGGAGCGGGCCTCGGAGCTCGGCCTCGCGCGGATCGTCTTCGTGAACATGCTCGACCGCGAGCGCGCCGACTTCTTCCGCTCGCTCGACTCGCTCAAGGAAGCTTTCGGGCCGCACGTCGTGGCCACCGAGATCCCGATCGGCCAGGAGCACGAGCTCGAGGGCGTCGTCGACCTGATCGACATGAAGGCCTACCGCTACGACGGCGTGGGGCGGGACAACTGCGAGGAGATCGAGATCCCCGAGGCCCTGCGCGAGCAGGCCCAGGAGTACCGCGAGAAGCTGATGGACGAGGTCGCCGAGGTCTCGGACGCGCTGATGGAGCGCTACCTCGAGGGCGAGGAGATCTCCCACGACGAGACCGTCTCGGCGCTCAAGACGGGCGTCACCGAGGGCAAGGTCTTCCCCGTCACCTGCGGCGCGGCGACCCGCAACCTCGGCATCAACCGCCTGCTCGACGCGTTCGTCGAGGACCTGCCCTCGCCCGCCAAGCGCGGAGCCGTCGAGCTCGACGGTGTGTCGCTCGAGCCGGACGAGACAAAGGAAATGGTCGCGTTCGTCTTCAAGACGCTCGCCGACCCCTACGCGGGTCGCGTCAATCTCTTCCGCGTCTATCAGGGCGTCCTCCACCACGACAGCCACGTCTTCAACTGCCGAGCGCACGTCAAGGAGCGGATCGGCCAGCTGCTCGTCCCCCAGGGCAAGGAGAACGAGCAGGCCGACGAGTTCGGCCCCGGCGACATCGGCGCCGTCGCGAAGCTCAAGGAGACGCACGCGGGCGACGTGCTCGCCGCGAGGGATGCCGAGATCCCGCTCGCGCTGCCGGAGATGCCGCGGCCGGTGATGGCGTTCGCGATCGAGGCGAAGGCGAAGGGCGACGAGGAGAAGATGGGGCAGGCCCTGCGCAGGCTGCAGGAGGAGGACCCCACGATCGACTTCCACCGCGACACGCAGACCGGCGAGCAGATCCTCGCCGGCATCACCCAGGTCCACGTCGAGGTGATCGTGGACCGGATGAAGGAGCGCTTCGGGGCCGAGGTCGAGCTGCACCCGCCGCACGTGCCCTACCGCGAGGCGATCAGATCCAGCGCGAAGGCGCACGCGCGCTACAAGAAGCAGACGGGCGGGCGCGGCCAGTTCGCGGACTGCCACATCGAGGTCGCGCCGCTCGCCGAGGGAGACTTCGAGTTCGTCAACGCGATCAAGGGCGGCGTGATCCCCGGCGGCTTCATACCCGCAGTCGAGAAGGGCGTCCAGGAGGCCATGCGCACCGGGACCGTGGCCGGCTTCCCGGTCCGCGGCGTGCGCGTGACCGTGTTCGACGGCCAGCACCACTCGGTCGACTCGTCGGAGATGGCATTCAAGATCGCCGGCTCGATGGCGTTCAAGGACGCGATGGAGAGCGCCCATCCGACGCTCATGGAGCCGATCATGACGGTCACGGTGGCGGTGCCCGAGGAGTACGTGGGCGACGTGATCGGCGACCTCAACTCGCGCCGCGGACGCCCGCTCGGCATGGAGCCGCGCGGAGCCGTGACGGAGGTCAAGGCGGAGGTCCCGATGGCGGAGCTGCTCGAGTATGCCCCCGACCTGCGCGCGATCACGGGCGGCCAGGGCGAGTACTCGATGGACCTGGCGCGCTACGAGGAGGTGCCGAGCCACGTGGCGCAGCAGGTGGTGCAGCGCACCCAGGAGGAGCGTGAGGCCGTCAAGGCCTGAACGTTGTAGCCGGCCCTCCTATCATCGAGGCCCGTGAAGAAGGAGCTGAGGCCCGTACACGACGTCGTGAGCTGCGACGTCTGCGGCCGCACAATTCTCAAGGGAGAGCGCGTGGAGTGGTATCTCGCGCCCGGCGGGCAGCGCCATCAGGTCTGCGACCTGTGCGCGGTCCGGGCGCGCCATCACGGCTGGATCCGCGAGTCCGCCGCCGGCGAGATGCCGGCCCGCCCGCCGCGGAACGAGTCGGGTGGAATGCTGAGCCGCTTCCGGCGCCGCAGGCCGTCCGACCCGGCCCGCGTCGTGCGCGAGGAGCCGGCGCTCGCCGACCAGGAGGCCACGTACGGCTCCGCCGAGGGCGCCGAGCCGGCTGAGCCCGCCCCGGCCGACGAGGCCCCGCCGCCGCCGCGCGAGCGGCCGCGCACGCGCCCGAAGGACCCGCGCCACGTGCGCGCCGTCCCGACCACGGCCGAGGTCAAGGTGGACCGCGCGCTCGAGCTCTTCAACGGCTCTGGCCACCAGCGCACGATCGCGGGCCTCGCACGGACCCTCGGCCCCGCCTGGGTGAGCGCGCAGGCCGACCCCGCCCAGCCGAGCGCCGTGTCGCTGCTCGTCGCCTGGGAGCTCTCCTGGTACCGCTATCGCGTGGACCTCGGCGACGACGCGGATCCGGTCGAGATGCTCGAGAAGGGCGACGAGATGGACCAGATCGACGAGTCGCTGCGCGACTGGAACGCCGCCCTCGACGACCAGGGCCGGGTCGTGGCCGGCCAGGCGCTCGCAGGCGAGTGAAGGTAGTCGTCCACGTCGACGGCGGGGCGCGCGGCAACCCCGGCCCTGCCGCGGTCGCCGCGGTGGCGTCCTCGCCCGACGGCCGCGAGCTCGGCGAGCGCAACGAGTTCATCGGCGACGCCACCAACAACGTCGCCGAGTACCGCGCGCTGCTCCTTGGCATCCAGCTCGCCCGTGAGCTGGGCGCGACGGAGGTCGAGATAGTCAACGACTCGGAGCTCGTCGCAAGGCAGATCGGAGGCGAGTACAAGGTCAAGAACGCCGGGCTGAGGCCGCTCTATCTCGAGGCGATGCGCGAGCTGCGCGACTTCGAGAGCTGGGCGGTGCAGCCGGTGCGCCGCGAGCACAACGAGAGGGCCGACGAGCTCGTCAACGAGGCTCTGGACCGCGCGCTCGGGTAGGCTCGCGCCGCTCTTCGCGGCCGAGCTCCTCAGAGGAGCAGCAGGACGATCACCGCTATCGCGGCGATCAGGGCGAGCGCGGCGAGCAGGCGTGAGGCCCAGAGCGGGATGGGCCGGCGCGGCCGTCCGGCGGCCGGCGCACCGAGCAGGTTGGTCGGGGCGCTGTCGCCCTGCGTGGCCGTCTCCGGCTCAGCCTCCCGGCCGCCCGCGCCGATTCGAACCGTCTTGACGCCGGGGCGGGCGAGCCCGGTCCGGGGCGGCTCCGGCGCGTCGGCAGCCCGCGGCGTCACGCGGCGCACGGCGGGTCGCGGCTCAGCCGGGGGCGGCGCCGGGGCGGCGGCCTCCGCCGGCTGGCGTGCTTCCGCGGCCACCGCACGCGCTGTGTCGGGTGTCTCGGGGGGAGGCGCCTGCGGCCGCGGGCGCTCCTGGCGGCGCCGCACCGTTCCGCCTCCGGGGCTGCTGCTCTCGGCGACCGCGGTGCGCGCCCGCGACATCCAGGCGTTGCGCTCCTGGCGGGCCGAGTCGCGCGCCCGCACTGCGGCGTCGCGCTCCTGCTCGACCGAGGCGCGGGCCCGCAGGGCGGCGTCGCGCTCGCTCTCGATCCGCTTGGTCTCGGCCAGGGCCGCGGAGCTGGCCGCCACGGTAGCGTCGCGCTCCTTCGAGAGGTTGGCGAGCCGCTCGGCGCTCTCCGCCTCCGCGGCCGCGGCCGCCGCGCGCGCGGCCTCGAGCTCAGCCTTCAGGTCGGTCACGTCCTCGCGCTCGGCGCCCAGCCGCTGCTGGAGCTCCTCGACGCGGTCGGCATGGGTCGCGCGCAACCGCTCGAGGTCACGGCCGAGGCGCTCGGCTTCCTCGCGGGCGGCGGAGAGCTCGAGCTCGATCTCGGCTCGCGGCCGGCCGGCGGCGAGCAGCTCGGCCGACGGGCGCGACGCGTCGTCCGACGACGGCGGGCGCCCCCCGGACGGCGGCGGCAGCTCGATCGCGAGATCGGGGCCGACGGCCAGCTCGGCGCCCTCGATGTGCAGCGGCTCACCCTGCCAGCCGAACGCGGCGAGCCACTCCTCGCCGTCGTCGGCCGCCCAGGGCTTGTGCTCGAGCAGCGCCAGGAGACGGCGATGACGGCCGTCGACCTGGACGTCGAGCGTCGGCCGCAGGAAGCGGTGGCCGCGCAGGCCGGACCAGCGGCCGGCGAGCTCGAGCCGGTCGTCGGAAACCCAGCCGAAACGCTCGACCTCGAACGACACACGCTGCGTGGCCCCCGAGACCGACGCCTTTGAACCTCTCGAGACTGCCAAACAACGGAGAGTAACGGCAGCGGAGCAACCGGCGCACGGCTGGGCGCGACTGTGCTACCACATGATGCTCTCAGGGACGGGACGAAGGTGTGTGCAGGGACGCACCGGCCCGTTGGACGTGGTCTTGCCAGGGGCCGTCAGGCGACGGCTCCCGGCGGCGACTTCCACGGCGCACATGGCCCTCGCCGGCCGGCGACTCGCCGCATCCGGTGCAGGGAGACAACGTCCCGCGGCTTTGAGGGAGGAGCTGGCCTTCGCGTCCTCCCGTGCCGCAAGAACAGGAGGAGCAGGTGACCAGGTCACTTCGTTACGCGGGAGCGCTACTCGCGCTCTCGCTCATCGCCGGCGGCAGCTATGCCGTGGCCGGCTCGCTGATCACGTCCAAGGACATCGCCGATGGCTCGATTCGCTGCAAGGACCTGCGGAGCGGGGTATGCGAGAAGATCAAGAAGAACGGGCACGGCGAGCCCGGGCCGGCGGGGCCGCAGGGCGCGGCTGGTCCAGCCGGCCCAGCCGGCGCGGCCGGCGCCCGTGGACCAGTGGGCCCGCAGGGCCCGAAGGGGGACCCGGGTGAGACGCGGGTCACGTCCCTGCCCAGCTCGGGCTTCGATGCAACCAATCCGTCGGTCAAGATGACGCCCGACGGAATCGCGTTCGGTCCCTACGCCAACGGTGGGACCGCGGGTGGCTCGCTGCTGTACAAGGGATTGAACGGGAAGCCCCTCAGTGCCATCAAGAGCCTCATCTTCCAAGCCCGCTACACCAGCGCCGGCGACACCGGCGGTGTCGGGGTGCCCTACCTGAGGGTGTTCCTGGAGGACGACGCGCACGACGCGATCTTCTCTCCCAACACCCAGCCGCCCGACGCCGACACGGCGGAGGGTCCATTCCACACCTGGGTCGCGACGAGCGGAGTGTGGCGCTATGACGACGATGGCGGCGCGGGCGGCGAGTACGGCCTCAACGGGGCGCCGTTCTCCGAGGTCGTCGCAGACCACGGCGACGAGAGCATCAGTGGCATCTACGTCACCACGGGCTTCTCGGCCGGCACCGATCTCGGCGCTCTGATGCTGTCCTTCGAGGTGAACGGGCAGGAGTTCGACCTGGGCGGCTGACCGCAGCGCGAGCCGATTCCGCCGGGTGCCGGTGTAGAAAAGAGCAACGTCCCGCGGCTTTGGGAGGAGCCGGCCTTCGCGTCCTCCGCTGCCGCATGAACAGGAGGAGCAGGTGACCAGGTCACTTCGATATGCGGGAGCGCTACTCGCGCTCTCGCTCATTGCCGGCGGCAGCTACGCCGTCGCCGGTTCGCTGATCACGTCCAAGGACATCGCAAACGGAACCGTTCGCTGCAAGGACCTGCGCAGCGGGGTATGCGAAAAGATCAAGAAGAACGGGCACGGCAAGCCCGGCCCGGTGGGACCGCGGGGCCCCGCGGGTCCCGCCGGGCCTCAGGGTCCGAAGGGCGACCCGGGCGTGACCGGCCTCGAGTCGGATGGCCCCTACCCGGGGGTGACCGACCTGGGCAATCTCGGCACTAACGGCTCCGAGGGTGACAACTCGGACGCGATGTGGGCGGGCAACGACGCAGGCATGCAGACCTCGTGGGTCAAGTGCCCGACCGGCAAGACCGCCCTCGGCGGTGGGTTCCACACGGCGGCAGACGCGGGTGAGGAGGCGCAGCGCGACGTGATCGTGTCGGTCAGCGAGCCGACGCAGATCGTGGGCGGCGCGCCCGGCTACGAGCCGATCGCCGGCGACGAGGCCGGCTCGATCCGGCCGAACGGCTGGCTCGTGCAGGGCTACAACGACGGCGCTGCGGACGTGATCGTCCGGCCGTGGGTGGTGTGCGCGGTCGTCAAGTGATCGGTTGACCGACTCAGGGGCGCCCCGCATGGGCGCCCCTGTCCGTTCTGGCAAGCTGCCGCCGATGCCGGCTCGCACCACCAGGCGGCGCTTCATCGGGCAGGCGGGCGCCGCCGGCGCCGTGCTCGCCGGGCTGCCTGCGGGCGCGCGGGCTCAGGGCGGCCGGGCGCATGACGGCCCCAACGTCATTCTCATCATCGTCGACACGCTGCGGGCCGATCACGTGTTCGGAAAGCGGGCCCGGACGCCCAACATCGACGCGCTCGCCGGGGAGGGGCTCAGCTTCACGCGCTGTTTCCCCGAGGCGATGCCGACGATCCCGGCGCGGCGGTCGATTCTGAGCGGGCGGCGGACGTTCCCGTTCCGCGGCTGGCATCCCTACCCGGGCCTGCTCGGCGAGCCCGGCTGGGCGCCGCTCCAGAGTCCCGCCATCTCGTTCACCACGACCCTGAAGCGGGCCGGGTACTGGACCGCCTACGTGACCGACAACACGGGCGTGGGGTTCTCGCCGCCGTGGGCCGCCTACCGGCGCAGCCTCGACCGCTTCGTGCGCCGCGGCGGCCAGTACGGCGGGATCTCGACGGGCGTCTCCGAGGCGGAGCTGCGCCATTGGCTGCCGCCGGCGATCGAGGACGCCGAGACGCGCGACCGGGTTCGCCGCTACCTCGCGAACGGGCGCTACTCACACGACGAGACGAAGTCCTTCGCCGCCCGTGTCTTCAAGGACGCCGCTCACATGCTGCGCGCGGCAGCGGGCCGCCGCGAGCCGTTCGCCCTCGTCGTCGACACCTTCGAGCCGCACGAGCCGTGGACCCCGCCGCGCCGCTACATCGACATGTACGGCGACCCCGACTACCGCGGGCCGGAGCCGGCGCGGCCCTATTACGCGCCCGTATCGAGGTACCTGAGCGGCGCGGAGCTCGTGCTCGTCGACCGCATGAAGGCGCTCTACGCGGCCGAGGTGACGATGACGGACCGCTGGCTCGGTGTCTTCCTCGACCGCATCCACGACCTGGGCCTCGAGCGCGAGACGGCGATCGTCCTTGTCTCCGATCACGGCTTCTTCGTAGGCGACCACGGTCTCACGGGCAAGATCTCGACGCGCCTGCACCCGGAGCTGATCCACGTGCCGCTGATCGTCGTCGACCCCGAGCGCCGGAAAGCCGGGCAGACGCGCCGCTGGTTTGCCTCGACGCACGACGTCGCGCCGACCCTCGTGTCGATGGCCGGCGTGGACGTCCCGGGTGCGATGGACGGGATCGACCTCTCGCGCTTCTTCGACGGCCGCCAGGTGCCCGAGCGCGACTACGCCTGGGGCGGATACGGCAACAGCTTCTTCGTGCGCACCGATCACTGGAAGGCCTTCGGCCACAACCGCGGCGGTGATCTCCACCTCTACGACCCGCAGCGCGACGGGCGCGAGACCCGCGACCTGTCCGGTGCGCACCCGGGCAAGGCCGGCGAGCTGTTCGGGGTCGTGCGCCGCCGGGCCGGCGGCTCGCTCCCGTACTACCCGGGAACGATCTGAGCGTGGCGGCACGCGCAGCGCCGCGGGAGTAGCTTGCGGGCCGATGGCCACCGAGCTCGCGACCGGGTTGCGGCTCGACGCGTCCGTCGAGCTGCCGGCGGGGACCTACCTCCTGGGAGAGCCGGGCGAGGAGCGCGCGGTCACGCTGGCGGCGGTCCGGATCGGGCGCTGGCCCGTCGTCAACGAGCAGGCGCGACGCTTCTTCGACGCGACCGGGCACCGGGCGGACGCCGGACTCGCCGCCCGGCTCGAGGCGCCCGCGCTCGCCGAACATCCCGTCACCGGCCTCTCGCTCGACGTCACCAACGCGTTCTGTGCCTGGGCGGGGGAGGAGCTCGACAGGCACGTGCGGCTCCCGAGCGGCGACGAATGGGAGGCGCTCGCCCGCGGCCCGGAAGCCAGTACGTGGCCGTGGGGCGACGCCTTCGATCCCGACCGCTGCGCATGCGTCGAGTCCGGCTCGGGCTGGACCGTGCCGGTCACGGCGCACCCGGACGGGGCCGGGCCGTTCGGCTCGGAGCAGCAGGCGGGCAACGTGTGGGAGTGGGTGGCAGACCGGACTCCGGAGCGCTGGGGAGTCGTCCGCGGGGGCTCGTGGCTCGACCACGAGTGGGGGGTGAGGGCGTCGCGCGCGCTCGCCGCCGATCCGCGGCGTGGGACCGAGACCACCGGCTTCCGGCTCGCATTCGACGGAAGGAGAGAGACATGAGAGGCGCGCGAGCGCCCGACAGCGCCGAGCTCATGGAGGCTCTGCGCGAGGTGTACGACCCGTGCTGCGCAGACCGCGGCATCAGCATCGTCGACATGGGCGTCGTGGAGGACGTGCGCATGGAGGAGGGGCACGTGAGCGTCGACCTCGTGCCTACCACCGGCTGGTGCCCGTTCGTCGCGAACATGTCGAGCGCGATCCCGGAGCGCCTCAAGCAGTTCGACGGCGTGGAGACGGTCGACGTGAAGGTCGTGTGGGAGCCCGTCTGGACGATGGAGCGGCTGTCGCCGTCCGCGCGCGCGAAGCTCGTCATGCCGCTCGACGAGCTCGAGCCCTACCGCGAGCAGCGGCTCGCCCGAACCGAAGGAGCCTAGGTCAATGGCAGCGATCGACACCCGGTCAGAGCAGGCGGCGGCGCGCGAGCGCAAGGTCGATGCCTTCGTCTTCGACTGCGTCTGCCACGTCTTCAACTTCGACAAGCGGAACGCGATCGGGCCGCCCGGCGAGCTCTTCGACGAACACCTCTACGCGTTCCACACGCTGCTGACGCGTGAGGGCGAGCGGGTGCTCACCCGCGAGGAGTTCTTTCGCGAGTGGAGCGTCGACGAGATCTACGACATGGTCATCGGCGGCTCCGATACGGACATGATCGTCGCCCAGCCGCTGCCGCTGACCGACCTCTTCCACGATGGGCTCTCGTCCTGGGAGAAGTGCGCCGAGATGGCGCAGAAGCATCCGGACCGCGCGATCTTCTGGGGCTCCGTGAACCCGCTCGAGGGCAAGAAGGCGCTCGATCTGATGGAGGTTCAGGTCAAGGAGTTCGGCGCCAAGGCGTTCAAGTTCTACAACGTCCGCTACGACTACGGCCGGCCCTTCCCGTGGCGCATGGACGACCCGCGCGTGGCCTACCCGGCATTCGAGAAGGCGCAGGAGCTGGGCGTCAACCTGATCGGCGTCCACAAGGGCGTGCCGCTCGGGCCGCAGCCGGTCGAGCACACGCGCACGTTCGACATGGACGGCGCGGCGGCCAACTTCCCCGACATCAACTTCGTCATCTTCCACGTCGGCCTGCCCTGGCTCGACGAGGTGCTGTGGCAGATCGTGCGCTACCCGAACCTGTACGCGTCGATCGCCGCGACGGTCAACTTCATCGCCCGCCAGCCTCGGGTCTTCGCCGAGACCCTCGGGAAGATGATGTGGTGGTGCGGGGAGGACAAGATCATCTATGGCGGCGAGTCGCCGATCTGGCACCCGCGCTGGGCGCTCGAGGAGTTCTGGAACTTCGAGCTGCCGCGCGACATAGTCGAGGAGCGCGGCTATCCGCAGGTCACCGAGCAGGCCAAGCGCAAGATCCTCGGCGAGAACCTGGCGCGGCTGCACGGGATCGACGTGGAGGCGAAGAAGGCCGAGCTTCGGTGAGCGAGCGCAACGTCCTCGGCGGCGAGCTCGAGCTCTGCGGCAGCGACCCGTTGACGGGCTTCTACCGGGACGGGTGCTGCCGCAGCGGCGCCGAGGACGTCGGCAGCCACACGATCTGCGCGGTCGTGACCGTTGAGTTCCTCGAGCACCAGCGCAGGATCGGCAACGACCTCTCGACGCCGATGCCGGACTACCGCTTCCCAGGCCTCGTCCCGGGCGACCGCTGGTGCGTGACGGCGCTCAACTGGTGGCGTGCCTACGAGGACGGCGCTGCGGCCTTCGTCGTGCTGGCCGCGACGAGCGAGCGCGCGCTCGAGCTCGTGCCGCTCGCGGCGCTGGAGGAGCACGCCGTCGACGTCCCGACCGACCCGGGCGCGCTATCGAACTGAACTGCCGTTGGCGGCACAGGCCGCCGCACGCGCGAGCAGCAGCCTGCGCTCGGGCACGTTGTCGGTGAGCGACGCGGCGCGCTCGAACTCGGCCTGGGCCTCGTCGAGGCGCCCGAGCTTGAAGAGCAGGTCGCCGCGCACGCTCGACAGCAGGTAGTAGCCCTCGAGCACCTGCTCCCGAGTGAGCTCGTCGACGACCTCGAGTGCCAGCTCCGGCCCGAAGGCCATGCCGAGCGCCACCGCGCGGTTGAGGTCCACGACGGGGGACGGTGCCAGCTCGGCGAGCGCGTCGTAGAGCGCCAGGATGCGCGCCCAGTTGGTGTCCTCGGGGACGCGGGCGCGCGCGTGGCAGGCCGCGATCGAGGCCTGCAGCGCATACGGCCCGAGCCGGCCGCCGAGCTCCTCGGCCCGCTCGAGCGCTGCCAGCCCGCGCCCGACGAGGACATAGTCCCAGCGCGAGCGGTCCTGGTCGAGCAGCAGGACCGGCTCGCCCGAGGGGCCGACCCGGGCGCGGTTCCGGGACGCCTGGATCTCCATCAGGGCGACGAGGCCGAGCACCTCCGCCTCGTCGGGGGCCAGAGCAGCCAGGATGCGCCCGAGCCGCAGCGCCTCGTGGGTGAGGTGGGGACGGATCCAGTCGTGTCCGGCGGTCGCGGAATAGCCCTCGTTGAAGACGAAGTAGACGACCTCGAGCACCGATGAGAGCCGCTCCCCGATCTCGTCGCGCGCCGGCACCTCGAAGGGCACGCACGTTTCCGCGAGCGTGCGCTTGGCGCGCACGATGCGCTGGGCGACGGTCGACTCCGAGACAAGGAAGGCCCGCGCGATCTCTGGCGTGGTGAGGCCCCCGAGCAGGCGCAGCGTGAGGGCAACCCGGGCCTCGCGCGAGAGCACCGGGTGGCAGGTGATGAAGATGAGCCGCAGGACATCGTCGCCGACGTCGTCGATGGCGGCGTCCCAGTCGGCCTCCGCGAGCGCCTGCCGGACCTCGAGCTCGCGGCCGAGCTCCTGCTGCTTGCGCTCCAGCACCTCGCTGCGGCGCAGGCGGTCGATCGCCCGGTGCTTGGCCGTGGCCATGAGCCAGGCGCCCGGATTGCCGGGGACGCCTGACTCCGGCCACTGCTCGAGCGCCGCCACGAGCGCGTCCTGCGCCAGCTCCTCGGCGAGGCCGACGTCGCGCACGATCCGTACGAGCCCGCCGATCAGCCGCGCGGACTCGATCCGCCATACCGCGTCGATCGCGCGATTCGTGTCCGAGTCCGGCATGCGTGTGGGCCGGCTACTGGTTCCGGGCCGTCTGCTCGCGGAGGCGCTGGTCGGTCTCGCGGATCTCCGGCGTCAGCTCACCGAAGTCGTCGATCTCGAAGACCTGCCGGATCTCGATCTCGGACTCCTCGTCCGTCGGGTTCGGGCAGCGCTTGACCCACTCGATCGCCTCTTCCTTCGAGGCGACGTCGAACAGCCAGAAGCCGGCGACGAGCTCCTTGGTCTCCGTGAACGGGCCGTCGATGACGGTGCGCTTGTCGCCCGAGAACTTGATCCGGGCTCCCTTCGTGCTGGGGTGCAGGCCCTCGCCGGCGAGCATCACGCCCGCCTTCACGAGCTCCTCGTTGTACTTCTGCATCTGCTCGAGCAGCTCCTGGCTCGGCAGCTCGCCGGCCTCGGACTGGTCGGTCGCCTTGACCATGATCATGAAACGCATTGGATGACTCCTCGGTTCGGGGCTCTCTACCCAGGCGTCGAACGAACTGGAGAGAATTCGACACGGCGGTCTACATTCTTTCGCGGGTAGGGTGCGGCGCCGCACGACCCCCACAGGAGGAGACAAGGATGGACTGGAAGCTCGAGGTGGTTGCGGTACCGGTCTCGGACGTCGACGCGTCAAAGGCGTTCTACGTCGACAGGGTCGGCTTCAACGTGGACCATGACCACCGCGTGAGCGACGAGATCCGCTTCGTTCAGTTGACCCCGCCCGGCTCCGCGTGCTCGATCGCCATCGGCACCGGCATCACCGAGGCCGCGCCGGGCGCGGCGCAGGGCCTGCAGCTCGTGGTCGACGACGCCGCGGCCGCGCGCAAGCAGCTGCTCGAGCGCGGGGTGGAGACGAGCGACGTGCAGAGCTTCCCCTGGGGGGACTTCGTCTTCTTCCGCGACCTCGACGGGAACGGCTGGGCGGTGCAGGCGATACCGGATCGCGGCTGAGATGCGCCGGGTCAACATCTCCAACCCGGAGCTCGGCTGGGACGAGGACGATCCCGACGGCTTCAAGGCGGGCATGCTCCGCCCGGGCCCCGACCTCGGCGCCAAGGAGACCGGCATGAGCGTCTACGAGCTTCCGCCGGGCCAGGCAATCTGCCCCTACCACTACGAGTACGGCGAGGACGAGTGGCTGCTCGTCCTCGCGGGGCGCCCGTCGGTCCGGACGCCCGACGGCACCGACGAGCTCGAGCCGTGGGACGTCGTCTTCTTCCCGAAGGGCCCGGACGGGGCGCACCAAGTGCGCAACGACGGCGACGAGCCGGCACGGGTCGTGATGTGGTCGACGATCGTCTACCCGTCGGCCACGGCCTACCCCGACAGCGACAAGATCGCGGTATGGACCGGCATACGTGAAGAGAACGTGATGGTCAGGCGCTCGAGCAACGTCGACTACTACGAGGGCGAGATCAGCAGCGGCCGCTGAGGCCGCGCACCCGCTCGACCGCTCGTCCGACCTCGCGAACGCTCGAGCCGAAGCGCCTGGCCGTCGCGCGGGTGACGCGCATCGCTGTGTGCCGAAGGTGGCGCTATGAGGCCACGATGATGACGACTAGCGTGGCCAGCGCCAGCAGCGCCGCGGAGATGCTCAGGACGAGCACCCAGGTCGCGCTCACCCCGACGTAGCCGCCGCGTGCGAGCGCCGCGTCGACCTGGCGCTGGCGCAGCCAGGCTCCGATGAAGAGCGCAATCGCGAGCACGGCGTAGCCGGCGCCCACCGTGACGTATGCCCAGCGGTCACCCTCGACGAGCTCTGGGACGACGCCGCCGACAGCCACCGACGCCGCCACGGCCGCGATCCCGGAGCGCCACCAGGCGAGCCAGGTGCGCTCGGCGGCGAGCATGGTGCGGCGGGTCACATCGGTGTCGCCCGGGTCGTTCACAGCGCGCATGGTCTCAGCGCGGCGACGAGCGTGTCGATCCAGGGTCTGCTTCAGCCGGTCTGCGGCCCCGAGAGTTGTGCCCGCAGGCTTGCGATCTCGGTGACGGCGGCGCCCACGTAGGCGCTGTGGGTGGTGGCGATCTCCTGATCGAGATGGGTCATGTAGGCGGAGTCGCTCGCGAGCCCCTCGATCCGCGCCAGCGCGCGCTCTGCCTGCAGCTCATGGAGGTGGTCGTGCATCTCGGTGGCGAACATGCGTCGATCATGGGCTTCGGCGGTCTGGATCTCATCGGGTGCGGGCCCTGAACCGGCACCCTCAATCGATCGCCCGCTGAGGCCTGGCGACCACGAGGTAGGCGAAGCCCATCGCCGCGATGACGGCGAGCACGAGCGGCGCCGCCCAGACCTGATAGACGGGCGCTCCGGGAGGGGCGAGCGATTCGCGCGGCCACGCGATGTTGACGGTCTCGAAGGCGAGCCACGCGACGGCGAGCAGGTTGACGACGACGCCGGCGCGGCCGAGCCGGATGCGTCCGGCGGGCGTCCAGCTGCCGCGCAGGCGGGCGATCAGCGCCGCCAGGGCGATCAGGAGGAAGGCGACGTAGATGGCCGCGGTTCCAAACGCGATCAGGCTGCCGACGGCCGCCGACTCGAGACCCAGCAGCAGGCCCAGGCACGCCACCACCGCGGTGACGACGATTGCGCCCAGCGGGACCCGGCGACGGTCGACGCGGCGGAGGAAGCGCGAGCCAGGCAGCGCGCCGTCGCGCGCGATCGAGTACATCGTGCGCGCCGTCAGCGCCTGTGCCGCCATGCCGCAGGCGAGGAACGCGATCAGCACCACCGCGGCGAACGGCTTCGACGACCATGAGCCGAACGAGCTGACGACCGCGGTCGTGACCGGGTCCACGTCTCCGCCGCTCACGACGCTCTCGGGGTCGGGATGGGCGAGCGTCACGGCGACCCCGTTGAGGATCACGAGCGTGCCGACGGTCAGCAGCGCGATCCAGATCGCCGCAGGGACGTGCCGAGCCGCGTTGTGCGTCTCCTCGGACGCCGCGACGCAGGCGTCGAACCCGATGAAAACCCAGCCACCAACCGCGAGCGCAGCAAGCATCCCGGCCGCCGTGGAGCCACCGGACAGCGCCTCGGCGCCGAGCGTGTCGGTGAGCAGGGACAGGCCGTGCTCACGGAACACCAGCAGCAGGGCGAGCCCGATCCCGACCGACGCCAGGATCTCGGCGCCGATGCCGAGCTTCACCATCCTGCTGAGGACGCCGATCCCGACGGCGCCCGCCCCGGCGCATACGAGCACGAGCACCATGCCGGTGATCACGATCGCCTCGGGCGTGGCCTCGATGCCGGCGACCGTCAGCGCCCATGGCGCCCCGAGGTAGGCGATCGTCGTATTCGCGACCGCATAGGCGCAGACCGCGACCCAGCCGGTGAACCAGCCGTATGAGCCGCCGACGAGCCGTCGCGTCCACTGGTAGGCCCCACCCGCGATCGGGAACTCCGACGCGAGCTCCGCGTACACCGCGAGCAGGAGGCACTGCCCGGCGAGCGCGACGGGCAGGACCCAGACCCACGCCGGGCCCGCCACGACCGTCCCGACGAAGACGACCGCGTACAGGCCGACCACCGGCGAGATGGCGGCGAACCCCATCGCGACGTTGTCGGTCATGCGCAGGCGCCGCTCGAGCTCCTGGCGATAGCCGAGCTCCCTCAGGCGTGCGGCGTCGGCGTCCGCCTCGACCGGCGCCGCAGGAGTGCTCACGGCGCGTCCGTGATGCCGGCGCGCTCGCGCCTGTCGCGCTCGACGATCCTGGCGACCTCGACCCGCGAGGACGCGCCCAGCTTCACGAACAGGTTGCGGATGTGCGATTCGACGGTCTTCTTACTCAGAAAGAGCTTGCTCGCGATCTGCGGGTTCGTCAGCCGATCGGTGATGAGCTCGGCGATTTCGAGCTCGCGCTTCGTCAGCGATGCCATGCCGGAGTCGTCGGCCGCCGCCGGCCCGCGGACCTCGGCGCGCGCTCCGAGCTTGCGCAGCTCGCGCCGCATCTCGTCACGGAACCGGACCGACCCGCAGCGGTCGCAGACGCGCTCAGCCTCTCGCAACGCCTCGATGGCGTCCGCGCGCTCCCCGCCGGCGGCGAGCGCCCGGCCCGCAAGGCCGCGCGAGAACGCGGCCTGGAGGTCGGCGCCCACGGATGCCGCGGCCTCCCAGGAGCGGTTGGCGGTGCGCGCCGCCTCGAGCGGCTCGCCCGCCGCCAGCTGAACGGCGGCGCGCGCCCGCTGGGAAACCGCTGCCGGGACGCGCAGCCCGAGCTGCTCCGCGTTTTCCTCGGCCCGGCGCGCGTAGGCGTCGGCGGCATCGACGTTCCCCGAGGCCAGCTCGACCAGCCCCAGCGTCTCCCAGTCGAAGCAGCGCTCGACGGGGATCTTGTGCTCCAGCTCATCCGACCCGAGCGCGCGCATCTCCTCACGCGCGCGCTCGACGTCGCCGGCCTCGAAGCGCGCGCAGGCGATCTGCCAGCCCGGCCCACCGCCGGCGGAGGGCATGGTCCCGCCCGCCAGCCGTCCGCCGACGCGCGCGCTCTCCTCGCCGGCAGCGATCGCAGCGTCGAGGTCCCCCGAGTAGTAATGCGCCCAGCCGAGCTCGAACAGCGCCCAGAAGAGGTAGTGCGGGTTCGCGGAGAGGCGAGCCGCCTCGATCGCCGTCTCGCACACTTCGACGGCCTCCGCCATGCGGCCCTGCATCTCGAAGGGGAAGCCCTTCACGAGCATCATCGGAACGAGCAGCCGTCCCTCGCCCGCGCTCCGTGCGATCGCGATGCCCCTGTCGACGTGCGCGATTGCCTCCTCGTAGTGCTCGAGGTAGTTCTCCGCCCAGCCGAGGTAATAGAGCGCCTCCAGCCGGGGGGCGAGCTCCGCGTCGGAGAGCCGGTCGACGTGCCCGAGTGCCTCCTCGCGATGCTCGCGGGCGGGGCCGATCTCCCCGGCGGCGGCCTCTCCGAGGCACACGGCCGACGCGGCGGCGCCGATCAGCGCGGGGTCGCCGAGGGCGCGCGCCGTCTCGAGCGCGCCGCGCCCCATCGCAAGGGTCTGCTCGAAGTCGAGCTCGTAGAGCCCGTCCACGCCGAGCTCCATCTGCAACGCCGCCGCCGCGGCCGTCGTGCGATCGGGCACCTCGTCCCATGCGCGTTCGAGGCGCTGGTGCGCCTCGGCGTGGCGGCCCTGCCAGTGCTCGACGGCCGCGCACAGCGTGGTCATCTCGACCCGGCGGACGGTCGATTCGGCCGGTAGCAGGTCGATCGCCTCGAGCAGCGTGGCGCGGCAGCGCTCCAGCTCGCCACACGAGCGCAGCGCGGAGGCGAGTGACACGCGGACCGAGACCTGCCGGTCCGAGTCGCCGCTCGGGAGCAGGCGCAGGGCCGCCTCGTACCAGCGTGCCGCCGCCCGGGGCGCGCGCGGGGCGACCTGGCGGCCGGCCTCCAACAGCAGCTCGATGGCAGCAGCGTCGCCCTGAGCGGCGGATTGCTCAACGTGGTGCGCACGCTCGGCGGCGTCCGCACCACGCGCCGTCAGCGCCTCTGCGGCCCGCGCGTGGGAGTCGAGCCGGCGGCCCACGCCCTGTGACTCGTACACGGCTCGCCGCACGAGCGGATGGCGGAACACGAAGCGGCGCGGGACCTGGGTCGGCCGGATCAGGTCGGCGTCGAGCAGATCGTCCAGGGCGCTCAGCGCCTGGGCCGGCTCCATGCCGGCGATTGCGGCCGCGAGATCGAGCTCGAACGGCTCGCCGGCCACGGCCGCGGCGTTGAGCAGCGTGCGCGAGCCGTCGGTGAGCGTTCCGAGCTCGGCGGCGATGGCGGCCGCCACCGCCGGCGGGACACTCGCATCGCCCGCTTCAGGCGCAGGGCCCACCTTGGACGCCGTCGCGCCGCCACCGTCCACGCGGCCGAGTTGCTCGAGGAAGAACGGGTTGCCGCCCCCGTAGCGGTAGATGGCGGACGCCCTGTCGGCGTCCAGGTGATCGAGCAGCTGGGCCGCCTCGGCCTGTGTGAGCGGCTCGAGCCGGAGCCGGCGCACGCGTGGGCCCGCCAGCGCGGCGTGGAGGCGCTGCGCGACCGGGCCGGGCCGGAAGCCGAGAGCCACGAGCACCGGTGCATCCGGCTCACGGCGCGCGAGCGCCGCGAGCAGGTCCACAGAGGCACCGTCGCTCCAGTGCAGGTCGTCCAATACGAGGACGAGTGGTTTGTCCTCAGCCAGCAGGGCGAGCAGGCGGCTGACGGCGCGGTGGACGCGGTAGCGCTCGTCGGCGACGGCCGCGCCGGCTCCATTCGTCGCGCGCAGCGAGGGCAGGACCTGGCCGAGCTCGGCGCCGAGCATGTCGTCCCACGCGTCGTGCCGCCCGAGGTCCTGCGATACGACGTATGCATCGAGCGCGTCCACCCAGACGCTGAAGGGCATCTCGCGCTCGAACTCCGCCGCCGCGCCGGACAGCACCACGTGCCCCCGGCCCTCGGCCAGCGCGCGGAGCTCGTCGAGCATGCGCGTCTTGCCGATGCCGGGCTCCCCCTCGAGCGTCACATACGCCGGCTCGCCCCCGCTCAGGGCGTCGAGAACCGCCTCTAGCGCTCCCCGCTCATCCTCGCGGCCGACGAGCCGCGCACGGCTGCTGTCCGGTGACGAGTCCACAGGTACAGCGCGAGCATACGCCCGCAGAACTCAGGGTTCAGGGTCCCGGTTCAGGGTGCGAGCCCGATGATCGAAGGGTGCCTCGACACGGACGCTTCCGGCTGTGAGGTCAATCAACCGAGGGAGTCAGATGCCCAAGCCGGAGAACACCACCGCAAGAATCGGGCGCTGGAGCGTCCAGAACCGCAAGAAGGCCATCCTCGGGTGGCTTGCATTCGTGGTCGTATCGGTCGTAATCGGTTTCAACCTCGTCCCGCAGAAGCAGATCGAGCAGAGCGCCTCCGGCCCCGGGGAGTCGGGACAGGCGGCGAAGGTGCTCGATGGGGCGTTCGAAGAAAAGGCAAGCGAGCAGGTGCTCGTCCAGAGCGACCAGCTCAAGGCAGGCGATCCTCAGTTCAAGGCTGCGGTCGCTGACGTCACGAAGCGCCTACGGCATACAGAGGGCGTGGACAACGTCGTCGGCCCGTACGACGGCGGCCAGGGGCAGGTTTCAGCCGACGGTAGGTCCGCGCTCGTGACGTTCGAGCTGCCGGGGGACTCGAAGCAGGCGGAGGAGAACGTCGTGGGCTCGCTCGCGGCGGTCGATGCCGCGGCGGAGGCTCACCCCGAGTTCGTCATCGAGGAGGCGGGTGACGCCAGCATCAACAAGGCGACGCTCGAGAAGAGCAACGCGGAGATGGGCAAGTCCACGCTCCTCACGATCCCGCTCACCCTGATCATCCTCGTGTTCGCCTTCGGCGCACTCGTGGCGGCGGGAATTCCGATCCTGCTCGCTCTCACCAGCGTGGCCGCGACGCTCGGCCTGCTCGGGCCGATCAGCCAGATCGCCCCGGTCGACGCCTCAGTGATGCACGTCGTCCTGCTCATCGGCATGGCCGTGGGCGTGGACTACAGCCTGTTCTACCTCAAGCGGGAGCGCGAGGAGCGCGCCGCCGGACGTGAGCAGGACGCCGCAATCGAAGCCGCCGCCGCCACCTCGGGACGCGCGGTCGTCATCTCCGGCCTGACCGTGATGGTCGCCATGGCCGGCATGTACCTGGGCGGAATCTCGAATTTCGCCTCCTTCGCGACCGGCACGATCCTGGTCGTGGCCGTCGCCGTGATCGGCTCGCTGACCGTGCTGCCCGCCGTGCTGTCGAAGCTCGGCGACAAGGTGGACAGGGGCCGCGTGCCGCTCGTCGGACGCATCAAGAGCCGTGTCGGAAAGGCGGGCATCTGGTCCCGCGTGCTCGACCGGGTACTGCGGCGCCCGCTCCTCTCGGCGCTCGTGTCGGCCGGCCTCCTGGTCGCCCTCGCGGTGCCGGCACTCGGGATGGAGACGTCGCTCGGCGGTACCGAGGACTTCTCGCGCGACCTGCCGGTGATGCAGACCTACGACAAGATCCAGGCCGCCTTCCCGAGCGAGGGCAGCATGGAGATGGTCGTGGTCCAGGCCGACGACGTGACGTCGCCGGCCGTGGTCTCCGCCATCGACTCGCTCGAGACGAAGGCGGCCGACCGCTCTGACCTGTTCGAGGGCCAGGGCACGGTGGAGATCAGCTCGGACCAGACGGTCGCGACCGTCGCGCTGCCCACGACAGGGAACGGCACGGACGAGCTCTCGAACCGCGCGGTGGACGCCCTGCGGGACGAGATCGTGCCGGCGACGGTCGGCCAGGTGGACGGGGTCGAGGCGTACACCACCGGTGAGGCCGCCGCCACAGGCGACTTCAACGACGCCATGATCAGCCACCTGCCGTACGTGTTCGCGTTCGTCCTGTCGGCCGCGTTCATCCTGCTGCTGGTCACGTTCCGCTCGATCGTGATCCCCGTGAAGGCGATCGCGCTGAACCTGCTCTCGGTGGCGTCAGCCTACGGTCTGCTGACGCTGGCGTTCGCGGGCGAGGCCATCGCCGCCTGGCTGCCGCTGTTCCTGTTCGTGATCCTGTTCGGGCTCTCGATGGACTACCACGTGTTCATCCTGACCCGCATCCGCGAGCTGGTCGATCGCGGCAGGAGCACCGAGGATGCGGTGGCTGAGGGCATCAAGAGCACGGCCGGCGTGGTGACGAGCGCGGCGATCGTCATGGTCGCGGTGTTCTCCCTGTTCGCGCTCTCCTCGGAGCTGCAGATGAAGCAGATGGGCATCGGCCTCGCGGCTGCCGTCCTGATCGACGCGACGATCATCCGCGGGGTGCTGCTGCCGTCGGTGATGAAGCTGCTCGGGGACTGGAACTGGTGGCTGCCGCGCAGGCTCGGATGGCTGCCCCAGGTCACCGTGGAGCCGGAGGTGATGCCCGCGAAGGCCTGATCCCCCTCGACATAAAGCCATTCCGGCGCCCGCCCTTCGGCGGGCGCCGGCCGTTTTCGGGGTCCCGGTTCAGGGTGCTCGCCCGATGTTCCAAGGGTGCTCGAGCGGAAGTATCGAAGCATGCCGTTCTTCCTCCTTCACCACCAGCACGAGGCGCACGAATGCGCCGCCGCGTTCGCCGCCTGGCAGGGCTTCGACAGCCCACTCAGGCGCAGCCGGGCCCGCTCGAGCTGTCTCGCCGGCGGGCACGGGCTGTGGTGGCAGGTGGCGGCTCCGAGCCACCGCGAAGCGCTCGCGCTCCTCCCGAGGTTCGTCGCGCAACGCACAGATGCCATCCAGATCAGAGAAGTGGAGATCCCATGACACGCACGACGACCGAGTTCGAGCTGGAGATCCCGCTCGCGTACATCGAGACCACGATCCCTGCCGGCCAGACGGTCTCCGACTACAGGCGCTGCCGGCCGCGCAGCCCCTCCCGCTGGGAGCGGCTCAAGGCCCTCGCCGGCAACGCCGGCGTCGCGGCAACCACCGTCGGCCCGGGTGCCCCTGTGGAGATGCTTCGATGACCACCGCGACCGCCCCCCGCGCGCGCAGCGCCCGGAACGTGCGGAGCCTCGGGCGCCACCAGCTGCTGTTTCTGGCGTCGCTGGCGCTGATCGCCCTGCACGTGATCGACGACTCGTTTCTGCAGCCGCAGCCCGGCACGTCGGCCGCGGACCACCTGGTCAGCGGGCTCGTCCCGCTCACCGCGCTCGCGCTGGCCGCGGCGGCGTACCTACGCGTCCGCGCCGGTGGCCGCGCCGTGATCGCGCTCGTGGCCGGGTTCTTCGGCGTTGTAGTGGGCATCGAGGCCGTGCACTACACGACGCACGGCGGGCCGTCGGGCGATGACTTCACCGGGCTGCTCGCCATACCCGCCGGACTCGCGCTGCTCGGCCTGGGGCTGCAGACGCTCTGGACGAGCCGCAAGCGCGACGGCGGTCTGATCCGCACCTCGATGCGGCGCGGCGCCATCGCGCTGGCGAGCGCGGTCGGCTTCGTCTTCCTCCTGTTCCCGATCGCCTACGCGTACGTCGGCACCCACGCCGCCCGGCCGCCGGTGACCGACATCGACCTCGGCAGCGCCGCCGTCGAGGACGTCGAGCTGCACACGAGTGACGGGCTCAAGCTCGACGGCTCATACGTGCCGTCGAGGAACGGCGCGGCGGTGATCGTCGCGTTCGGGCGCAAGGGCACGCAGGCCCACGCCCGCTACCTCGCCCGTCACGGCTACGGCGTGCTCATCTTCGACCGCCGTGGCGAGGGCGAGAGCGACGGCGACCCGAACCCCTACGCCTGGAACGAGGGCGAGCGCGATCTGGGCGCCGCGATCGAGTTCCTGAAGGGCCGTCCGGATGTCGAGTCCGGTCGCATCGGCGGCCTCGGGCTGTCGGTGGGCGGCGAGACCTTCCTGCAGGCGGCGGCGCGCAACGAGGATCTGGACGCCGTCGTCTCAGAGGGCGCGAGCTCGCGCTCTGTCGGCGAGCTCCTGAGCGTCCCCGGGAGCAGCCTGCCGGCGGTCGCGATGAACTCGGTGATCACGCCGGCGACGGCCGTGTTCTCGGACTCCGCGCCGCCGCCGCATCTGGTCGACCTCGTCGACGAGATCGCACCGCGGCCCATGTTCCTCATCTACGCGAGCGAAGGGACCGGCGGCGAGGAGAAGCGCGCCAACCGCGCCTTCTACCGCGCCGCCAGCGGGCCCAAGGCCATCTGGGAGATCCCAGAGGCCGGCCACGTCGGTGGCCTCGAGGCGCGCCCGCGGGAGTACGAGGAGCGCGTGACCGGGTTCTTCGACCGCTCGCTGCGATCGGACGGCTGAGGCCAGGCGCTACGACGCCCTGCGGCCGCCGAGCTCCTCCTCGAGCGCCTCGAGGTCGTCCGGGCTGAGGCTCGCAACGAACGCTCGCATCGCCTCGCGGCGCGCCTTCGTGAGTTCCTCGTGCAGGCGGATGACGGCCTCGGTCGGCTCGTAGAGGCGGTCCTTCTCGCGCGCGTAACCGAGCGTCCTGAGCTCGTGCAGGGCCCGAGCGGCGTCGTCGACGGAGATCCCGATCTCGTCCGCGACCCGCCGCGGCCCGAGCGGGGCGTCGTCGGGGGTGAGCGTCAGCATCACGCAGGCCGCGAAGAGCGGCACCTCGGCCGAGAGGAGCCAGCGCACGAGCACCTTGTTGAACTCGCGCCCGGCCCTATCCGCGCGCTCGCTCAGGCTGTCGGTGGAGGCCACTGGCCGCGAGTGTCCCACACCCCGGCTCGGAGCTCTCCGCGGATACCCTCAGCGCGAGGTGGTCGTCGAGCCTTTCCGGATCGCCCCCTACGCCGTCACGAACGAGCAGTTCGCCGTATTCGTCGAGGACAGCGGCCACGTCACGACCGCCGAGCGGCTCGGCACCTCGTTCGTCTTCGCCGGCCTGCTGCCCGACGATTTCCCGCCCACGCGCGCGGTCGCGCAGGCGCCCTGGTGGCGCCTGGTCGAGGAAGCCGACTGGCGCCGCCCCGAGGACCCGGGCTCGTCGCTGGAGGCGGGGGGCGAGCACCGCTGCAACATCTGGCAGGGGAGCTTCCCCGACCGCAACACGTGCGAGGACGGCCACCACGGCACCGCGCCGGTCGACTCCTACGAGCCGAACGGCTTCGGCCTCCACAACACCTCCGGCAACGCCTGGGAGCGGTGCGCGGACTGGTTTGACGCGGCGGGGGCCCGGGCCCGGCCGCGGCAAGGTGATCCGCGGCGGCTCCTATCTGTGCCACGAGTCCTACTGCAACCGCTACCGGGTGGCGGCGCGCAGTCGCAACACGCCGGACAGCACTACGGGGCACATGGGGTTCAGGGTGGCCGCGGACGCGCGCCACTAGTGTCGCGCGGGTGACGGCCGGCTGGATCCCCTCCGAGCACACGATCGTGCTCCTGGGGGTCGCGGCGGCCGCGGTGCTCCTCGCGAGTGTGCTCGTCACGACGCGCGACGCCTGGATCACCGAGCTGAAAGCGCGCCGCAATCTGGTCCGGCGAGGCGTCATCGGGGCGGTGGTGATCATCCTGGTGGCGCTCGGGATCGCGCACCTGGACGACCTCGAGGAGCTCGTCGAGCGGGTCGAGGGCGGCGACGCCGCGTGGCTCGCCGCCGGGGCCGGGCTCGAGATCGTCTCGTTCGGCGGCTACGTCGTCCTCACCTACGTCGTGCATCACCCGCGCGCGCCGCGGCTCGACTGGGCCACGTCGGCCGAGCTGACGCTGGCCGGGGTGGTGGCAACGCGCGTGTTCTCCGCAGGCGGTGCCGGCGGGATCGCCTTCACCGGCTGGGCGCTTCACCGCGCCGGAATGGGCGTGCGGACGGCGGCGCGCCAGCTGACCGCGTTCATGATCCTGCTCTATTCGGTCTACATCGCCGGGCTGCTCATCGGCGGCGTGCTGGTCGTGACGGGCGCGCTGCCGGACGTGCCGACGCTGCTCGGAGTCGTGGCCGTGGTCGTGGGCGGCCTGGTCACAGCGCTGGCCTTCGCGCTCGTCCGAGTGCCGGAGGACCTCGGGCGGCGCGTGCAGGCACTCGAGCACCGCTCCGGCTGGGTCGGACGGCTCGCCGCGCAGCTCGCCACCGTGCCGCAGGTCGCGGGCGACGCCGCGCGGCTCGCGCTCTCGATCGTGCGCGAGCGGCCTACCGTGTTGGTGTGGCCGCTCGTCTGGTGGGCGTTCGACGTCGCGACCCTGTGGGCGACCTTCCATGCCTTCGGCGAGCCGCCCGCCACCGGCACGCTCGTGCTCTGCTACTTCCTCGGCCAGATGGGCAACCTCCTGCCGCTGCCCGGCGGCGTCGGCGGGGCGGAGGGGGGCATGGTGGGCGCCTTCGCCGCCTCCGGGGTCGACGCCGGCCTCGCCCTGCTCGCGGTCGTCAGCTATCAGCTGATCTCGACCTACCTGCCCGCGCTCCCGGGGCTCGCGAGCTACCTGGACCTGCGTCGCCGGATGCGGCAGTGGGACACGGAGTCAGCCGAGCCGGCGGCGGCGCCTTAGCCGTCGAGCTCGGCGCGCCGCGGCGGTTCGGCGCCGGCCCGGGAACACGTTGGGCGGCGACGCGGCAGGCGAAGGGCGTCGCCTCGATGAGCGGCTCGCCTTGCCCGAGCTCGGCGCGCCCGAGCCCGCACGAGCGCCAGTGGGCGAGGAAGGCGCCCATGAACGCGTCGCCCGCGCCGAAGCCGTCGGTCGAGACGCGGCCGAGGTAAAGGACCGGCTGTTCGAGGCGGCCGATCGTCCGCGCGACGTTGTAGGGGCCGCCGCCCGGATGGCCGGCGAGCGTGCCGTCGGGCGCAGCGACGACGTCGACGAGTGCCTCGCCGGCGACGACGACCGAGTCGGTCATGGGTGGCAAACGTAGCCGGCCGCTACGCCCGCGAGAAGCTCACCGACCAGCCCCACCGGACGACGTCACTTTCGCGGCGCCAGCCGGAAGAACTCGACGCTGAACGGAGGATCGAGGTGCGTATCGCTGAGGAAGGCGATCACCCGGCGCCCGGTCATGTGCTCGACGGCCGCCGCGAAGGTGGCGCCGATGCTCTCCTGATACTCCTTGCGCAACAGCCGGATCGTGTCGGAACCGCGGCCGTGGTCGAGCAGGGTCCGCTCGTGCGGAAGCAGCTTCACGTCGAGCACGCATATCACGACGTCTTCCGTGATGTGCGTCTGAATCGCCTCCACAGTCTCCCCGTACGACTCGCGGTGAATGGCCGCGATCTCGTCGGAGATCCGCTCGGAGACGTCGACCGCCGGGCCTTGTGCCGGTCCGGGGTCCTGCTCTGGGAGATCCATTCGGGGGTTCCTCTCGGGGAAGTCGACCGGGCCGCTGCCAAGGTCCAGTCGCCGCCTACAAGCCGTCGCCTGTCCCCCTATGGGCAGGTCGGTTCTACCCGGATTCCGGTCCGCCTGTCCGGCTGATGAGTTTGTGCTCGATCCGATGCCAGATCCGGCCGGGCCGCCGGTCATGGCCGCGTAGTCGCACGGCCCGTACATCGTGGCCCCGGTCGGCCAGCCGGGCTGCGAACGGGTCCCAGTACCAGGGCCCGACCCAGCCGCCGTGGATGAGGAGGATGGCTGTCATCCGCCCATCAGAGTGACGTTCCGCCTCGGCTCGCGCTTCGCCACAACCGGCCATCCCTGGGACGAGGGGTGGCCCGATCCGGCCAGCATCGCCGTTTCCTATGTAATGCTTAGGCGTATGGCGCGCGACGAAGGTTTACTGCTCGGTGAGGCGGCCCGGGCGCTCGGGGTCAGCCAGGACACGTTGCGGCGCTGGGATCGTGTGGGGAAGCTGCGCACTGAGCGCGATTCGGCCAACCGGCGGCGCGTGCCGCGGCCTGAGGTCGAGCGCCTTGCCGGACATCCCGACCGGCACAAGGCCGGGGACGGGCTCTCGGCTCGCAACCGCTTCCCCGGAGTGGTTCGCTCGGTCGAGGTGGACGGCGTGATGGCGCTGGTGGAGATCGAGGCGGGCCCGTTTCTCGTGACCGCGGCGGTGACGCGGGACGCGGTCGAGGAGCTGGGACTGGCTCCGGGGGTGCCGGCCACGGCCGCGGTCAAGGCGACGTCCGTGATGATCGAGAAGGGTGCGCCATGAAGAGGCTCTGGTGCCTGGTGTTGCTGATGGCATGCGCGGCGTTCGCGGTGGGTTGCGGCGACGACGACGACGATGGGGGCGGCGGGGGTGGCGACTCGGCGGAACCGACGCGGCTGGTTGTTTCGGCGGCCGCGTCGATGACCGAGGCGCTCGAGAAGTGTGGGCCGCAGTTCGGAGAGGCGGAGAACGCGGAGGTCAGGATGTCGTTCGCGGGTTCGGACGAGCTCGCTGCGCAGATCCGCCAAGGGGCGAAGGTCGACGCCTATGCGGCGGCCAACACCAGGCTGCCCGAGGAGCTCTACGCAGAGGACCTGCTCAGCAAGCCGGTCGAGTTCGCCACCAACGAGTTCGTGCTGGCCGTGCCGAAGGACTCCGACATCGACTCCATCGACGATCTCACGAAGGAGGGGACGGCGGTTGTGATCGGCTCGGAGTCCGTCCCGATCGGCGAGTACACGCGCGAGACGCTGGCCAAGCTGCCCCCCGCCCAGGAGAAGGCGATCCTCGCGAACGTGCGCTCCGAGGAGCCGGACGTCAAGGGCATTATCGGCAAGCTGACCCAGGGCGCGGCCGACGCGGGCTTCGTCTACGTGACGGACGTGAACGCCACCGGCGGGGAGCTGAAGGCGATCGAGCTGCCCCAGGAGCTCGAGCCGCAGGTGACCTACGGCGCCGGTGTCCCGACCGCGGCTAGCGAAGCAAAGCTCGGGCAGGCGTTCGTCGACGGCCTGACGCAGGGGGATTGCGCGGACGCGCTCAGCGAGGCCGGGTTCGGCCCGGCGCCGTGAACAGGGGCGGCTGGTTTCCACTTCTACTCGGGCTCTGCCTCGCGGCCACGCTGACCTTCCTGACGATCCCCGTGGTGGCGATCTTCGTCGACTCGAGCCCGGCCGAGCTGATCTCGAGCCTCGGCGAGGAGGGCGCGCTCGACGCGCTCTGGCTCAGCCTCAAGTGCACCGCGGCGTCGATCGCGATCATCCTGCTGGTCGGCACGCCGGCCGCCTATGTGTTGGCCACGCGGTCGTTTCGCGGCAAGGCGCTGGTGGTGACGCTGATCGAGCTTCCGCTCGTGCTGCCGCCGGCGGTGGCCGGGATCGCGCTGCTGGCCGCGCTCGGGCCCGCCGGCATCCTGGGCGGGGCGGTCGAGGCGGCCGGAATCGAGCTCACCTTCGCCACCGCGGGGGTGGTCGTGGCGCTGACCTTCGTGGCCTCGCCGTTCTACGTGCGCCAGGCGATGGCGGCGTTCGCCGCCGTCGACCGGTCGCTGCTCGACGCCTCGCGCACGCTCGGCGCGTCCGAGGCGCGCGGCTTTCTGCGCGTGATGATCCCCGTCGCGGTGCCGGGGCTGGCCGCCGGCACGGCCTTGGCGCTCGGCCGGGCGCTGGGAGAGTTCGGCGCGACGCTGATGTTCGCTGGGTCGTTTCGAGGGATCACACAGACCGTGCCGCTCGCCATTTACGACCGCTTCTCGACCAACTTCGAGTCGGCGCTCGCGCTGTCCGCGGTGCTGGTGGCGATATCCGCAGCCATCCTGCTGTCGGTCAAGCTCGTCCAGGGCGGCGACGCGCTGGGCGGCTGGCAGACGGAGTGACATGCGCCGGTGCTGAGCATGCAGGCGCGTACAACGCTCGGCGCCCTGCGGCTCGACGTCGAGCTCGAGGTCGAACCAGGCGAGTGCCTCGCGCTTGCCGGACCCTCCGGAGCGGGCAAGACGAGCGTGCTGCGGGTGGCGGCGGGGCTGCTGCGGCCGGCGCACGGCCGCGTCGAGGCAAACGGCGAGACCTGGCTCGATACCACGCGCGGCCTCGACGTGCCGGCCGAGCGCCGCCGCTGCGGCTACGTGTTCCAGGATTACGCGCTGTTTCCACACCTGAGCGCCTGGCAGAACGTCGCCTACCCGCTCCACAGACTCTCGCGCCAGGAACGACGCTCGCGCGCGCTCGGACTGCTCGACCAGTTCGGGCTGGCCGACCGCGCCGAGGCACGGCCGCGCACGCTCAGCGGCGGAGAGCGACAGCGGGTCGCTGTGGCCAGGGCGCTCGCCCTAACGCCCGAGGTGCTGCTGCTCGACGAGCCGCTGTCCGCACTCGACGCCCGCACCCGCGCCGGCGCGGCACGCGAACTCGCCGCCGTGCTGCGCGACAGCGAGGCACCCGCGCTGCTCGTGACCCACGACTTCGCAGAGGCGGCCCAGCTCGGTGACCGCGTCGGGATCATCGACAAGGGACGCCTGGTACAGCAAGGCACGGCCAGCGAGCTTGCGGCCGCGCCACGGTCGGCCTTCGTCGCCGACTTCACCGGCGCCGTCGTGCTGACCGGCACCGCCCGCCGCGGGACGGAAGGACTCACCCACGTCGAGCTCGACGGGGGCGGAACGGTGGCGAGCACCGACGCGGGCGACGGCGAGGTGGCCGTGAGCATCTACCCCTGGGACATCGCGATCGAGCCCGCCGGCGACGAGCCGCACGGCTCCGCGCAGAACCGCCTACCGGTCGAGGTGCTCTCCGTCACAACGGTCGGCAACCGTGTCCGGCTCGGGCTGACTGGGCCCCAGCCACTCGTCGCGGAGATCACACTCGCCTCCGCCGAACGGCTCCAGCTTCACTCCGGCACTAAGGTCACCGCCACCTGGAAGGCAACCGCCACACGTCTCGTGGCCACCTGAACGAGAGGACCGCCATGAAGATCAGCGCGCGCAACCAGCTCAAGGGCACCGTCCGCGGCATCCGCCGCGGCGAGGCCATCGCCAACGTCGAGCTCGACGTCGCCGGTGATCGGCTGGTGGCCTCGATCACGGTCGAAGCCGTCGACGAGCTGGGGCTCTCCGAGGGCAGCGAGGTCACCGCCGTGATCAAGGCCTCCGACGTGATGCTCGCCACCGACTGAGGCCTTCGATTCTGCGGCTCGACGCCGACAGGGCCTTCGATCGTGCATGGACCTGGCGGCCGCGAATCAGCAAGATCACGAGGCATGCAGCGCGATGCCTTCGACGTCCCGGCCGACGTTGCGTACTTCAACACGGCGAATCTGTCGCCGCTCCTGCACCGGGTGCGAGATGCGGGTATGGAGGCGCTTGCGAGGCGGGGCAGTCCGTGGACGATCTCCAGCGAGGACTGGTTCTCGGACGTCGAGCGGCTCCGGGGGCTCTTCGCCCGTCTCGTGGAGGCGGACCCGGAGGGTGTGGCGCTCGTGCCGGCGACGAGCTACGGCTTCGCCGTCGCGGCCCGCAACCTGCGGCTCGGCGAAGGCGACGTGATCCTGGTTCTCGCGGAGGAGTACCCGTCGGGCATCTACACGTGGGACGCGGTGGCGCGGCGTCATGGGGCCCGGGTCCTGACCGTCGAGCGCACCGACGGGCAGAGCTGGACCGACGCCGTGCTCGGCGCCCTTGACGAGCGTGTCGCCGCGGTCAGCGTTCCGAACGTGCACTGGACGGACGGTGCCGTGCTCGATCTGGAGGCCATCGCGGACCGTGCTCACGACCTCGGGTGTGCGCTCGTGGTCGACGCCAGTCAGTCGGCTGGTGCGATGCCTCTCGACGTCGGACGGCTTCGCCCGGATTTCCTGGTGAGCGTCGGCTACAAGTGGCTGCTCGGCCCCTTCGGCCTGACCTTCCTCTATGTCGCCGGGGACCACCGAGACGGCGAGCCGCTCGAGGAGAACTGGATCTCACGCGCCGGCTCGGAGGACTTCAGCCGGCTGACCGAATACCGCGACGAGTACCAGCCCGGCGCCCGCCGCTTCGACATGGGCCAGCGCAGCTCGTTTCAGCTCGTGCCCATGGCGATCGCCGCGCTCGAGCAGATCCTCGCCTGGGAGGTTCCCCGCATTGCCGCCACGTTGACCGAGACCACCGCAGCAATCGCCGAGCGGTGCGCCGGCCTCGGCCTCGCGGTGGCGCCCGCGAACGAGCGCGGGCCGCACATGCTGGGCGCCTCGCTTCCCGCCGACACGCGGATGTCGATCCTGCCGGCGCTGCGGGAAGCCAACTGCTACGCGGCCGTACGCGGAGCGTCGCTGCGCATCGCCCCGCACCTACACGTCACCGAGGCCGATGTGGACCGCTTGAGCGACGCGCTGGCAAGCGCGACGGCCTGACTCACGTCCAGAAGTCCTCGAACCGCTCGGTGTCGCCTCCCTTGGGCTTCCGACCACCGATGCAGATCACGTCAAGGCCGGCCGGGCCGGCCTCGAACGAGCGAACCACTGCAGGAGCGACGCGCAGCACGTCCCACACCGAGAGCTCCACGACCTCGTCATCGAGCTTGGCACGACCGGACCCGGCGACCACGATGTAGGCCTCCTCCTGCACACGATGCCGGTGACCCCACGGCATGCGGGCACCCGGCTCGTAAGTGAAGCGGCTCACGCCCAGCTCGGGCGATCGCAGAGCCTCGCGCGCGAACCGCCACTGCATTCGAGCATCCTTCGGGCTGACATCGCGAAGATCGTCGAAGTTCTTCTTCGTCCAGTCGGGCATCGCGAAACTCTCGCAGCCGCGCCGCACGCGCTGGTCGCTGCAGACCTGCGTGCACCGATGGCCACGTGCACGATCAGCGGCGTCCGTTACGCCAAGCCGTGCTGGACGGGACCGGCCCCAATCGAGGATCCACTGCTTGCCGGCCACTGGGTCGGCGAGTTGTTGGTTGTTCTCGCCGGCGCGGACGATTGGCCACGCCGAGCGCCAGACGACAACCTGGTCGAGGGCCAGCAGTACGCAAGCGATTCTTCGAGGGCTGCGCAGCGTGCCTTGAGCCTTTCAGGGACGAGAAAGCCCGGATGACGCCCATCACCTGCCCAAGGCGCCCGGCAGACTCATAAAAGGCAGCCGACGGGAAGGTCTCGGTCGCCGGGAGTGACCACGCGGCCATCACGGCTCAGCTGCGTACAACTCGTCAGAACTTCCACCGGGATTGGGTTGTACCCAGACTCGCCGGTCGGCGCGCCCGTCGCGCCCGTGGGTCACTGGTGCCGACCCCGGACCAGGGACTGGACCCGGGAGTCCCCGGGCGCGAGCGGGCGGTAAGCGAGGGATCGTGCCGTCAGCACGTTCAAACCGCAGGGTCGGCAGCAGTCCGTCGCGTAACGGAGGGGGATCATGGACGTCCAGAAACGGCACTTCCTACGGCTGGGGAAGCGACTCATGGCATTCGTCGTGGTCGCCGTCCTTGCATCGGTGATGCTGGCCTGGGCCGGGCCCGTGGAGGCGAAGCGGATACTCGGCACCAAGGGGCCCGACAAGATCTTGGGCACCGCGAACGGCGACGTGGTCAAGGCTCGTGCCGGCAACGACCGAATCAGAGGTCGCGGTGGCAGGGATCGACTCTCGGGAGGGCCCGGCAGGGATCGGCTCTTCGGAGGGCGCGGCGCCGATCGGTTGAACGCCGTCGACGGACGGCGGGATCGTGTGGTCAATGGCGGACCGGGCAAGGACGTCTGCAGGGTCGACGTGGTCGATCAGGCGAGGATGAAGGGCTGCGAGACCGTGAAGGTCGGGAGCGGCGGCGGTCCCGGCGGCGGTCCCGGCGGCGGTCCGGGCGGCCCCCTGACCTGCGCCACCCCGCCGGAGGACGCCAGGCTTGCAGCCGGCGGGCGGCCACGGGTTGCGCAGGAGGAGCAGCCGCCGACCTTCAGCGATCCGTTTTACCTGATCGCGATCTCCATCAACGCTTCGGTGGATGGGTTGACCGGCGATGAGCTCCCGATCTCGATCGAGGAGGTGTGCGACGTCCCCGAGGGGCTGGCGAGCGAGGCCGCCCAGCTCATCGGCGGCGACGGGGTCGCGCTCATCAGCTCCGCGACAACGGTGTTCGACGCCGGGGGCCTGCAGCTGACCGGCGACGCGGCTACGACCGCGTTGGCAGGTGCTGACAGCGTTTCGCTGAAGGCCCAGCTGATGCGTCCTGCCGCGTGGCGGCAGGACGAGGACGGCCAGCCGGTGCCCACCTTCGAAACCAGCCGAGCCGACATAACGGACTGACCATGTTCAGAGGGTGGCGTCCATAGGGTTCGCGCCCGCGCGCTGTGGCCGTTGTCGACGACGGCCGAAGCTGTGACCGTCGGATCTGACGTCGACCTGAGAACGGGCCAAGTTCGACGGTCAGGCGTAGTCCACTATGCCGCGGTCGTCGGAGGTGTCACACATGGCACCTCCTCACAACTGATCGATCGGCGCGAACCGGTACACGTACGGGCCGATCGGCTTACCGATCGCGAAGATGACGTCGATCAGACGCTCCTGGGCCGCGGCGTCCTCGATCGACCCGGTACGCACCGGGTCATAGCCGGCGTCGCGGTTGAGCTGCTCGACGACCTCGCGCGCCTCGTCGTCTCCACACCACAGGTTGCTCGGCCTCGCACGCGCCTCGCCCAGCCGGTTGTAAAGCGACGCGAAGTTGATATTGAACGACTTGGCCGTCGGTCCATTGGTCTTGGACTTGACGAACTCGGCGTTGGACGCAAACCCGTCCGGCGGGGTCACGTTGTAGAGGTTGGTTGCGTCGATCACCGTCTTGCCCTCGACACCCCTGAGCCTGTCGAAAGCTTCAGCGACCGCGCCGCCCGGCACCGCCACCAGGACGACGTCTGCGTCGGACACGTCGCCGCCGTCGCGGCCCAGCCGCGTGAGCCGGTGGCCGGCGCGCTCCCACAAGTCCGCCAGGCCGCCGCCCACGTTGCCCCTGCCAAAGACTGTGATCCTCATTTCTTGTCTCCTTTGAGATGTCGTGCCAGGGCAGAGACCGGCGGCTGGAGCCGGGGCGTCGCGCGGCTGACGGGATTCGAGACCGGTCGCCGCGTCAGCCGGAGGGGGCCGTCGCAACGCGGGCGGCGAGCACGGCCGCCGCCTGCTCCTCGCGGTCGAGAGCGGCGCGGTAGACCGTGAAGGCATCGGCCTTGAGATGCCGGGCGGCACGCATCCAGGCGTCCAGTGCATGCTGGGACTGCACTTCCGCCAAGGCCCAAGCATGCCACAGCCCCCGCCGTTCGTCCGCCGGTCTGCTGGGCCGCCTGATCAGTGACTCACAGGCGTGCGCGGGGTTGCGGTCGTTGGTGTGCATCTCGGCGGCTCAATGACCGTTCGGGCGAGCAGGGCGCTCGCTCGTTGCCCTGCCGCGGGTAGGCGGCTCGCGGCGGCCCCTCTCGCAGAGGTGGCAGATGCAATGCCGTCCATGGGCCGTATCGATCCGACTGCGCGATGCCAACGCGGGCTGTCGCATTTCACGTCACCTCCGAAATCCGAACCGCTTCAAGGTGCGTCAAGGGTCTCTCCTCCGCCTCGCCGGGGCTATACCCCTCCACCCGAGGTCTCGCTCCGGGCGGCCCGAGGCGCAGGTAGGGTCAGCCTTACCCCCGGGGTGTCCGCTTGCCGACTCGGAGCGGCACCGCGGCGGCCACGACTGTGCCGTCGCCTGCGTAGCGCCGGGCTCGATGCGGGCCTGAGTGCGAATCGTGCTGGCCGACGCCTACAAGGCGACGCTGCGCTGGGACCCGGGCGACCTGCTCGGCATCGTGGGCGGGACTACGAGCGGGCGGAGGTACCGGCATAGACTGGCCTCATGCAGCAAGCGGCATTGCCCGGGCTGATCGCCCGCGGTCGAGATGCCGACCTGGCCACCCTCGGTAGTCAGCTCGATCGGGTTCGCTCCGGCGTTGGCGCGGTTCTCCTGATCGAGGGCGCCGCCGGAATGGGCAAGAGCCGGCTGCTCCACGAGGGCGCGAGGATCGCTGGGCGCATGTCGTTCAGGGTTGGTTCCGGCGCCGCCGAGCCAGGCGAAGGCATCGTCGCGCTGGCTCCGCTGATGGAGGCGCTGTTTGGTGGAGACCCGCCGCTCCTCGACCGGAGCGCGCTGCGAGATCTGCACGCACTTCCCGAGGAGCGCTATTGGCTGCTGCAGGACCTTCAGGCCATGCTCGAGCGCGCCGCGCTCCGGGGCCCGATGCTCGTCTGCCTTGATGACCAACACTGGGCCGACAGCGGGACCGCCGCGGCGTTGCGCGCGCTTCCGTCGCGGCTCAGGGCGCTTCCGATTGGCTGGCTGATCGCGTTCCGCCCAGCGCAGGGCTCGGGCCGGTTCTTGAGCGCGATTGAGTACCTCGAACAGGACGGGGCCGAGAAGATTGAGCTCGGCCCGCTGGATGAGACGGCGGTCTCGCAGGTCGCCGTCGACACTTTGGGGGCAGAGCCCGATGACGCTCTGCGTGCGCTGATGAGCGGTGCGCATGGCAGCCCGTTCCTGCTGACCGAGCTCCTCGCAGGGCTCCGCGATGAAGAGCTCGTGCGGATCGACGAGGGACAAGCCGAGCTGATCGAGGTGCGGCTCCCGCGGCGGGTGGGTGACAGCATGCGAGAGCGGCTGCGGGGAATGTCGGAGTCTGCACGCGAGGCGGCGATAGTAGCCGCCTCCCTGGGGCGAACGTTCTCGCTGGACGAGCTTGCGAGGATGCTCGACCGGCCGCCGTCGCCTCTGCTGGCGCCGATGGAGGAGCTGATCGAATCCGGCGTGCTGATCGAGAGTGATGAGCGGTTCGCGTTCGGGCACGACATCACGCGAGACGCGGTGCGTGCCAGCGTGCCGTTGTCCGCGCGGCGCGCGCTCGACCGCCAGGCGGCCGACGTGCTGTTGGCGGCCGGAGCTACCTCTATCGAGGTCGCATCACAACTCGCGGCAAGCGCCGAAGCGGGTGATGAGGTTGCGATCGCCACGTTGCTGAAGGCTTCCGAAGCCCTGTCGCTGTCGGATCCGGGAGCCGCCGCCGACTTGAGCCGGCGGGGGCTCGAGCTTGCTCCGAGCAGGCACCCGTTGCGCGGGCCGCTCGCAACTCAAACCGCTGTGTTGCTACACGAGGCCGCGCGGGTCGAAGAGGCGAGAGCGTTTGCGGACACCACTCTGCGCGAGGCGCTGCCGGCTGAGCAGGAGGCGGAGGTTCTTCTCAGCATCGCCGGGATGTTTGGGCTCTCGCCTGACGTGCGCGTCGCCGCAGACCGGCAAGCCCTCGCGTTGCCAGACCTGCCACCCGCCCTGCGAGCGCGACACCTCTCGTGTTTGGTTCACAACCTCGCGGTGGGCGGCTGGTCGAAGCAGGGGCGCGCGAACCTTCCAGAGGCCAAGGCCGCAATCGGCAGCAGCGGCGACGCGGACGCCGCCTTCATGCTCGATCTCGCGGAGGCTGGGCTCGAGGTGATGGCGGGAAGGTTCGTGGGCGCACTCGAGTTGGCCGAGGCCGCGTCCCGATCTGGCTCTGCCAAGCATGACTACGCACGGGAGCGCCTCACGCAGGAGTGGCGCTGCGAGATCATGGTGATGCTCGACCGTGTCGAAGAATCGCTCGAGTTGACCGCTGACGGCCTCGCCGCAGCGCAGCGCGACCTTCAGGGCTGGGCGATGCACATCTTCGAGACTTGGCGCGGCAGGCTGCTGTTCCAGACGGGAAAGCTTGAGGATGCCGCGGCGATCCTGGAGGGCCAGCTCAGCCCGGAGCAGGAAGGGGGCCACCAGAGCATTCTCGATGTGGCCGGAGTGGTCGCGTTGGGACGGATCGCGCTCCACCTGGGTGACCGTCGCCGTCAGCAAAGCACGGCCGAGCTTGCCCGAATGATGCTCGAGCAAAGCCCCCCGAGCTTTCGCCGCAATGCCGCGTGGCTACTTGCGCTGCAGTCGATGGCCGAGGGCGATGCGGCCGGCGCGCGAGCCTGGCTCTGCGCGCTGGGCGAGGAGGAGCGCAAGTCGGTCGTGCCGCTGTTTCCACCGGATGGCACCGACGAGCCACACCTCGTCCGGATCGCCATAGCGGCCGAGGACGATGAATTGGCAGCGAGCGCGGTCGCGACAGCCGAGCGCCGCTCAGACCTGAATCCCGGTGTGCGTACCGCCGCCGCCACCGCAGCGCACGCGCGCGGCTTGCTTGACGGGAGCGAGCAGGAACTCGCGCGCGCTGCCCGGCTCTTCGAGGGTGGCCCCCGGCCCCTCGCGCTGGCATCTGCGCTCGAAGACCTGGGGGCTGCGCGGGTCAAGCGTGGCGCCACCGAGGACGGAGTCGGGGTGCTCGACCGGGGGCTGACTCTCTACAGCTACGCCGGAGCCGCTTGGGACGCCAGGCGGGTTCGCAGCCGATTGCGCGCGCAGGGGGTGCGCCGCCGCTTGATCAGTGTCCCGGAGCGCCCAGAATCCGGCTGGGATGCAATGACCGATTCAGAGCTCGGCGTCGCTCGGCTGGTGGCTCAGGGTCTCACCAATCGGGAGGTGGCCGACAACTTGTTCGTCTCGCCCCACACCGTGAACAGTCATCTACGTCAGATCTTCGCCAAGCTCAACATCAACTCTCGCGTCGAGCTGACGCGCCTTGCCGTCAGTCACGACGAGCCCTCCTGATGGCTTCCGATCGGCGGGGTGGCGGGTCGGGTGTCGCTCCGCTCACTGATCCAGAAGGCGGCGAGGGTCGTCCAGGCGGCTGCGTCCAACGCGCCCCGCGCCAGGCCGAGGCTGTGGGGACCGTGTGCGAAGACATGGGTGGTGTGTGCAACGCCGTGAGCGGCGAGCGATGAGGCAAGCCTGTAGCTGTGCTCCGGCGGGACGTATGGGTCCTCGGCCGTGTGCCAGAGGAAGAACGGCGGCGACGAGGAGGTCACCAGGGCGTCGAGTGATGTCGCTCGTCGGAGCTCGGGCGTCGCGTCCTCGCCCAGCAGGATCAGGCGTGCCGGCCGATAGCTCTCGGTCTCCATCGAGGTGATCGCGTAGCCGAGTACGGCGAAGTCGACCGCTTCGCTCGTGTGGGCGCCGGGGGCGAGCGCGGCGAGGCCGGCAAGATGTCCCCCCGCGGAGAAGCCGATCAGCCCGATGTGCTCCACGCCACTCTCGCGCAGGCGGCCAATCTCAGCCCGCAAGGCGTCCAGCGGCGCAGGGTGGCGCACCAACAGCGGGTAGCGGAACACGCTGGCGCGCACACCAAGCCCGGTGAGCCAGTGGACCACCGGCTCGGCCTCATTGGGCGCATGCTGGGAGTAACCGCCGCCCGGCAGGACGATCATGTGGGTCGCGAGGCCGGTCGACATGCTAGATCCGGCTGGCTGGATGAGATTCGACCCAGGCGCTCGTCAGCTGCAGGTACTGGTCGGCGCCGTCCTCCCAGGTGAAATGGCCGGTGTCGAGGATGTTGAGCTTGCTGTCGGGCAGGCGATCGTGCAGGAACTCGGCGTTCGACGGTGGCACCAAGGCGTCATGGCCGCCGGCGATGATCTGAACCGGGGTCCGGATGTCACCGAGCCTGTCGGCGAGGATCGGCAAGTCGTTCGGGTAGTTGCGCACGTAGGCCATCGACTCGACGAAGCGGTCGCCCGCATACGAGCTCAGGTAGTCCTCCCGCACGGCCTCGGGCAGCGTGTGTCGCTCGATGCCGGCGAGGGCTCCAGCGACGATCTCGCGGCCATCGACGGCTTGAAACTGACTCGTGTCCGGAGCTTCGATGATGTCTTTCAGGGCGCCCGTCACCTCGAGCGGGACCGAGACGGCGCCGCTGCCGACCACGGCACTGGGGAACCGATCGGCGTCCTGTGCTGCTGCGAACAGCGTCGCTCCGGTAGCAACGTCCGGCCCGACGACGTGGGGGTGACCCAAGTCCCACTCATCGATCAGCTTGAGCAGGAACGTCCCCATGGACTGTACGGAGAAGAGCTCGGGTCGGCCCTCGGATTTGCCAAAGCCGGGCAGATCGATGGCGACCAGCCGGACGGTCTCGGCCAAGCGCCGCCAAATTGTCTCCCAAGCGAGAAGGCTCTCCGGCCAGGGGTTGAGGAGCAGGATGGTCTCATCGCCGGCTGCATGGCTCTCGGCGTATCTGATGGCAAGGCCGTCGGCCTCCCGCCGCCTCGTGCTGATCTTGGGCGTCTTGATGGTGGGCATCCGAAGCTCCTCGGTCGAGGCAGCCAATGTGCACGCCGACAGCCGGCAGCACATCGCCTGATCGCGCCATTTCTTCGATCGAGGCCTTCGGCGACGCGCTCCTTAGAGATCGCACGATCGTGTGGTGTGCGGACGGCGCGACCCAATCACGCTTCTGGGTACCTACTGGCGACTGTCGAAGGAGCGCTCCATGTCATCCGAGAAGAAGCCGAACATCGTGCTCGTGCACGGAGCCTGGGCCGATGGATCCTCTTGGAGCGACGTGATCGAGCGGCTGCAGGCCCTCGGCTTCGACGTCACCTCCCCGCAGTTCCCAGAGACCTCGCTCGCCGACGACGTGGCGCGGCTCCGTCAGGTTCTTGCCCGTCTGAGCGGCCCGACAGTCGTCGTCGGCCACTCATACGGCGGGCAGATCATCACGGCGCTCGGCGCCGACGCGCCGAACGTCGTGGGGATTGTGTACGTCGCCGCGTTCGGCTTGGACGAGGGCGAGTCGCTCGGCGCGCTGCTAGGGGCCGGTCCGCCAACGCCCGCGATCGCGAATCTGATCGTCGACGAGCAGGGCTTCGGTTGGATCCCGGAAGAGGACTTCGTGGGCCATTTCGCGGGCGATGTCGAGACCACCAGGGCACGCGTCATGTACGCGGTACAACAGCCGATCTCGATGAGCGCGTTCGACGAGGTCATGGGAGAGCCGGCGTGGAAATCGCAGCCCACCTGGTATCTGGTCGCGAAGAACGACGAGGCGATCCCGCCGGATGCCGAGCGCCAGTTCGCCCGGCGCATGGGCGCCACAACTGTGGAGGCCGCGTCGGGTCACGTCGCGATGGTCTCCGTGCCGGACGAGGTGAGCCGCCTCGTCGAGACCGCTGCGGCGACGGTGCCGGTCGCGGCCTGATCAGCTCAGCGATCCGAAAGGAGAAAATTGATGTCCGAAACCGCATCGGTTGCGAGCTACGTCGGCGCTGAGAACCAAGTCGTCAGCGCCTCCAATGGAGTTGACTACGCGTACCGCACCACCGGCGAATCCGACGGGATCCCGCTGGTGACGTTGCAGCATTTTCGCGGCAACCTCGACAACTGGGATCCGGCGCTCATCGATGCGCTCGCCGGCAGCCGTCGGGTGATCACCTTCGACAACCGGGGGGTCGCCTCCTCGAGTGGGACGACACCGAACACGATCGCGCAGATGGCGCTCGACGCGATCGAATTCATCGATGCGCTGGAAGTGGGAGAGGTCGATCTGCTCGGCTTTTCGATCGGCAGCTTCGTGGCCCAGGAGATCGCTCTTGTTCGCCCGTCGCTGGTGCGCAAGTTGGTGCTCGCCTCTTCTGCTCCGCAGGGGGCACGCGGAATGCACGGTTGGGCGCCTGAGGTCATCGCCGCCGTCGGGCAGCGAGAGACGTCGCCGGCCGGTTACCTCAGCGTCTTCTTCACCGGTTCCGAGGCAGGCGGCGCGGCTGGACAGCAGGTCGCCGGCCGCGTGTTCGGGGCGCGCACGGTCAACCGCGACGCGCCGACCAGCTGGCAGACCCGTCTGGCGCAGTACGACGCGGTGTGCGCCTGGGGGCAGCCGAACCACTCCATGCTCGAGCGCGTCTCGGCGATCGACAAGCCCGTTTTCGTGGCCAACGGCGACAGCGACCCCATGATCCTCCCGCGCTACTCCTATCTGCTTGCCGGCCTCATCCCCTGGGCCCAGCTCAAGATCTACCCGGACGCGGCTCACGGCTTCCTCTTCCAACACCACGCCGAGTTCGCCGCCGACGTCGAGGCGTTCCTGGCCGGCGCGTGAGCGGTCCCGGATCCGGGACAGAGCTCGAGATCAGGCCGATCGAGCCCGGGGACAAGGCTGCTCTCGCAGCAGCCCTGGACCAAAGCAGCGACGAGGCTGTCTACCGCCGGTTCCTGAACCCGCACGGGCGGCTAACCGCGTCTGAGCTCCGCTACCTGACCGAAGTCGACCACCGGGATCACGAGGCGTTGCTGGCGGTCGATCCGGGCAGCCGCGAGAGCGTGGGCGTCGCCCGCTACGTCCGGGATCACGAACGACGTGACAGCGCGGAGATTGCGGTCGCCGTCCTCGAACCCTGGCAGGGACGCGGCGTTGGCAAGGCGCTGCTGCGCCGACTGGCCGACAGGGCCCGGGATGAGGGCATCACCCAGTTCACAGCGCTCATGCTGTCCGATAACCGGCCCATGCGACGGCTGCTCGCGGACCTGGGTACGACCCGGCTCCTCAGCTCCGGAGCGGGAGCGGTAGAGCTCGCCGTCGACCTTCACCCGAACCGCTCCGCTCGCCGGGCCGCGAGCAAGTCCGGAAGGTCGCCGAGTTAGCCGGACCCTCTGGCCCCCCGGGCTTGCGAGTGTGAAGCCGCGTGATGGGCGGCCCAGCGAGCGACGGACGCGGCGACGCCGCCCGTCGTCGACGCCGCCGGGTTCCCAGTTCCGGCACCTGGCCTCGGGCCGTAGCGGCCCGCGATCCGCCTCGGGAGGTAGTAGGCCGGGTCGCCTGCCGCGCCGGGTGCAGGTCAAAGAGTCGCCTTCGGGCCGACGACACGGGCGACCCCGGCGTCGACCATGAGTCTTGTAAAGACGCCTCACCGAGTCCGGCGAGGCACTGACAACTGTCTCTCTGTGCTCAACTCGCAACCCGATGGAGCGAACGACATGTCGACAACCACAAACACCCCGGCCGGGCTGGCCGCCAACAAAGCGGTTGTGCAGCGGTTCTTCTCCGCGTTCAACGATCAGACGCCGGACGTATTCGACGAGGTCATCTCACCCGACTACCTCGACTATGGGCATAGCCCTCCGGGTCGCGGACCGCAGGGAGCTCGCGACGACTACAACGGCGCCCGCAGCGCTTTCAGCAAGGTCGAGTACGTCATTGACGACATGATCGCGGAGGGGGACCGAGTCGCGACACGATGGACCGCGACGCTGAGCCGAGCCGGTGGCGACGATGGGCAAGCCGCCTCCGACCGGCCTCTCAGCGCTACCGGGATCAGCATCTACGTCCTCGCGAACGGGCAGATCACCGAGACCCGGCACGAGGTCAACATATCCGAGCAGCTCAGCGGCTGACTCGCCTGCAGGAGTCAGTCGATGCGCTATTGGTTCTGGGGACGCCCGTCGGTCGAGCAGCTCCGGCAGGACCTGCACGAGGTGACCCGCACGATTCGCCCGGATCGGGAACTCGACGCGACCGGGTTGCGGTCGGCGTGGGAGGCGGGCGACAAGTCCGGCTTCTGGCCCTACGACGAGCTGCAGCGGCTGAGCCCCGCTCCCGGCGTTCCGGTGTCGCGGTAATGCGCACGAGGATCTCTCTGGGCAGCATCGCCGGAGTCGAGGTCGGGCTCACTTGGAGCTTCCTGGTGATCCTCGGATTGTTCGTGGTGTCTCTCGCCGCGGGCGTGTTTCCCTCTTCGAACCCGGGACTTGGGACCGCGACGTACGTCGCGATGGGGGTCGTCGCGGCGGTCCTCTTCTTCGTGTCGATCCTTCTGCATGAACTAGCGCATTCCGTGCAGGCACGCCGGGAGGGAATGCAGGTCAGCGGCATCACGCTCTGGCTGCTCGGTGGTGTCTCAAGCTTCAACGGAATGTTCCGCTCGCCGGGCGCCGAGTTTCGGATCGGGGCGGCGGGGCCGCTCGTCACGCTCGTGATTGGCGCAATCTTCGTGGTCCTGGGCTACGCGATCGCCCTGCCATCGGGCGTCGACGGGGTCGTGGTCTGGCTCGGCTTGACGAATCTCTTCGTGCTCGTCTTCAACCTCCTGCCGGCTTTCCCGCTGGACGGGGGCCGGATCCTGCGGTCGGCGCTCTGGAGGCTGAGAGGAGACCTCGGGTGGGCGACCCGCGTGGCCGGGGCGGTCGGCCGCGCGATTGGAGCGCTGATGATCGCCTTGGGCCTCGTGACGTTCGTTTTCTACGGCTTCGGCGGCCTATGGCTCGCCCTCATCGGCTGGTTCGTGATGTCGGCGGGGACCGCGGAGGCTCGTTTCGTGGAGATCCGTGAGGCGCTTGCCGGTCTCAGCGTGAGTGACGCGATGGTGCGGGATCCGATTACCGTCCCATCGGACCTCACGCTTCAGGAGTTCTACGACGGTGTCTTCTCGGAGCATCGCCATGCCGCCTATCCGGTGATGGAAGGGGGCGCGATCGTAGGTCTGTTCGCGGCTCGCGACCTCGATGCCGTCTCGCGCGCCAACTGGCCCAGCGTCCGGGTGAACACGCGGATGCTGCCGCTCAGTCAGGCGGTGGCCGTGAACGAGCAGGACGAGCTGCCCGACGCGTTCCTGAGGCTCCTCGAAACCGATCTCCGACGCGCGCTCGTGCTCCGGGACTCCCGACTCACCGGGCTCCTGTCGCTCTCGGACGTCGAACGCCTGGTCGAGGCGCGCCGGCCATCGCAGCCCAACACGCAGCGCCGCGTGAGAACCCGGCGCCTCACCACACCTGAGTCGTGAGCCGGCGCGAGAGGAGCGGACGTTGCGCAGCGAGATGATCGATGTCACCACGCAGGACGGCGTCGCCGATGCCTACCTCGCGCGGCCCGACGACGAGCGCCGGCCGGCCGTACTACTGGTGACCGATGCGTATGGCCTGCGCCCGCAGATCGAGCTGATGGCGGAGCGGATCGCGACCCAGGGCTACGTGGTCCTCGCGCCCAATGTCTTCTACCGGGCCGGGCGCGCGCCGGTGGTTGGGCTCGACGGTCTCGGCGATCCGGATCAGCAGCGGCCGCTGCTCGATCGGTTGCGTCCGCTGATGCGCGAGCTGACGCCAGAGCGGATCGTCGGCGACGGCGAGGCCTACCTCGGCCGGCTCGAGCAGATCGGCCGCGGCCCGGTCGCGATCACCGGCTACTGCATGGGCGGGCGGGTGGCCTGGCGCATCGCCGCGGCCTACCCTGAGCGCGTCGCTGCCCTGGGCGGCTTCCACGTCGGCGGCCTTGTCACCGACGATGACGACAGCCCTCACCGGAGCGCGGGCAGCCTCGCCGCCGAGGTCTACCTCGGCTTTGCCGACAACGACCGGAGCATGACGCCCGAGCAGATCGCCGAGCTCGAACGAGCGCTCGACGCGGCGGGGGTGCGCTACCGCTCCGAGGTCTACCGCGGCGCCGCGCACGGTTACACGATGGCCGACACGCCCGCTTACAACGAGGCCGCCGCGGAGCGTCACTACGCCGAGCTGTTCGGCCTGCTGGAACGCACGGTGGCGCGGGCCGCCTAGGGCTTTACCACCGAGCACGACGGTTCGGCGCTCATGCGCGCGATGCCCTCCTCACGCGCCCGGGCCGCCAGGTCGTGCATCAGCATGCTTGCGAGGCCTCGTCCCTGCCACTCGTCAACCACGGCGACGGCGACCTCCGCGAGGGTCGGGTCGTCGGGCGAGCGGACGTAGCGGGCGACGCCGAGGCCCTGCTCCGTTCGCGGGTCGACGGCCTGGAGCGCCTCGTGACCGTGGTGGTCGATCTCCGTGAGATAGCCCAGCTGCGCGGCCGACAGTCTTGGGGTGGGGGAGAAGAAGCGGCGGTAGCGCGACTCCGGGCTCGAGCGCTCGAACGCGTCGAGCAGACGCCCCTTGTAGTCGGGGCCGATGGGCCGGACGAGCACCTCGTCACCGCTCCTGAGCCTCCGCGGTGTCATGCGACCGCGTCGGTCGGATGGGTGCCCCACTCGTAGTTGTCGCTCAGGCTCCAGGCCAGGCTCCCGGCCCACATGGCACGATCAGGCGATTTCTCAGCGACGACGTCGCGCTGCCGCGTACGCGCAGTCTTCCTTAGCATCCTGGCAGTGGACCGGCACACGCCCACGGTCGCCGAACTGGTCCGCCGCGCGGCGGAGGTGGCAGACCCTGCCGGGCGCGATCCCAAGGTCGCGCGACTGCAGGTGCAGCTGGAAGACGACGACGAGCCGGTCACCGCCGTCCAGAACCTCGAGGAGCGCCTGGCGCTGGCGGCCGAGGGCGCCGACTACGACGTGGAGGATCCCGGTGTGGCCGTCGCGACGGCGGTCGTGCTCTACCTCGCGGGAAGGGGCGGGCAACCCGACTACGACCGGGACCCGAATGAGCTGATTCAGCTCGCAGTCCGGAATCAGTGGCGTGGCGACCCGCCGGACTACGTCGCCGACTGGCTGGAGAGCGGCTGATGGGATTCGAACCCACGACCTTCTGCATGGCAAGCGGAGCCTGTACTGCCCGCTCAGCTCAAATATCCCTGCAAACACCAGGGTTTTCGGGGCCGGGGATCGGTACGCGATTGCCCGGCGGGCACCCAATGGGCACCCGGAGGGCCGGGGACTCGGGGCGCAACCGGGGTCACCCGTAAGGCGTCAACAGCGGAACCTGGCTGGCCCGTAGGTGGGCGAGTGGGCTGCTGAACGAACGTAGGCCCTGGCCCAGGAAGGCGGTGGAGCGGTGAAGTATGGGCGTCGCCGCATCCTCCAACGAGCGGGCCGGTAGGCCCGCTTTCACCATGAAAGGATTCGACTCATGTCCACATCGCCGAACATCGTCCCTATCGAAGCCGAGATCACCGAGCGCGAGCAGCGCGAGATCGATCGAGCCAACTCGAGCGGCAAGACGCCGGTCGTGTTCATCCATGGGCTTTGGCTGCTGCCGAGCAGCTGGGACAACTGGGTCGGTCTGTTCGAAGAGAACGGCTACGCGGGTTTAACGCCCTCCTGGCCGGACGACCCGGAATCGGTCGAGGAGGCTCGCGCCAACCCCGAGGTCTTCGCGAGGAAGACCCTGAAGCGGGTCGCCGACCACACCGCCACGGTGATCGACCAGCTCGACAAGAAGCCCGCCGTGATGGGCCATTCGACGGGTGGCCTGCTCACCTACATGATCGCCGACCGGGGCCTGTCGGCCGCCTCGGTGGCGATCGACCCGGGCCCGTTCCGAGGCGTGCTGCCGCTCCCGTTCTCGGCGTTGAAGTCGGCCAGCCCGGTGCTCTTGAATCCGCTCAACCGGGGCCGCGCGGTCACGCTCACGTTCGACCAGTTCAAGTACGGCTGGGCCAACGCGCTCGACGACGAGGAGGCGCGGCAGCTGTACGACAAGTACCACGTCGCCGGGCCCGGGGTGGCCCTGGCGCAGATGGCGAACGCAAATGTGAACCCCTTCACCGAGGCGAAGGTCGATCCCAGGAATCCAGACCGTGGCCCGCTGCTGATCATCGAGGGCGAGAAGGACCACACCGTCCCGTGGGCGATCGCGAACGCCGCCTACAAGCGCCAGCAGCACAACGAGTCAGTGACCGAGATCACCAGGATCCCGAACCGCGGGCACTCGCTCACGATCGACAGCGGCTGGCGCGAGGTGGCACAGACGGCACTCGACTTCGTCAAGCGATTCGCCTAGTTGCGCTTCGCGTGACAGCAACGCCGCGCCCAGCGGGTGAGACGAACGACCCCTACGGGGCATCGGTCCTGTGGCGGGGGATGACCCTTACGGGCCGTACGCCGGTTAGCCGCCGCGCCACCCACCGGCTGCCTCGGTGGTGGGGCAACGGGCTGAAGGCCATGCTCGTCGTACACAAACGAGCCGGGCCTTCCCGGAGAAACGAGAAGAAACAATGGCCGTTGCGACAGAGCCGCAGATCGATGTCCACGACAACTCGCTCGCCGGCGCACGCGCATGGTTCGCCCAGAAGGGCCTCTCGCGTCCGGGCGAGGGCCGCCTGCTGGCGGGAGTAAGCGCCGGGTTCGCCCGCCGCTACGACATCAACCCGCTCGTCGCACGACTGCTCGGCATCCTGGGCGTCGTGCTGCTGAGCCCGCTCCTGTACGTCGCGGCATGGGTTCTGATGCCGAACGAGGCAGGCGGCACCACAGCGGGCGAAAGCCCCACCTGACGGGGCTGCCATCGTGCGGGCATTGCGACCCCTTACCCCCTCACCGTGCTCAGCGCCCGAGCGCACCGAGTTGGGCGGGCCGCGTGGACCCGACAGCGATCGCCGCGGCCCCGGCCAACAGCTCGGTTCGGGGTTCAGGCGGGGACCGAGGGGCCTCGTTGAGGATTCGCCGCCTGGGCCACCGTTTCGACTCTCTGAGGCTGCGCCATCACGCAATCGACTCGCAGGGTAGAGTCCGCTCGGCCCGGACGAGCGGCGCCATCTCGTTCTCTTGTCATGTCACAGACCCAGCCGCTATCCGGTCCTGCTGGTGCACCACCGATCACACCATCCAGCGTGACTGGGGATCACACGAGCGAAGGCATGACGATCGACGGCGCGCAGCTGAAGGTCTACCCCGGCGCGCCGCACGGCATCACCGACACCCACAAGGAGCAGCTCGGGGCCGACCTGCTCGAGTTCCTGAACGCCACGAACGAAAGGGCGGCCGATGAATCCTGCCACGTCCACGCCTGACACGATCGTCCTGGTCCACGGCTTCTGGGTCACACCCCGCAGTTGGGAGCACTGGATCGAGCGCTACGAGGGCAAGGGGCTGCGCGTGATCGCCCCCGCCTACCCCGGGTTCGAGGTCGAGGTCGAGGCGCTGAACGCCGACCCCACGCCGATCGAGCAGCTCAAGGTGCCGGCGATCATCGAGCGCCTCGAGGCGATCGTCGGCGAGCTCGAATCGCCTCCGATCATCATCGGCCACTCCGCCGGCGGCGTGTTCACCCAGATCCTGCTCGACCACGGCTTCGGCGCCGCCGGCGTGGCGATCAACTCGGCGCCGACCGAGGGTGTCAAACGCATCCCGCTGTCGCAGGTGCGCGCCAGCTTCCCGGTGCTCAAGAACCCGGCGAACCGCCACAAGGCCGTCGGCCTCACCTTCGAGCAGTGGAGCTACACGTTCACCAACGGCTTGCCCGAGGACGAGGCGCGGCGGCTGTACGAGCGCTACCACATCCCCGCTTCCGGAGAGGTCTTCTGGGGCAGCGCGCTCGCGAACATCCACCCTGGCAGGGACGAGACCTGGGTGAACTACGACAACAAGGAGCGCGCGCCGCTGCTGTTCATCTCCGGCAGCGCCGACCACCTGATGCCGCCGTCGATCCAGCGCTCGAACGCCAAGCACTGGAACGACAACGTCATCACCGAGGTCAAGGAGTTCGAGGGGCCGCATCTGCTGCCCGCGTCGCCGGGCTGGGAGAAGGTCGCCGACTACGCGCTCGACTGGGCGCTCGAGCAGGCGGCGCTGCCGAGCACGCGGTGAGAGTCGTCCGGCTCACCACAGCGGCGGGCCGACCGTCCTGATCGAGGTCGAAGGGTGGCGCCTGCTGACCGACCCGACGTTCGAGGCCGGAGCTCGGAAGGTGCTCTAAATGACTGATCCGACCGGCAGTGCCGGGCGGGGTCGGCTCGCCGAGGTGTTGGCGACGCGCGGCGGACGGGCAGAGCCCGAGGCGCCGTTCGTCATCGAGCATCGCGAGGCGCTCATCTACATGCTGTGCCAGGCCGCCGAGCTCGAGCACGGGATCATGTGCCAGTACCTGTTCGCGGCGTTCTCGCTGAAGCAGAGCACGGACGAGGGGCTCACGTCGGAGGAACTCGAAGCCGTCAGCCGCTGGCGCCGCGCGGTCGCCCACGTCGCCACCGAGGAGATGCTGCACCTCGCGCTCGTGCAGAACGTGCTCTCCGCGATTGGTGCGGCGCCTCATCTGACCCGGCCGAACCTGCCCGCGCCTGCGCACCACTATCCGGCCGGTGTGAACCTGACATTGGTGCCCTTCGGCGAGCGGGCGTTACAGCACTTCATGTTCCTCGAGCGCCCGGAGGGCATGGCGCTCGAGGGCGCAAAGGGCATCGACGCGCCCGTGCACGATGCGGTGCCCCTGATGGCCGAAGGCGACATCGTGCCCCAGCTGCAGGACTTCGCAACAATCGGCCACCTGTATCGCTCGATCGAGCACGGTCTGGCGCACCTCGCAGACAAGTTCGGCGAGCGCAACCTGTTCGTCGGGCCGCCGCGCGCACAGGCGACGAGCACCGACTTCCACTGGCCCGAGCTTGTGGCCGTGACCGATCTCGCGTCGGCCCAGCGAGCGCTCGACACGATCCTCGAGCAGGGCGAGGGGGCGCGCGGGCATTGGGAGGCGGCCCACTTCGGCCAGTTCGTTCAGATCCTCGAGGACTACCGCGGGATGCTTGCGGCGAATCCGGCGGCCGATCCGGTCCGCCCCGTGATGTTCGCGGCCGTGCGTCGTGGCGAGCGCGACGCATCGATCCCCCTCATCGGCGATCGCGTGACGTCCCTGTGCACGGATCTCTTCAACGTCAGCTACGAGATCCTCCTGCAGATCCTGGAGCGCTACTTCGCGCACACGGAGGAGACGGACGCGCAGCTGGGAACGCTGGCGAACGCGGCACTCAGCCTGATGGGTGGCGTGCTCAGGCCACTCGGAAACCTGATCACGACGCTGCCGATCGGACCTGACCACTCCGGGCGCACCGCCGGGCCGAGCTTCGAGCTCTTCTACGAGGACGACGACCTCATGCCGCATCGGGAATCCGCCTGGATCCTGCTCGAGGAGCGCCTGCGCGATGCCTCCAGCTTCTGCGCTGCGGTCATCAAAAGCTCGCCGGACGACGTCGCGAGCGCGCTCGGACCTGTTGAGGGGGCGCTGACGGCCGTGGCGGACTCGCTTGCTCGGCACTTCGCCGACTGGGGCGCGGCGAGTCGCTTCTTGACCGACGGCGGTGGGGCAGCCACAATCGCGAGCGACTCAGCTGAGCTGTCGGGGCCGGACGAGCCGCTGCACTTCGAGGAGGACATCAAGCCACTGTTTCGCGAGCGCGACCGTGATTCGATGGGCTTCGCGTTCGATCTCTGGTCCCTCGACGACGTCTCGACCCACGCCGACGCCATCCTCGACCGGCTCGAGGCCGGCACGATGCCATGCGACGGAGCGTGGCCCGCGGAGCGTGTCGCCGTCTTCCGCCGCTGGATCGACGCCGGCAAACCCGCCTAAGACGGAGGCAGGCGCCTCACCGGAGTCGCGTTCGGTTGAAGTGTGAGGGTGGCGCCAGCCCGGGCCGACCGACGACCTCACTGCTCGCCCGTGTCGCTACGTTCCCGCAGGATGTCGCGAGCATCGTCCAGGTCTTGCGGCAGGACGACGAGCTCATAGGGCCCGCCTGGCATGCCATCGGCCGCCCCCGCTCCCAGGTTCGTCTGTCGGCCCGCGCATTCGATACCCGCACTCCGCAACAGCGAGCACAGCAGTTCGGCTTCCGGCTCGGTCCCAACGACTTTGACGACCACAAGTTCGTCCATGCCACAAAGCCTATGCGGCGAGGCCGAGGGCCTGATCGTCATCGAGCCCCCCGCAGCCGGCGTACGTGCTCGGCGATCGGCGGATGCCTCGCAAAGCGGGTCGCCACACCTGGCCGTGCCTCGGTCCTTTGTGCAGGGAAGCCGTCGGCTGCGCGGCCGAGGTGCGCGTGCCGGCGATCGTTTGACATTCCTCCGGCCGCCGAGCCGGCGATTGCCTTGGCGACGATTCGGTTCTGTGTCCTGGCCGGCCGCACGCCTGAGTCGCTAAAGGCCCCGCGACGACGCGGTAGCGAGTCAAGCTGGCGCGGGTAGCCTGACCTCGATCCCGCCCTCGCGGTCGCGGGTCTCGAATACGGGTTGCGGCGCCGTCGCCGGGCCGCGTTCGATCGAGCCGTCGCGAAGGTCGAAGCGCGAGCCGTGGCAGGGGCAGGTGATGGACTCGCCCTCGACCTCACCGCTGCTGAGCAGGCAGCCGCGATGCGAGCAGCGATCGTGCAGCGCATGCAGGTGACCGTTGTGCCTGAGCAGCAGAACGGGCGTGTCGCCCGCCATCGCGCTGGTCGGCTGGCCATCCTCGAGCTCGCCCGCCTCGACCGTCGTCCAGTCGCGGGGCCCCTCGTCGAACGTCGTCTCGTTGACACCGACTCCGCGCGTGAACGAGAGGTGACCGCCGAGGAAGGCACCGAGTGAGAGCACCGCGCCGCCCGCGACGCCGAGCAGCTTGCCCCGGCCCGGGGCGCCCCGGCGCCGCGCGGCGAGCGACGCCGCATACAGCGTGGACGCGGTCAGGTTCGCGCTCGCGTGCGCCAGCCCAACCGGGCGAGCGCGGCGGTCGCCGTAGACGGTCAAGGCCCAATCGCTCAGGCCGCTGGCGACCGTCGGCACGGAGGTCACGAGACCGATCTCGATGAGGCGCTCGCTCGCGCGGCCGGTGTCGTCGCCGCCGAGCAGGTCGAGCAGCGTCGCGCTGAAGAACGACCCGATGACCACGTCCGTCAGCGCGGGATGGAGCGCGTGGCCGAGCCACGTGCCCGATAGCGCGTCCCGCGGCGCACCGACGGGGATGGCATTGGTCACCGCCCCGGCAAGCTTGAGCGCGGCCGCGTCGACCGCTTCGACCGACTCGAGTGCACCGACTGCGCTGTTGGCGGCGTTTTCGCCAAGCGTCATCTCGACCTCACAGGTTCGGGGGTTCCCATTGTGATGACCATCTTGCCGTCGGCGTGGACGATTCGTGTGTAGGCGTTGGCGACGCCCACCGGGTCTGCAAGCGATCAATTCGCGACGAGGCGATTATCCCCGCCCACCGACGCTCAACGAGGCGCCCGTCACCGGCGAGTCAGTGCCCGTCGAGAAGGGACCCGGCCGCGACGTCTTCGCTGGCACCCTCAACGGCGCGCGCGCGATCGAGGTGGAGGTCACGCGCGCGTACGCCGACAACACGCTGCAGCGCATCGTCCACCTGGTCGAGGAGGCGCAGAGCCAGAAGTCGCGCGCGCAGCGCTTCGTCGACCGCTTCGCCACCCGCTACAGCCCGGCCGTGCTCGGAGCGGCCGTCCTGGTGGCGGTCATTGGCGGGCTGGTGGACGGCGACCGGACCGAGTGGGCGCTGCGCGCGCTGACCGTGTTGGTCGCCGGCGCGCCATGTGCGCTCGTGATGTCGGTGCCAGTTGCGGCCGCCGCTGCGATCAGCCGCGCGGGCCGCGAGGGGGATCCTCGTCAAGGGCGGGCTGCAGCTAGAAGCGCTTGGGCGGGTGAGGGTGCGACAAGACCGGGACGCTGACGAAGGGCAAGCCCGAGGTCACCGAGGTCGTCACGCTCAACGGCTACGACGAGCAGCAGGCCCTCCAGCTCGCCGGCGCCGTCGAGGCCCGGTCCGAGCACCCGCTGGCCCAGGCAGTCGTCAACTACACGCGCGGCCGGGGCGTCGAACCGGTCCCCACCGAGGAGTTCCAGGCGCTCATCGGCCACGGCGCGAGCGCACGCGTGAACGGCCGCGAGGTTTGGGTCGGCAGCCCGCAACTCGTCGCCCAGCGCGCTGAACATCAAGTTGACGGCCCGGGGTCGAACGGTATGTAGCCGACCTCGTCGACGACGATCAGCGGGACGAAGCCGAGCCGGCGCAGCTCGGGCCCGAGGTTGCCGCGGCGCTTGGCGTCGCCCAGGCGAGCGACACCCAACCGGACGACACCAACGGCTGCGCAAGGGGGTCAGATTTGAACCGGCACAGGGTGAGGAGTATTCAGGCGGCGCCGTCCTCGGGGCTCCGCGGCCGGCTCGACGGCTGCGGTCCTTTCCTGCTGGATGCCCCGAAGTGCGAGGACGAGTGCCGCCGAGATCCACCCATAACGTGTGAAGAGGACCGGAGCGGTCATCGCAAAAATGACGAACGCAACCAACGAGCTTGCAAGCGTCACGGCCACCGTCCATTCGCTGTTAGAGGTCGACCTTGAGATGGCGGTCCAGGCAGCCCGCAGAATCGCAAGCAATCCGATCAGCATTCCAGCGAGTCCGACGAGCCCGGTCTTGTACCAAAGCCCGATCACGAGATTGTGGAGGTCGTACTCGTAAGACTCGACGCCGAACGGTCGCGTCACGCTGAACAGATCGAGCCCTACCCCGACGAAGGGGTCTTCCTTGATCCTTGCCACCGCGACTCGGTACGTCCTGATGCGCTGGTCCACTGATCCGAGCTGCGTTGCGCCTCCGTACACGGATCTGCTGGTCGTTACGGATTCCAGGCGTTCGAGTGGATCGGGCGCGCCACGAATCGACTGCAGCGTCACCAGGGCAACCAAGCACGCACCGAGAGCGGCGATGGCGAGCAGCGCGTCCATGGATATGCGCTGGAACGCTAGCCAGACCACGGTCGCCGCACCCGCGGCGATAAGCGCGCCCACGGACACCGACAGAATCAGCCCTGCCGCGACGAGGATAAGCAGGACATAGAACCACGCCCTCGTGGCAGGGGCGATTCGCGGTCGTGACGCCAGCATGAGCGCCGGCACGAAGGCGATCCCCGTCACCGCGCCCAGATCGTTCGGATGTGCGGTGAACCCGGTGGCTCGGCCTCCGTCGACGCCGGCGTTCGGAATGACGTCGCCGACGAGCAGCTGCACGATCGCGCCGGCACCGCAGATCGCCGCCGCCACGACCCAGCAACTGATGGCCGTCGTCAAGTGCTCTTGTCGCCGCAGGACGACCGTCCCGAGCCAGAACCAGAACACTGTAAGGAAGACGAGGCGGGCGATCACGGCGATCGACTCCAACGTCTGGTAGGACTCGAAAGAGGAGAGAACGCCACCGAGCGAGAAGAGGGCTACGCCAATCAGGAGCAGGAAAGGCAGCTTCACGGGCACTCTCCGACGCAGAACTACGAACTCCGCGCACGCGAGAAGAAAGCTGGCGACGAAGAGAAGATCCGAGAGTGTGACCCCAGCCACCCTGACTGTGATCAGGCCGAGCGTCAGGACGCCGCCGTAGTAGAGGCGCCGCGGAACGTCGAATCCTGCACCGGCCGCATCATCCGAGACCTGATCAGCTCGCGGCGGCGAGTCGCGACGAGCGGCCACGCGTTGCTGGAGTGATCGAGTGTGTTCGGCGAGTGCTCCGCGAGCAAAGGCGAGGAAGAGTCCGGCCGACAGCGCGATGACCAGCCCAAGAGCGACCTTCGGAAAGAACGCCACAGCCAGCCCTCCGAGCAGGGCGAGGAGGACAGCTCCTGCGAAACCGAACACCTGTCGAGCCTGAAGGCGTCGCGGGAAGGCGGCCAGTCGACGCATCGCTTCCGTCAGCCTCGCCGTCAACGCCCCGACAGTGCGGTCGGGGGCAAGAACAAGAAGTATCAGAAGGAGGAGGCTTGCTCCCCAGGAGATCGCGAGCGCCAGTGCGACTCCCTCCGCTCCGAACCAAGGGAGGAGAATCGCGAGGCCGGGGAGGAGAAGGATCCACGATGTGACTTCGGCGATCGTCCCGTAGCCGGGATAGCCAAGGCCGTTGACGCCATCGGTAAGCAGGCGCCGGCCGGCGACGAAGAGAGACGCCAGGAGGAGGATCTGGGCGATCGCAGTCGCGCCGGTGAAATCCTCGCCGAAGAAGAGAGAGACGAGATCACCCACCATGAGCTCGAGGACCGCGACGACCAACGCCGACAACCCGAGCCCCAGTAAGAAGAATTTCCACATGGCGCGGCGTGCCGCGTCGCGGTCGAGCTCGGCGGCGACGTGCGGATACGCGACCATGCCGATCGAGGATGCAACTACACGAGGCAGTTGCGTAAAGGCCTGAGCAACGACGTAGAGTCCGAGGGCCACTGGGCTCAAGAAGAGCCCAACGACAGCCTGATCGAGCCGTACCGAATCGCCTGGCGACAAAGTTCCCAGCAAGGCCTTGAGCCCGAACCTCACCATTTGCTCCCGCGACGGCCCAGAGTCCTCCCCGGCCTGCTTCGGGAGCCCACGGACTGCGAAGGCGAGAGCGAAGAACCCCCCGATGAGATTGACGGCCGCCCACACCGCCATGAACATGACCAGGCTGGTCGCGTTCAGCATGTATACGATGACCACGCCGGCGACGTAGGCCGTGCTTGGCAGGATCCTGAGGAGGTTGAACGCTGTGAACCGGCGCTGCCCCTGGAGGATCGCGATGCCGAAACTCAGAGCGAGGACTCCGGGCGGTATGAGAAGAGAGATAGCGGCCGCCGCTCGGACATGCGGCGGATCGGACGCCACGAGGGCGGCAAGCGCAGCCGCCTGAACGACAAACACGGCTCCCACCTGGAGCACCCCCGCCCTGGCCAGCCCTGACACGATGTGGCGGGCTTGAGCCGGATCGCGGGCGATGTAGTACGTCACCGCCGAGGGGAGCCCCAGGGTCCCGGCAAGCGATAAGACGCCTGAGATGACGATCAGGAGCGCGAGATAGCCGCGGTCTTCCGGGCCGAGACTTCGCGCGACGAGGACGCCGCTGACTATGACGATCAGCTGCAGGCCGCCGGAGGCGGCTAGCGATCCGACCACCGAGCGGCCGGCGCCCGGCCGGAACCGAGTCCCGAGCGTCTGCGCGATCCTCAGCCTAATTCACCCGCTTACTCGCGCTCATGGACGTCGGACAGCCCGACGGCCGTGTTCGAGGTCGGCCGCAAAGGCGCCCCCGTGCGTTCTGGGTAGCCCCGAACCGTGACCAGGCGCAAGCTCCCCGCCCCCTAGCAGCGGGCGTGCTGAGGATGGGCATCCGGGCGCCCACGAAACGAGGTTCGTGTTAGAGACCTGCTGAGTTTCGCCTTGTTCGAGTACATCGAGGCCTTCCACAACGACAACGCCGCCCTCCACGCTCGGCATGGCTCGCCGGCTGAGTACGAGCAGACCCAGACAAGGGCCCACATACTGCAAATCAAACAACCAACGACCTAAGCAACCCGTTTCGTCCGAGCCGGGCAGGTTCAGAGCGCATCGATCACAACCACGCCTGCCTCTCGGTCGGCGCAAGCTCTGCCGGCGCGCCAACCACATCCTGCGCGCGCTCGGCGACGAGGCGCGCTCGCGCCCGTCGAGCGTGGGCCCGTCAAGTTCCCGCACCTGGCTCAGGCTTGAGGATGCCTGTAGACGGGTGCGAATTCACCGGCCGCAGCCGGGTGATTATTCGGGCGGCGCCCGTGCCGTTCGCCGTCAGGCGGAGCGAATGACGGGCCGGTGCCGAAGCTACCCGCGTAGCTAGGACCGGCCTTCGTGAGAGGGCGTGAAGAGCCAGTGACTATTGCCGAGCGCCTTGAAGGCGTAACCCGCGAGGAGCGCCTGTCCTTCGGCGAGCAGCTTGTCGTTCGTGAACTCCACAAGGAACACGGTCCCCCGCTTGCCGATCAGTGCTGACGCGCCACGCAGCACCTCGACCTCGACGCCTTCGGCATCGATCTTCACGAGGTCGGGCGCGGTGGCATTTAAGTGATGATCGAGCGTGTCGACGGGAACAACGCCGGCTGACCGTTGACCAATGTTCGGATCGAGCGTCCACATCAGCGTCGACGTCGACCGCGACTGGTCCTGGCAATCGTAGATGGGTAGCTCTCCAGAGGTGCTGCTCACCGCCGATCGCACGATCGTGACGTTGTCCAGGCCGTTGAGCTCGACGTTGCGCTGAAGGCGCTCGACGTTGTCGGGCATCGGCTCGAACGCCACGACTGACCCCGACGGCCCCACGATACGCGCAGCTTGAAGCGCGAAGTAGCCGATGTGTGCTCCGACATCCCAGTACGTCATTCCCGGGCGGAGAACCATTCTGAGCGCCTGCTGCATGTGAGGCTCATGGGCGCCGGTCCAATAGAACTTTTCCCGCCCTGAATCAATGAGCAGGCGCAGGCCTTGGCCGCCGCCGCTTCGAACGGTCACCTCGGTGGGCTCGTTGGGCACTAGCCGGTTGACGAGGGGACGGAAAGCGTCCCGCATCCGCGGGTTGTTCTTGACGCGCTCGACGAGACTCTGCGGAACGCGGTCCAGACACGAAACGGCTAGCTCACGCATCCTCGGCATTGGTGCGAACTCCTCGCTTGAACCGGTTCCGTGGCGAAAGGCCCGCAGATCGTAGACTCGCTTGCGAGAGGGGAGCTCCAAACTGTAGTGACGTACCGAGGAGCGTCGACACTCGTCGAGCGGGCCCCAGTGGGCGCGATGTGCCAGGGGACGGCGTGAATCGACCGATCGGCGGAGACGACGGCCGCGTGGGAGCCGATTCTGCGGCTTTCGGCGCGGTCGCCGAGGGTGATCGGTCAGGCGATTTCAGCCCATCGGGCGCCCGGTCGGGCGCCGAGGTCCTTGTCATGCGGTCGGTAGGAGCCGCCCTGAGGGAAGGATCTCGGCGCGGTGGACCAGCCGGTCGATAATCGCCACGGCGGTCACCTCGTCGCCGAAGACTCGCCTCAGGTAGTTGGCCGTCCGGGCGGGCGGCGTTGCGGAGGCGTGCCAGTCTCCATCTGGCCACGCGGGGCGGACCTGGGTGCCTTGCGCTGCTCGGGGGCTCAATCAGAACTGCGGCCGTCGTTGGTGGTGATGGAGGCCATGACTCTTGGTGAGCTCCCCCGCGGACCGGCTTCGCGTCGACGGCGACGGCGCCGATAAGGCGGGCGGCGGGACTCATGAGGAGGCCGCCATGAATACTTCCGCACTCGGTCGTCCGGCGTGCGAGGTTCACCTCTGGTCCAGTGGCTTCTCTAGCCTCAGTTACGGCCTCAAGCTTCTCAACGAGGCGGATGGCGCTAGTGCGGTGCATCAGGCAGCCATGTGGTGCTCTTGTGCGAACACGTTAGGACGGTTGCGAAAACCTCTGCCGTCATCACGTGAGCGTCACTGCTGCCAGACACGCACCCAGTCCACTTCGGTGTGCAGCTCGTCCGGGGTTGACGCATTGGGGTCGGTCCCAGGCTCCCATGTCGTATTCCAGTGGGAAAGGATGAGATGCATAGGCTGATCGGTCGAGTCGTACACAGGCGCGGACATGATACGGCGCCCGTCGAGGTACCAGGTCACCTCTGTCGCCGTCCACCTGGCTGCATATGTGTGCCAGTCAGGCATGTACATACCAGGCTGCGGCTGCCAGTTGTTCGAGTTCATCCGCTTCGGCTCGCCGTAGCAATCGCACGAGTTGCGGTGGAGCGTACCGTTGAAGACATCGGGGTACCTCCCGGAGCCCTCAAACACGTCGAGTTCGGCTGACAAGCAGCTTGGCTCCGGGCACGCCGGGTTCGGCCAGTTGTCCGGCGGCCCACCGTCCCCGTTTTCCGCGTGGGTGGTCGAGAAGAGCCAGAAGGCTGGACCTGCAGCTTGCGCGCCAGTCCACTTCATCCGTGCCTCGAAGTAGCCCCGCCGGTACGACTTGGGATTTGCCTGCCCGCACGGCTCGGACGACATGGTCGTACTCGGGTACCCGTCAGCGCGGCGCCGGACTAGGTGCAACACCCCCTTCTGGACGTATTGGGTCCCGGCACGCGGGTTCGGCTCCCACCACTGCTTCTCGCACCATGTGGTTCGGTCGAGCGTGTCGAAGCAATCGGAGTACCGGAGGGTGTACCCCAGGCCCGTCACCGGCTCTGGCGCGGACGTCGGTCCGCACGGAATCGGCGGGGGCAGGGGAACAGCCAGGGTCGTAAAGCTGTCGTAGACCGTCCCTGCGGGCTCGGGATCGCTACACGCCCACGAGTCGGCGCCCTCGCGCGAATCCGCGCACTCGAAGTTCGAAGCCGAATTGCAGTCCTGCGACGTAAGCGTCTGGCCATTGTTCAGCCACGGACCGCCGTTCTTGCTGATCTGGAACGTATTGTCGGTGAGTGGGTCTGTGTTCCCGGTACACCGCACTTGGCCCTTCAGGCGCGCGCTGTTGTGCGTCACTTGATGGGCAGGTCCGGTACGGCCATCGCAAGCAACCAACACAACAGCACCAACTACCACAGCGACAGCAAGCAACGCTCGCAAGCACCCGCTCACGACAACTTCCCCCCGTCAGGGGGTTCGCTATTCGCAGCAGCCGTTAGGCGTGGTGGTTGATCCCGGCGTCCGCAGCTGCGAAGCGTCGCGAGACGCGGCCTACGGCGTCCGGTTACTGCTGCCAGACACGCACCCCAGTCCACGTCGGTGTGCAGCTCGCCCGGGGTTGACGCATTGGGCTCGGTCCCAGGCTCCCATGTCGTATTCCAGTGGGAGAGGATGAGATGCATCGGCTGATCGGTCGTCGCCGCTGAGCCTACGTACCTTCGACGCGTCTCAGCCAGGCCTCGCGCCAGTAGGGATAGATCGCCCGAGGGCAGGAGCGGTGGTAGGCGCCCCTGCAGAGGACGCCGTCGAGGATCACGCAGTCGCGCCTGATCTTCAACATCCGCCCGGTCTTCTCGTCGATCATGTTCTCGATCCGGCGCAGCACCCGCGCCCGCCGTCCGCAGTACTGGAGCATCTCCGAGTCGAACCGAAGTCCCTGTGTCTCGTCGTTCTCGTCAAGCGTCGCGAAGATCTCTTCTCTGCTCTTGATTTCGACGATCTCGCCAGGTTGTAGGCCAAGTGATCCGGTGGGTGTGTCTCCGCTTGCCGCCTTTCCTTCGATGAACGGGTAGCGCTTGCAGTCTCGGATGAGGCAGAAGCGCGGGAGAAAGCGTGCATTTGCCCGTTGGAATCGGTTGAACAGTCCGACCAGCAGCGCACGGACGACTCGCCGTACCGTCGAGTTACCCGAGGTGATGTCCTCCACGTACTGGCTCGGCTCCCACCAGGGGAGCAGTCCTTTCGACGCTCTGACAAGCTCGGTCGCCTGACAGGAGAACAATGCCTTGCCGGCCTCGTTCGTCCCGATCTGGGTCGCGGCGAAAAGCGCTTCCCTAGAGGCCCCCGCGGCATCGGTGCCCGGGGTTTGCTCACTGGTCGTGCCCGACTCGGACGCTGCGTCCTCCTCCGGCTCGACCCGGCGTAGCCAGGCCTCCCTCCAGAAGAGAAGGCAGCCGGCCTGGCATCCCCCGTGCGCCGAGCCGTCGCACCGCAGCTCCTCGAGATGAACGGCGCTGTCCATGCGCCGATACTGCTGCCAGTCGATCGTGTCGCAAGCCTTGTGAGCTCGCGCCCTGACCCGGTACCGCTGCCCACAGAAGCCGAGCATCTCCGGCATGAAGGGCAGACCGTCCAGCTTGCCGTCGGCATCGAGCGTTCGGAGAATCTCCTCCTCGCTTCGAACCTCGACCATATCTCCAGCTCGCAGAGTGTTCACATCTAGTCCCAGAGTGATTGAGCGGTTTGCGCAAGCACGACATACGAGATTGCGACAAGACCAAGCCTAACCGTCCGGTCATTCCTGCTCCACCCTGTCCAGACGGCGATGATGCCCGCGAGAAGCGCGAGCACACCATCCCACTCAAATACGCCGAAGAAGACGAGGTCCGCGACATCAGCGGGTACAGACACGTGGTCGAAGAGGGTCTGGAGCGCGTAGCCGACCGCCGAGAGAATCGTCGCGCCGAGCGCGATCCAGCCCCAGGCAGTGGCTCCGCCCGTGCGCGAGCTACGTGTCCGGTGTGCTTCCGTCAAGCAGGCTCAGCATCTCGTTTGCGGTTCGATCCCACCGGTAAGCCACGCCGTCTCGAGCCGCTGTCTTCCTCATCGTCGCATAGCGCGCGGGCTCTCGAAGAACCTCGGCCAGGGCCTCGGCGATCCGTTCTCCGTCAGCCTCGACCGGAAACCGCAAGCCGGCGCCCTTGGGATCGACAATGCCTCCCACGGCCGTCGTGATAATCGGTATGCCGAGACGAAGGTACTCGAGCGTCGAGATCCCGGACGCCTCGACTCGAGAAAGCAGGCAACCGAAGTGAAAGCTCCGGACGATCTCCACGAATCGTTGGAAGTCGCGACCCTTGTGGACGTATCCAAGCGCCCGGAGAGACGGATGAGCAGGGATGCGACTCGGATCTGGCCCGAGAACGACGACTTCGACGTCGTATCCCATGCGCCCGAGGATCGAGGCGGCGTCGAGAAGCACAGGGCCGCCCTTTCGCTCCCAGTCGATCCCGATAACGCCCAGCCGAAGCGGCGACAGCTCCCCATCCCACTCCTCCGCGGGTGGGAGTGAATCCTCGTCGAGGTTGGCGCCAGGAAGGATCGTTCGGACTTTCTCTGGCGGAACGCCGTATGAGGAGACAACGTCTTCCGCGCACCAATCGCTCATGCCGACGACGTAGCGGGAGCTGAGGTACGCCTCACGTTCCCGGGCGAGCGCATCACCTCTCACGCGTCGTCCGACGCGCCAACCGTAATCCTGGAACCACTGACGCATGGTTGCGTCGATGTAGTACGTGATCGGCTCACTAACTTTGTTTCGAGGCGGAAGCAACTGGAAGTGGCTGATGTACTCCTCCATCTCGTCCGCAACCTCGCGGCGAGCCCAGACCGTGCGCGCGTATCGCCGGGAGTAGGTCCAGCCGCGCGGACGATCGAGAGTCAGTGGTTGCAGCGCGTTCCAGATGAAGCGCCTCGTGCGAAGATCCTCTGGCCGGAGGACCACTCCTGACTGCAGGAGCCCGCTCTTTAGCCCCGCGTTCAGAAAGAAATGCGGGATGTTGCTGAAGGTGGCGATATTGCGGGGATCCCCGTTTGCAACCAGGCCACGACGAATCACGAACGTCCGTCCCCCTGGGAGCCTCTAATCGTCTTCGCCCGCTGTGCCGCGACATGTACCGACGTCACTGGGGCCTCGCCGGACCGAACAACCGCGGCCAACGTCATGAGCATGATCCTGAAGTCGAGCCAAAGCGACCAGTTTTCGATGTAATAGTTATCCCACTCTGCGCGGTCCGCCATGGATGTACTGCCGCGCAGCCCGCTGACCTGCGCCCAGCCGGTGATCCCCTGCTTGACGCGGTGCCGCTCTGCATAGCGGGGAACCAGTTTCTCGTAGGCCTCGACATACTCCGTCCGCTCGGGACGAGGGCCGACAAGGCTCATGTCGCCCGTCAAGACGTTGAAGAGCTGCGGTAGCTCGTCCAGAGCTGTGCGGCGCATGAATGCGCCCAAACGGGTTCGGCGGTCGACTCCGTTGTTGCCGACGCCGCCGGTCCCCGTCTCCGAATCGATGACGAGGTTGGTTAGCTCCTCCTCGGTCATCGGCAGCATCGTGCGGAACTTCAGCATGTTAAACCGGCTGCCGTCGCGGCCCACTCGCTCGGCACGGTAGAAGATCGGCCGTCCCAGAGTCGCCCAGACCCCGAGGGCCAGCGCACCCATGAAGGGCGCAAGGACGAGGAGCGCCAAGGCCGCGCCCGCACGATCCAGGCCATGCTTCACAGCGAACTGCCAGCTCCTCGGATTCGGAGCGTGACGCGCTATGAGCGGAACTCCGCCGAGCGGGACGACGGTGACGCGCTCGGTCGACTTTTCGTACAGGCGTGGGACGAACGAGGTCGCAAGCCCAAGCTGATCGCAGCGCTTCAGCGAGCGCAGATGTATTTCCTCCGGTGCCGTGGAGAATGCCACGATGACGTGGTCGATTTGCTTGTCTCGGACGATGCGGTCGAGATCCCAGCTCGCCCCGAGGACGGGAAGGCCGGTTGCCTCGCTTCCGTGCAGCGGCTCCTTATCGAGGAACCCAATCGGTGTCAGTCCCACCTCCGGGTGCTCGAGGAGCCTTTTCGCAACCAACCGCCCGACGTTGCCAGCGCCGACGATCAGGGCGCGCTGACCTGCTGCACCCTTTCTCCTGGCGCGGCGCTCGGAGGAGATAAGCCAGCTTCTGCCCGCGAGGACAAACGCGGTGGAGACAAGCCAAGGCTCGATCATCTCGTCGGCGATTGCGGATGCGTCGGTGAACGCGGCACGGAGCGCGATCGTTAGCGCTGCCGCGATGGCCACTGCGCTGACGATCGATCGAATCGCGTCGAGCATCCGAAGGTCGATGGGCGGCCGGTACATCCCCTTGGTCGCAAGCAACCCGATCACGAGAGCGGCGAAGACGAACGTCCAGGCAAGGGGCATCGCAGTCGACGTGAGGTGACCGAGCAAGAGCGCAAAGGCGAGGGTTACGACATCGGTCGCGAGCGAGATCCGCCGCCACGAGGCGTGGCGACGTGCTCGTCGACCGGACTGGACCCCGGGCACGGCGGCTGCAAGCGAGCCGCCATTCGCTTGCTGGGTCTCGACGCTGCTCATGGCCGTTTCACCGAACGGCGGGACGGGGTCAGGGGTCGGCGACGTGTATGGGACATTGCGGTGCGGTGAGACGCGCGCCGAGGCGCACTGACGGCTTCTCGCCGGCCGCTGTAGGCGCGGCGGTTGCCAGGAGTTCCAACAGCGCGACGGTGAGCCCGAGGCGCACCCGAGATCGAGATTGCACAGTTCCCTCCGCCTGCACAGTTCCCTCCGCGTGACTCAACGTCCGGGGCGAAGCGTTTCTTCTCTGGTCTTTCGCACTGTCAAGGCCGGTTGAAATGTCACCCCCGGGCGCCGGTTGAAAAGTCACCCCCCTCGGTAGGTGGTCGCACTCGCGGAGCTGAGCCCGTACGGTGAGGCGGAGCGCGTGCGATGCGTCAGCCGAGCGCGGTTGGTGCCGGCCCGAGGTCCTTATCGCGTAGCCGGGTAGCTGTCGCCTTCGAGGGCGAGGATTTCGGCGTGGTGGACGAGCCGGGCTGATAGAGCGTCCGCTGATAGCTGCGGCTTGGCAGATAGCGCGGCCGCAGCTCGCGGAGGTGGTCCTCCAGGATCGTCTTCGAACCCTCGGAGCCAAGCTCCGCGATCAACTTCGCGGATCCGCTTGCCCGGCAGACGCGGGTCCAAGCGCAGCAGCCGCTCGATCTCGTCGCGGAAGGGGTCGAGCTTGGAAGACCTCGGTGAGCGACGGTAGCGAGGAGCTCAGCGGCACGCACGGCGCGGCGGATCGTCTTCCGGTCACGGCCAGTGCGGCGATGGATCTCCTTGATCGACAGCCGCTCGACGAAATGCATGCGGCGGATCTCCGCCCACTGCTCCACACTGACCAACTCCTGCTCGTGGCTCGCTGATCAAGCCAGGCTCAGAGCCCCATCGGACGGCGCCACCGACGTCCAGGAGGTCAGTTCTCAACGGGCGCAGAGTGAGGGGTATTCAGGCGGCGCCCACACGCACAGGTCGGAGCGCGCCCGTCGAGCGCCAAGGCAAAAACTTCTCCGTGGTGGGATCGTTGACTGGTAGGCGATACCGTGAACCGATACGTCACTCCCACGGACGGGACGATCGTCCCGAGCCTCTTGGATTACCTGAGAGTCCTGGGCCGACGGAAGCTCCTCTTCCTCCTGATCGTCCTTCTCGTCCCGGCAGCGGCCGTCGCGGTCTCGCTCAATCAGGCCCCCACGTATCGGGCCTCTGCAGAGGTGCTGCTCGATCCGCAGGACGACCGTGGGGCGGCGTACATCGATCCACAACGCATTGCGGAGACCCGAGCGGAGCTCGCCCGAGTGCCCGCCGTGGTGGACCAGGTGCTCGACGCCGTTCCGAGCGCCGGTCTCGACCGGAAGGACTTCCTGGCGTCGTCCGCGGTCTCAGCCGCTCTGGGCCGCGACATACTCACGTTCTCGGTCGAGAACTCGGACCCCGGCCTTGCGATGCGCCTTGCGACCGAGTACGCGAACGCGTTCACCGAGTACCAGCTGCAACTCGACTCTGCAACCGTTGAGAACGAGCTCAAGGAAGTCCGACAGCAACTCGCGGAGCTCGAGGCAAGCGGTGAGGCGGGCTCGCAGACCTATGCTGCACTACAGCGCCGGGAGGAAGCCGTGGCCGCCCTGGCCGCAGCGCAGACGCCATCGGCGCAGGTCGTCCATCCCGCCGGAGAGGGGCTCAAGGTCGGCCCCCGACCCTTGCGCAACGGCCTACTCGCCTTCTGCCTCGGTCTCGTCCTTGCACTCGTCGTCGTGTTTCTCGCGGATGCTCTCGACACGAGAGTCAGGTCGGTCGACGCCATTCGGGGGACCCTCGGTCTCCGTCTTCTCGGACGCTTGGCTAAGCCCCCCGCCCGTCTTCGAAAGCGCAACGACCTAATCATGCTCGCCGACCCCACGAGCCGCGACGCCGAGCAGTTCCGCGCCCTCCGCTCGAGCCTTGATCTCGCCAACGCCGAGCACGGTGCCCGAACGATCATGATCACGAGCGCCGTCGATGCGGAGGGAAAGTCGACGACTGTCGCGAATCTCGCCGTCGCCATGGCTCGCGCGGGGCGCCGGGTAGTCCTCGTCGACGCAGATCTGAGTCAACCGCACGTTCACCGGCTCTTTGACCTCGACCAGCGGGTCGTCCAAGCACTGCAACCGATCGGCCTGACCGAGGACTCCTCCGGAGCCGACGACTCAAGCACGTGGATGGGGCAGACCGGCAGTCTCGAGGTGTTTCCGGCCGGCTCCGCCCTCCACGACCGTGACGAGCTCGGCTTCGACAAAGCCGTTGGCCGGAGCATCCAGCGCGCGCGGGATCGCGCCGACATCGTGCTCGTCGACTCCCCGCCGGTCCTGAGCGGCCATGCGATCGCCCTGAGCGCCCACGTCGACGCGGTCGTCGTCGTCGTGCGCCTGGGGGCGCTGACGACGTCGGCGCTCGAGGACTTGGGTTGGATGCTCGAAGCCTCGCCTGCCATCAAGCTCGGTTTCGTCGTCACCGGGGACGACAAGGGTGAGGGCTACGGTTCGCAGCAGAGGTACGGGCCCTCGAATCGGCGTCGGGCCGGCAGGCCTCGGCCGAAGCCCACGTTTCCCCCGTCCGCAGCGAACGGCGACGGTGACGTGCGGAGCCCGCGTCGGGCCGAGGCTCAAGCCGACGAGGGCGCGAACGAGACCGCAGGCGCGAGCGAGACCGACGAGCGTGACGCCGAGCCGGCATCCGGCGCGCCCGCTGAGACACGCTCGAAGTCAGCCGCCCGGCCCTTTGGGGGCCTCAGCCCTCGCGAGGCGGCGGTGAAGAGCGCGCAAATCCGCAGAGCGAGGTCCGCGGAGCGTGCAGAGAAGGCAGAGCGCGCCGCGGCCGAAGGCGCGCAGGACCCAAGCGGCCCCGCGTAGGGTTAGTTCGCCTCGGTCAGGCCGACGCCCGGTGCGCGTTCAGCGCGCGACGGTGCCGAAGACCGAGCAGGCAACCTTGCACGAAGCCGTCCGCCGCTCGGTCGATCCCGTACATCGGGAGCGTCTCCCTGTTGCGCGCCGCCGCCTCCCGCCGGTGCGAAGGCGACCACTCGGCGGCTGAGCGCATTGCCGACGCGAGCGCCTCGTCAGATCCGGCAGGGACGACGTAGCCGTTTACGCCAGGGTCGATGAGATCGTCGGCGGCTGCGACTTGATCGGTCGCGATCACGGGCAACCCGTATGCGAGCCCCTCGTGCACTACGAGGCCCCATGGCTCGAAGAGAGACGGCACCACGAGCACGTCCGCTTGCCGGTACAGGTCCTGCAGCGCAGGCAGCGTCGACTCGTCCGCGTATCCCAAGAAGCGAATACGGGGATCTCCCTTGGCCTCTCCCTCCAGGAGGGAGCGAAGCGGGCCGTCACCGGCCAACCAGAGCTCCCCCTCATCGATGCGACGGAAAGCGGCGAGCAGTACGTCGATACCTTTTCGCTCGATGAAGCGTCCGACGAAGAGATAGCGCGGCTGACCCGGCACGAAGAGACCGGTGCGCTCCAGGGGAGGGTCCGGCCCGAGCGCAGTGAGAGGTGCGATCAGCGTGCGGTCCGGGTGTGCGCCCAGTCGGACGGCGTCACGGGCATGTCTCGAACCACCGGCGAGCCACGCATCGCCGGATCTGAAGAAGTATCTGACCCACGGTTCCGCGACACGTCTCGGCAGGCTGCGTTTCTCGCGTGTGAACGAGTTCCACCACGGCACGACCGCCCAGCCGTAGCGGTGCCGTGCGGCAAGGGCGGCAATGTTTGCCGGAGACGACCACACTCCGCCGCCGGCGGCCACGACGACATGCGGCGAAAACCGATGCAAAGGGACGAGCGGCCGTTTCGGCACGTACACGTAGCTGTCGAAGCGTGTCTTGAAGCCGGAGCCCACTGCCATCCACGCCAGATCCAGCGTCCACGAGTCGAGCTGGACGTGCTCCACCGGTAGGTCGGTCTCCACTCGCCATGATCGGTCGCGCTCCATCGGCGTCTCGGTCACGAGGAGAAGCTCGATGTCCGTACGCTCCGCCAGCCGACCCCAGAGGGGCCGCATGTAAGGAGTCACCGAATTGATGACCACGGCGATGCGCGTGGGGCTCCGCGGCGATAGCTCTCGCGTGTGTTGGTCAGTGCCCGCTGCTGACGTGCTCACAAGATGCCGTCAGAGATCGATCCATCGCCTCAGCGCGGCGGCATCCATCCGTTGCCGTGCCTTGGCGGCACGTCGCTTCCTCAGCGTCTCGGGCAGAATCCGAAAGGTCATCGGGATGGCTTTGAGCGTCCTCGGCGAAAAGACCAGGCCATGTCCAATCACAGTCACTTCCCGCGCGATGATAAACGGGCCGTCTCGGATGAAGTTGTATATGTCCTCGTTCTTCAACAGCAATAGCCACTGGTTCTTCATTGCGTGCCTGCGGACCTCAACGCCCTTCTCGGCCTGCTGCCGATGAAACTCTCCGATCGCTTTCAAGTACGGCTTCGAGCCGAGGCCGCGCGTCGTCCGAGCATGGTAGGCCACTGCCTCCGGCACATACCAGCATTCCCAGCCGGCAAGTTGCACGCGCCAGGAAAGATCGTGATCTTCCTTGTGTGCCACAAAGTTCTCGTCCAAGTACTCGCCGTCGACCATGATGTCGTCGAGTGCAGCACGGCGTAGCACCATCGCAGCCCCGTCTATGCCGAACAACTCCCGCTCGGTATCGAACTGCCCGACGTCGCGTTCGCCCTCCCCGCGTGCCTTGAGGCGTCGCTGGCGTGTCAGCACGAGCCCTGCTGAGTCGATGACGTTCGTAGCCTCGCCACGTTCGAGGTCGAAGCGGATCAACTTGCCCGTGGCGGCTCCTGCTCGGGGCCGACGCTTGAAGAACTCTCGCAGGGTCGGCAGATACGTTGGAGACGGGAAGAGGTCAGCATTGCAGAGCATCACGAGGTCTCCGGTCGCAGTCCGAATCCCGCGATTGATTGCGCGCGGAAAATCGCCTTCGTAACCCATCTCCACAATCGTCGTTCTGACATCGGAGGCGTACTCGCCGATCGCGCGCCGAACGTCCTGTTGGGGATCGTTGTTGATGATGATCACCTCGGTGTCCGCAGCAGGATCAGCGAGGAGCACCGGCAGCGACTTCCGCAAGAGGTCGGCGTCACCGTGCGTTGGGATCAGGACGCTGAATCGCAACACGACAGAGCCGTCGGGGCACGACTGCCACTCGATCGGGCGCTCCTCGGTACCACCGGCCGGCCGGGGTCGGACTGGATGACTTCTTCCTGTGTGCGTTCCAACTACTCG
>CAVTFR010000018.1:0-63652 GCA_963734025.1 uncultured Thermoleophilaceae bacterium
TCCTGCGCGATGTGATCGGGTCGCCGCTGGGGATCGGCCTGCAGCTCACCATGTTGGCCGGGCTGGTCCTGCTGCTGCGGGTGGACTGGACGGCTGTCGCGGCGCGCATGAGCGCACCAGCGTCCCCGCCTCCCCGCCAAGCGCGGCCGGCGCGCTCGACAGAGAGCAGACGGAGACAAGCAGACCCCCCCTCTCCACGAAGCGCGCCGCCGTCTCCGCCTTCGGACCCATCGATACTGGCGGGAGGGAGCGAAGCTCGGCCGGTGTAGCCTCGCGCATCGGCTCACGCTCGGCGTGCCGTGGCGCACCTCGATGGTGTCGACGTCGGTGAGCAGCAGCAGGGCGTCGGCGCCGACCTTGTGCGCCAGCAGTGCGGCCGCGAGGTCCTTGTCGACGACCGCCTCGCCGCTGTCCAGGAAACCGCAGGCGTCCTCGACAACCGGCACACCGCCGCCGCCGGCGCAGGCGACGATCGACACACGCGAGCAGAGCTCGTGTCCTGGGGCACTCAAGCACGGCCCGGTCGAGCCGTAGGCCGCCCCCTCGGCGTTGCACTCTCCCTGCGGGAAAGTACGGACCCGAGGGGGCGTGATGCCCCGATGCGCTCCAGGCCCGCTTGGCCGACCATGTGTGCATGAGGTCGAGAACGACCAGGGTGACGATCGTGGGCGGCGGCGTGGCCGCACTCGAGGCCATGATCGCGCTGCGCCAGCTGGCTGAAGAGCGGGTCGCCATCGAGTTGGTCGCACCCACGTCGGAATGGTCGTATCGGCCCCTGGCGGTGGCCGAACCATTCGGCCTCGGCGAAGCGACCACCTACGACCTTGTGCGCATCGCGCGCGATCACGGTGCTGCGATACATCTCTCAGGAATCGAGTCGGTGCGGCCGGAGGCCCACGTGCTGCGCACATGGGATGGCCGCACGCTCGACTACGAGCTCTTGCTGATCGCGATCGGCGCCGAGCTGACTACGTCGCTCGCCGGGAGCGTGACCGTGAACGGCCCCGGCTATACGGGCCGCTTTCGTGCCCTGCTGGGCGCGCTCGAGGAAGGCCACATCCGACGCGTGGCCTTCGCCGTGCCCGCCGGGGCCTCCTGGCCGCTCCCGTTATACGAGCTTGCGTTGATGACCGCCGCACGCGTCGCCGAGCTGGGCCTCCGTGGTGTTGAGCTCTCGATCGTGACGCCCGAAGAGCGGCCGCTCGCATTGTTCGGCGCGGCGGCCTCAGAGGCCGTGCGCGCTTTGCTCATGGACCGCGGCGTGAAGCTGCTTACCGGGTGCCGTCCCGCCGTCGTGTACGAGGGCCATCTGGCGGTCGAGCCGGGCGGGTCGGTGCCAGCCGATCGCGTGGTCAGCCTGCCTCAGTTGCGCGGTCCCTTCTTGCCCGGGCTCCCGCACGACCACGATGGCTTCATCAGCATCGACCCGCACGGCTTGGTCGAAGGCGAGCCCGACGTGTACGCGGCCGGCGATGCGACGAACTTCCCGATCAAGCAGGGTGGACTCGCCACCCAGCAGGCCGACGCCGCCGCCGAAGCGATGGCGGCACGCGCCGGAGCCAATGTCGACCCAACGCCGTTTCGTCCGGTCCTGCGCGGATTGCTCCTGACCGGATCGGCCCCCCGTTACCTGCGTGCCGACCTGGGCGGCGCCGCGAGTGACACATCCAACGCCTCCGAGCACGCCCTCTGGTGGCCGCCGAGCAAGATAGCCGGGCGCTGGCTCGCGCCCTACCTCGCTCTCAACAGCCAGGAGCTCAAGGCACCCGAAGGCGTCGCGATCCAAGCCGACCTGACCGCTGTCAAGCTACAGGCGATCCTCGGCCGCGACCGAGCGATGAGGTGACACGCTGGTCCCATCCTGGTCGCATGGCGCCGCAAATCCGGACCGGAGCTCGACTGTCTCGCCTCCTTCCAAGCCGCGGGTCGCAGGTTCGAATCCTGCCCGGGGCATCTGCGAGCTGGCGTCGTCCCCGCGGTGCGAGGCAGCCTGCGGCGCGGCGACGTTCGGCCGGCTCGACTCAGCGGGTGAGCGCCTCGGACGCGGCCTGTTCGATCAGCTCAGCCACTGCTGCCGGCTGCGACAGGTAGATCGAGTGGCTGGCCGCAGCCTCGAGCACGGTCGCGCCCGCCCGCTCGGCCATCGAGCGCTGGGCCGGCGGCGGGATCATCCGGTCGTCGCTTGCGACCAGGTACCAGCTCGGCTTGCTCCGCCACGCCGCCTCGCTGATCGTCCCAGCCAGGGCGTCGACGCCCCACGGCACCTGCGAGTCGGCCATGAACGCGGCCTGTTCGGCCGGGAGATCGGCCGCGAACGAGCCATGGAACTTGTCCCGGTCGAGGAACAGGAAGCCGTCCTGCGGCGGCAGGATCGGCGGCACAGGTGCGCCGGGCGGCGGATCGGCGATCAGCGTGTTGACGGACTCGCCGGCGTCCGGCGCGAACGCTGCGATGTAGACGAGCGCCGCCACGTTGGGATCGTTGCCCGCCTCGGTGATCACCGCTCCGCCGTAGGAGTGACCGACCAGGATGACCGGCTCGCCCTGCGCGTCGATGATGCGCCGTGCGGCGACAGCGTCGCCTTCGAGCGACAGCGTCGGGTTCTGGACGACGCTGACGCTGTAGCCGTCCTTTGTCAGCAGGCGGTAGACGTCTTGCCAGCCGGAGCCGTCGACGAAACCGCCGTGGACGAGAACGACATTGCCCGGGCCAGTCATGGTGCGCTCCTTCGGGACGTGGGAAAGATGGCGGCGAGCCTAAGTCGCGGGGAAGCGGGCGTCAATGCCCGCCCGGCTCCGGGCGTAGGGGACGCAGTCTCCGTGGCTGGGCCCGCACGGGAGCGGCTTGCGCGTTTGCCATCTCGGCGTGCGCCCGGCTGTCGCGGCTGCGGATCAGGATGAGCGTCGCCACGAAGCCCAGCGCCGCGATCACCGCGCCGGCAAGGAAGGCGCTCTGGAATCCTTCGGTCAGCGCGCCAGGCAGTTTCTCCGCCCCGCTGGCGAGCACGTGATCCGTTCTCGAGGTGGCGATGGTCGAGAGCACGGCCAGGCCGAGCGCCCCTCCGATCTGCTGCGAGGTGTTGATCAGGCCGCTCGCCAGGCCCTGCTCGTGCTCGTCGACTCCGGAGACGGCCGCGATGGTGGACGTCACGAATCCGAATCCGAGACCGAGTGCCGCGAGCAGAGAGGGGCCGAGGATGTCGCCGACGAAGTCGCCGCCGACCGAGACGCGGCTGAACCAGAGGAGCCCGAGCGTGACGAGCAACATGCCGACCGCGAGGATGGGCTTGAAGCCGAACCGGGTGACGAGCTGTCCGCCCAGGCCGGCCGCGACGATGAGCGTCACGGCCAGTGGCAGGTAGGAGAGGCCGGTGTGGATGGGGCTGTAGCCGAGCACCTGCTGCATGTACAGGGAGATGTAGAAGAACATCGAGAACAGCGAGGCGCCCAGCAGGAGCCCGACGACGTTGGCGCCAGTCAGCGTTCTGAGACGGAAGATCCGGAACGGAACGAGCGGCGCCTTCGAGTGCAGCTCGATCACGACGAAGGCTCCGATCAGGGCCACCGAGAGCGCGAGCAGGCCGACGATCTTCGTGGAGCCCCAGCCCGCGCTGTTGGCGTCGAGCAACGCATAGGCCAGAAGCGAGAGACCCGCCGTGACGCTGAGGGCGCCGGCGACGTCGTAGTGGCGCGTCGCCGACTCCGAGCGGCTCTCCGGAATCAGGCCCGGCGTCAGCGCAAGTGCGATCAGGGAGACCGGGACGTTCACCCACAGCACCCATTCCCATCCCAGTCCCTCGGTGAGGATGCCCCCGAGGAGCACACCCACCGCGCCCGCTGAGCCCGCGACGGCGCCCCAGACCCCGAGGGCCTTGTTGCGCTCCGACCCGTCGCGGAAGAGCGTGGTCACGATCGAGAGCGCCGAGGGGGAGATGATGGCGGCGCCCAGCCCCTGTGCCGCGCGGGCGGCGATCAGCTGGCCCTCGTTGGTGGAGAAGCCCGCAACGAGCGACGCCACGGCCACGACAAGCAGCCCGGCCATGAAGACGCGGCGTCGGCCGAGCAGGTCCGCGGCCCGGCCGCCGAGCAGCAAGAAACCGCCGAACGCGATCACGTAGGCGTTGACAACCCACGGAAGGTCCGCCTCGGAGAAGTGGAGCCCCGTCCCGATGCTCGGCAGGGCGACGTTGACGATGGACGCGTCGAGCACGACGACGAACTGCGCCGCGCACAGCAAGATCAAGGCGGTCCACCGGCTGGCCAGCTTTTCCTGTGACATTGGACCCTCCTAACTGAGGGGCTACGGCTTCTGGGGAGGGACAAGGCCACGGTAAGAGCGGCGCATGAGAGACGGATGAGCGGGATCACGCTCCCCGGTGCGACGCCGCCACGCCAGCCGCACGGTGGCCTCGAGGACGCGTTGATCTCGTCGAAGCACCCAGAGGGCTGCGCCGGCATGGCATGCTGCGTCGCCGTGAGTGGCCTCGACCGCGTTCGGCTCCGGCTCGATCGGGTGCGCGACGCCGTCGGTGAGATCGATTCGGTGTTCCTGGACACGCCGGCGCCGTCGTGCGCGCCGCTCGGGCGGGCGATCGGCTGCGGGGTGACGCTGAAGGTCGAGACGCTCAACCCGGTGCGAAGTTTCAAGGGGCGCGGCACGGAGACGGTGGCAGCTCTGGCCCGCCAGAAAGGTGCGTCGCGGGTGGTGTGCGCGAGCGCCGGGAATCTCGGGCAGGCGCTGGCGTACAGCGGCTCGCGTCGAGGGCTGGGGGTGACCGTCGTGGCGGCGAGCACCGCCAATCCGCTCAAGCTGCGGCAGATCGCCGCCTTCGGCGCGGACGTCCGGCTCGAGGGCGAGGACATCGAAGACGCTCGGCTGCTGGCGCGGGAGATCGCCGAGGCGGACGGCGCCTACCTGGTCGAGGACAGCTTGGACCTCGCCACCTGCGAAGGCGCCGCCACGATTGGCCTCGAGCTCGTCCGAGACGATCCGGGGCTCGATGTCGTGCTGGTGGCCGTCGGCGGCGGAGCGATGGCCAGCGGCGTGGGCTACGCCGTGGGCTCGCTCGCCGAGCAGGTGCAGGTGATCGGCATCCAGCCGGTCGGTGCGCCCGCGATGGCGCTGTCGTGGCGTCAGGGAACGGTGGTCGAGACCGACCGCATCGAGACGATCGCCGACGGCGTCGCCGGGCGTTGTCCGATCCCCGAGGTGCTGGACGACCTGCTCGTCGTGCTCGACGACGTCGTGCTCGTGGCCGAGGACTCGATCAAGGCCGGCATGCGGGCGGTCTATGAGCACGCGGGGCTCGTCGTCGAGCCGTCCGCAGCGCTTGGGATCGCAGCGATCCTCGAGCAGCCTGAGCGATTCGCCGGGCGGCGCGTGACCACGATCCTGTGCGGAAGCAACGTGGGCCCTGCCGACTTCGCCCGCTGGGTGCTCGAACCAGCCGCGCGCGACGCGCGCTAGCGCTTAGCACCTTGGGCCCGGCGACGCGCTCACCCTGCAGTCTGGACCAGCCACGTGACTTGCCTCATCCTCCGTCGTCCCGCCCACCCGACCTTTGAGGAGCGAGAGTGACGATTCGAGAGATGCTCGAGGCACATCCGCAGCCGGCCAGTAGCGATCGTGATGCGGTCGTGCGCTGTATCGAGGCCTGCATCGACTGTGCCGCCGCGTGTACAAGCTGCGCCGACGCGGACCTTGGCGAGAGCGGCCTCCAGGAGCTGGTGCGCTGCATTCGCCTGTGCCTCGACTGCGCCGACGTTTGCGCGGCCACCGGCCGCGTCGTCACCCGCCAGACCGCGTCCGATGTCGCCGTCGTTCGCGCAGCGGTTGAGGCGTGCGTCATCACGTGCCGCGTCTGTCGCGAGGAGTGCGAGCGCCACGCCGCGCACCATGAGCACTGCCGCATTTGCGCCCAGGTATGCGGCCGCTGCGAGCAGGCATGCACTGACCTGCTCGCGTTGATCGACTGAACCGGACGTACGGGCTGCCTCAGAGAGCGAACGGGCTCAGCGCACGGTGAAGACACCCCGCATGCCCGCGGCTGCGTGACCGGGCTCGGTGCAGAGGTAGCGGTACCGGCCCTTGTGCTTGAACCGCACCGTCAGGGGCGCCGACCTGCCGGGCTGGAGGTCCGGCGTCCCCCTGCCGTTGATATGGAAGTTGTGCTCCAGGCTGCCGGCGTTCTTGAAGCGGAAGGTGACCGTGCCGGGCTTCTTGACCGACTTTGCCGAGAGCTTGAAGGAGAACTCCTTCCCGCTCACACGGTCCGTCGTGGCGCTCGCGTGAGCTCGTGGCTCGACCCGCGCCGCGACCTGCGCGGGCAGCGAGTAAGCGATCAGCTGGAACTTCGGCTTCTTGACGCTCCCAACCGTGCCGGCGCCGACGAGCAGTGTGTCGCCATCGATCGCGGGGAACGAGTTGATGCCTGCCGGCGCCTTCGTAGTCCAGAGCGTCTTGCCGGTCTGCGTGTCGAAGGCGTAGATCCTTCCGGCGTAGGTGCTGGTGAAGACGACGTCGTTCGCGACCGTGGCCGCGCCGAAGTTCGGCGACGGCAGCTTGCGCTGCCAGAGCACCCTGCCGCTGGCGGGGTCGACAGCGGTGAAGCCGCCCTTACCCGAGCTGAAGTTCTGGCCGGCTCCTGGGGCGAAGCCCGTTCTGCTCGCGCGCACGGGGAAGTCGACCCACGGTATGAAGAGACGGTCCTCGGCAAGCGCCATCGGCGTCTCCACGCCTCCGACGTCGCCGGGGAAGATCGTGACGGGCTTGCGCGGCAGCGGCCCGGTGTCGTTCAGGTGCTTCCCGACGGAGCGCGTCCAGAGATGCTTTCCGTCAGCCGCCCGGTAGGCGAACGCCTTGCCCATCTTCCCTGCGACGATCACGATCTCGGTCTGCACGCCATTGACGGAGACGGTCGTGGTGATCGCGGGGATCTGGAGGTCGTAGTCGCGCCGGTCGTGCCGGACGGTCTGGCGGAACCAGAGCCGCTTTCCGGTCTGGCCGTCGAGGGCGACGATCGAACTCGTGTACAGGTTGGGGCCGGGCCGGCTGGATCCGTTGGGGAACTTCTTCGTCCCGTACAGCGGCGCCGGGTTGGCGACGGAGATGAAGACGCGCCCGTGGCCGTCGACGGCGGGCGGGTACCAAAGGCCGCCGCCGCTGTTGACCTTGCGGTTGCCCCACAACTTGGCGCCGTCGCCGACGGTGTTGAACTTCCATTTCGTCTTGCCGGTGACGGCGTCGAAGGCCCACACGATGCCGTCCCCGTTGCCCTTGTAGAACGACTTTGTGTTGCCCGGGATCGTGCTGATCAGGACCGTGCCGTCGTAGAGCTGGGGCGTCATGTCGATGCCCTCGTTCGCGTTGCGGCGCAGCGTCGGGCTGCTCCACAGCTGGTTCCCTGTCTGGGGGTCGAGCGCGAACAGCTTCTTGGCGGTCGCCCCGTAGAGGCGGCCGTAGCCGAACGCGAGCCCGTTCGGTCCTTCGCTCGGCTGGTTGAACGCGTGCTGCCACTTGAGCTTGCCGGTCGTGCGGTCGAGCGCGTAGACGTTCGAGTTGAGGTCCTGCAGATAGACCGTTCCGTTCAGGACGATCGGCGTGGAGGCGAAGATCCCGAAGGAGCTCGCCCCCTTGAAGGGGAAGGTCCACTTCACCTTCAGCCCGGAGACCGTGTGCGAATTGATCGTTGACTGCGTCGTCGCGCGGCTGTTCGCGAGGTCGTGGTTGTGTGCGGGCCACGAGCCCGCGTTGGCTGCCCACTCGGGCGGCGGCACGCCTACGCCGGCCTCTTGGCTGGGTGAGGCCGAATCGCCGCCGAAGCCGGCGAGTGCGGCCGCGGCAGCGAGGGTGCCGGCAATGGAGAGGACAGCCGGCCTCCGAGGACCGATTCGGATCTTCTCGAGCGAGAGCATCGCGCAAGGGTCCCCGTTGGCTGCGCGGTTGTCGTCGGCCCCGGGGCGACACTTTCGCGGCCTCCCCTGGGGGTAGTTGCGCGGGTCAAAGTGTCGCCGCCAGGCCGACGACAGCCCGGGCGGCGCGCAGGACCCTTGTGAGCTCCATGAACCCCACTCAGAGGAGTGCGCATGATTCGCATCAAAGCGCTGCCGATGTTCGCCACGGCCGCAGCCGTTCTCGCCGTCGCGGCGGGAGCGGCGACGGCGTCGCCGGAGGCCACGAGCTCGCGGGCGGCGACGGTCAAGGTCGCGCATAGCGACCTGGGCAGGATCCTCGTCGACTCGCATGGCCGCACGCTCTATCTGTTCAAGAAGGACAGGGGCACGAAGAGCACGTGCTACGGCCAGTGCGCCGAGTTCTGGCCCCCGCTGCGGCCAGGCGGGAAGCCAACGGCCGGTCGCGGCGCGCGCGCCTCGATGATCGGAACCACGAGGCGCCACGACGGGTCGCGACAGGTCACCTACAACGGCCACCCGCTCTACGGATTCGCGCAGGACACGAAGCCGGGCGACACGAACGGCGAGGGTGTGAACGCCTTCGGCGCGCTCTGGTGGGCGGTGTCCCCCGCGGGTAAGCAGGTCACCCGCCATTCGACCAGCTCCGGCGGCGGGTACTAGCCGATTCGGAGGCGGCCCGTCCCTACGCCGCGCTCGGCAGCTCGCCTCGAGCTGTCTTCCGGAGCGGCACGGGGACGGGCCGTTGGCCCAGCGCGCCCCGCGGCTGACCCACGAGCTCGGTGCGGAAGTGCGCAACCGAGTCCTGGCGCGCCTTCGGATCGTCGGCCATGGCCCGCTCGACCGCCTCGCTCAGCCGGCGCGGCAGACCTGGACGGGCCTCCGCGAGCGGCGCCATGCGCGGCGAGGCGGTGGGGAGGGGAGCCGTGGCATCGGGATCGCCGGAGCCCGCCCGCGCCGGTCCGGTGAGGAGCCGGTACGCGACTACGGCCAGCGCGTAGAGATCGGACTTCGGCGAAGGGGTGGCGCCGCGGAGGATCTCGGGCGCCACGTAGCCGGGCGTTCCCGTGACGTCCGTGGCGGGCCGAGCGGGGGAGTCGAGCGGGTCGGAGGCAAGCCCGAAATCGGCGAGCTTGGCCGTGCAGTCGGGCCAGCTGAGCAGGATGTTGCGGGGCGACACGTCGTGGTGGAGTACGTCGTGGTCGTGCGCGTACGCAAGGGCGTCGCAGATCTGGGCGACGACATGGACGGCCTCGCCTTGAGTCAGCCGGCCCTCCTTCTCCAGCAGGGTTCCGGCGTCGACTCCCTGGACAAGCTCCATGACGATGAAGTCCTGCGGCACGACCCCCGCATCCAGGACGGTGACGATGTTCGGGTGCCCCAGGCGCGCGGACAACTCCGCTTCGCGGCGAAAGCGCCGGACGAACAGCGGGTCACGGGCGAGCCGCTCGCCGATGACCTTGACCGCGACGTCGCGCTTCAGCCGCTCGTCCCGGGCGCGGTAGACGACAGCCATCCCGCCGGCGCCGACGCGTTCCAGGAGCCGGTAGCGGCCGCCCAGCAGGCGACCCACCGGACAGGCTCCGCGCGGAACCGAGCGCCGGCCATGTGTCGGTGTGGCGTTGACGTCTCCGCGGCTGCCGTAAAGCCGGTCCCGCGCTGACCCCTCGTCATACGGGTCAGGGCGGGCACCGAACCACATGGCTAACTCGTGGTCTCCCGCGTAGCGACGTTCTCCGAGGCCGTCAGGCTGAGAGGGGCGGCGGCCATCGGCTGCTCCTCAGCCCCCGCGGCGCGAAGCTCCTGGGCTTGGTGGGAGTGCACCCGCGCCGCGAGCTCCTCCCGGTCGAGCGCCGCCAGATATGTCTTGTACCCGGCGGTGCGGTGCCGCGGCGTGCACTTGTGCCACAGCTCGTAGGCACAGCGGACCTCCTCGCATGCCTCGCGCCAGTGGCCGTAGCTCTCCAGGAACTGGTCGACGATGCAGTCGGCCTGCTTCGCCGGGCTCCGCTTCGCCGCCTTCCGTCTCGAGAACCAGTCGAGCATTGACACCGCTGCATGTTCGACGCCGAGGCCACGCTTGTCGTCGGCTTGGAGTCGACACTTTCGCGGGCCCTCGTACCGCTCAGGGAGTACCCCGAAGTGACTGCCAGAAGCTGACGACAGACCGCCGCCCGCCAAGGAGCATTGACGAGATGGCGTACTGGCTCGTCTACTTTCTCTGGGTCGGAGCGGTGCCCGCACTCGTGCTCCTCGGCCGCGTGATGCTGGCGCCCGACGCATGAGGGACGTATCGGGGGGACTCGACCGGGCCACACTCGTCGTGGCCGGCGTCGCGATTCTCGGACTCATCATGGCGGTCCTCGACACGACGATCGTCAACGTCGCGCTGGACACGCTGTCGAACGACCTGCATGCACCGCTGGGCACGATCCAGTGGGTCTCCACCGGCTACCTGCTGTCGCTGGCGACGGTGCTCCCGCTGTCGGGCTGGGTGACCGAGCGCTTCGGCTCGAAGCGGACCTGGATTGCCGCGATCGCCGTGTTTGCCTTCGGCTCGGCGCTGTGCGCGCTCGCGACGTCGGCCGGGGAGCTGATCGTCTTCCGGGTCCTACAGGGCGTGGGAGCCGGCCTGCTGGTTCCGGTCGGCTTCACGCTGGTCGCGCAGAGCGCCGGGCCCCGGCGCATCGGCCGTGCGCTGGCGCTCATGGGCGTGCCGATCCTGCTCGCCCCGATCTTCGGGCCGATCATCGGCGGCCTCATCGTCGACAACGCGCCCTGGCAGTGGATCTTCGTCGTCAACGTGCCCATCGCGGTGGTGGCGATCCTGGTCGCCGTCCGGCTGCTGCATGCAGACGCGGGCCGGGCCGACCCCGGCCCGTTCGACTGGCTCGGCGCGGCGCTGCTGTGCCCCGGGCTCGCCGGCGTCGTCTTCGGGCTCTCGGAGACCGAGAGCCGAGGGGGGATCGGCCATCCGATTTCGCTCGGGCCGATCGTCGCAGGGCTCGTTCTGGTGGCGCTCTTCGCCTGGCACAGCCTGCGCGTACCGCGGCCGCTGATCGAGGTGAGCTTGTTCCGCTCACGCGGCTTCCGCGCCGCCGCCACCGCCACGTTCTTTCTCGCGGGAGCCCTGTTCGGGACGTTGCTGGTCCTCCCGCTCTACTACCAGGTCGCCCGCGGCGAGAGCGCGTTGATGGCCGGCCTCCTGCTCGCCCCGCAGGGGCTCGGCGCGGCTGCGATGCTGCCGATCAGCGGCCGTCTGACAGACAGCATCGGCGGCGGACCGGTGACGGTCGCCGGCTGCTGCCTGGCCGCCCTGGCGACGCTGCCGTTGGCGTTCGTGACCGACGACACGCCCTACGCCGTGCTCGGCGTCGTGCTGTTCGTGCGCGGCCTGGGCTTCGGCGCATCGATCCAGCCCTCGGCCGCGGCGGCATACGCGCTGCTGGAGTCGTCGCAGGTGCCGCGCGCCACAGCCGCGCTCAACTCGCTGCGGCAGATCGGAGCCTCGATCGGCACGGCCTTCCTTGCCGTGATGCTCCAGCACGAGGGCGCCGCTGCCTTCGCGGCTCCCGGCGGCGCCGGCGGACGGCTGCTCGACCGGCTGCCGGAGGCCGAGCGGGCACGGTTGAGCGAGCCGCTGGCCACCGCCTTCGCCCACACGTTCAGGTGGTCGTTCGTGTTGGTGCTCCTGGCGATCGTCCCGGCCGTCGCGCTGCTGCGCGCCGAGCGCGCCGAGCGCCGGCACGAGCCCGTCTTCACCGGTTCGCGGCTTCGTGACACTTCCTCGACGGCGCGTCCGTTCACGGTGAACCGGACGTCGATGTTGCCGCTCGTCGCGCGCGAGTAAGGGCACAGCTGGTGCGCCGCGCGCACCAGTTCCGCGGCCGTGTCCGGGTCGTCGACCGAGGGCAGGGAGACGGTCATCTCGACGGCGATCGTGAAGCCCCGGTCGGCCGTGGGAACGAGCATCACCTTCGAGTCGATCGCGACCTGGCCCAACTCGTGCCTGCGCCGCCGCGCCGCTCCGCCGAGCGCGCTCTCGAAGCATGCGGCGTAGCCGACCGCGAACAGCTGCTCCGGGTTGGTGCCGCCGCCGCTGCCACCCATCTCCAGCGGCGGGCGGAGATCCACCTCGAGCGCACCGTCCGAGGTAGCACCGTGACCTTCGGCCCGCCCGCCGGTGACGTGTGCCTCCGCGGTGTAGATCGGGCGCCGGCTCATCGCAGGAGTCCCAGCGTGCGGACGATGAGGTTGCATGCAATCGCGACCTTGAAGCCGTTGTGCCGCAGCGGCCGTGCTGGGGCGAGCTCGGCCTCCGCGGCGCGATGGAAGCTCGCCGCGGTTGCCGGTGCGCCCCGCAGCGCGTCGGCCACCTTCGCGGCGCGCCAGGGCTTGGGCGCCACGCCTCCGAGCGCGACGCGCACGTCGCGAACCACCCCGTCGGTGACCTCGAGGGCGGCGGCCACGGACACCATTGCGAGCTGAGACGAGACCCCGTCGCGCACCATGCAGTAGCGCGAGTTCGCCGCGATTGCGAGCGGCGGAAGATCCACAGCCGTGATCCACTCGCCGTGCCGAAGCACGGTGTCGCGCCCGGCCTCCCGGTCAGGCAGCCGGTGCAGCTCGGTCATCGGAATGACCCGCTCCCCGTCCGGCCCCGCGCTGTGCACGACGGCGTCCAGCGCGGCGAACGCGACGGCCAGGTCCGACGGGTGGGCGGCCACGCACGCGTCGGATGCACCTAGGATCGCGAGGTCGCGGCCGTGACCCGCCGCCGCCGTCGTGCGCTGGAGCAGGTTGCCCGCGGTGGTCGCGGCGACGGGGAGTTGGCCGGAGGCGCCGCAGGGCAGTGCCTGGGAGACCACCGGGTAGCGCTCCCTGATCCGCGCATCGGATGCCAGCTCGCTGGTGCTAACCGCGGCGCCGATCCTGACGCCACCTCCCGGCAGCTCCTCGATTCGATCCGAGACGAATCCGGGCGCGTCGACGACCTCGAGCTTCATGCGGCGACCGATGTTGCGTGGCGCGCGCACACTTGTCGTCAGCCCCGGGGAGGCTCTTTCGCGTACCGCAGCTGCCTTACGGCGGTGCGCGTCCATCGCCGGTGGGCGTAGGCGAAAGAGTCACCCGTGTGCCGACGACAGGCGCGGGTTCCAGGACCAGCATGTAACCCATGGCTAGAACCAGATCCATCCCCCTCCTGGCCGCCCTGGCGGCCGTCGCGCTGGTCGCGCTGGCGGTCGCCGGCTGTGGCGACAACAACGACAACGGCGATGCCACAGCGGCCTCGTCGGCGCCCAAGACCCAGAACGGAGGCTCGGCCACCGTCGGCGTCGCGAGCAGCAGCCTCGGCAACATCCTCGTCGACTCGCAGGGCCGCACGATCTACCTGTTCCAGCAGGACACGGGCACCAAGAGCACGTGCTCGGGCGCTTGCGCCACGAGTTGGCCCCCGGTCCGCGTGAGCGGCAAGCCGAAGGCCGGAAAAGGCGTGAATGCCTCGATGCTCGGAACGACGCCGCGGTCCGACGGGAAGGCGCAGGTCACCTACAACGGTCACCCGCTCTATCTCTTCGCGGACGACACCAGCGCCGGTGACACGAACGGGCAGGCCGTCGACGCATTCGGGGCCCCCTGGTACGTCATGTCCCCGGCCGGGGACGCGATCACGACCCAGGCCTCCAGCGGGACCGGGGGCGGAAATGGCTACTAGTTCAGCCACTTGGCTCTCGCGGGGCACGGCCGCCGATGCGGCGGCCGTGCCCGTGGCCTACGCGATCGGAGCGCTCCTGCTCGTAGGCGAGGGCACGGTGCACGTCCAACAGTACTTCTCGCTCTTCCACGAGGTGAGCTGGATCGGCCCGCTGTTCCTCGCGAACGCGGCCGCGTGCCTCCTGACGATCGCGGGCCTGGCCTACCCGAGGACGCGAGCGGTGGCCGCGCTGGCGGGCGTCGTGATCTCGGCGGTCGCGCTCATCAGCCTCGTCATCAGCTACGGCACCGGGCTGTTCGGCTGGCAGGAAGTCGGCTTCCGGACGCCGATCGCCCTCGCTGCGATCTTCGAGGTCGGCGCGGTGGTCTTCCTCTCAGCCGCGCTCGCCGGTCGAGTCGCGCTTCTGGAGTCCCGGACCTGACGGACCGCCGCCAGAGTCCGCCGACAGTCCTGAAGAGAGCTTCCGCATGGAGAAGTGGACCGCGGAGCGGATCCCGGACCAGAGCGGGCGGCTGGCGGTGGTCACGGGGGCCAACAGCGGCCTCGGTGAGGTCACGGCGCGCGCGCTCGCGCGGGCGGGCGCGCGCGTGGTGCTCGCCTGCCGCAGCCGCCAGAAGGGCGAGGGCGCGCGGCGGGCAATCGAGACCGCCGTGCCGGGTGCGCAGCTCGAGCTCGAGGAGCTAGATCTCGCGAGCCTGGACTCCGTGCGGGCGTTCGCGGAGCGCTTCCGGGACGCTCACGAGAGGCTCGATCTCCTTATCAACAATGCCGGTGTCATGGCCACGCCGCGGCGCCGCACGGCCGACGGTTTCGAGCTCCAGTTCGGCACGAACCACCTCGGCCACTTCGCGCTCACCGGGCTGCTGATCGGGATGATGGAGGGACGCGACGATGCCCGGGTGATCACGCTGTCGAGCAGCCCGGCCTACCGGATCGGCCGCATCGCGTTCGACAACCTGGGCGGTGAGCGGCGCTACTTCCGCTGGCGCGCCTACGCGCAGTCGAAGCTCGCCAACCTGCTGTTCATGCTGGAGCTCGAGCGGCGCCTGCGCGCCGCGGGCTCCACCGCGAAGAGCCTGGGCGCACACCCCGGCTACGCGGACACGAACCTGCAGTTCGCCGGGCCGCCGCTCGTGGACCGGCTCGTGATGCGCGTCCTCAACCGGGTCATCGCGCAGAGCGCCGAGATGGGTGCGCTGCCCACGCTCTACGCGGCCACCCAGCCCGGCCTCGAGGGCGGCACTTTTGTCGGGCCGGACGGCTTCCTCGAGCAGCGCGGCCACCCGGAGCGCGTGTCGCCGAACCGCGCCGCGCAGGACGAGAACGTGGCGCGGCGGCTCTGGGAGGTCTCGGAGCAGATGACCGGCGTGCGCTTCGTCCTCGCCGGCTTTGGCGCCACGGCGACAAGAACGACATGACCGCCAGACAGACAGCGATCGGTGCAACGCCGGTGTCCACCCATGTGGATGTGATGCTGCGGGTCAACGGGAGCGCTCGGCGCTTGCGGTTGGATAGTCGCGTCACGCTCCTGGACGCGCTGCGCGACGTCCTCGACCTGACGGGGACGAAGAAGGGCTGTGACCAGGGCGCTTGCGGCGCCTGCACGGTGCTGCTTGACGGTAAGCGCGTGCTGTCGTGCCTGACGCTCGCCGCGCAGTGCGACGGCCGGGAGGTGACCACGATCGAAGGCCTGGCGCGTGACGGGGGGCTGCATCCTGTGCAGGAGGCGTTCATCCGCCATGACGGCTTTCAGTGCGGCTACTGCACGCCGGGGCAGATCATGTCGGCGGTCGCGCTGCTGGAAGAGGGACGAGCGGGTTCGGATGAGGAGATCCGCGAGTTCATGAGCGGCAACCTGTGTCGTTGCGGCGCCTATCCGAACATCGTCGCCGCGATCCGAGAGGTCGCCGAGCAAGGGAGCGACTAGCGATGCGACCCTTCGAGTACGTCCGTGCCGACGACGTGGACGCGGCGGTGGCGTTGGTGAGTGCCGATCCCCAGGCTGAGTACCTCGCCGGCGGCACGACCGAGGTCGACCTCGTCTTGAAGGACGGGGTGCTCGAGCCTGGTCGGCTCGTCGATATAACGCGCCTGCCGCTGCGCGGGATCAGCCGCGCCGAGGACACGTTGCGCGTAGGGGCGCTGGTCACGATGAACGAGCTCGCCGCGGACCCGACCTTGAGGGAGCGACTGCCGTTCGTCCGCGAGGCGCTGCTCGCAGGTGCCTCGCCGCAGCTGCGGAACATGGCGACGATCGGCGGGAACCTCCTGCAGCGCACGCGCTGTCGTTACTTCCGCGACCCGACGGTGCCGGCATGCAACAAGCGCATTCCGGGGTCTGGATGCGCGGCGCTGCGTGGTCCGGCACGGATGCACGCGATCCTGGGCGCCGGCGAGCACTGCATTGCCCTACACGCCTCGGACCTGTGCGTGCCGCTCGTCGCCCTCGACAGCCTCGTAGACATCCAGGGGGCCGATGGATCGCGCAGCGTCCCGCTGACCGACTTCTACGTTCTACCAGGGGAACGGCCGGACATCGAGAACGTGCTCCAGCACGGCGAGCTCATCACGCGGATACGGATACCGCTGCTGCCGGTCGGCACGCGGTCCGGCTACTTGAAGGTGCGCGACCGAGCCTCCTACGAGTTCGCGCTCACCTCCGCTGCCGCTGCGCTGCTGATCGAAGACGGCACGATCGTGCGCGCTCGCCTCGCTCTCGGCGGTGTCGGGACGATGCCGTGGCGGGCTCTCGAAGCCGAGGAGGTTCTACACGGCGCACCCGCCACCGGCCGGACGTTCCGGGCCGCCGCGCAGGCCGCGCTCGGTGATCCGTTCACGGTCCCGGGCACCGCGTTCAAGGTCGAGCTCGCCGAGCGCACGATCGTCCGGATCCTGCACACCGTGTCGGGAGTGCGGTCATGACGACCGCCACACGCGAGACGATCATCGGTGATCCCGTCGACCGTGTCGACGGGCCGCCCAAGGTGACCGGGACCGCGCGGTACCCGTCGGATTACACCTTTCCCGATCTCACACATGCCGTCCTGGTGCAGTCCACGATCGCGGCCGGCAGCATCAAAGGCATCGACGTAGCGAAGGCGGAGGCCGCGCCGGGCGTCCTCGCGGTGATCACGCACGAGAACGCACCTGCTCTCGTCGCGGGACCTACTGCCCGGTTCGACCCCTCGCCTACGGCCCCCCCGTTGAAGGACGACCGGATTCTGTACCGGGGCCAGCATGTGGCCGTCGTGGTGGCGCGGACGCGCGAACAGGCGGCGGCCGCGGCGCGGCTGGTCGAGATCGAGTACGAAGAGGCTGTTCCGGTGCTGAGGATCGACGATCCCCGCGCCCCGGTCGTGCCCGATCGGTGGGGCCAGGACGTCGACCGCGGTGATGTCAGCGCCGCGCTGGCCGCCGCCGAGGTGGTCTACGACGAGATCTTCACGACGGCGGCGGTGACCAACAATCCGATGGGGCTCTTCGCCACGGTGGCCCGCTGGGAAGGTAATCGGCTCACCGTCCACGACACGAATCAAGACCCGATGAGTACGCGCGTAGCCCTGGCAACGGCGTTCGAGCTGCCTGAGACCGACGTCCGGGTTCTTGTTCCGTACCTCGGAGGCGGTTTCGGGGCCGCACTGCGCGCCTGGCCGCATGTGATCCTGACCGCGCTCGCGGCCCGGGTCGTCGGTCGCCCGGTCAAGCTGGTGCTGACCCGGCCGCAGATGTTCACCTCCGTCGGCCACCGGCCGGAGACACGGCAACGGGTGCGGCTCGGTGCCACCCGCGATGGCCGGCTGGTGGCAGCCGATCACGAGTCCACCGCGACGCTCGGGGCGCTGGGCGACGGGGGCTTCGAGCCCGTCACGCAGGTCACGAGCAACGCGTACTCCTGCCCAAACGTGGAGGCACACGACCGGCGGGTGCAGCTGCACATCCCAACTCCTTACTGGATGCGTGCCCCCGGCAGGGCCCAGGGCCACTTCGCGCTGGAATCCGCGCTCGACGAGCTGTCCTACACACTGGGCATCGACCCGATCGAGCTGCGGCTGCGCAACTACGCCGAGGTTCATCCGGACTCGGGTCTCCCGTGGTCGAGCAAGGCACTGCGTGAGTGCTACGCCGTCGGCGCCGAGCGATTCGGCTGGGCGCGGCGTACGCCCGAGATCGGATCGATGCGGGACGGGAACCGGCTCGTCGGTTACGGCATGGCCGGCGTCACGTTCGCGTCAGGCCAGGCACGCTGTGAGGCAACCGTGTCGATTCGCCGCGACGGCAGCGCGCATGTGCGCAGCGCAGCGACCGACATCGGTACCGGCACATACACGATCGCCACACAGGTCGCGGCCGAATCGCTCGGGCTCGACGTCGACCAGGTACAGGTCGAGATCGGCGACAGCGACCTGCCGTACGCGCCCTACTCAGGCGGGTCGGGAATGGCGACGTCGCTGAGCGCCGCCATCCAGGACGCCGTGGGCAAGCTGCTGCGTGCGTTCCTGGATCTCGTCGCCCACGACGAGTCGTCGCCGCTGCGGGGCAGGAGTCCGGATGACGTCACCTCGACGAAAGGCGCCGTCCACGTCATCGATGCTCCCTCGATCGGTGAGACGTACGTCGACATGCTCGCCCGGCACGGACTACCGGAGCTAGCCGCGGCCGGCGAGAGGGACCCGCAAGCGGACGGTGCGAGCCCGCCGCCCTACGGCTCTTTCGCGGCGTGGTTCGCGGAGGTCCGCGTCGACGCGGACCTGGGACTGCCGCGCGTCGCGCGGATCGTGTCGGCCGTCGATGCCGGCCGCGTCCTCAACGAGAAGCTGGCTCGCAGCCAGATCATCGGCGGCGCCGTCATGGGCATCGGGATGACGATGCTCGAGGAGACCGTCCTCGACCCCGAGACCGGTCGCATCGTCAATGCGACCTTCGCCGACTACCTGATTCCGGCCAACGCGGACGTGGCCGACATCGAGGTGGTCTTTGTCGGCACCCCAGACACGGCGAGGCCTCTCGGTATCAAGGGCATCGGCGAGATCGGCGTGGTCGGCGTGTCGGCCGCGATCGCCAACGCCGTGTACCACGCCACCGGCCGACGCATCAGATCGTTGCCGATCACAGTCGAACAGTTGTTGTAGCGCCATTGCCGCCCGCCGAGGAGCGGTCGGCCGCGCAGATTGCTCCTCGCGGTACCACCTCCGCGGTACGGCGCGCGAGGAAAGGGCGGACGACCTCGCGGTCGTTCGCGCAGACGTGCACGGGCTGGATGCCCGGGCGTGAGCGCGCCCGCCGCCCTCCCGAGCCCGCCTACCACCGTGGCGGCAGTCAAAAGAGTCACCTCGGGCCCGACGACAACTGCGAGCGCGGAGCGCAGCATTCGGCATCACGGAGTTCCTGACCCGATCGAAGGAGTGCCGGATGCATTTGGGACGCTGGATCACTTTGGCCGCCGTGGCCGTCGTCGGCGCCAGCATCGCTCTGGCCGCCTGTGGCGGCGATGACGACGACGGAGGCGGGGGCGCCGGCGGAGGAGGCAGAACGATCGGGCTGCTGCTGCCGGAGTCGAAAACGCCGCGCTACGAGTCCCAGGACAAGCCGCACTTCGAGCAGAGGGTCAAGGCGCTCTGCTCCGACTGCAACATCTTCTACGCGAACGCCAATCAGGACCCCGACACCCAGCAGCAGCAGGCGGAGGCTGCCCTGACGAGGGGAGTCGACGTGCTGGTCCTGGATCCGGTGGACGCGGCCTCGGCGGCCTCGATCGTCGCGCAGGCCGACCAGCAGAACGTGCCGGTGGTCTCCTACGACCGGCTGGTCACGAACGCTCCCGTCGACTACTACATCTCGTTCGACAACATCCGCGTTGGCAAGCTGCAGGCGCAGAGCCTGGTCAAGAAGCTGGCCTCCGAAGGCCAGAGCAACGGCACGATCGTCCAGGTCAACGGCGCGCCGACCGACAGCAACGCGGCGCAGTTCAAGCAGGGCGCGAACAGCGTCCTCGACAAGAGCGGCCTGAAGATCGGCAAGGAGTACGACACGCCGGACTGGAGCCCGGATCAGGCCCAGACCGAGATGCAGCAGGCGATCACCGCGCTTGGCACCAACGGCTTCGCCGGCGCCTATGTCGCCAACGACGGGATGGAGGGCGGCGTGGTCGCGGCGATGAAGGGCGCCGGGATCAATCCGAGCACGCGCCCCTCGACCGGCCAGGATGCCGACCTCGCGGGGATCCAGCGGATCCTCATCGGCGAGCAGTACATGACCGTCTACAAGGCGATCAAGCAGGAGGCCCGGAAGGCCGCCGAGATCGCAGTCGCGGTCGCCAAGGGCGAGAAGGTGCCGTCCGGCCTCATCAACCGGCAGGTTCGCAACGGACAGAAGACCGTGCCGTCGGTGATCCTCACGCCGGTCGCGGTGACCAAGGACAACGTCGAGGACACCGTCGTCAAGGACGGGTTCTGGACGGCCTCCCAGATCTGCACGAGCCGCTACGCCGCCGCCTGCAATGCCGCCGGCATCAAGTAGCCCGGTCCTGGCGGTCGAGGGCGTGACCAAGAGCTTTGGCTCGATTCACGCCCTCGACGGCGTCGACTTCAGCGTGCGGCCGGGAGAGGTGGTGGCGCTCGTCGGTGACAACGGCGCGGGCAAGTCCACCCTCGTCAAGGTGATCTCTGGGATCTACCGCCAGGACTCGGGGCGGATCCTGTTCGAGGGGCGCCCGGTCACGATCGCAAAGCCGAGCGACGCGGCACAGCTCGGCATATCGACCGTCCACCAGGACCTGGCGCTCTGCGACAACCTCGACGTCGTGGAGAACCTGTTCCTCGGGCGCGAGGAGGTCGTGCCGAGCCCGAGCCACGTGGTGCGCTCGCTCGACGAGACCGACATGGAGCTGCGCGCGAACGAGCTCCTCGGCGGCCTCGCGGTGACTATCAGCGACCTCCGCGCCGAGGTGGGCACGATGTCCGGCGGTCAGCGCCAGCAGGTGGCGATCACGCGCGCGCTGCTCGGCGAGCCGCGGGTGGTGATCCTCGACGAGCCGACCGCCGCGCTCGGCGTGCGCCAGACGGCCCAGGTACTCGACTTGATCAGGCGGCTTCGCGACCAGGGCCACGCCGTGGTGGTGATCAGCCACAACCTCGTGGACGTCTTCGCGGTCGCCGACCGGATCGTGGTGCTGAGGCTCGGGCACGAGGCGGGTGACTTCCAGGTGGCAGAGGTCTCGCAGGATCAGGTCGTGGCCGCGATCACCGGGGCGGATCTCGTGTCGCGAGGAAACGGCAACCGTGAAGGAGATCAACCATGACCGGTGGATCGGCAGCGCACGTGCCGCCGGCGGGCGGGCGACTCAAACGCCTGACGCCGCGAACTGACTTCCTACGGCATTTTCTCCAGGGTGACCTCGGCTCACTGAGGGTGGTCATCGCGATCGCGGTGATCTGGGCGATCTTCCAGCTCGAGGAAAGTAGCTTCCTCACCGCCACCAACCTGACGAACCTGGTCCTGCAGATCACGGCCGTCGGGCTGATCTCGGTGGGCGTCGTGCTCGTGCTGCTGCTCGGCGAGATCGACCTGTCGGTCGGCGCCGTGAGCGGCCTCTGCTCTGCGATCATGGCCGTGCTCAGCGTTCAGCACGGCTGGAACCCGTACCTTGCCATCGCGGCAGGCGTGCTCGCCGGGACGGGAATCGGGCTCATCCAGGGGTTCACCTCCGACTTCTTCGGGATCCCGTCCTTCGTCGTCACCCTGGCCGGGCTGCTGGCGTGGCAGGGCTTCCAGCTTGCGGTGCTCGGCGACACGGGGACGGTCAACCTCACCGATCCCAAGATCACGGGCCTGGCCGGCACCTTTTACAGCGACGCGGTCGGCTGGATATTCGTGGCCGTAGGAGTCGCCGCGTTCGCGGGCGCTCGCCTCTGGCACAGGCGGGAGCGCTTGCGTGCCGGACTCCCGGCGCTGCCGCTGGCGGCGGTCGTGCTGCGCATCGTCCTCGTGGCGGCGGTGGCGATCGTGACCGTGGCGGTGCTGAACTCCGATCGCGGCGTGCCGCTCGCCGGCCTGATCCTGCTCGGTTTCGTGATCGTGTTCCAGTACATGACAACGCGGACGCGCTTCGGACGTCACATCTTCGCGGTGGGCGGCAACGCGGAGGCCGCGAGGCGGGCGGGTATCTCGATCTCGAGAGTGCGCGTGGCCGTCTTCATGCTCGCTTCGAGCATGGCTGCGATAGGAGGGATCATGGCCGCGTCGCGCCTCCTGGCCGTGAACCAGTCGTCCGGAGGCAGCAATCTGCTCCTGCTCGCGATCGCCGGCCCGGTGGTGGCCGGCACGAGCCTGTTCGGCGGCCGCGGCAGCGTCTGGACCGCCCTGCTCGGGGCGGTGGTGATCGGGTCGATCTCCAACGGCATGGACCTGCTCGCGCTCCAGTCGTCGGTTCAGTACGTGGTCACGGGCGCGGTGCTGCTCGCCGCCGTCGTGGTGGACGCGCTCGCACGCAGGCAGCGCTCGGCAACCGGACGAGTCTGAGTCCCGGCACCTACGCCAGCCGGCGTAGGCACCGGCGGCTCTACGGTCGGCGGGAGTACTGGAAAGTGTGGCCCGCCGGCCGACGACAGGGCGCGGCCGCACGGGGACCATCGAACTCTCGATGCCGCCCCCCGCAGAGATCATCGCGTTCTGCACGCTCGGCGCTCTCCAAGGCGCCCTCGTTTTGCTGCCGCGTCCGGCCGAGCCGGGCTGGGCGCGCCTGCGGTCGCCCGCGTGGGCGCTCCTGTTGCCCGGCGCATTGATCATCGGGACGTTCGGCGTGCTCGATATCCCGGGCGGCGCGACCGGACTCGCTGCCCTCGCGGCGGTGACGACGCCGATCCTCGCGGGTCTGGCCGTCCTGTGGGTCGTACGCGGCTCGCGCCCGGCCTGGATCGCGGCTCTGTCGCTGCTGGGTGTGGTCGCGCTCTCGATGCCGGGCTCGGCGGCGCAGTTCGCGACCACCTGCGTAGCGGCGCTCGGATGCCTGAGCGTGGCGGCGGCGCTGGTCCGCCTGACTCCGCTCCCCTGGCTGGTGGCCGGGATCTGCGCCATGTGCGTCGTGGACGTGGCCCTGCTGGCCACGGGCGTCGGCCAGCCGGCCGCCGGCCTGTTGGAGGACGCGCTTTCGCACAGCCCGCTGCCCGAGTTCCACCGCGCCCAGGTCGGTTCGATGAACAGGGACTATCCCGACCTCGTGCTGGCCGCCGTGCTCGGCGCCACCCTCGCCGGCCACGCGCGGCAGCTGACCGCAGCTGCTCTCGTCACGGTCCTCGCGTCCGCCAATGGTCTGTTCTTTCTGGTCGCCGACATGCTGCCCGCAACGGTGCCGACCGGAGTCGCGGCTTTGGTGGTCTTGCTGCTCGGGCGCGACGACGCCAAGCGCCGGCTCAGGATTTCATCCGTCGGCGCGCCGCAGGTTGTACCGGCCCGGCCTTGAGCGATCCGCAGCGCCCGTAGACGGGCGGGCCCGGAGAGCCGGGCGCGAGTACCTTTGCGCGGATGCCACGTGGGCTTCCTGGCGCGGGCATGGAACGCGGGTTGACCGTGCGCCGAGCGGTAACCGGCCTGATCGTCGGTGCGATCGCGATCACGGCCGTGAGCCTTCTGATCGCGGCGCTGAAGGGCTCCGTCAATCCACTCGGCCTCACTGGCCTTTACCTCTTCGCGATCCTCCCGGTCGCAGTCGGCTGGGGCTTCTTCATCGCCGGGATCGTCGCCGTCGCGTCGTACCTGACGTTCGCATACTTCTTCACCGAGCCCCCGCACAGCTTCCACGTCGCCGAATCGGATACCGCGGCGGCGCTGGTGATCGCACTCGTGAGTGCGTACGTGGTCAGCGAGCTCGCGCGACGTGCGACCGAGCGCGCGCGCGAGGCGCAGTTGCGGGCCGGGGAGGCCGAGCAGGCGCAGATGGAGCTGCGCACGCTCGCCGGCGAGCAGGCGGCCGTGCGGCGAGTCGCGACGCTGGTGGCGCGCGGCGGGGCGACGGCGGACGTGTTCGAGGCGGTCACACGCGAGGTTGGGTTGCAGTGCGACGCCGAGCTTGCTCGCATGGAGCGCTTCGAGCCCGATCACACGGTCACAGCGATCGCCGCCTGGAGCCGCAGCGGCGAGGCGCGCCTGGCCGTCGGCACTCGCTTCGCCCTGGAGGGGGCGAGCATCGCCGCGCAGGTTCACGAGACCGGTAGACCGGCCCGCGTGGACAGCTTCGTGGGCGCGTTCGGTCCGATCGCGCGCGAGGCCCAGGAGCTGGGCATCCGGTCGTCGGTCGGCTGCCCGATCGTCGTCGGCGGACGCACGTGGGGGGTGATAGCCGCCTCCGCGACACGCGAGGCGGGGTTCCCCCGCGACACGGAGTCGCGAATCGCCGAGTTCACCGAGCTGGCGGCCACGGCGATCGCCAACGCGGAGGCGCGCGAGGAGCTGCGCCGGGTGGCAGACGAGCAGGCTGCTCTGCGCCGCGTGGCGACGCTCGTCGCGCGCGCGGCGCCGCCGCCGGTCGTGTTCGCCACGGTAACCGAGGAGGTCGGCCGGCTGCTGTCGGCGGACATCACGGCGTTGACTCGCCATGACCCTGACGACGCGGTGACCGTCGTGGCCAGGTGGACGGCAACCGGCGACCCGCTGCCGTCCGAAGTTCGGAATCCCATGGCGGAAAGCCCGCTCACCCGGGTCCTGCGAGAGACGGGGGGTCCAGTCCGGATCGACCCGTACCCCGAGCCCAGCGCCTCGAGCGCGCTTGCGGCTCAGTTCGGGGTCCGCTCCGCCGTCGCAGCGCCGATCACCGTCGAGGGCCGCATGTGGGGAGGGATCAGCGTGGTGTCGACCGGCGACGAGCCCCCACCGCCCGGCACGGAGGAGCGCCTCGGCGGCTTCGCGGAGCTCGTGGGTACCGCGATCGCCAACGCCGCGAGCCAGGTCGAGCTGAGGGCGTCGCGCGCGCGCGTCGTCGCCACCGCCGACGAGACGAGGCGCCGAATCGAGCGCGATCTCCACGACGGAGCCCAGCAGCGGCTGATCTCAGTCGCTCTGCAGCTGCGAGGCGCTCAGGCGGCGGTTCCACCCGAGCTCCACGCGACGCTCGAGGAGATTGTCGTTCAGATCGAAGACGCGCTCGAGGAGCTGCAGGAGATGGCGCGCGGCATTCACCCGACGATCCTGTCGCGGGGCGGGCTCGCTCCGGCCCTGAAGACGCTGGCACGCCGCTCCAGCGTCCCAGTCGAGTTGGACCTGCGTGCGGAGGGCCGGCTTCCGGAGCCCATCGAGGTCGGCGCGTACTACGTCGTGTCGGAGGCGCTGACGAACGCCGCCAAGCACGCGCGCGCAGAGTCCGTCACCGTGGAGGTCGAGGCCCTCGATGGCGTCCTGCGCGTCTGCGTCCGCGACGACGGCGTCGGCGGCGCCGACCTAACGCGCGGGTCGGGGCTCGTCGGCCTCAAGGATCGCGCCGAGGCCCTCGGCGGTCAGATCGCGGTGGAGAGCTCCCCCAACGCAGGCACGGCGGTTCGCGTCGAGCTTCCGCTTTCCGGTGAGCCGGGCTTCGCCGGCTGAGCCGACGTCCCTGCCGGGTCAGGCCACCCGACATCTCGGCAACTGAGGGTCGCGTCCTCGATAATCGCGCGGATGCCCACGACGCGGATCGCGCTCGCCGATGACGACGTCCTCCTTCGGGCGGGGCTCGCGAGTCTGCTCGAGCAAGCCGGGTTCGAGGTCGTCGGCCAAGCCGGTGACGCGACGGAGCTCCTCGAGCTCGTACGCGGGCATCAGCCGGACCTCGTCATCGTGGACATCCGCATGCCGCCCGACCACGAGACCGAGGGTCTGGATGCCGCTCGCGTGATTCGAGCGGAGCATCCGCAGATCGGCATCCTGGTGCTGTCGGCTCACGTGGCCGTCGAGGAGGCGATGGAGCTGCTCGCCAGCGGGGTCCGCACCGGCTACCTGCTGAAGACCCGCGTGACCGACGTGACCCACTTCCTCGAGAGCCTCGACCGGATCGCCGAGGGCGGCTCGGTGGTGGATCCGGGGCTCGTTCAGGAGCTCGTGAACGCGCGACGCAAGGACGATCCGCTCGCGGAGCTCACGCCGCGGGAGCGCGAGGTGCTTGCGCTGATGGCGGAAGGGCGCTCCAACGCCGGCATAGGCCGCCGGTTGTGGGTCACCGACCGCACGGTCGAGAAGCACGTTCACAGCATCCTCTTGAAGCTGCAGCTGCCCGAGACCCACGACGACCATCGACGGGTCCTTGCAGCGCTCGCCTTCCTGGAGACGCGCTAGCCCTCGAGCATCGCGCGGATACGCTCGGCGGAGAGGGCCGGTTTGGCTAGAAACCCGATGGCGGGGCTGTCGGGGATCATGTCCGCGAAGTCCCGCTCCTGATAGGCCGAGATGAGGATGACCCGCGGCGAGTCGTCCCCGGACTCCGCGAGCCGAAGCGCCAGGTCGAACCCGCTCTCGTCGCCCAGGTCGATGTCCACGAGGCAGACGTCCGGGCGCAACGAGCGCGCGAGCTGCGCGGCCTCCTCGATCGTGGACGCCACGCCGACGACCTCCATGCCCTGACCCTCCAGCAGCTCGCGCGCCGCCGAGAGAAATCGTGAGCTGTCGTCGACCAGCAGTGAGCGCATCACGGCTCAGCATGGCAGCGCCCGCGTGCTCGTGCATCCGCGCTACCACCCAGATCGATGCGGGCAGTAACGCGGCCCCAAGTTGGACGCTACCTGCGCAGACAAGCGCGGTGCGAGCCGGGATCGTTTCTCGCACTCCGTCGAAAGGGAAGAGGATGAACGAGCCCGGCCCAGAGACCCGCGTCGCAATCGCAGCAGACCACACCCTCGTCCGGGGCGCCTTCACGGCCCTTCTCGACGCCCAGGAGGACATGACGGTCGTGGGTGAGGCGGCCGATGGTGACGAGGCCTTCGCGCTGACCCACCTGGAGCGCCCCGATGTCCTCCTGATCGACCTGGCGCTGCCGGGTACCGACGGGCTCGAGACGACGCGGCGGATCGTGGCCGATCCCGCGCTCGGCGGCGTGGAGGTGATCGTGCTCAGTTCCTCCGACGACGACGACTGCGTCTTCGGAGCGCTGCGCGCGGGCGCGAGCGGCTTCATCGTGAATGACACGCGGGCCTCAGAGCTGCTCGAGACCGTACGGGCGGTCGCCCGCGGCGACGCGCTCCTGTCGCACGGAATCGCCCGGCGGCTCATCGCCGAGGTGGCGGCTCAGCCGGACACCTACCGGCCCAGCCCGCAGGAGCTTGACGAGCTGACCGCGCGCGAGCGCGAGGTGATGGCGCTGGTCGCCCGTGGGCTCAGCAACCAGGAGATCGCGGAGCAGCTCGTGATCAGCATCGCGACCGCCAAAACGCATGTCAGCCGCGCGCTGCGCAAGGTCGACGCGCGCGACCGTGCGCAGCTCGTCGCGCTCGCGTACGAGAGCGGGCTGGTTCATCCGCGCAGGACCGGGGTGCTGCCGGGCCCCGCTCCGCAGGTCGATCCGGCGCTGCTCGCGCTGAACTGAGGCACGGTGCCCGATGCCATCGATCTCAGACCTGCTCGAGCGCGATTGCGTCGTGCTGATCGAGTCGACGATCCCGGCGCATATGACCATCGCCGAGTGGCGCCGCGGCCGAGCCCGGCATAGGGTCCGCTCGCGCCGTGGTCCTCTCCGGCGCGGCACGCGCCGGCGGTGAGCTGGAGCAGTCTGGCCGCCGCCACGGCGGCCGCGATCGCGGGATTTCCGCGGGCGGCGCGCGCGAGCTCTACGACAGGGGGTGAACCCCGGCGAGCTCTACAGGGGGTGAACCCCGACGAGCTGCGCTCGTTGCACGCCGACCCGGCGTTCCGCGGCGTGCGAGCGAGGCTGCACCGCGGCCTGCGCGGGCTGGCCACCTGCAGCGGCGCGAGCTGTCGCGGCGCGGCGGCGCGCTAGCCGGACTGGCGCCCGAACAGCGCGCCGCGCAGCACCGCGATCTCGGCCACGACGGCGACCGCGAGAGCGCGCCGATACGTCGCGATCTCATCCTCGAGGTCGTCCATGTAGGCCCGGTTGGCGCCCAGCCCGATGTGCTCGGCGGCCACACGCTCGCGCGCGAGCTGGATCAGCCGGGCGCGGATCTGGCTACAGGATGCGTGTACCGGCGTCATCCGCGTCGAGCACCTGATCGGGGTTCCGCATGAAGACCTCGAGCAGCTGGAATTCCTTCGCCGACAGGGAGATCTCGTGGCCGTCCCGGCTCACGCGGGCGCGCGGCGAGATCGAGCTCGATGTCGCCCACGCGCAGGACGGGCTCGCGATCGACCGGCCGGCGCCGCGCCAGGGCGTACGGCGTCGACGGCGCCATCCACAGCGCGTCCTCGCCCTTGGCGGCCACGTCGGCCGGCAGACCGCGCTCGCGGATGCCCCGGCATATCTGGCCGGCGAGCCGGGCCGCGTCCTCGACCACTAATACCCGCATGGACCGAAATGCTCGCCCTCGGCGGCGGACTTGTCGTCAGGCCAGGGACTGCATTTTCCGCTACCGCGCCGCCGGTAGGGCGGATTCGCCGTACACCCGGGGTTGGAGCGCAAGGTGTGGCCCGCAGGCTGACGACAAGCGCGCTCGCGTGCCGCAGCATCTCAGGCATGAAGAGAACAGCCGCAGTCGCCGCCTTGGCGCTCGCCGGCGTCGCCGGCATGACGGCCTGCAACGACCAGCCGTCGAGCCAGGGCTCCGTGACCCCCACCGCTTCCGCTTCCGCCACCGCGACGCAGGCGCAGGTCGTCGAGGTCGTCAAGGACGTTTCGCCGAAGGTGGTGCAGATGCGGTGCGGGTCGAGCCTCGGATCGGGGGTCGTGTACGACCGACGCGGCGACGTGGTCACCAACGCGCACGTTCTCGATGGCGCGCGCTCGTGCACGGTCACCCTGTTCAACGGTGCCAAGAACTCCGCAAGCCTCGTCGGCCTTGATACCTCCCACGACATAGCGGTCGTGCGCATGAGCGGCGCCACGCCCGAGCCCGCTCAGTTCGGGGAGTCGGGCAACGTGCAGGTTGGCGAGACGGTCCTTGCGATGGGCAACCCGCTCGGCCTGCGCTCCAGCGTCACGGACGGCATCGTGTCGTCGATCAACCGCAGAGTCGCCGAGTCGCAGAGCGTGGACCTCTCGGCGCTGATCCAGACGAGCGCCGATATCAACCCCGGGAACTCCGGCGGCGCCCTCGTTGATCTCTCCGGTCGGGTGATCGGGATCCCGACCCTCACCGCCCTCGATCCCGAGTTCGCCGACAGCCAGGCGCCTGGCATCGGCTTCGCGATTCCGAGCGACGTGGTCAAGAGCGTCGCGACGTCGCTGATCGAATCGAACTGACGCGTTGTCGCCGGGGCAAGGGGGTTCGCCGCCTTCGAGTGGACCACGCCGGATCCGTCCCATGGGCTACCGCGCTCGGCCTACTCGCGGCAGCGCGCTGCACCGATCGCGGTACGCCCAAGAGCCCTCCCTAGACCGACGACACCAGCGCGGCAAGTCGAGCATCCCCCACGCCATCTGGCGAGCAATCCCCCATCTGGGCTCTGGCTCACACCGACCAACCCCCGAGCCGACGGGCAACCAGTAGCAGTGCTGAGTCAGTCGCCGAAGACGAACAGGACCTTGCCGTGGCGCTGAGATTGCTCGGCGCGGCTCAGCGCGTCGGCGTATTGCTCGAGGTGGAAGGTTGAATCGATGTCGGCGGTCAGCTCGCCGCTGGTGACGAGCGCGACGATCTCCTGGTAGGCCGCGTCGATCTCTGCACGTGGCGCCCGCGCGAGCCAATTGAACGTCCAGAAGCCGTGGTGGCTGACATTCCGGTAGATCAGGTCCTCGCGGACATCGAGCGCTGTCGGCTGGCCGCTGAGCGCGCCGAAGCTGACGACCTTGCCCCCGAAGCGAAGCCGGTGGGCGAGGTGCGTTACGACCGGCCCGCCGATCGAGTCGAGCACGAGGGCCAGCTCCTGCCTGCCGAGCACATCCTGCAACTGGGCCGGCAGGTCATCGCCGTCGATCACAATGCGGTCGCCGCCCGTGACGCTGACCTGCATCGCGGCCGTTTGGCTGCGCACCACGTTGAGCGTGTGAACACCGGCGCGCTCGGCGAGGCTGATGATGTACTGGCCCACCGCGGAGTTCGCTCCGGTCTGCGCGATCCAGTCGCCCTCGGAAAGCGGCCCGAACAAACGCAGGAGCAGGAGCGCAGTCATCGGGTTCACCCCGATCATCGACAACTGCCGCGGGTCGCCGTCGTCGCTGACCGCCACGATATTTCGAGTGGCAACCACGACATGGTCAGCCCACGTCCCCTGCTCATACGTCGGCAGGATCGCGACGCGGTGCCCGAGGAGCGCCTGGTCGGCACAGGGCCCCACCGCCGCGACCTTCCCCACCCCCTCGGCACCAAGGGGCGCCGGCAGGTGCGGACGTACCCCGTAGAAGCCTCGGATCAGGTGGATGTCCGAGGGATGGACGGGTGCGGCCTCCAGCGCAACGACCACCTCGTCGCGACGCGCAACGAGCGCCGGCTGGGAAACAAGCGTTACGACTTCGGCCGGCTCGCCGAAGCCGGTCAGCTGGAGGGCGGGCATCGCGTGATCTCCTCGGACGGGCCGCGGATGAGTTCATGATGACGCGCGCCTTGTCGCCTCTGACCCGGGACGCGACCTGTGGAGTCCCGCCGGGTCGCCGAACGGGCGCTTCGTGGCCGCCAGCCGGGCGCCGGACGACGAGGCCGGCGGACCCATCGCCATCTTCAGTACCGCCACCGGCCGGCTCGTGCGTACGCTCACGGCCAAGGGGGTCCAGCCGGTGTGGGTTCCCCGCCGCTGACCGCTGCGCTCTCGCGCGGTGCACCGGGCGTCGAGCAACCCCTCTGGCTCTAGCTCATTGTTCCTCGACCGGGCGAGTGCGGTCGTGAACGTGGTGATCAGGTCCATCTGACTCGAGACGGAGCGCCGTCCACCGCTCGAAGCGGCTCTGCACGGGCATCGGTGCGCCCGCGCTCGCGCTGGCGCCGGCAGCGGCGATCACCTCGATCAGGTGGAGGTCGAGCTCGGGGTTGTCGAGCGGCGGCCGCCCCGTGAGGAGTGACTCGACGGCCTCGTTGAGACCGGCGCTCCAGAGCCACGTGGCATCGTCCGGTTCGCGCAGCTCCCAGGCTGCGGCGCCCTCGCGCCAAACCTCGAGCCCGTGCGGATCCCAGTCGTCGCCGGTCATGTTGGCAGTGCCGGCGGTGCCGTACAGCTCGATGGCCGGACGCCGGTATGCGACCGTCACGTGCGAGGCCAGGATCGAGGACAGCGCACCCTGCTCGTGGCGAAGCACGAGCTGCCAGGTATCGGGGTCGGTGACCGCGTACGTGCCCTCGCCGCCATCGCGCATCGGGCGCGCGGTCGCCGACACCGCCGTGACCTCTCTGACCGGGCCCAGCAGCGCCGCGAGGCTCTTCAGGTTGTAGATGCCGACATCCCCGAGCGTGGCGAGCGGCTCCTGGTGGTACCAGCGCGCCCAGGTGGAGCCCGGGTTGCCGTAGTGCGCCCGCGCCGCGTGCACCTCCCCGATGTCACCGTCCGCCACCACCGCCCAGAGGCGGCGGAGCGACCGGCTCAGGTGGACGAACGGCGCGGCGAGCAGCAGCAGGCCGGCCTCGCCGGCCGCGCGAAACAGGCCCTGTGCGGTCTCGACATCGTGCGCCAGCGGCTTCTCGCAGACCACGTGGCGGCCGGCGGCGAGCACCCTGCCCACGAGCTCGGCGTGCGTCGCCGGTGGGGTTAGGACGACGACGAGCTCCACGTCCTCATCGGCCAGCAGCTGGTCTACGCCGGCCACCGCGGGCAGCGTCGGGCGCAACCGCGCGAGCCGCGCTCGCGCACCCTCGGAACGGGCCACCACCGGGCCCGCCTCGGCGCGGCCGCGGCCGACCAGCCCGTCCAGCGCCTGGAGATATGCGGGCAGGACGTTCCCAGCTCCCAGGAAGCCGACCTTCACCGGGCCGCTTCTCGTCCTGCGGGGAGGCCTGTTCATATGGTGCTAGCGTATGACAAATGGCGATCCAGGAGGAGACGGTGACCGCCGCGAGCGCGGTCAAGCCGAGAATCCAGTCGGTGGCCCGCGCCGCCGCCCTTCTTAACGAGATCGCGCGCAGTCCGGCGGGCCTCACCGCGCAGGAGCTGAGCACGGCAACGGGGCTCAGCCGAGCGACCACTTACCACCTGGTCCAGACGCTGGCGGCGGTGGGCTACATCGCGGCGGGTGCCGACCGGCGCTACCGGATCAGCATCGGGGCCGGTGCAATCGCCGAGGGCTTCGAGCGCCACGTCGTACCGGATGACTTCCTCCCGCTGGCCCGCGCGCTTGCGCAGCGGACGGGGGAGACCGCCTACGTTGCCGGGCGCTCAGGCCCGGAGCTCGTCCTGCTTTGCAGCGTCCCCGGGCACCATCAGGTATCAGTCGCCAACAGCCCGATCGGCCCCATCGAGCACGGCCACGCCCGTGCGAGCGCCAAGCTGTTGCTCGCGCTCGCGCCCGAGGACGCGCGCGAGCGCTATCTCGCGGCGAACCCGCTCACGCGCATGACCGGGCACACGATCACGTCGCGCGGGGAGTTGCTCGCCGAGTTCGAGCGGATCCGGCAGGCCGGCTACTCGAGCGACAACGAGGAGTTTCACGAGGGGGTCTGTTGCTTTGCCGCGCCACTCGCCCGCGGCGCGGCGCCTTACGCACTGGCCCTGTCGGCGCCCAAGGCCCGCTTCGAGGCGAACCGCGACGTCTACCTCGCCGCGGTACTCCAGATGGCGGGCGAGCCAGATCGCACCATCTGAACTGAATCTTTTTATTTGACTTAGCGGGTTTGCGCCGGATACGGTGGACGGCGGCAATGGCGGTCTCGCAATTGGCGCCCACCGAGCTGCTCGAGGCGTACCGGTCGATGCTCACCATCCGCCGCTTCGAGGAGCGCGCGCTCGAGCTTCGAAGGGCAGATGTGTTTGCGGGTTCAATCCACCTCTGCGCGGGCCAGGAGGCCGTGCCTGTGGGTGCGCTGGCGGCGCTTGAGGATGGGGACCGCGTCGTGGCTACCTACCGCGGGCACGGTTGGGCGCTCGCGTGCGGAGTTCCCATCGACCTCCTGATGGCGGAGGTCTGCCAGCGCGCGACGGGCGTGAACGGTGGCCGCGGCGGCTCCGCCCATCTGATGGCGCCCGAGTTCGGCCTGCTGGGCGAGAACTCGATCGTCGGCGCCGGTGTCCCGATCGGCGCGGGAGCCGCGCTCGCCGCGCAGCTGGCCGGCAGGGGCAGGGTCGTCGCGGTGAGCATCGGCGACGGCGCCACGAGCCAGGGCGCCACACACGAAGCGCTGGTTCTCGCCGCCTATCGGAAGCTGCCGCTCGTGGTCGTGTGCGAGAACAACGGCTGGTCCGAGATGACCCCGATTCACGCGATCGCTCCCGTGGAGGACCTGTCCGCGCGCGCGGCCGGCCTCGGAGTCGCGGGCTGCCGGGTGGACGGGAACGACCCCGCCGCCGTCCGCGAGGCGGTCTCCGAGGCGGCGGGCCGCGCGCGCTCGGGCGACGGGCCGACCTTCATCGAGGCGCGCTGCCACCGACTCTGGGCGCACTACAACGCCGACCCGGAGCACTACCGGCCCGCGAGCGACCGCGAGGCCGCCCAGGCCGCCGATCCGGTGGCGGCCCTGAGGCGTCGGCTCGCCGAGGCCGGCGTCGAGGACGGGGAGCTCGAGCGGCTGGAGGACGACGTTGCGCGGGTCATCGATGACGCTGCACGAGCGGCCACGAATGCGGAGGCGCCTGACCCGTCCGGGGCCGCCGCTCACGTGAACGGCCCGCCGGCCGGCCCGGAGGACACGGGCGAGCCGGCCGAAGAGCTCGAGCTGACCTACGGCAAGGCGGTGAACGAGGCGCTGCGGCGGGAGCTGGCCGCGCGCCCCGACGTGCTTGTGTACGGCGAGGACGTCGGCCAAGCCGGCGGCATCTTCGGCGTCACGCGCACGCTCCAGCAGGAGTTCGGCGAGCAGCGTGTCTTCGACATGCCGATCGCCGAGGCCGCCATCCTCGGCTCGGCCGTGGGCGCCGCGCTGGAGGGCCTTCGACCCGTGGTCGAGATCATGTGGGCCGACTTCATGCTGGTGGCGCTCGACCAGCTCATCAACCAGGCGGCCAACGTGCGCTACGTCAGCGGCGGCCGGTACGGCGCGCCGCTCGTCGTACGTACTCAGCAGGGCGCGACGCCCGGCTCGTGCGCACAGCACTCTCAGAGCCTCGAGGCCCTGCTCGCTCACATCCCCGGGCTGCGGGTCGGCGTGCCGTCCACCCCGCAGGACGCCCACTCGATGCTTCGTGCCGCGGTGGCGGACGAGGATCCCGTCGTCCTGTTCGAGGCGCGGGCGCTCTACCCACGGAAGCAGATGGTGAGCCTCGGAGGGCGGCGCGAGGGCGTGGGCGGGGCGCGCGTCCGGCGCGAGGGCGGCGACGTGGCCATCCTCAGCTGGGGGCCGATGGCGCTCGCGGCCGAGGAGGCGGCCGAGGCGCTCGCCGAACGGGGGATCGACGCGATGGTCGTCGACCTGCGCTGGCTCGCGCCGCTCGACGAGGAGGCGATCGCCGGCGCCGTCGAGCGGACGAACCGCGTGCTGGTCGCCCACGAGGCGAACGTGACGGGTGGGTTCGGGGCGGAGATAGCGGCGCGGATCGGGGAGCGCCATTTCGGCGAGCTGGACGCGCCGGTTCGGCGGGTCGGGGCTCCTGACGTGCGAATTCCCCCGACGCCGGCGTTGCAGGAGGCACTGCTGCCGTCGGCCGCCTCGATAGAGCGTGCCGCGCAGCAGTTGGTAGGCGAGGATTAGCGACGGAGGGAGACGAGGATGCGTTACGAGCAGTGGGTCATGAGGCAGACGAGCCGGCGTCGATTTCTCCAGCGGGCCGGACTCGTCACGCTGACGGTCGGCGCGGGGCCGGGCCTGCTGGCGGCCTGCGGCGACGACGATGACGACGGCGGGGGTGCGAGCACGACGTCCGACGGCCCGGCGAAGGCCCCGGTGGCGAGCGGCCGCGTCGACTTCCTCTCCTGGGAGGGCTATGACATCCCAGACCCGCTCAAGCCCTGGAAGCAGGCCAACGACGTGACGGTCAAGGCCACCTACATCGGCAACCACGACGAGATCCAGACCAAGCTCAAGGCGGGCGGCGCCGGCGCGGGCTACGACATCATCACGTACTACCAGGGCTACAAACCGCTCTACCAGGAGCTCGACATCCTGGAGCCGCTCGACGAGCAGAAGCTGCCCAACCTGAAGAACCTGTTCCCGTATTTCGCGAGCAAGGAGGGGAACTTCTGGATCGACCCGGACGGCACGCGGACCGGCGTGCCGTGGACCTGGGGTTCGATCGGGATCACGATCGACGGGCGGCGCGTCAAGTCGATGCCCACGTCGTGGCTGGACCTGCTGGAGCCCGAGTTCAAGGGCCGCGTGGCGGCACCCGACGACCCCGTCGGCTCGTTCACGCTCGCCGCTCACGTCGAGGGCTTCGATCCGTCCAAGACGACCAAGGCCGACGGGGAGAAGGTGTTCGACCTGCTCTCGAAGGTCGCGGCGCAGACCACCGGCATCTCGCCGTCGTTCGGCGACGCCACCACCAAGATGACCGCGGGCGACGCCGACGTGTGCTGGCAGGGGTGGGCGGCAATGAACGAGTTCGCGGCCGCTGCCGGAGTCGACTCGTTCGAAACAGAGGTGCCGAAGGAGGGCAGCTTCTCCTTCTGCGATGCCTACGCGCTCCCCGCAGGAGCCGACAACGTGGACTCGGCGCTCTCGTGGATGAACGAGTCGCTCGACCCCAAGGTGAACGCCGAGGCGGCCGTCGTGCTCGTCGGCGGGGTGACCGTGGCGGACGCGGTCGCGGACCTGCCGAAGGACATCGCGGGGCTGTACGCCTACGAGGATCTCGACGCCCTGCTCGAGCGCTCGCCGTTCTACAACAATCCGCCCGTGGAGTCCGACGAGTTCGTCACTTTCGAAGAGGTGCAGAAGCGCTGGCAGGAGATCAAGGCAGAAGCCGACGCCTGATGGGGAGGCTGCCGGGCCCGCTGGCGCTGACCGCGCCGGCGACCGCCGGGCTGCTCGTCTTCTTCGTCGCGCCGCTGATCGCATTCGGGGTGTACTCGTTCCTGACGGGCTCGCTCTACGAGGTCAAGGCGCCGCTGACGCTCGATAACTACAAGGAGGTCGTCGAGACCGACTCGAACCGCACGCTCGCGCGCAACTCGCTGATCGTGGGCGGCCTCGCGGCGTTCTTCTGCGTGCTGATCGCGCTGCCGATGGCGTACTGGCTGCGCTACGCAGCCGGGCGCTGGCGCGGGCTCGTCCTGTTCCTGATCGTCTCCTCGTTCCTGGCGAGCTACCTGGTGCGCATCTTCGCGTGGCGCACGATGCTCGGCAGGAACGGCGCGATCAACCGCGGGCTCGAGTCGATCGGGATCATCGACGAGCCGCTCGACTTCCTGCTCTACAACCGCTTCGCGGTGACCATCGCGCTCGTCCACATCTTCCTGCCCTACGTGGTCCTCGTGCTGTACGCGGGGCTCGCTCCGCTGCAGCCCTCGTACCTCGAGACGGCCCAGGATCTGGGGGCGGGGCGCCTGCAGCGCTGGCGCCGGGTAGTGCTGCCGCTCGTCGCGGCGCCCGCGGTGAGCTCGTTCCTGTTCGTGTTCGTGCTCTCGGCGGCCGACTACGTGACGCCGCAGCTGCTCGGCGGTACCAACGGCGTCATGCTGGGCGTGCAGGTGCAGGTGGCCTTCATCGGGACCGGCGACTTCGCGTACGGAGCGGCGATCGCGTTCGCGATGCTCGCCGGGTTCTTGGTCTGCTACGCCCTCATCACGCTCGGGTTGCGGCTCACGAAGCTCGACAAGATCCGGTTCGCGGCATGACGCAGACGCGGCGCAGCCCGATCACCGGGGCGTTCACGCTCGCGGGCCTGATCTTCCTGTGGGCGCCCCTCTTCATCGTCTTCCTGTTCAGCCTGCATTCGACCGGCTCGCTCACCTTCCCGTTCGAGGGCTTCTCGACGCGCTGGTACGACGAGGTCTTCTCCTCCGAGGAGATCCGCAACGCCGCCCGCAACAGCCTGATCGTGGCGACCTCGACCGCGGTGCTGACGCTGCTGCTGGGCACCCTGGCCGCCTACGGCCTGACGCGTTCGAGCTCGCGCCTGCGCGGCCCGCTGTCGCTGCTGTTCTTCCTCCCGATCACGCTGCCGGGGCTGTTCATCGGCGTCGCGCTGCTCGTTGCCTTCACGCGCGTCGAGTACTCGCTGTCGCTCGTGACCGTCACGATCGCGCACCTCGTCTACGTGTTTCCGTTCTTCTTCCTCGTCGCTCGCGCGGCGCTCGAGCGGCTCGACCCGGCGCTCGAGGAGACGGCCTCGGACCTGGGCGCAAACCGCTGGACGGTGTTCCGGCGCGTGACGCTGCCGCAGGTCTGGCCGGTGCTGGTGGGCGCCGCCTGCCTCGCGTTCGCGCTGTCCTTCGACGAGTTCGTGATCACCTTCTTCGTGATTGGGCCGGACTCGACGCTGCCGATGTACATCTGGTCGAGCCTCCGCCGTACGATCGACCCGAGCATCAACGCGATCTCGTCGCTGCTGCTCGCCTTCACGTTCCTCCTCTTCGTGATCACGTTCCTCCTGACCACCTGGAGCGAGCGCCGCCGGCGCGGCCGCGGGCTGGCCGAGGATCCGCTCGTGCTCACGGGTCCCGCGGAGGGGACGACGTGAGCGCCACCGAGCCGCGCGTACGACTCGAGGGCATCACGCACCGCTTCGGCTCCGAGACGGTGCTGAGCGACGTCTCCCTCGAGATCGCGCCGGGTGAGCTGCTCACGCTCCTTGGGCCCTCGGGCTGCGGGAAGACGACCTTGCTCCGCATCATCGCCGGCTTCGAGCGCCCGTCCGAGGGCAGGGTCCTCATCGACGGTGACGACGTGACCTCGCTGTCGGCCAACCGGCGCCCGACGAACCTGGTCTTCCAGCGCCCCACGCTCTTCCCGCATCTCGACGTGTTCGCCAACGTCGCCTTCGGCCTGCAGGTGGCGCGCGTCGGCCGCGCCGAGCAGCGCGAGCGCGTCTCGGAGGCACTCGCGCTCGTCCGGCTCGAGGGCTACGAGCGGCGCCGCAGCCATGAGCTCTCGGGCGGCCAGATGCAGCGCGTCGCCCTCGCGCGAGCGCTGGTCAACCGCCCCGCCGTGCTGCTGCTCGACGAGCCGCTGTCGGCGCTCGACCTGAAGATCCGGCTCGAGATGGAGGTGGAGCTCCGTCGCGTTCATCGCGAGACGGGGGCGACCTTCGTCTACGTGACACACGACCAGCGTGAGGCGATGGCGCTCTCCGACCGGCTCGTCGTGATGGACCAGGGGCGCGTCGATCAGGTGGGGACGCCGACGGAGATCTACAGCTGCCCGGCGACGGTCTTCGCCGCGCAGTTCGTGGGCGACGCCAATGTGCTCCCGGTCGAGGTGCTCGAGAGCGGTGCCGGCCACGCCGAGCTGCGGGTCGGGGCCCACACCCGGCGCGTGGAGGCGAGCGGCGTCGAGCCGGGACCGGCGTGGCTCGTGCTGCGCCCGGAGGCCGTTCGTGTCAACGGCGCCGTCACCGCCAACGGAAGCCCTGACTCGCTGCCCGGAGTCGTGCGCGACGCGGCGTACCGGGGCACGGGCTTCTCCTACCGGATCGAGCTGTCGGCGCTCGACATGTTCGTCAAGGCCGAGACGCGAGGCGCGGTCGGCCACGAGGTCGAGCAGCCGGTGTCGGTCGACTGGGATCCGGACGCATGCTGGCTGCTGCCGCGCGAGGAGCAGGAGACGGTCGCGCCCACACCGATCGCCGACGAGGACCTGGGTGAGGCAGGCCTGCCTGATCGCCCCAGAGAGGAGACGACTGGATGACGACCGACGGGAGGCGGGTGGCGCTCGTGACGGGCGCCGCCCGCGGCATGGGCGCGCACGTGGCGGAGCGGCTGGCCCGCGACGGCTATGAGCTGGCCGTGGCGGACGTGCGCAGCTGCGATGAGACCGTGACGACCATCGGCGCGGCGGGCGGGCGGGCGACCGGCTATCTCTGTGACATCAGCGACTGGGACGCCGTCGGCGAGCTCGTAGAGACGATCGAGCGCGACCAGGGTCCGCTGCACGCGGTCGCGCAGGTCGCCGGTGTGTATCGCAACGTCCACTTCCTCGAGCTGGATCCGTCGAGCTGGGGGCTTCTCATGGACGTGAACGTCGACGGGAGCTTCCACGTCGCGCGCCACGCCGCCCGCCCCATGGCGGAGCGCGGCCGCGGCAGCATCGTGCTTATCTCCTCGACGGCGTCGTGGCTCGTCTGGGACACGGCGGCGCACTACACGGTCTCGAAGGCGGCGATCGACGGGCTCGTGAAGGGCGCGGCGTACGAGCTCGGGCCGCGCGGAGTGCGCGTCAACTCGGTCGCCCCCGGCACGATCCGCACGCCGTCGACGGAAGGCGAGCTCGCGATGCCCGGCGTCGAGGCCGCGGAGGCGGCGGCCTGCCCGCTGGGCCGGGTGGGCGAGACCTCCGACATCGCCGAGGCGGTCGCCTTCCTCTCCGACCCCGAGCGGGCGGCCTGGGTGACCGGCCACACGCTCGTGGTCGACGGCGGCTACTCGACCCACGGCGAGGGCTCGAGCTTCGGCCAGCACGTCGACACGATTCCCAGCGGAGGTGCGGCATGAGCGGCCCGCTCGTCTACATCGAGTACATCAGCCGCCGGCCGGGCGTCTCGCTGGAGGCCTTCCACGCGCTCGCCGGGCACGGCCAGACCGGCTGGGCGGGCGACAATCCCGAGGAGATCCTGCTCGCCAACCTCGGCCGCAGCTGGAGAACCGGCCCCGAGCCGGAGTACCTCGCCTTCTGGTACACGCCGAACCAGGGCCTCGATCGCTTCGACGACTGGGAGCGCATCTTCCGCTCGGGCGACGCCGACGAGTTCGAGGAGCCGTTCAAGATCGCCGCCCGCATCGACAGGGCGGGCTCGTATGACCCGCTGATCGAGCCGAGCGTGGTCGAGACCGAGCGCGTCTACATCGAGTACTTCGACTTCGGCGAGGGCGCGACGCGCGACGAGGTCCGCGCCGCCTACGAGGAGCGGGCCGCGGCGCACGGCGAGCTGACGCTCAACTTCGTGCTCGACCGCATCGGGCGGCTCGGCCCTGAGCCGCGCGGCATCGCCGCCTGGGGGCTGCCGAGCTGGGGCCATCTCGAGGAGATCGCCCGCGAGCTCGACGGCGCGCAGGCGCCGGTGCGTCTCGTCGAGGGCGGGATGTACTCGCAGTTCGGCAAGGAGACCCTGTGAGCGACCGGCTCGCGGACAAGGTCGCCGTAGTGACCGGGGCCGGCTCGGGGATCGGACGGGCCACCTGCGTGCGCTTCGCGGAGGAGGGCGCACAGGTGGTCGTGACCTCGCGCAACCCGACCCATGCCGCCGAGACCGGCGACGAGGTGGAGCGGGCCACCGGCACGCGGCCGCCGGTGCTGACGCTCGACGTCTCGGAGAGCACGGCCGTGGACGACGTCTTCGCCCGGATCGCCGAAGAGCACGGGCGTATCGACGTGCTCGTCGCCAACGCCGGGATAGAGATACCGCCCGGTGACTCGGGCGAGGGCCCCAACATCGCCGACACCACCGACGACGAGTGGCAGCGGATCCAGCGCGTGAACGTGGACGGCGTCTTCTACTCGTGCCGCGCGGCGCTGCGCCACATGCCGGACGGAGGCGCGATCGTCACCGTCGGGTCGATCAATTCGTTCATCGCGTGGGAGAACGACGGCGCCTACACGACCTCGAAGGGTGCTGTCCTTCAGCTGACCCGCTCGGTGGCCGTCGACGTCGCGGGGCGCGGCATCCGCGCCAACTGCATCTGCCCCGGTGTGATCGACACCGGGCTCACCGATCAGTTCCTCGCCGTGGTCGACGACCCGGACGCGCTTCACCGCGAGTACGCCGCTGTGGCGCCGCTCGGCCGCACCGGGCAGCCTGTCGAGATCGCCAACTGCATCCTGTTCCTCGCCTCGGACGAGGCGAGCTTCGTGACAGGAGCGGCGCTCGTGGCGGACGGCGGGACGGTGATCCGCCCGTGAGCGCAGCACCGAGGCTGATCCTCGGCGCCGACACGCTCTGCTGGCATCTGCGCCTCGAGACGGGCGACATCAGTCTCGAGCAGGTGCTCGAGGAGACAGCCGAGGCGGGCGGGCGCTACCTCCAGCTCACGCTCCATCACGCCCGCGAGCGGAGCGTCGCCGACATCGCCGCGCTGAACCGCAGAGCCGGTGAGCTCGGGCTGAACATCCTCGCGTCCGGCGAGTTCCTGGGCGGTGCCCGCTTCGGCGACGACCCGGAGGTCGCGGCCGAGCGCGTGAAGGGCTGGCTCGAGCGGGCGGTGGCGCTCGAGAGCCCCATCCTGCGCGTGACCTCCGGCTTCTATCGCGCGGACCTCGCCACCCAGCCGGACGCGATCGAGGCGGAGCGACGCTGGGTGATCGATGCGATGCTCGCCTCGCTTCCGGCGGCACGCGATGCCGGCGTCACGCTGGCCCTCGAGAACCACTCGGACTTCACCGCGGCCGAGTACCGCTCGATCATCGAGACGGTCGCCGACGACAGCGTGCGCGTCTTCCTCGACGTGATCAACCCCGTCGCCGCCCTCGAGGATCCGCTGCCGCTCGTCGAAGCGCTCGCGCCGCTGTCGGTGGCCGGTCACGTGAAGGACTACGAGCTCGAGTCGATCCAGACCGAGGGGGGCTATCACCGGCGTGGCTTCTCCGTCCTCTACCGCTACCCGGGTGAGGGTGCGGCGGACCTCGCCGCGATCTGGTCGGCGCTCGCGGCCGGGCTCGCCGGTCGCGAGCTCCCCATCGCCGTGGAGGGACTCGACAACCGCGCCGACGTCCGCGACCAGGCCGAACGGCTCCGGCGCAGCTTCGAGCACCTGCGCGAGCTCACCGCGACGCCCGCGGGCGCCTGAGCGCGCGCGGGCTGCCCGGGCGAGGCCATGAGCAACGGCTTCGTCCTCGGCACACTCGCGGCGATCTCCTGGGGCCTCGCCGACGTCCTCGTGACCTACCTCTCACGGAGCGGTGGCTTCTTCAGGACGCTCCTGTTCACGCAGATCTTCGGTGTCGCGCTCCTGCTGATCATCGCGCTCGCCGTCGGCGACCTGCCCGGCCCGTCGACCTGGCAGCTGCTCGTGCTCGCGGCCCTCGCCCCGGTCGCAGTCGCGGCCTACGGCGGTTTCTACAAGGCACTGGAGCTCGGCCCGATCGCGATCGTGAGCCCGATCGCGTCAGCCAACGGGGCGGTGGTGGTGCTGCTCGCCGTGTTCGTCCTGGGGGAGTCGCTCAGCGCGATACAGGCGCTCGGCTGCCTGCTCGTCCTCGGATTCATCGTGCTGGCCGCGCTCGAGCCCAATGTCGAGGGCTCAGAGGGGAACGGCACCGGCATTCGCCTTGCCCTGATCGCGTCGCTGGCCTTCGGGGGCTATCTGTTCGTGCTCGCGACGATCTCCGAGGATCTCGGCTGGCTCGTGCCGATCCTGATAGCGCGCTCGATGACGGTCACGGTGCTCGGGGCGGTGGCGGTGACGCGCCGGCCGCCTGCGGCCCGCTCGTTCGGCGTCCTGGGCGCGCTCGGGTGCGCGGCGGCGGGAACACTCGACGCGTCCGGCTACCTCGTCTTCACCCGCGGCGCCGAGATCGGCGAGGTGGCGATCACGAGCGCGGCGGCTGCGTCCTATCCCGTAATCCCGATCGTCGTGGGGCTGTTGGCGCTGCGCGAGCGCGTCGCCTGGCACCAGCTGGTGGGCGTCGCGGGCGTGCTGGTCGGGATGATCGTGCTGTCGCTCGGCTGAAGCCTGCTACCAGTGGCTGCCGAGCGAGACGGTGACGGTCTCGCCGTTCACTCCCGCGGCCGCCTCGGAGCACAGGAAGGTCACGACATCGGCGACCTCCTCAGGCAGTCACGATCCGCCCCGCCGGGTTCTCGGCTGCCCGCTCTGCCCACACCTCCTCGGCGGTGAGCCCGCGTCGCTCCGCCTCGTGGTCCGCATCGCGCTCCGCCATCTCGGTGCGGACCCAGCCGGGCAGGATCGCGTTGCAGGTGATCGCATGCGGTGCCACATCCTGAGCGACGGAGCGCATCAGCCCGATCAGCCCGTGCTTGGAGGCGCAGTATGGGCTCATCGAGGGCGCGCCGAGCACGCCGGCGGTGGACGAGATCATCACGATCCGCCCCCATCCGGCACCGATCATGTCGCCCACCAGGCCGCGCGTGAGCTCGAAGGGCGCGTCGAGGTTGACCGCCATCGAGGCCCGCCAGCCCTCCCGGTCCTGGTCCCAGATAGGGCGGTCGTGAAAGCTGCCGCGCCCGGCGTTGTTGACGAGTACCTGCACGGCTCCCACCCGTGCGTGTGCCTGGTCGATGACCGAGTGGCAGCCCTCCGGCGTGTCGAGCGAGCCCGGTAGCGGCTCGATGCCTGTCTCAGCTGCGAGCTCCGCCAGCAGCTGCTGATCGCGCGCGACGGCGACCACGCGATGTCCCGCCCGCGCGAGGGCAACGGCGGTGGCGCGGCCGATCCCGCGGCTGGCGCCCGTCACGAGCGCGGCCCGGTCAGCCACCGCCCGCGGCCTCCCGGACGGGGTGAACGACGTCGCGCAGCGCGGCCACGGCCGCGCCCGGATCGGGCCGCGACCAGACGTTGCGGCCGTGTGCGACGCCGGCCGCGCCGGCCGCGAGGGCGCGACGCACCCTGTCGAGGAGAGCGGACCCGTCGGACTCGAGGTCGCCGCCCGCGAGCACCACCGGCACGCCACAGCCCGAGACGTCGGCCATCGTCTCGGGCGGATCCGGCATCGTGGTCTTGACGATGCGGGCGCCGAGCTCGGCCGCCGCTCGCGCGGCCGCCGCGATCACGAGCGGCGAGGCGGGCTCCGGGTAGGCCTCGCCCTCAACCGGCATGATCTCGCAGACATAGGGGAGTCCGGCCTCGTCGGCTCGGGCAGCCACGGCCGCGGCCGTGCGAAGCGCCTCGAGCTCGAAGGAGGTGCCGAGCTGGACGTAGGTCAGCACCGCTGCCGCGCCCAGGCGCTGGGCGTCCTCGACCCGGTAGGCGAGCGCGTACTCGCTGACCGGATAGTGGCCGCCGACCGCCACCGTCGTCAGGTCGAGCTTCAGGATCGGCGCTGCGGCGCCGAACGACTCGCGCAGATCGCGCAACGTGCCGTACGAGCAGATGATCGCGTCCGCGCCCGCCGCGCTGACGGCGCGCAAGACAGCGCCACGATCCTCCAGCCCGGCGCACGGCCACGAGTAGAGCGGATGGTCCACCGCCACTATGAGCGAGCGGCCGTCGGGGCCGAGCGGTCCGTTCACGCGGCGTCCCACGGGTAGAGGACCGTCTTCAGGCTGCGCTGCTCGCCGACGGCCCGCAGCGCGGCGTCGACGCCGCCGAGCCCGACGCGGTCGGAGACGATCTCCTCCGGAGTCAGTCGGCCCTCGGCCAAGAGCTCGCGGGCCTGCTCGTAGCGTTCGAAGCGCTGCCGGGGCGGCACCCCGACCCACTCGCTGCCGACCAGCGAGATCTCTTCGTAGTGGAGCCTGTTGACGTCGACGAGAGCCTCGCCCTCGCTCCCGAAGCCGGCGAACAGGACGACCCGGCCTCCCGCCGCGCAGGAGGTGACCGCCTCGGCGGCCACGGCGCCGCTGCCGAGCGTGACGATGATCGCGTCCGGCCCGCTGCCGTTCGACCACTCGCGCGCCGCCCGGTCCCAGCCCTTCGCCGGCGTGCTGAGGTCCGCCCCGAATCGGTCCGCGAGCGCCCGCCGGTCCTCTCGCGGCTCGACGGCCAGCACGCGAGCACCCGCCTCGGTCGCCGCCGCGATCATCTGCAGCCCCATCGACCCCGCTCCCAGCACCGCCACGCTCTCACCGCCTCTGACCCGGGCCTGGTCATGGACTGCATGGAGGCAGTCCGCGAGCGGCTCGACGAAGATCGCGCGCTCGAGGGCGAGGTCATGGAGCGGCAGCGCGCCGCGCGACCAGCCCTCGGGTCCGCTGGCGATCGTCGCGAACTCGGCATAGCCGGCGTAGGTGTCGCCGTAGACGAGCTCGCCTTCGGCCAGCTCGTTCACCTCGTCGCCCGCATCGACGACCCGGCCGACCCACTCGTGCCCGGGGTTGAGCGGATAGCGGCCATCGTTCGTGCCGATTGCGTACTTGCGGGCGTCGGTGGGGCAGATGCCGCAGGCCTCGACGCGCACGAGCACCTCGTCCGCCGCGGGCCGCGGGACCGGCAGCGTCTCGAGTCTCAGGTCGGCCGGGCCGTGCAGCCTGGCGGCGCGCATCGTGTCGGGGATCACCGCGGCGCCTCCCCGCCGGACAGCAGGCTGCCCAGTTCGCGGAAGCGCGGCAGCAGCCCGCGCATGCGCTCGCTCGCGCGGGGATCGGGGTGGACGGTGCGAGCCACCCGGCGCGACGGCTCGGCGCCCAGCGCTCGGAGCGCGAGCAGCGCCGGGCCGACCGCCTCCCCTGCATCCTCCACGACCTCGAGCGGCGCACCAAGGGCGTCGGCGGTCGACTGCAGCCACAGCTCGTGCCTCGTGCCGCCGCCGGTCACTCGCCATCCTTCGGCTGAACCGAGCTCGGCGTCGAGCCGCTCCGAGTGGTCGAGCAGCACGAGCGCGAGCGACTCCACCAGGGCTCTGTAGATCTCGGGCCGCCCGGTGTCCGGTGTCAGACCGATGAGCGCTCCGCGGGCAAGCGGGTCCCAGAGTGGCGTGCGCTCACCGGCCAGGTAGGGAAGTGCGAGCAATCCGCCGGGCTCTACCTCAGCCGCGGCTGCGACGAGCTCTGGCGAGCCGTCGAAGCGCCGCTCGAACCAGTCCAGCACGAGCCCGCCCGTGAGCGTCCAGCCGCCCACCAGAATGCCCGCGCCCGGGTAGGGCGAGCTGCCGAGCCCGGGGGGCGGAAGCGCGTCGTCCGTCGCGGCCCGGCAGATGATCATCGTGCTGCCCAGCACGACTCCGTTGTCTCCAGGTTGCTGCACGCCGGCCGTTGCGACGTCGACGAAGGAGTCGTAGGTGCCGGCGATCACGGGCAACCCCTGGGGCAGCCCGAGTCGCTCGGCCCAGTCCGCCAGAAGCCCGCCGGCGCGCGCCACCGGGTCGAGCGGGGTGGGGGAGGGGACCGGCGCCTCCAGCGCGGCCAGCTCATAGTCACAGGCGGTGATCGAGTCCATCACCGGCACGCCGACGAGAGAGCCGACGACGAAGCCGGTGGCATCGAGCGCCCACGCGGCCTGGGCCGTGATGGTCGGCTCGTGCTCAGCCCACCAGGCCAGCTTGAGGAGTGCGTTGTCAAGCGTGACCTTGCTCTCGTCTCCCAGCGGCGCGAGGTTCGGCAGCACCCGGCTCAGCGTCACGGCGGCGTCCTCCTCGAGCATCCGGCGGCGTAGAGGCTCGGCGCGCCGGTCGAGGCTGAACAGCAGCGCGTTGGTCAATGGGCGCAGGGAGTCGTCGACGAGTAGCGGGGCCGGGCCCAGCGCGGCGACGCCGATCGCGTCGATGCGCGTGCCCTCGGTTGCGGCCAGTGCTTCGCGCCCGGTCGCAAGCATGCCTTCGAGCCAATCGGCCGGATCGTGCTCGGCTGTGCCGTGCTCCAGGCGCGCCCGCCGGTGGGAACGGCGCGCGCCGGCGACGAGGGCCCCGTCGTCGCGTACGACGGCGGCGCGCACTCCCGAGAGGCCGACGTCGAAGCCGAGGGCATGCTGGCTCATGGTCGCGGTCAGTCTGCCGGGTCGCGACTCAGCTCGGATTCGCGAGCGCGTACGAAGTCGCGCACCACCTCGTTGAACCGCCCCGGGGCCTCGAGGTTGCTGACGTGGCCGCAGCCCGGGATAACAACCAACTCGGCGCCCGGGATCGCTCGTTCGAACTGGCGCGCCACCGTGAGCGGTGAACGAACATCGAGCTCGCCCCAGACGAGCAGGGTGGGCACCGCGATCTGCGGCAACACGTCGGACACGTCGGTATCGGCCATCAGGAGGAGCTGCGACTCGAGGGTCTCCCGACGGACGGCCGCTGCCATCTCCTCGAGCAACGAGACGAACTCGTCCGGCGGCTCGCCCGCGAACAATCCGGGGAGCGTGGGGTCGAATTCGACGGCCGGGGCCTCCAGCGTGCGGCGCAGGTGCGCGACCCGGGCGCGCACCTCGTCCGCCGGCAGCGAGCCCTTCCAGCCGGCGTAGCTGTCGGCGAGGATCAGCGTCGCGACGAGCCCGGGATGGAGCCGATAGAGCTCCAGTGCGACGGTGCCGCCCCACGAGAGCCCCGCCAGGTGCACCGGCCCGAGGGCGAGCGCCTCGACCAGGACAGCGAGGCAGTTCGCATAGTCCGGCAGGGTGAATCCGCGCGGGACATCGGACGAACGGCCCGCGCCGGGTTCATCCCAGGCGACGAGCGTGCAGGCCCCCGACAGGCCGGTGAGCTGCGGCGTCCACATCCGGCTGTCCACGGCGGCGCCATGGAGGAGGACCAGCGGCGGCCCTTGGCCGACGCGCCGGTAGGCGATCTCGAGCCCGTGCGCCCCGACGACCTCCACGGCGGCAACCTACACTCGCGAGCCCGCCGTGGACAACGCCGAGATCGCAGACCGCCTCGAAGCCTTCTCCTCCCTGCTCGAGCTTGCCGAGGCGAACCCGTACATGGCGCGCGCCTACCGGCGCGCCGCCGAGACCGTGCGCGGCGCGCCGGTGCCCGTCGCCGACCTCGTGCGTGCCGGGCGCGCGCGCGACCTGCGCGGGATCGGACGGGGGATCGAGGGCAAGCTGCGCGAGCTCGTCGAGACCGGTGAGATCGCGGAGCTGGCCGAGCTCGAGCGTGAGCTCGCGCCCGACCTCGTCGGGCTTGGCCGCTACCTGGGGCTGAGCGCGAAGCGCTCCGTCGAGCTCGCCCGGGCGCTCGGGGTCCGCACCGCCGACGAGCTCCGCGAGGCCGCAGCCGCCGGCAGGCTGCAGAGCGTGCCCGGCATCGGGGCCAAGACGGAGGCGCAGCTCATCGAGGCGCTCGCGCGCGAGGCGGATCCGCGGCCACGCCGCGGGCTGCTCCTCAATAGCGCCTGGGAGCTCGTGGCGGGCATCGCGGCGGCCGTCGACGGGGCGCCCGCCGGCGACGTGCGGCGCCGGCGCGACTCCTGTGAGCGCCTCGCGGTCGTATGCGCCGCGCGCGACCCGGCGCCGCTGCTGGGCCGGTTCGCCGCGCTGCCCCAGATCGTGGCGCTGGTCGATCAGGACGAGCGTCGCGCGCTCGGCGTGACGGTCGAGGGCGTGCCGGTCGAGCTCGTCGTCGCCGAGCCGGAGAGCTTCGGGACCGCGCTCGTGCGCGCGACCGGCTCGCAGGAGTACGTGGCGGCGCTCGAGCCGCTGCCGGAGGCGCCCGACGAGGCGGCTGTCTATCGCGCGCTCGAGCTTCCCTGGTGCCCGCCGGAGCTGCGCGAGCAGCCCTTCAGGGGCGAGCCGCCGCGGCTCGTCGAGACGGCGGACATCCGGGGCGACCTGCACTGCCACTCGACCTGGTCGGACGGGCGCGCGAGCGTCGAGGAGATGGGCAGCGCCGCGCGCGAGCGCGGCTACGACTACCTCGCCATTTGCGATCACACGCCGGCGGTGGGGGCGGTGCGCGGGCTCAGCCCCGACGACGTGCGCCGCCAGGCGGACGAGATCGCCGCTGCAAACGAGGCGCTGGCGCCGTTTCGCGTCCTGCGCGGGATCGAGTGCGACATCCTCCCCGACGGGCGGCTCGACCTACCGGATGACGTCCTCGCCGAGCTCGACTGGGTGCAGGCGAGCGTCCACGGCGGCCAGCGGATGCCCCGGCGCGAGATGACAAAGCGAGTGGAGACGGCGCTTCGCAATCCGCACGTGCGCTGCCTCAGCCACCCGAAGGGCCGCCTCATCACCCGCCGCCCGGAGAACGCGCTCGACCTGGAGCGCGTGTTCGAGGTGGCGCTCGAGGAGGACGTGGCACTCGAGGTCAACGGCCTGCCCGCCCGCCTCGACCTGAGCGGCGAGCACGTCCGCGAGGCACTCCAGGCGGGCCTTCCGGTCGTCTGCTCCACCGACGCTCACTCGGTTCCGGGGCTAGCCAACATGGAGCTGTCGGTCGTGACGGCCCGGCGCGGCTGGGCGACCGCGGCCGATGTGCTGAACACCCGCCCGCTGGAGGAGATCCTCCGCGGCCCCTGAGCGGTCAGAGCTGGCGGGCCGACCAGAGGATCGCGGACAGGATCACGCTGACGAGCGCGATCACCAGCCCCACGATCCAGCCGGCCACGTCCTGCGACACGAGGATCGCGCCGAGCAGGACGCCGATCGCCACGATGCCGCCCGTCGCGACGAGGCGCATGAGCACCGACTCGGCCTTGAGCCGCCGCCTCCTGCGCGCCGGGATCATGGTGCGGGGCTCGCGCTGCTCCTCGCGAGGCGCGTCGGCCTTTGGCGCCGGCTCGGGAGGCTGCCGGGGTGATTCGGGAGTGGCCATTCGGGGGAACTGCTACCCCCGGCAGGGGTTGCGAAACGACGGTCGGGTGACGCGACGCCTTGACGCGCGGACGCCCTCCGCTTAGCGTCGCGCCGCATGCAGATCGGCAAGGCCGGCCCCGCCGTCAGCCGCATCAGCCAGGCGTACCCCGACAGGGTCGAGGTGCGCGGCCGCGACCTCACCGGCGACCTGATGGGCAGGCTCAGCTTCACCGAGTACTTCCACCTGCTGCTCACCGGCCGCGAGCCGACCGAGGACCAGCGCTTCTTCCTCGACGTGCTGCTCGTGGCGATCGCGGAGCACGGGATGATGCCCACGAACGTAACCGCGCGGATGACCCTCGCGGCCGATCCCGCCTCGCTGCAGGGCGCGGTCGCGGCAGGGATCCTCGGAGCGGGTCCGGTGATACTCGGCACCTCGGAGGAGTGCGCGCGGCTCCTCGAAGAGGCGCAGGCAAGAGTGGCCGCCGGTGAGGAACCCGCCGCGGTGGCCGCCGGCATCGCGACGGCCGTCCATGGCGCCGGCGAGAGGATGCCGGGTTTCGGCCACCCCCTGCACCGGCCGCTCGACCCGCGCGCCGAGCGGATCCTCGAGCTCGCCGACGAGCGCGGCGTGAGCGGCCCGCACGTGCTGCTCGCGCGCCGGCTGCGTGAGGCCGTGGCGGCAGCGTGGGGGAAGCCGCTCACGATGAACGTCTCGATGCCGATCGCTGCGGTGCTGCTCGACCTGGGCTTCTCGTCGAAGGCGGTCAAGGCGGTGCCGATCCTCGCGCGCACTGCGAGCCTGCTCGCGCACCTGGCCGAGGAGCAGGAGCACCCCGTGGGCTTCCTGATGGCGGCGAGCGCCGAGGCGGCCATCCAGTACGAGCGGGGTGCGGAGGACGGGCCCGCCTGACGCCGTGCCCGACGAGATCGAGACCCGCCCCTGGGCCGAACAGCTCGCGGCTGACGACCCGGCGTATCGCGCGCAACTCAGCTACCTCTTCGAGCGCTCGGCCTTCTACCGCGACAAGCTGACGGCGGCAGGCTTCGCCTCCGCCGCCGCTGCCGGCGGCCTGGACGAGATCGCCGAGCTGCCGCTCACCGAGAAGAGCGAGATCAGGGCGACGTTCACGGAGGACAATCCGATCGGCTCGCACCTCTGCTCGCCGGCGCAGGAGATCGTCCGGATCTACTCGACGAGCGGCACCACCGGCACCCCCAGCTACATCCCGCTGACCGCGGGCGATCTCGACAACTGGGTGACCGGGTCGGCGCGCAGCTACGCGGCCTCCGGCATCGCGGCGGGCTCGCGCGTGGTGACCACCTACAACGCGGGGCCGTTCGTGGCAGGCGCGGCGCTCGCGGCCCTCGACCGCATCGGCGTCGCACACATTCCGGTCGGGACCGGCAACAGCGAGCGGCTCCTGCTCGCGATCGCTCTGCTGAAACCCGATGCCGTCGTGCTGACGCCGTCCTATGCCGCCCATCTCGTCGAACGGGCGGCGGGCGAGCGCATGGATCTCGCCGGGTCGAGCGTCGTGCGCGTCCTGGTGGCGGGCGAGCCCGGGGGTGGGGAGCCGGCCTTCCGGGCGAAGCTCGAGGAGGGCTGGGGCGCGACCGTGACCGAGGCGATGGGCATCGGCGACATCGGCCCGTCGCTCTGGGGCGAGTGCGAGGAGCAGGACGGGATGCACCTGGGCGCGCGCGGCTTCGTCCACGCCGAGCTGATCGATCCGGAGACCGGACACGCGGTCGAGCTCGAAGACGGCGTCAGCGGCGAGCTCGTCCTGTCGCACCTGCGCCACCGCGCGGCCCCGCTCCTTCGCTTCCGGACCCGGGACCACGTGCAGGTGCGGACCTCCCCCTGCGGATGCGGGCGCACGGGCCCGCGCGTCCGCTGCATCGGGCGCACGGACGACATGCTGATCGTCCGCGGGGTCAACGTCTTCCCGTCGGCGCTGCGCGAGGTGGTGGGAACGTTCTCGCCCGATGTCAGCGGGCACATACTCGTCAGGCCCAGGGACGCGGGGGTGAAGCAGGAGCCGCCGCTGCCGGTGAGCGTCGAGCTTGCGCAGGGCGCCGCGCCGGACGACTCGCTTGCGGACGCGATTCGCGAGAGACTCCGCAACGTGCTCGTCGTCCAGGCGCGTGTGGAGCTCGTGCCGTGGGGGAGCCTCGAGCGCAGTGAATACAAGTCAAGGCTCGTGCAGCGCTAGGTCGGAGGGCCGATGCAGAAACTCCAGAGCCAGGGCGTCCATCACATAACGATCGTGGGCGCGGGCCGGCAGACATCGATCGATTTCTGGGAAGGCCTGCTCGGCATGCCCTTCGTCTTCGAGCAGCCGAACCTCGACAACGAGTCCGAGAGCCACCTGTACTTCGACCCCGGCGACGGGCGCCTCATCACCGTTTTCACGGACGAGGAGCGTGAGGCTGACCCGGAGCGAACCGCGACCGATCCCGGCTGCGTACACCACCTCGCGTTCGCACTCTCGAAGGCGAGCTTCGACCAGGCGGTGGAGCGGCTCGACGAGCGCGGCACCCGGCACTCGGGCGTGAAGGACCGCGGCTTCATGGACTCCATCTACTTCGAGGACCCGCTCGGGCTGCTGATCGAGCTGGCCTCGTACCGCTTCGAGCCTCCGTTCGGCTACACGCATGCGGACGTCCTGCTCGAGGCCCACAAGATCCGCGTGGAGCGGGGCGACTACAACATCGCCCAGGTCCACCTCGCGGATGCCATCGAGGCGCTCGTCAGGCGATCACGGGCGTCACTATCGGACGACCGATCGCCACGTGACCCGTATGGGGGAGGAGCAGATGGCTGACAACACGCTGAGCATCCTCAGGCCGAGCGTCAACAACCTCAGCGCCCGGATCTTCGTGCGAGCCGCCGGGCTCGACTTCGACGAGCGCGACGTGTGGGGCAAGAAGGACGAGCCGGACTTCATGCAGAAGGATCCGGCCCTGCTCACGCCGATGCTCGAGGAAGCGGGGCTTCCGCGCGGATCGCTCTGGGAGAGCTGCGCGATCATGCAGTACCTCTGCAACAAGCACGGGCTGTCGCAGTTCTATCCGGAGGACCCGAGCCGGCGGGCGATGGTGGACAGCGCGATGTTCTACCTGATCGGCACCGTCTACCCACTGGTTGCGCGCGCGACCTATCCGACTCTCGGCTTCCCGCAGTACGCGGGCGAGGTGGCGACCTCCGAGGCGGACGAGGACATGAAGGCGAAGGCGCAGAAGGACGCCGAGGCGGCGATCGCGGGACCGCTCGAGGTCTATCGCGAGTTCTTCCTCGACGGGCGGCAGTTCATCGGAGGCGACTCTCCATCGATCGCCGATATCCGGCTGGCAGCCACCCTCGAGTTCCTGCGCGCGATCGACTACGACTTCCCGGCCTGGGCGGAGGAGTACATGACCGCGATGGAGAACGCGCTCGGCGACGCCTACACGGACCCGGCCGCGGACGTCCGGGGCTTCGTCACGCAGGTCAAGGGATAACGGCTGGTCAGTCCACCGGCTCGAGCCGCGCGTTTGGCCGGAAGCGGCGCCCCACCTTCGCGCACGGGCGGCCGTCGACTACGACGACGTCCGCGGTGAAGTCGTTCGAGCCGCGCAGCAGCGCCGACCCGACCCCGTAGGCGTCGACCGGCGCGCCGAGCCGCTCGAACTCGGCGATGCGGCCCGCGTCGAAGCCGCCGGACGCGACGATGTGGACACGCTCGTGCCCGGCCTCATCGAGCGCCTCGCGGACGCGCTCGACCAGCCGCGGGTTCACGCCGGCGGGGTCGAAGTCGCCCATCTCGTGCCAGAGCGCGCGGTCCACCAGCTGCCCCGACGTGTCGAGCCGGACGCCCCAGAGGTCGTCGCCGAGCGCGTCGGCGACCTCGAGCGCGGTGCGGACCGAGTCGTTCTCGAAGTCGACGAGCACGGTCACGTTCATGTCCTTGGCGAAGCGGGCGGCGAACGCCCGCGCGGCCGCGACGGTGTCGCCTCCATAGGCCGCGATCAATCCGTGCGGGACCGTGCCGATGCCCCGGCCGCCCCACCAGGATGCCTGGGCGTCCGTCGACACCCCGATCGCGCCCGCCACGTGTGCCGCCCAGCCGTCGCCCGTCTGCACGAGCCAGTGGTCGTGACGGGCCGGGAAGAACAGGATCTGCTTGCCGCGTGCGGCCTCGACGACCTCGCGGACGTTCCTCATCACGAGCGTTCGTCGAGCCAGGCAGCCGAGGTAGACGGTCTCTAGGTGGACGAAGAGCGAGTAGTCGCCCTCGATCGTCATCACGGTCTCCCACGGCTCGGTCTCGTCGCCTTCGTGCAGGGCGCGCACGTCGAGCTCGCCCCAGCCCTCGACCCAGCCCTCGGGGCCGGCGCGGCCCGCGGCCTTCTTGAGCACCGCCACCGCCTCGTCGATCCCGCCGAGCACCGAGTGCTTGCGCTGGAAGACCTGCATGGTCACGCGCGGGCGGTGGCCCTCGGCCTCGAGCAGCTCCTTGGTGAGGTTGAAGTAGGCGTCCGAGTAGTAGCCGCTCCGGATGCGCTCGACCGGCATCCGGAAGACCTCCGGGTCGAGCCGCTCGCGCGTCGGTGCCTGATCTCGGGCCACGGGGGCAGTCTGACGTGCTGGTGCACGCGGGGCGAATCGGGCGATAGCCTGCGTCTCGATGCCAACGTCACTCGTGACCGGCGGCGCCGGCTTCCTCGGGTCGCACCTCTGCGATTACCTGCTCGTGCGCGGCCAGCGGGTCATCTGCGTCGACAACCTCGAGACGGGGTCGCTCGAGAACATCCGCCATATCGCGAACGGGGCGAACTTCCGCTTCGAGATGCTCGACATCACGGGCCACTACGAGATAGACGAGCCGGTCGACTTCGTCTACCACATGGCCTCGCCCGCCTCACCGATCGACTACGCCCGGCTGCCGCTGCACACGCTCAAGGTCGGCGCCTACGGCACGCACAACACCCTCGGGCTCGCGAAGAAGCACCGCGCCCGCTTCCTGCTCGCCTCGACCTCCGAGGTCTACGGCGACCCGCTCGTCCATCCGCAGCCGGAGAGCTACTGGGGCAACGTCAATCCGATCGGGCCGCGCGGGGTCTACGACGAGGCGAAGCGCTACGCCGAGGCGCTCACGATGGCCTACCTGCGCCAGCAGGGTGTGAACACCGCAATCGTGAGGATCTTCAACACATCGGGCCCGCGCATGCGGCCGCACGACGGCCGCGCGATCCCGACGTTCCTGCGCCAGGCGCTCACGGACATGCCGCTCACGGTCTTCGGCGACGGCTCCCAGACCCGCAGCTTCTGCTACGTCGACGACCTGATTCGCGGCATCGTGCTGCTGGCGGAGTCGGACATCCACGAGCCCGTCAACATCGGCAACCCCGACGAGTTGAGCCTCCTCGACCTAGCCCGGATGATCATCGAGCTGACCGAGTCGCGATCCGAGATCGTCTTCGAGGCGCTCCCGGTCGACGACCCCCAGGTGCGCCAGCCCGACATCACGCGCGCGCGTGACCTCCTCGGCTGGGAACCCGAGATCGAGTTCCGCGAGGGGCTGCGGCGCACCATCGAGCACTACCAGAGCGTCCTCGGCAAGCCGGCGGCGCGATGAGCTCGGCCGAGTCGAAGAACCTCGAGGCGATCTACAAGGCGATCGACCACCACAACACCAGCTGTGAGTGGCCGGCAGTCGCCATCGAGATGAATCCGTTCGAGGTCGAGCGGCTCGGCTGGGACACCATCCGCGGTCTTCCGATCCACGCCAACCCGGCCATGGGAACCGGATCGTTTCGGGTCGTCTGCGCGCGCGAGCAGGGCGAGCCCGAGGAGGAAGTCGTCGAGGCGGTAGCCGAGGAAACCGTTCCAGCCGAGCCGGCACCGCTCCGCTGAGCGGTTCCGGGCGTTGGCACGAGGACGGAAGGGCCCGCTCCACCCCCGGTAGCGGCTGAGCGCCGCAAGGGTGATGTGGCCCGGACGTCGAATTACGTCCGCTTAAGGGCCGGCGGCTACGGTACCCCGGTTCCGGGGACGCGGGAAAGGGCTCGCAATCGACGTTTGGCGCATCAGCAGCTTGGCCATTGCCTCGGCCGCCTTGAGCGGCTTGATCCTGGCCGCGCCGCTGGTTGGCGCTCAGTCGACCCCGTCGGACCGCTCGCCGCATTTGCTGGTGGTGCCGGACACGCCGAAGGCCGTGGCCGCGCTGGAGGAGTCGGACGCCCGCACCGTCGCGCGCTACGAGGCGTTCACGCTCGTCGAGGCACGCGGCGAGGACGAGGCCGATCTGCGGGGCGCCGGCGCCGACCGCCGCGACGACATGCGCGAGGTAAGCCTCCCCGGGGGTCAGCTCGACCCGTCGAGGGGCCGCAGCTCGCTTGCCGCCAAGGGCGTATCGAGCCCCGACGAGACGCTCGCCCTGGTCCAGTTCGCCGGGCCGGTCAAGGAGGCCTGGGTCGACCGCCTGAAGGACAGCGGGGCGCGGATCGTCCAGTACGTCCCACAGAACGCGTACGTCGTGCACGCGCGCGGGAACGAGGTCGACCGCCTGGCCGGCCTGGTCGGAACCGTTCCGGCGGTGCGCGCGGTCACGCGGATCACGGGGCTCGACAAGCAGGGCGAGGGCGTGCCGGCGAGCGGCGACTCTCGGCTCGTCGCGGTGCAGACGCTGGCGGGCGCGGACGGCGTGGATGCCCGGCGCGCGATCGCTGCCGCCGGGCCGCCCGCGCGAGCCGAGTCCAACGCCGGCGGCCTCACGACCCAGTTCGTCGAGCTGACCGGCGCCGAGGTGGACGCCCTCGCCGCCGATCCCGCGGTCGTCGCGATGATGCCCTACTCGATGCCCCGCCTCCTCGACGAGCGGAGCGCGCAGATCGTGGCGGGGAACCTCACGGCGGGCCAGCCCTCGGCCCCGGGGTATCTGTCGTGGCTGGGGACGCAGGGGCTCGCCGCGCCGCTCGGCTTTGCGATCGACGTGGCCGACACGGGGCTCGACGGGGGCTCGCCGGCGCCGGGCCACGCCGACTTCTACGTGGACGGCGTGATGCCGGGCACCAGCCGCGTCGCCTATGTGCAGAACGGCACCGATGACGCCACGGCGGGCGACTGCAGCGGCCACGGCACGAACGTCGCCTCGATCGCGACGGGCTTCGGCGCGGGAGCGGGGTCGCAGCACGGGGACGCGCAGGGGTTCAAGTACGGGATGGGGGCCGCCCCGCGCGCCGAGCTGGGCGTTTCGAAGATCTTCAACTGCGCGAACACCCTTGACCTCCCGGCGGGCGGGTTCACGGCTCTGGCCGCGCAGGCGTATGCCGGCGGCGCACGGATCTCGAACCACTCGTGGGGCAACGGAGATCTGGGCCGCTACAGCGCCGATTCGCGCGAGTTCGACTTCCTCGCCCGCGACGCCCGGCCCGCGACCGGGGGCAACGAGGAGATGGTCGAGGTCTTCGCGGCCGGGAACGACGGGGACGCCCGGTCGGGCCCTGCGAACGAGGGTTGGGCGAGCATCGCTTCTCCGGGCACCGCCAAGAACGTCATCACGGTCGGCGCCTCGGAGGGCGTGCGTCCGCTGGGTCAGACCACCTGCGGCATCGACGACGGCGGGGCGAACCGGGCGGGCGACATCATCAACTTCTCGAGCCGCGGCCCGACCAACGACGGCCGGATGAAGCCCGACGTGGTGGCGCCGGGAACGAGGATCGTGGGCGCCGCGCCACAGACGGGAGCCGAGTACCAGGGCTCCGGTGTCTGCACGAAGTTCTTCGAAGGTCCCTTCTACTCGCTCGAGTCCGGCACCTCACAGGCTGCGCCCGCCGTGTCGGGAGCCGCGGCGCTGATCCGCCGGTGGTACGACGACGAGCACGGACCGCCACCCTCCGCCGCGATGACCAAGGCCATCCTCGTCGGCAGCGCCACGGACCTCGCGGGCGGCGACAACGGAAAGGGCGACGTGATCGCGGCGGCCCCCAACGCCGACGAGGGTTGGGGCCGTGCGCACCTCGGCGGGGCGTTCGAGGACACCGAGCGCGACTACCTGGATCAGGATGAGGTGCTGGGCTCCAGCGGAGAGCGCTTCGCGCGCGCGTATGAGGTTGACGACGCGAACAAGCCGCTGAAGGTGACGCTCGCCTGGACCGACGCGCCCGGCGCCCTGGACGCCAATCCTGCTCTCGTCAACGACCTCGACCTGGTGGTCAGGCAGGGCGGGCGCACCTACAAGGGCAACGTGCTCGCGGGCGGGCGCTCGATCACGGGCGGCGACGCCGACCGCCGGAACAACCTGGAGAGCGTCGCACTGCCCGGGGCCACGGGGCGCTTCTCTGTCGAGGTGCTCGCCACCAACATCGCAGGCAACGGTGTCCCGAACGTCGGGGACGGGCTCGATCAGGATTTCGCGCTCGTGGTCTCGAACGCGGAGGCTCAGCCGAGCCCGGTGCTGGCGCCTGATGACGTCGAGCTCACCCCGGTGCGGCGACGACGACGACTTCCTCGAGCGTGGAGAGCAGTTCGATCTGGACGTAGGCCTGCGAAACAGTGGCGATCAGAACGCAACCGGCGTGTCCGGGTCGATCCCCGGCCCGAACCCCGGTCTTTCCGCCTTCACGCCGGCACAGGTCACTTGGCAGAACATCGCTCAGGACCAGACCGAGGAGGCGTCGGCGCCGTTCGTAGGGGCGCTCGCGGCGGGCGCGACGTGCGGCGCGGACGTGACCGCAACGCTCGCCCTGACGACAGACCAGGGACCATCGGAGTTGCCGGTCACACTTCCGACCGGCCAGCCGGGGGTGCCGCTGGCGAGCGCTCGCAGCTACGCTCCTGCGCTGCCCATACCCGACGAGAGCTCGGCCGGGGTCACCTCGACCGTCGCGGTGAGCTCACCGGGCCTGGTCAGGGACCTGAACGTCACTCTCGGAGGTCTCACGCACAGCTGGGTGGGCGACCTGGTGATCGAGCTGACCTCGCCGCAGGGTACGACTGTCAAGCTCGTCCAGCATCCGGGCGGCCCCGACAACGGCGGCGACAACTTCGTCAACACGACCTTCGACGATGAAGCGCCGACGAATGTGTCGACCGCCAGCGCGCCCTATACAGGCAGCTTCAAGCCCCAGAACGACCAGCTCTCGCGCTTCGACGGCGAGCAGCGCCAGGGAACCTGGACGCTGCGCGTGCGCGATCTCTTCGAAAGCGACGCCGGCACCTTGACGAGCTGGCAGGCGACCACCAGCCGGGCCATCTGCGACTCCGGCGATCAAGCGCCTCCCGATACCGCGATTACGGCGGGACCGTCCGGGCCCACCGCCTCGAGGGCTGCGTCGTTCAGCTTCGCCGCGAGCGAGGGCCAGGCCAACTTCTTGTGCAGCCTGGACGGCGGCCCGTTCGCGGACTGCGGCACGCCGTATCGCCTCGACGGCCTCGCCGAGGGCCCGCACACCCTGCAGGTCCAGGCCCGCGACGCCGCGGACAAGCTCGACCTCAGCCCAGCCGAGCGAAGCTGGACGGTCGACACGATCGCGCCCGCCGTGTCGCTCTCGACGCCTCGAGCGGGCGCGTCATTCGAGGACGCTCAGCCTCAGCTCGCTGGTTCTGCCGGCATGGCGCCCGGCGACTCCGGCGACGTCGTCGTCAAGCTCTGGCGCGGCACCCTCGCGGCCGGGCTGCCCGCGCAGACACTCACGGTGCCGCGCGCTGCGGGCGGCGCCTGGTCGACGCGCCCGGCGGCGCTGGCGGACGGCGGCTGGACCGCCCGGGTGGAGCAGGCCGACGCGGCCGGCAACGTCGGCGTCTCGCCGAGCACGACCTTCTCGGTCGGCTCCGCCCCCGCGACGGCGCCCGACTTCGCGATCGTGCCCGCCGAGTCCGATCTCTCCGATGCCAGGCGCGGCAGGCTGACGGTACTGGCCGGGTGCGGATCCGCGTGCCGGGTGACCGCTGAGCTTCGCAGCCGCGGCCGGCGCCCGGAACTGCTCGGCCGGGCAAGCGCGAGTGTGGCGGCGGGGCGATCCAAGCCGATCAGGGTGAAGCTGACCCGCACGGGGCGGACACGCCTCCGCCGGGCCTCTTCTTACAAGGCAGCCCTGCGTGTCACGGTGGACGGCGCCGGCCCGGCCCTCCGGGTTGACCAGACGCTCGTTCTGCGCAAGATCGACCTGCGGAGGGTCGGCGGTCGTGGCCTCGCGTTCACGGGCAGGTGCTCCAGGTCGTGTTCGATCGGGGCCAACCTCCTGATGAAGCCGGATGAGGCCCGACGCCACGGGATCCGCACACCCGGCGGCAAGCCGGTCGCCGTCGCGGGAGCCACGAGCAAGCGGGCCACAACCTCCAAGCTCGTGCTCCGCCTAAGCAGGTCGTCGCGCAAACCGTTGCTGGGCGCCCGCCGGGCGAACGTGACGATGGAGGCACGGGTCAGCGCCTCGACCGGGCCTTCCCATCGCACCTCGTACGGCCTCACTCTCCGAGGCTGAGCGCAGCTATCGCCCCGCCTGCCGCGGCCAAGTCCACTGCTACATTCCGGACGTCGCGGTGGGCGTAGCTCAGTCGGTAGAGCTCCTGGTTGTGGTCCAGGCGGTCGCGGGTTCGAGTCCCGTCGCTCACCCTCCAAGGAACCCCTGCTAACGCGGGGGTTCCGTGGTTCTAGGCCGCTTCGCACGACCGGCTAGGGGGACAGAACGGGGACAGATTTTGTGACGTCCTGCGCGCGATCCTTTTAGGCATGAGCACGCAGACGCCAACGAGGCACGGCACCGTCCTACTCTCGCCGGCTGACGCCGCCGCGCTGGCCCAGGTCTCGCGAGCCACGATCTACCGAGAGATTGAGCGCGGCCAGCTGCGCGCGTACAAGGCCGGTGGACGGCTGCTGCGGATCGACCCGGACGACTTCAGGCACTGGCTCGAACGGGGTGACGCGGGAGAGACGGAGCAGTGACCTGGCAGCTCCACGTTCCGCACTGCGACCGCAGCGATTCGCTTGTTGAGGTCGGAGGCTTCGCACGTCACCTCGAAGGCGAAGACCGCCCGGTTGCGCGTGAGCTTGCCATGTACGCCGTCCGCGAACTCGGCATGAACACAGCGGGCGAGTTGCTCGACCATCTTGAAGCGTCCGGCCCCGAGCAGCGACGGGCCGTCCTCGACCGGGCACGCGCCGGGGCCGGACTCGAACCGATCGAGGCCGTCGAGGCACGCGAGCGTGTCAAGGCTGCGCAGCAGCGCAGCAGCGGCGGCGGGCGCTCTGGGTGGCAGCTCTGCGGGGAGCCGACCTGCAACGCCGTGCCGCTCAACGAGCTCGGCGCACCAACCGCCGTTGACGTGCGGCGCTGGTGGTGTGCGGAGCATCGCCACCTCGCCCGGCCTGGCGACATGGAGCCGCACGGCCCGGGCGTCCGCATTTCCGAGAGCGGGGCTTTGGTCCCGGTCGACGAGGCCGAGGAGGCACGCGACGCGGCCAAGGCTGAGTCCCGCCAAGCCGTACTGGCGGCGCGGCTGGCCGATTGCGAGGCCGACGCCGCCGCGGTCCGCCTGCACAGAGAGGCCCGAGCCGAGGAGACGCGGAGGCTGCTTCCGCCAGGGGTCCCGGGATGAGTGTGACTCTGCCAGGGAGCCGCGAGAGGGCTCGGCACGAGGCATACCACGCCGCCGCGCTCTGCCTCGCTGGGCTGGTGCCGAAGACCGTCCGCAGCGATTTCCCCGGCGATGCCTTCCCGGGCGGCGTCGCCGGATCCGTGGACGTTGACTGGGGCCCAGGCGGACACCGCGACCCGGCTGCGGCAAAGGACGTGCTTGTGGCGATCGTCATGGGTGCCACTACCGAGGGCTCACGGGGCTGGGAATGGGGGACCTGGCCGGTTGACCCCGCGAAGGTGGCCGAGGGGGCCCGCGGCGACGCGCTGCTGGCCCTGGAACTGCTCGAGCACTTCGACATGGGCCGGGACGACTGGTGGCACGTCCTGTGGCGGGCCGAACAGCTCGGCCGCCGCCAGGACTTCCGCCGGCTTGTGGTGCGGATCACAGACGAACTCGAACAGGTCGAGGTGCTGACCGCCGACGACCTCAAAGCAGTGATGGACGAATCCCGAGAGGAAGAAACCACGTGGAGCACCTGACGCTGAAGGCCTTCGCGGCCGTTGTCACCGACCAAGGACTGTTCACCGCGGTGATCAGCACCGAGAACGTGGACCGTGAGCAGGACGTCGTGTCCGCCGACGCGATGGTGGACGCGCTGGGCGCGTGGCCCCGCCCGATCCCGCTTGCCTGGGAGCACTCCACCAAGGCGGAGGACATCTTCGGCCACATCGAGCCAGCGACTGTCCGCAACGTGGCGGGCGAGGTCGTCGCCCAAGGCAAGGTCGACCTCGAGAGCGAGGTGGGCGCCGAGGCGTGGCGGTCGTTCAAGGCCCGGTCGCTGGGCTTCAGCTTCGGCTACCTGATCCCTGATGGTGGGGCGAAGGCCCGCGAGGGCGGTGGGCGGTACATCACCCAGCTGGACGTGTTCGAGATCACTGCGTGCCGCGCCCCGATGAACAACGACACCCGGGTGCTCGAAACGAAGTCTGCCGAGGAGGAGCTGCCCGACCCGCGTGAACTCGAGGCCCAGCTCGTGGAGCGCGGCGTGCTCGCCGAACGCGGAGTGCTCGCCGAATCCGCCCATGCCGAGCACTACGCGGAGGGCGTCGTCGACACCCTCTCGACCGGGAACGGCAACCACCGGGAGAAGACGTACGCCGGCGTCAGGGAGGAGTGGCGCAACCACATGCTCAACCTGTTCGCGCCCGACGAGCCCAAGCCCGAGCGGAAGACGGCCGCGCCGATCCGAATCGCGACCTTCGAGGCCTAGCGGGTGAACGAGCTAGGGGGTGAGCATCAGCTACTCCCGCAGCCCCACGGCTTCGAGGGCCTCGCTCGCCAGGGCGCGAGCCAAACCGCGCGGCGTAGGCCACTCCTGAAACGAAAGACTGGCCCCGCAGGAATCCCGTGCGCCTCTGAGTCTGTTGCCTCGGCGCGTTGCTCGCGCTTCGGCTGTCTTTGCTCTCTGGGGGCCGGGGTTGATGGCCGCAGGGCCAGTCCCACAAGCCTACTCCGATTCGGGCGACAAAACGAAGGAGTTTCGCTAGTCGTTTCGCGGGACCCTCTAGTCCTCTTCCGACGAAGCCCGGTCCCGCAGCCCCACGGCTTCGAGGGCTTCCGGCCCCCTTACGTGTTCACTTGGCGGCTAGCCGAGCGCCTTCAGCGCCTTGGCGCTGTCAGCGTGGAACTCGCCACGCACCACCTTGCCGTCGCGGTACTCCATCAGGTGCAGGAAGGGACTCTCGAAGCTGCCGCCCTTGCCGGTGGCGCGCTGCGTGCCCCTGATGATCACCTTGTCGCCGGCCTCGATGAACTCGGACGGCTCGACGCTGAAGCTCGACCAGTAGTTCGGGATCTGGGCGAAGTTCTCCATGATCGCGTCGCGGCCGCGCGTTACGCCGCCGAGCGGCAGCTCATCCGAGGTCTGCCACTCGGCGTCCTCGGCGAAGCCCTCCTTCAACGTCTCCAGATCGCCCTGGCTGAACGCCTGATAGGCGGTCTTCGCGGCATCCGCGTTACCCATCTCGGTCCTCCTCAAGTCGCGAGCCTTGTCTTGCCGACCCTACCCCGCCGGAGGGGAGGGTGCGAACGCAGAACTACCCGACCGAAACACCGCCAGCTGGGGTCGCTTGTAAGGACTTCAGAGTTGGAACTGGGACGACGGTTGGCTGACGGGGAAGGGCCGGATGGAACGTCTGAGCGTCCGACTGACTGACCGCATGTTCCTGCAGCTCGACGCGCTCGCGGTGGAGCGTGGGGTTGACAGGACGCGCCTGGTCCGGCAGCTGCTCGAGGCGGGGCTGCGTGACCGTCCGGCGCCGCCGTCCGAGACTCCGTCTGAGGATGAGCTGTTGGCGCTGCTGACTGAGCGGGCCAGGGCGGGGAACGTTGCGGCCATTCGGACGCTGCTGCTGCGCGAGGACCAGAAGGACCCGCGGGCGCAGGCGATCGCGCTGTTTCAGACGATGGCTGCGGAGCGTCAGCCGTGAGCCAGCTTGTGTTCCGGGCGTTCCAGGCGATCGGGCCGCCCGGGCCGCAGTACAGGCGGGAGGTCGCGCTCGTCGCCAAGGCGATCCGTGAGAGTGGGGACGACGAGGCGTTGGCGTTATTCGGTGTGGGCGCTGAGCCGGATCCTGATCCCGCGTTCGACCATGAGGCCCGTCGCCGGGTGACCGAGGCTGCCGAGCACGCCGGTGCGGACGGGCTCACCGCCCTGGACCTGTACACCGCCGTCGTCAACCCCAACTGGGCGCCCTTCGGGGACAGCCCGTACTACGAGGGCGCGGCGTGACCGTGGCGGCGGCGGGCGGCCGACCGGGAGCGGGAACTGCTGCTTTTCG
>CAVTFR010000019.1:0-67370 GCA_963734025.1 uncultured Thermoleophilaceae bacterium
CCCCCGGCGGGGGCGAGGACATAGGCGGGCGGCTCTGGATCAAGTGCGATCTCGAGCCGCTCGCCTTCACCGACACGGTCGGCTCGTCGAGCACCAGCCCTCACGTGCACGAAACGCATGTCGACGGCTTCTGGGTGCTCGAGCCCGGCTTCGGGGCGTGGGCGACGAGGAGATCGCGCTCGAGCCGGGCGACTTCGCGCTCGTCCCGCCCGGGCTCGTTCACTACTTCAAGGCGACGGACAGCCGCTGGCTCAACCTGCACGCGCCGAACGCGGGCTTCGGCGAGTATCTGCGCTCGGGCGCGGACTTCGACAACCGCGACGCGAGCGAGGGCGACAACCGCCAAGTCGCCGATGGGATCCTCCGCCGCGGCGACGAGGGCGAGCTGATCGAGCTCGGCCCGAACGCCCGCGGGCGCGTGAAGGTGGGCGCCGACGACGCGATCGGCTCGGTCACCGTCATCGACGTCGAGCTCGCAGCGGAGTCGGCGGGCCCGCCGCCGCACATCCACGAGCGCATCGCCGACTCGTTCTGGGTGCTCGAGGGGACGCTCACGGTGCTGATGGACGGGGAGGAGCAGGAGGCATCCGCGGGGAGCCACGTCGTGATCCCGCCGGGAAACGTGCACTCGGTCTCCAATCCGACCGCCGAGCCGGTGCGCTTTCTCAACATCTCGACGCCCGGAGGTCTCGAGCGCTACCTGCGTGAGCTGGCGGCGGATCCGGCCGACTTCGCGGCGATCGCCGCGCGGCACGACGTGATCCCCGCATAATCCGGCCACAACATGTAGTGGTTGGGGGAGGAATCAGGCACTAGGAGTAGTAGTATTGGGCGTGTTGTGCGCTGCCCGTTCTGTTCCTCCCAAAGCACCCGCGTCGTGGACTCCCGGCTCTCCGAGCCGGGCGACGCGGTGCGTCGCCGGCGCGAGTGCGAGGCGTGCGGGAATCGCTTCACGACCTACGAGCGCGTCGAGGAGGCGGGCGTGACGGTCCTGAAGCGCGGCGGCCGGCGCGAGCGCTTCGATCGCCAGAAGCTGCTGCGCGGGCTCGTGCGCGCGGCCAACAAGCGGCCGGTGTCGCGACGAGCAGCTCGAGGAGCTCGCCGAGACGATCGCCGCGCGCGTACGCGCGAGGGCCCCGAGGTCGAGGCCGAGATGATCGGCGATCTCGCCGAGCGCGGGCTCGCCCGGATCGACCCCGTCAGCGCGATTCAGTTCGCCTCCGTCTACCGCAACCTGGCCGACCTCGACGAGCTCGAGGCGGTCGTCCGGCGCTTCAAGGAGGAGCCCCTCCCGGCCTCCGATCAGCTCGCGCTCGACGCCTCCACCGGTCCGTCCGACGCGAACAGCAACATCGATCTTTCGCCCCAAAGGGGGCCGCGAACAACCGCTCAACCGAGGAGAAGTCATGTCCCACAGCCGTAGCGCCACCGCCCCCGCCATCACCGCAGCCGGTGACGGGGTCAGCGTTCCCAGGCGCTTCACGGAGCCGGGCGTGCATCCCTTCGACGCAATCGAGTGGGAGATCCGCGACGCCGTCATCGGCGATCCCGAGAACCCGGCGTTCGAGCAGCGCGGCGTCGAGTTCCCGAAGAGCTGGTCGCAGAACGCGACCAACATCGTCTCCCAGAAGTACTTCCGCGGGCGCATGGACTCGCCCGAGCGCGAGTCGTCGGTCAAGCAGATGATCGGCCGCGTGGCGGGCACGATCGCCGGCTGGGGTCGCGAGGGCGGCTACTTCGCTTCCGACGAGGACGCTCAGGCCTTCGAGGACGAGCTCACCCACATCCTGCTCCACCAGATGGCGGCCTTCAACTCGCCGGTCTGGTTCAACGTCGGCTTCGAGGAGCACCCGCAGTGCTCGGCCTGCTTCATCCTCTCGGTCGAGGACACGATCGAGTCGATCCTCGACTGGAACACCAAGGAGGGCATGATCTTCCGCGGCGGCTCGGGCTCCGGGATCAACCTCTCGCGCATCCGGGCCTCGAAGGAGCACCTCTCGAAGGGCGGCCTCGCTTCCGGTCCCGTCAGCTTCATGCGCGGCGCCGACGCCTGGGCCGGCACGATCAAGTCCGGCGGCAAGACGCGCCGCGCGGCCAAGATGGTCGTGCTCGACGTCGACCACCCGGACGTCCTCGACTTCATCTGGTGCAAGGCGCGCGAGGAGGAGAAGGCGATGGCCCTCCGCGACGCCGGCTTCGACATGCGGCTCGACTCGGAGGCGTTCGCGTCGATCCAGTACCAGAACGCGAACAACTCCGTGCGCGTGACGGACGAGTTCATGGAGCGCGCCGAGCGCGGCGAGGAGTGGGAGCTGACGGCGCGCAACTCGAGCGACGTGATCTCGCGCGTGAACGCGGCCGACCTGCTGAATCAGATCGCCGACGCGGCCTGGCGCTGCGCCGATCCGGGCGTCCAGTACGACACCACCATCAACGAGTGGCACACCTGCCCGAACTCGGGCCGCATCAACGCGTCGAACCCGTGCTCGGAGTACATGCACGTCGACGACTCCGCCTGCAACCTCGCCTCGCTCAACCTCATGAAGTTCCGGCGTGCGGACGGCACGTTCGACACCGAGGGGTTCGAGCACGCGGTCGACGTCGTGATCCTCGCGCAGGAGATCGTGGTCAGCCCGTCCTCGTACCCGACCGAGGAGATCGGCCAGAACGCGCGCGCGTTCCGCCAGCTCGGGCTCGGCTACGCGAACCTCGGCGCGCTGCTGATGGCGAACGGCCTCGCCTACGACTCGGACGAGGGCCGCGCGCTCGGCGGCGCGATCACGGCGCTCATGACCGGGCGCGCCTACCGGACCTCGGCCGAGGTCGCCGGCGCGCTCGGCCCGTACGAGCGCTACGAGGAGAACGCCGATCCGCACATGCACGTGATGCGCAAGCACCGGCATGCGGCCTACGAGATCGACGACTCGCTCTTCAGCGACACGGAGCTGCTCGGCGCGGCGCGGCGGTCCTGGGACGAGGCGGTCGACGTCGGCGCCCACAACGGCTACCGCAACGCGCAGGCGACGGTGCTGGCGCCCACCGGGACGATCTCGTTCCTGATGGACTGCGACACGACCGGCATCGAGCCCGACTTCTCGCTCGTCAAGTACAAGGAGCTCGTCGGCGGCGGGCTGATGACGATCGTCAACCGCACGGTGCCGCTGGCGCTGCAGACGCTCGGCTATCGGGTTGAGCAGATCAAGGCGATCGAGGCGCACCTGGCCGACAGCGGGACGATCATCGGCGCGCCCGGCCTTGCGGACGAGCACCTGCCGGTGTTCGACGTGGCGGTCGGCGAGCGCGCGATCTCGGCGCTCGGCCACGTGAAGATGATGGCCGCGGCGCAGCCGTTCCTCTCGGGCGCGATCTCGAAGACGGTCAACATGCCCGAGTCGGTCACGGTCGAGGACATCGCCGGGATCTACACCGAGGGCTGGAAGCTCGGGCTGAAGGCGCTGGCCATCTACCGCGACGGCTCGAAGACGGCGCAGGCGCTGAAGACGGACGCGGGTGACAAGAAGGACGCCGAGGAGGCCGAGGTCGAGGTGGCCCCGGTCTCACCGGAGCCGGCCCGCCCGGTGCGTCACCGGATGCCGCGCGAGCGCCAGTCGATCACGCACAAGTTCTCGGTCGGCGGCCACGAGGGCTACATCACGGCCGGCATGTACGAGGACGGGACGCTCGGCGAGGTCTTCCTGACCGACGTCGGCAAGGAGGGCTCGACGATCAAGGGCCTCATGAACGCGTTCGCGACCTCGATCTCGATCGGCCTCCAGTACGGCGTGCCGCTCGAGACGCTGGTGCGCAAGTTCGCGTACATGCGCTTCGAGCCCGAGGGCTACACGGGCAACCCGGAGATCCCGTTCGCGAAGTCGATGCCCGACTACATCATGCGCTGGCTGGCCTCGCGCTTCGGCGACGCCGACCTGCACGAGGAGCTCGGCATCCTCACGCCCGAGGTGCGCGCCCGCAAGGCCTCGCAGGAGGCGCTGATGCGTGGCGACACGGCGAGCCCGCCCGCCCCCGCCGCGGACTCCGCGCCGGCTGAGGACTCCGGGACCGACTCGAAGGAGACGGACGGCGGCAACGGAAAGGGCGGAAACGGCCACGCGAGCCACGGCCCGGCTTCCAGCCCGGGCGCCGGCACGGCCGCGAAGCCGCCGACGGCCGCGCTGACCGACGAGCCCCCGGCGATCCCGGCGAAGCTCCAGGGCCTGGAGCTCGGCCCGGCGTGCGCGATGTGCGGAGGCATGATGCAGCGGACCGGCTCGTGCTACACGTGCTCGAGCTGCGGGAACAACACGGGCTGCGGCTGACTGTGGACGTTCATCTGAATGTCACAAGGTGATCGCGCGATGTCACTGGAGGATCCAGGCTGAGGCGCTGATTCGTAGGGTTTGAGTAGCCGGCGCTTTGAGGGAGCTGAGGTTCCCGAAGGCGCCTCTCCTTCCCGAACTCATTGGGCACTTTTGTTGCCTGCGAAGCGCCAGTAGCCGTTTCCGAGCTTGGCCACAGTGCCGTCCTCGCGCAGCCCGTTCAGCGCCCACGAGAGCCGGTAGTCGAGCTCGCTGGCGTACTGGCGGCGCTTGCCGAGGGAGTGGGTCGGCTTCTCGAGCTGGGCTCTACTGAAGGCGCGTTGTCAGCGAGCCGCGCGCACGACGTCGAGGACTGCATCGATCACCAGCTCTGGATCGTCCTCCTCGACCGCGTGCCCGGTGCGCGCCACGAGCAGCTTCGCGCGCGGGCTGAGGGCGAGCCACCCCCGCTGGCGCCGGACGTTGTGCCGCATCGCTCGCCGCTCCGAAGGAAACGGCGACTCGGCGATCGCGGCGGCCGAGAACTTGACCGCGATGATCGTCACGGGGATGTCACCGATCCGCCTGCGGGCCGCCCAGGCGTCCTTCTCAACCTGCAGGTAGTCACGCTGCTCGACGTTTTCGGGGTTGTCGGGGTCGGTCGCCTCGACGATCTCGCGCGGTGGGTTCCTAAACGGCGCGGCCGTGTCGACGAAGACGAGGCCGGCGATCTGGCGCGGATGCGCGAACGCATATCCCGCCGTGATGTAGCCGCCTCCGGAGGTGCCCACCAACACGTAGGGGCCAGGGATCCGGGCGGCCTTCAGGAGCCTTTGGAGGTCGCCCACCAGCTGCCGCAAACCACGCGGACCTGGAGTGGGATCGCTCCGTCCAAGGTTTGCGCGGTCGTAGACGCAAGTCCGTGTCGTCTTCGCGACGGCCGGTTCGGCGAAGGCGTACGAATCGCTGGTGTCCTCATCCCCTCCCTCCATGACGACCGTCGGCGAGCCGGTCCCTGTGCAACGCACGTAAAGGCCGCGGCCGCGACCGATCTTGGTGACGCCATCAGGGTTGAGGGAGGCCGAGGCCTCGACCGATGGGCTCGCCGCGTTCGCGTCGTCCCCATCGCTGCCTCCGCAACCCATGATGAGAGCGCCGGCAACGACGAGTCCAGCCAGCGCGGCGGTGCGACACACGTGATGCGCCTCGCCTTGAAGGGTGGTCATTGGTTCCTCCTCGGTGGAGATTGGCTTCTTCGCGACGCTACGTGCCCGCGAAGAGCGCGCCGAGGGGCTGCAACCGGGGATCGACTCAGGGCTGGCCCCGTCTCGATGATCTCGGCGTTGTCGATGCCCTGCAGGTAGACCGACGTGATGGCGCGGCCTGACCCACGACGATCCCTTCGCGCCCTGGCGCTGTTGGGCGCCAGGGTCGCGCACCGCGGTCAGCGGAAGGCGTGCCGGTTGCCCCAGTCGGCGACGTTGCTCCCGATCTTCGCGCCCTCCGTGTCGGCGAATCGGAAGTGGATGCCGGACCAGATGCGGGCTTCGACGATGTCGTCTCGCATCTGCGAGAAGCTCGTGAACTGTCGCGTCACGCCGCCGGGCGTGGTACCGCTGTACGTCGCCCGGTCCCGGCCGTAGAAGTCCTGCATCGTGTGCGCGACGGCGCTGCCGAACGTTGATAGCCCGCTCGGGTGCTCGGGGTAGGGCGGGTTCGCGATCAGCGCCGTCCAGTTGGGGTTCGCCTTGGTGGCGCGGTTGCCGTCGCTCGCCGCTTCCCGGATCGCGTGGTACGGCCGCCAGAAGCTGTACTGGGCCTTGTCGCGCCAGGTGACGATCAGCGCGTCGGCGGCGTTCGTGTACACGCGCGCGAGCAGCCGGGCGTGGTCGGCCAGGCTGCCGCCCTGGGTGTCCGCGACCGAGCGGATGATGCTCGCCATCGTCGCGGTCGCGTTGGTCAGGCCCCAGTACTCGGCCGCCGCCGTCTGGTCGGGCGTCCGCTTCGTGCTGGTCGCCGACCCGATCGCCTTCACCTCCTTGAAGTCGGCCGCATACGCCCGCGAGCCGAGCCGGTTGGGTGGCCGGCCGCGGAACAGGTCCGCATCGCGCAGCACGAACGGTGTGACGTCCTTGAGCCAGGCCCCCGGGTCAGTCGCCGGCGCCGGCGGCACCAGCCGCCAGCCGCCCGGCAGGGTCGACTCCGCGAAGCGGAACGGCCCGAAGCGGCCGTCCCCGGCGCGCGCCGCGAGCAGCTCGGTCGCGGCGGCTTCGCCCGTGGCGATCCCGCCGGCCTTCGCCCGCCCATCCGGGATCGGCAGCAGCGTCGCCTGGTAGGCGGCCTCGATCACGGGCATGCGGGCGGCGGGGATCCCGAGCCCGCCGTTGACGAGCACATGACGCGCCGCGGCCGCGACGGCGGCGTCCTGCGAGTACCAACGCTTGGCCCTGGGCGAGGAGACGTACGGCTCGTGGCATCCGTCGATCGCGTTGACCGCGTCGTAGACAGCGGCGTGGACCATCGCCAGGTGCGCAGTCGAGACCGCCCCCTGGCCGGCGCCCGGGGGCGTCGCCGTGCCGGGCGACTGCAGCGCCGCGGCGGCGACCTGGTTCCAGTCGGTGACGGCGTCCGCGCGCGCCGGAGCGGCGTATCGCGAGCACAGAGAACACGGCGAACACGCCGAACGCCGTCAGGGCGAGCAGCGAACGCCGGCGCCACATCGGGTGCACCGAGTTACGACACGCGAGACCGTGCATCATCAAGCTCCTCATCCGTAGACCGGGCCAGAGCCAGCGGCGCCGGTCGGTAGCAGTCAGACTCCGATAGCCGATACCGTATACGCTACCGCGATTCCGGTGACACTATCGCAATCCAGCCACTCGCTGTCAACAGTTGTCGTCGCTTGAGCCCGCGGCCGTCGCCACGGGCTGGCTAGAGTTCCGCCCGTGGCGCTACACGCGACGACGATCCGCTTCGCAGACCGCGCCTATACGACGATTGCTCGCGCAGCAGATTCCCAGGGGATCAGCGTCTCGCAGTACGTCCGGGAGGCGGCCCTGATCCGCGCGGTGCTCGACGAGTTGGACTCCGCCGAGGAGGCGCTCCACACCGCCCACGACCTGCTCGCCATCGCCCGCGAAGTTCGCCGCCTCGCCGAAGTCGACCCGCCCGGGCCGCCGCGGGCGAACGCAGGCCGCCAACGTTCCGCGCCTAGACCCCCCGCCGACAGCTAGAGCGGCGGGACCGTGACCGCACTGGCGTCACTTGCCTCGTCGTTTTTGCGCACCTCGAGCAGCACAGCGCGCAGCGCGGCGCTGCTCGACATCATCCCCAACTCCCGCAGCAAGCGGAACCTCGTGCGACCCGCAAAGTAAGAAGGCTGCGCTTGGCCGATGCTGCGAGACGGCAGACCGCGCGGAGACGAAGGCGGACGGAGTACCGGGCGACGCTAGTCCGGGCGGCGTTCAGGGGCCGAACACGCAAACTTGACGAATTGGCGCTTGGCCCTGGATTATCCAATGACATCACGTGATCAACGTGTGACACTCAGATGAACGCCCACAGCTGACTGACATCAGGTCGTTGGGCGTCCCTTCTTGGGCGCGGCTAAGAGCATGTGAAACCGCCCGGTGCCCTTTCCGATCTCTCGGTGCTCCGTGAGAGTCAACCCTGCGCTCTCGATCGCTGGCACGATCTCGGAGATGGAACGAATGCGAAAGCCGTAGGGCTGGAAGCTGCGCATCGTGTCGGGATCGCCAAACCCGATAACGGCTTGACCGGAGCTCTTCAACGCGTTGGCGATTTCGCTGAACGCCCTGTCGACCTCGGGAACGAAGTAGACGGTGTGTGTTGTGATGACGCCGTCGAGCACAGCCGAGCGGAACGGCAGGTCCGTCATCGACGCCCGATGGAGCTCTAGCCGGCCTCGGGCGATCTCGTCGCTGAATCTGCGGGCGGCACCGCTCAGCATCACTGACGACACCTCGACCCCATGGACTTCGCCACGGGCACCGACGCGATCGAGCAGGAACCGCAGACCGACACCGCCCCCAAAACCGATATCGGCGACCACTCCGCTCGACGGGACCGCCAAAGTGTCAACCGCGGCCGCCACGTCCTTGCGATCGCCGACATTGAGGGCCACACCCATGAGCCGACCCACAAGCCCGCCCGGATGCCCGGCCTGCCGGGCAAGCTCTCCGAGGATCCGGCTCCGCACATCCACGCCGTAATCGTATGGCCGCTATACGAGGCTTCCGCTTTCCGTGGTGGCTGTTGCATAAAGCCGTCTCGGAAAAGCTGCTGCGCGATCGCGGACATGGCCGTCAGGGCGGCTAGGTCTGGCGACCTCTGGACGGACGCACGTCGCGTAACGGATGAGCTGGCCGATTTCGGAACCCACCCTTAGAGACGCTCCAGCGGCGTCGCCAATGGTTTGTGCAACAGCCACCGTGCAAAGCAGGAGCTGTGCTCCACGACGCCCCTGGGATCGGGCCCTTAGTCGAGCCTCGGGATTGTGGTGACACGGCTGGGTGCCACGAGCACCGTGGATGCGCCGAAGGCTCGTCGAAACGGTGCTTTCGAAGATGGCAAGAACCCGACTCGAACGGTGACACCACGATCTTCAGCGGCATGGGCGGTCCGCGACGGTCCGCGATCCCCCGTGAGTACAGTGGTGCTGGAGGTCACTTCACGGCAGCGGTCCGAGCTCGTCCGCGCTGCTCCGGTGATATGGCGCTGCCATGAGAGGGCGGATCACGCGGCCACCCTCACCGCTCGTACAGATCATCTCGCCGGCGGGCGCGACTTCCGCAAGGGCCAGAAACACGCGGACCACGCGCCGCTCTCGGCGGAGCTGCGGGACTAGCTCGAAACGAAGGTCTCCGCCGGGTACATCTCCGGCGGATCCGTGATGCCGACCTCTTCGAGGATCGGTCCCAGGTGCCGGCCGAACGCGTCGCACGCGTCCTGGGACTCCCAGACGTCGACGACGCGGAATCCGCTCGGGCTTTCGCCGGCTGAGTGGGAAAGGATGCCCCCGACGGGCCAGTCCGACACTGACTCCATCTTGTCCTTGCCCGCGAGCTTCTGGACGGTGGCGCGGTAGTTCTCCGCGGTGACCGTCGGACCCTGGTGGATCAGTACGACCGGCATTGCGAGCTCCTTGTTCGAGTTGGCCGACCCTACCCCGCCCGCGGACTCGTGGCCAGCGATTAGGTTCGGCGCGCTCGCGATTTCCCGTGCAGCTCAGGTCCCGGGCGGGTTTGCTTACGGCGGCCTCCGGGGAACTCGTTCTCGGGATGTCTCATAGCTAGGAGGAGCGCCATGACCGCGTCGGGTAGCTGTAGGTTCCGGTTCCTTGTCACCGTGGCGGCAGCGGCGCTCCTGATCACCGCCCCGGCCGCGGACGCCAAGGGGCACCCGTCGAAGCAGTGCGTCCCGGGGGCACCAGGGGTCGGCGATGAGGACTACCCCACGTACGGCAACGGTGGCTACGACGTTCGCCACTACGACCTCGACGTTGAGTACGACCCGGCGACGGACCGCCTGGAAGGCGAAGCATCGATCCGGGCGACGGCCACGCAAACGCTATGCAGCTTCAATCTGGACCTCGTCGGTCTCGAGGTGAGGCGCATCGAGGTCGACGGCAGGCGGGCATCATGGACCCGCAGCGGCCAGGAACTTACCGTCACGCCCAGGCGCCCCCTGAAGAAGGGGCACCGGTTCAAGGTCGAGGTCCACTACGACGGGGTGCCGGTGGAGTTCATGCTGCCGGGTTTCGACATCCGGACCGGCTTCATGGCGACGGAGGACGGGGCGAACGTCATCGGGCAGCCCGAGGTCGCAGCGGCGTGGTACCCGGTGAACGACCACCCGATCGACAAGGCGTCCTACTCCTTTGATGTCACTGTGCCCGACGGCTACGAGGTCGTCGCCAACGGGTTCCTGCGGGATCGGGACCAGCGCGGGGGCTCGACGAGCTGGGAGTGGGAGGCCCGCGAGCCGATGGCGTCCTACCTGGCAACGATCGACATCGGGTTCTGGGACGTCCACCGCTGGCGCACGGACAGCGGGATACCGGTCTATGACGCGGTCGACTCGGCGATCACCGGTGGCCTGCGACAGGAAATCGACTCCTCGCTGGCGCGCCAGGGCGAGATCCTCGACCTGCTGAGCGACGCCTTCGGGCCGTATCCGTTCAGCACGGTCGGCGCGATCGTCGACAACCAAGACGACCTCTTCTTCGCACTCGAGACCCAAACCCGGCCGGTCTACTCGAAGCTCTTCTGGCTCGACGGCGACGGCAACCCGATCAACGGTGACTTCGTCGTGGTGCACGAGCTCGCTCACCAGTGGTTTGGCGACGACGTCGCCCTCGCTCGCTGGCAGGACATTTGGCTGAACGAGGGGTTCGCGACCTACGCCGAGTGGCTCTGGGAGGAGTACGAGGGCCGAGACACTCCGCAGGAGATATTCCAGGCCAGCTACGACGCGATTCCTGCAGCCGACCCGTTCTGGGACGTTGTGATCGGCGACCCGGGAGTAGACCTGCTCTTCGACAACGCCGTCTACGTCCGCGGTGCGATGACGCTGCAGGCGCTGCGTAACGAGGTGGGCGACGACGCCTTCTGGGAGATCGTCCGCGGCTGGGCGGCCACCAAGAGCGGCGGCAACGCCACGACCGAGGAGTTCATCGCGTACGCCGAGGAGGTGTCGGGACAGCAACTCGACGCGCTCTTCGACACGTGGCTCTACACCGGGGCGAAGCCGGACCTGTCCGCGGTGTCCGCACAGGGCGGTGCGAGGCTCTCGACAGCGCAAGCCCGTGCTGATGCGAAGGCGCGCATCAGCCAGCTGGAGAGGCGGCTGGCGGTGGGTCGCTACTAGCACGACATCTCCGAGAGCTGAGCGCCCACGCCAGCCGGGTCGCGGCGAAATGATCTATCGCATCGTGCCGAACCTCAACGTCCGCGACGCAGGTGCAGGTCACGAGTTCTACGTCGACTTCCTCGGCCTAGAGAACCAGTTCGACCTCGGTTGGATCGCAAGCTTCCGCTCTCCCGAGAACCGCTCGATCCAGGTCAGCCTCGTATCCGGGGATGCCTCCGCGCCCGAGGACTCGGCGATCAGCGTGGCCGTCGACGACGTCGATGCGGCCTATGCAGAGGCTCGCCGGCGCGGCTACGAGATCGTCCACCCGCTGACCGAAGAGCCGTGGGGCCCTCGGCGCTTCTTCGTCCGCGACCCGAACGGCGTCGTCGTCAACGTGGTCGGTCACCCCGACTGACTCGCCGGCGGCTGTCGTGCCGCTGCCCGATCGTCACCGAGCCGCACCTAGCATGACCGCCGCCCACTCTCGAGCCACCACTGCCGCGCTTCATGGCGGACGCGATGACAGTGGGCTGAAAGCCTCACTCTGGTGAAGTAGTCGACCTCACCAGAGCGGTTGCTGCCCATCGCTGTAACCCAGGGCGATTGTGGCGTGTCGATTGGGGAGGAGTTTTCGGGTGGTCAGTCAAGCGCCGACGGGACGTTCCCGTTACTGGCCATCCGGAGCTTCTTACCTGCACATCCCGACACCACTCACGCGAATCACGTGCCAGCCTGAGTACCTCGTCCTTAGTCGGCGCAGTGGGAGCGCGGTTGACGTGCTCCTCACAGATTAGGATGAGGTCGGTCTCCACTAGCAGGATCGTCGTGATCGTCCCAGTGATACGTCGCCTCGACTGTGAGATGTTTGATGACCGGGCGCTTCAGGGACCATCCGGCGGCCTGTGCGAACGGCAGCTTGCAGGACCACCCCGATAGGTTGACCGCCCATGCAGAACTGGGGTAAGGTCGATCCTAGATCAGGGCTTCCGGTCTAGCCGCGTGATGTTCTCCGGAGAGGGGGGTCGCCGTGCGCGATTCCGACAGCGTCACCCGTCCTGCCCCGCGTGCCGCGATCGTGGGGGTGCTCGCCACGTTCGTCAGCTTCGCTCTGATCCCATGCGGAGTCGCAGCGGCCGTCGTCACGAACTTTGAGACTTTCACCATGGGACCGTCGACGGACAGGGCGGCCCGCCGCTCGCGGCGCAGCCCTGGAAGAGCGCTCGCCCTTGGGGAGATCCCGGCGTGTGGTGTGTTACCAAGGACAGTATGACCAGCAGGTTGTGTCCGCATCGCTCTCTCCTTCCGGTCCCGCCGCCTGCGTTCGGAGTGCAGTCGTTGCGTATGTCGAACTCATGTGCGACTGAGTGAGTTCGCCCACCAGACGTATTCCAGCCGGGTTCTATCACCAGCCGGCGAGGAGCGGGACAATAAGGTGTTCACCGCCCAGTTCTCGTTCATCTCCAGGACGCCCAATTCTTTCCAGGAGGGACTCTTCTTGAGCGTCAGCCCGGACTCATACGAGGGCTCGCGCATGTCCTGGGTGGGCCTGCAGGATACTCCGGATGGTATCCGGGTCAGCGCCGCCGATACCCCTGAGGTCGATGGCAAGTTCGTGTATTACGACCTTGCGCTGCTTGACCGTGCGGTTCCACACACGATCAGGTTCTGGATCAAGGTCAACCCCGGCCCGGACAACGACCTGGTGCGAATCGCCATCGACAATCGTGACGTCGGTCAGTGCTTCACAACCTGGGAGAACTACTACCGCACCGCTCCGGAGCAGGCACCGCCGCCGAACGCCAATACGCCAGCGGACATCAACAGCCTGCAGTTCCGCTCCAGCGTGCCCGGGTTTTCTGGCCCCGCCGGTGGTGGCTACCTGTTCGACGACGTGCGTGTCATTACGTCGGACGGCCCTGGTCCGCCAGGTTGCGACCTGGTGATCGACAAGGAGGCCGACAAGCGCACGGTGAGGGCCGGCGGCCTCGCGGGCTACACGATCACCGCCCGTAACCGCGGCCGTGGGAGCGCCCGCAACGTCCAGGTCTGCGATCGCATTCCCCGCCGCACGAGGTTCGTGAGCGCCAACCGCAAGCTGCGCCGCATCGGCCGCCGGCGCTGCCTCGTGATCCCGCGCCTGCGGCCCGGCCAGCGCGAGAGCGTCCACCTCAGGGTGCGCGTCAACCCAAACGCAGCGCCGGGTCCGCTGGCGAACATCGCCGACATCACGCCCGGCGTGGAACCGCCGGGCTCGCCCGCGTCGCCGGGAGCGGGGGACGTGCCGCGCTCGCCCGCGGTGCTGGGAGCGCGCGTGGCGGTCAGGAGGGCCACGGCCATCGTGAGGGTCCGGGCAAGGCAGGTCCCGCCGAGCGTTACCGGCTAAGCGAGCGTCACCCGCCACCGCCTGCTCTGGCCGTGATCGTCCTGCGGAACATCGGTCTTAACTCGCTTGTTGCTTGATCCAGGCGGTCGGCTGGCGGCAACGACCAGGTTCCCCTGGTCGCTCCCGTCAATCAGCCGACAAAGATGAGACCCCCGCCACCGTCCGAGACGGAACCTCCGTTAGAGGGCGGCGCGGTGGGTGTCCGTAGGCTTCAATCAGGGGGTTGCCACAAGTCGTAGGACGCGTACGAGGAGCGAAGAGCCGTGAGCGAGCAGACGCCAGCCATCGATTTCAAGAACCTGCCCACCCCTAGCGAGGGCTTCCTCGTCACCCACTTCATCACGGTGCGAAGCGTTGCTCGGGCTCGCGCCTTCTACTCCGATGTCCTTGGCGGCCAGGTCGTGCTGGAGGAGAACCCGTGCATGGTCAAGCTCTCCAACTCGTGGCTGATCATGAACCCAGGCGGTGGGCCCACCCCCGACAAGCCCGACATTTCGGTCGTCAACCACGAGCCCGGCAACACGGTCTCCAGCTTCCTGAACCTGCGGGTCGCCGATATTCAGGAGTGCTATGAGCAGTGGAGCGCAAGAGGGGCCGAGTTCGTGACGCCGCCGATCGATCGCGGCGCTGAGATCCGCTGCTACATGCGCGACCCCGACGGCTACCTGATCGAAGTCGGCCAGGCCACCGGACTGCTCGAGGGCAGGCTCGCCAAGAAGCGACCCGAAGACCTACCGGGCTAAAAAGGCAAGCGGGTCTCGCTCGGTCCGCTTGCGCGGCGGTGAGCTTGTGGGCAGTCACGACACCACCGGGACCCGGAGCGGCGGCATCGGAAGCGACGGGCGAACGGTCGGCGGCACTTGCGGTTGCGTCCGGACGGTAGACGAAGGTCAGAGCCCGGCCCGGCCCACCGGGGCCACGTGCTCTGCTTCGCCGTCTTGGTCTGCCCTGAGCGGTGCCGCCACCGCGCGCTCCCAGGCGGATCGCTGGTCGCGCATCAATGCGCACAGCGCAGCCACGGCTACCAGGCCGCCCGTAACAAGCGCGGCCGCCAGCGAGTGGTCAAAGGCGACGGCGGTGAGCAGTCCGACGGACGAGCCGGCGAGCAAGGCCGTAATCACCGCGATCATTCCCCCGACGGTCCTCGAGAGCCCGAGCCAGTCGCGGTACCCCCCGGGCCAGCGCCCGTCCCATAGCCCCTGGACCCGGAGCCGCGCTTCAGGAGGGACGCTGAGCAGATAGGGGGTGAGCTCCGGCGCCTGATCGAAGTAGTAGCCGCGCAGCAGCCGCTATGCGACGCGCGTATCCGTAATCCTCGGTTCCGGACTGCACGACCCGCTCGCAAGTCACCATCCCAATGAATGCGAGCGCGGGAAGGAGGATGAGTCCGAAGGCATAGAAGGCCGTGCCGACGTGGCTCGCCGTTGCCATCAATCCCAGGGCGACCAGGCCACCGGAGACGGCACCGAGAACATCGTCGCGCGGCCATTCGACTCCGCGACCGTGGCCGCCCGAGCGCCCTGGAGGGTGAAGTGCTCCGTGTCATGAACGCGACCGCCGCCTGGCGCGGATCCGGGCCGGGCCGATCGCCGTCCGTGCCCGGCACCACGCGCCTCGTGTCCAGTTCGCGAATCTCGACCATGGTCAGCCAGTGCCGACATGCAGGGTCCTGTACGGGAGCGGCCATGTCGTCGCCCTGCGGTCGACTCTCGGGCGTGCTTCGAGCGCTGTACGGCGGACCACGTTCCTACACCGGCTGTGGTACGGCGGTCGCCGGGCCGCGTCAGCGTAATCGCGTGGCGTCGAGGGTCAGGGTCGGGCGGCGCGCTCGCGGCCCATACGGTCACCGGCATCCGGAGCGGAGGCATCGGCAGTCCGGTGGGCCACCGTGGGCGGGACTACAGGCCGCCGCGGCGGGTGTGATCGGACGGTAGAGGAAGGTCTGTGTGTACCGGTTGTCCCCTCGGCTCGAACGGGAACGGTGATGCGTTAGGGTGCGTCGACGATCTCTGCCGCGACTTGTCATGTGGTTTTCCTGCGGTCGCCGGAGCTGGCAGAGGACTTTGAGCGCCTGATGGCGGGTGACGGAATAGTGCGCGGGTCGCTGGACACGGTGTCGAAGTGGCGCTTGACGGGGCCGCTGGACCGGCCCGGCAGTCAACGAAGTGCTTTGCCTGTGTGGAAATCGTGAATGGTTGTCCCCTCGGCTCGAACGGGGCACGGGGGTGCGTTAGGGTGCGTCGACGACCTCTGCCGCGACCCTTGTCATGTGGTTTTCCCTGCGCTCGCCGGAGCTGGCAGAGGACTTTGAGCGCCTGATGGCGGGTGATCGGGACATAGTCCGCGGGTCGCTGGACACGGTGTCGGAGTGGCGCCTGACGCGGCCGCTGGACCTGCCCGGACAGTCAACCGAAGCTGCCGATTACGTCCTGATCGTGGAAATCGTCGAAATCCAGCGCTGGCAGGAACAGGCGGCCGAGCGGGTCGAGCGCCTGGCGGAGGACCTGGGGCATCTGGTCTCGAGTCGGGGGATGCTCGTCGTGGGGCACGTCCTTTGATCGCCAAGACCTCCAAGGGCCGCTAAGCGACCCCGGGAGCCGCGGGTCGGGCGGTGCGCCCGGTCGGTAGACAAATCCGAAGTGGTCACCACACGAGCGTCGAGGGCGTGGGCGCGGAGCGGTTGCCGGCCTGGTCCACCGCACGGACAGCCGAGGGGAACAGGCCGCGGAAAGTGGTCCTGGAGACGGCGTAGCGAAGCGTGAACAGGTCGCCCCCGAACTCCTGCAAGATGTCGTAGACAGGCGCGGGATCGAGATCATCGGTCGAGGGATCCCACGTCGTGATGAAGTCGTAGAGCACCATGTCCTCCGTGACCAGGACGTTCTGCGGCGCCGTCGGCGCGGTCTGGTCGGAGCCCCTGGGCGCCACCGCCACGGTCACGGGTTGCTCGCCGGCGAGAGGTCTCCGCTCACGTGCCTCGCCCTGACCGTGAAGACGTGGGTGCCGGGCGCCAGTCGCTGCATCGTCACCGACAGCCCACCCAACGCCTCGCCGCGCCCGCCGTCGTAGACGTGGTAGCGGTAGGCGTTCGGCATGTTCGACGACCCGTTCCACGCCAGGCTCACGCTGCCGCTGAAAGCGCAACCTAGGGGCGCACCGCCTGGGCCGTGCGGCCCCCGACCCGAAAGAAGAATGACCATGCGAAAGGTCATCGGAACCATTGGAGCGACGCTGGCGGTGGTGGCAGCCATGGGGACCCCTGCGACATCCCTCAGCGCCGGCGGGATCAACCACGTGTTCGGCGATGGCTCGGTGCGGTTCATCAGCGACGCGACTCAGTCGGTTCAGATCTTGCGAGCCCTCCCCACTTACTCGGGCGGCGAGGTGCACTCCTTGGACTGATTGGCGGGAACACCTGGTTCGCAAAGCTGCTCGTCGCGCAGAGAGAGGAGAAGCAGGCGCAAGCGGCGGCCATACTGCGTAGATGGCCGCGCCACTGATCGAGTTTCCCGCCGACGATCCGAGTCGCGCCCACCGGTTCTGGCACGGAGTCCTCGGGGTCACGCTCGCGCCACGACCCGCCGCGGCCGGATCGGGCTGGGAGACGGATTCTGACGGCCTGCGCCTCGGAGTCCACGAGCGTGGGCCGGGGCCCGGCGACACCGCCTCCCTGCCCTACTTCACCGTCGCCGACCTGCCCACGACACTCGAGCGCGTCACCGAGCTCGGCGGCTCGATCATCCACCCCGGCGATCGGTGGGCGGTGTGCCGGGACTCCGAGGGCAACCCGTTCGCGCTGGCCGCCGCACCCGGTAAGTAGCACCCGCGGTGCGCTCAGAGAATCAGTGAGCCTGGGGACGGTTGCTCGGGGGGCTCCATGAGCGCGAGTCCCCAGGCTCCTCAGCGGGCTGTCGATCGCGCAGCGATCTCTTCCCGCGACCACCAGCGTCCACCGAGGCGGACAAGCGGCGCGGGTGACCGCCCGCCGAACCCACGGCGGCGTGACCCGTGGCGCTCGGCGGGTGGCTTGCCCGGTCGGATGCGCGCAGTCACGAGTAGCCGCCCTCCTCGGCGGGGCGGCCCGGGGCGCTGCCGGTGCGCGCGCGGCCGGCCGGCTCCGGGCGTTGCCCGTCTTGGAGCTCGCCTTCGAGGGAGATCCTCGGTAGCACGCGGTCGAGCCATGCGGGCAGCGTCCACGCGCGGTCGCCGAGCAGCGTCATCACCGCCGGGGCGACGACCATGCGGACCACCAGCACGTCGATCAGGATCGCGACGGCGAGGCCGAAGCCGATCGTCTTTACGACCACGTCGGGGTCGGTGACGAAACCGAGGAAGACGCTCGTCATGATCACGCCGGCCGCGAGGATGATCCTGCCCACGCGCGCCATCGCGCGCACCACGCTCTCCTGCGGCCCCACGCCGCGCATGTACTCCTCGCGGATGCGCGACTGCAGGAACACGTTGTAGTCCATCGACAGCCCGAACAGGATCGCGAACATGAACAGCGGGACGAAGGACACGATTGGCACCTCACCGTCCACGCCCAGCAGGCTGGAGCCGACTCCCTCCTGGAAAACGAGCACCACGACGCCGTAAGCCGCGGCGATCGACAGCAGGTTGAACACCGCCGACACGAGCGGGACCCACAGCGAGCGGAACACGGCCATCAGGAGCAGCAAGCTGAGCCCGACGACCATGGCGATGAAGATCGGCAGCCTGTTGGCGATCTTGTCGGCCAGATCCTGGAGCGTCGCCGTTGCACCGCCGACGTAGACGTCCACCTTCGAGCCGCGCGTGGCGGCTGGGATGACGCCGGTGCGCAGCCGGTCGACGAGCTCGCTGGTGCGCTCGTCCTGGGGCGAGCTCTTCGGGATCACGTTCAGCACCGCCGCGTCCCCGGCCGGCGAGCGCTCGGCCGGGGACACGACGGCCACGTCGCGATCGGCCGCGACGGCGCGCTCGACCCGAGTCAGCGTGGACTGTCCGGAGCCGTCACTCGGGGTAGTGGCGGCTAGGACGAGCGGGCCGTTGAACCCGGGGCCGAAGCCCTCGGCGAGGCGGTCGTAGGCGACGCGGGTGGTGGAGCCCTGGCGGTCGTTGCCGTCGTCGGGCTGGCCGAGGCGCAGCGAGGCGAACGGCGTGGCGAGCAGCACGAGCAGGAGCCCGCCGGCGATCGTTGCGGCCACCGGCCGCCGCGTGACCAGCCCTGCCCAGCGCCCGAACCGCCGCGACGGCTCCACGTGCTCCGGCCGCTTGGGGCGCAGCCGGCGGGCAAAGGCACCCATGAGCGTGGGCAACACGGTCACCGCGCCCACGGCGACCATGGCGATGATGATTGCCGAGCCGATCCCCATGCGGCCGACGAATGGGATGCCGGTGGCCAGCAGGCCGGTAATCGCCACGACGACGATCGCCCCGGCCGCGATCACGGAGGTGCCCGCGGTGGCGTTGGCGACACGCGCGGACTGGGCAACGCTATCGCCGGTCGCCAATTGCTCTCTGTAGCGCCCGACGATCAGCAGGGCGTAGTCGATGCCCGCTCCGAGCCCGAGCATCACGCCGAGCGTGGGGGCGAAGCTTGGGAAGTCCGCGAACGCGCTGCCGAACTGCAGCAGCAGCAGGCCGCCCCCCAGCGCAATCAGCGCCGAGATCAGTGTGAGCGCCATCGCCGCAACCGAGCGGAACACGAGCGTGAGCACGATCATCGCCACGGCCACGCCGATCAGCTCGCCGACCGGCGCCACGGCCTGCTCAGCCTGGTCGACGACCGCTCCGTTGCGCGAGACCTCTAGGCCCGCTCGCTCGCCGATCTCCGAGGCCTGCTCGAGCCGCCCACCCGGCTCCTCACCGAGCGCGGATGCGGTTTCGTCGTACTGGACCGGCACGTAGGCGATGCGCCCGTTCTCGGAGAGCTGGCCGCTGTCCCGCGGGAACGGGCTCGGCGCGCCTGTCACGTGCGGCTGGGCGCGAATCTCCTCGATCGTGCGCTCGACCGCGGCGCGCCGCTCGGGCTCGCGGAGCGTGCCCGACTCGACGGCGAACACGACGTTCGCGGTGTCGCCCGCCGCGCTGGGAAAGCGCTCGTCGAGCAGGTCTATCGCCGCTTGAGACTCCGTGCCGGGAGTCCTGAAGTCGTCGACGAAGGAGCCGCCGGCAACACTCGCCGCCAAGCCGATGGCGACCAGCACTACCGCGACGATCGCCAGTGAACGCTTCCAGTGCTCCGCCGCCCAGGCGGCCATGTTTCCGAGGAGAAGTGCCATGCGGAGGAGGAAAGCACATCTGGTGTGTTTTTGCAATAACTGCAGATTTACTTAACATGCTGTATTGCAGCTTCTGCAAGTTCGCTACTATTGACACGTGGCCGAGGGACTCCGGGAACGCAAGAAGCAGCGCACGCGAGAGCAGATCATCGACGCCGCCATGGGCCTTTTCGCCGAGCGCGGCTACCAGGCGACGACCATCGCGGACATCGCGGAGGCCGCCGACGTCGCGCCGCGAACGTTCTTCTCGTACTTCCCGTCGAAGGAGGCGGTCGTCTTCCACGACGTCGACCGCACCATCGACGGGCTCGCAAGCATGCTTCGCGACCGCCTGCCCGGCGAGAGCGCCTTCGACGCCCTTCGGCGCTTCATCGATTCGAAGTTCGACGAATGGACGGCCGAGGGGGACGAGGCCCTCCTGCGCAAGCGGCTATGCCGCGAGGACGAGGGGCTGGCCAACTTCGAGGGCGGCATGATGGCCCGAATGCTGGAGCTGCTGGTCGAGGCGATCGCCGATGATCTCGACGAGCCGCCGGACGCGCTGCGCCCACGGCTCGTGGCCGCCGCGGCGGTGGCGGCACTGACCTCACTGGACACCTCCGGCGAGGGGGCCGACCACACCGCCCCGGTCAGCAAGACCGAAGCGCTCGCAGTGCTCGACGACGCCCTGGTGTTCCTGCGCGGCGGGCTGGACGCGCTTCAGGCCAAGTAGCGCGGCCGGCACGAGCCGGCGCAGTGAACCGATCGGCCACCCGTCGCGAATACGACATCCACGAGACGGCGAGAAGAGGCATCCACCACCCCGCGAGCTCGCCGGCGTCGACCAGCGGCGATCAGCTCCGTGGTAGCCGCTGCGCTGGCCATTGGTTCGCTGGTCGTTGCCGTGTCGGCTCCCGCCGGTTCCGCCGCCGACCGGGCGTCGGTCGACGCATCCGCACCCGCGAGTCTTCTCGGCGGCGGCCCTGGCGGCATCCTCGGTTTCGCCCCCGGGTCGATTGCTGCGGATCCCGGACGGAGCGGAGCGGCACTCGCCCGAGCGGCGGCCGCAGGCTCCGGAGATCGGATGCTCCGTCGCGGTCGTCAGAGCTCGCGCGGCCAGGGCTTCGTGCGGGACGCCCGAGGCTTCGCCGAGATCGACGTGCCCGGGGCACTGCTCACCGCGGCATACCGGAGCAACAATCGCGGGCAGATCGCCGGCGCCTACCTCGACTCTCGAAAGAGGTTCCACGGATTCCTCCGCGAGGGGCGCCGCCTTCGCAAGATCGACTTCCCCGGCGCCAGAGGAACCCTCGCCGCCGGGATCGACGACCGGGGCCGCGTCGTCGGTTCGTACACCTACGGGCGCGACACGCCTGCCCTCCAGTTCGAGCACGGCTTCCTTCTCGACGGGCGCGGCCGGTTCCGAAGGATCGATGTGCGTGGGGCGACGGCGACCCGGCCGGCCGCGATCAACAGCCGCAACCAGATCGCCGGCGAGTACGTCGACCGGACCGGCAGATCCCACGGCTACCTGCAGGACAGTGACGGCGCAGTCACCACCGTCGACCCGCCGGGGGCCGGGGCAGCCGTGGTCACGGACGTCGACAATCAAGGTCGCGTCGTGGGCATCTCCGTCGATGAAAAGCAGACGGCGATCAGCGCCTTCGTGCGCGACCCGGACGGGCGCTTCACGACCATCGACAACCCCGACGCCGGCTTCTACGGCACCCAGCCCTCGGGCATCAATGACGACGGCCAGATCGCGGGCAGCTACTTCGACGACAACGACAGGATCCATGGCTTCGTTCTCGATGACGGCGCATACACCACCGTCGAAGCCCCCGACGCGCCCGGCAACACCCAGGTGCTCGACATCGACGACCGTGGCCGCCTGGTGGGCCTAGCCGGCCAGGTCGGCTACGGCTACCTCGACGACGGGCGCGGGACGCCGATCGAGATCGACGCTCCCGGCGTCAGCAGCAACACCTTCCCGTCGGGCATCAACAATCGGGGCGAGATCGTCGGGTACTCCGACGAGGGCGCCGCCAGGCGCTACCGCGGCTTCCTGCGCGACCGGCGGGGCCGGGTGCGGCGGATCGACGTTCCCGGCGCCATGGGATCCGGCGCCGCACGCATCAATGACCGCGGGGACATCGTCGGCTTCTACAGCAACACCAGCGAGAACCCCGTCATGGCCACCGACAGCCGCGGCTTCCTGCTCGACGGCCGTGGGCGCCTCACCCGAATCGACGTTCCCGGCGCCAAGCTGACTCAGCCGCTCGGGATCAACAACCTCGGCGAGATCGTCGGCGGCTACGCCGACGCCTCGGGCACACCGCACGGGTTCCTGCGCGGCCGCGACGGCGAGTTCACCACGATCGACATCCCCGACGCCCTGGTCACGGCGGTGTTCGACGTCAACGACCGCGGCCAGACGGCCGGCATCTACATCGATGCCGGCGGCCGGCTCCACGGCTTCCGGCGCGACCGCTCCGGCGAAGTCACCACGATCGACGCCCCGGGAGCGGTCCAGACCCGGGTCCGTGGCATCAACAACCGCGGCCAGCTCGCGATTGACACCGTCGACCTGCAGCTCAAACACCACAGCCTCCTGTTCGACAAGGGCCGCTACACCGAGATCAGACCGCGCGGCGTCCCGAACGGCTCGCTTGCCACGGACGTCGATGACCGCGGCCGCGTTCTCGGCTCGGTGCTCTGAGGGCCGGCTCACGCCGATCACATCGTCCGGGGGCCTGGCGCGCTCGCCGGAGGGGCGGCCTCGCCTCCACCTCCCAACGAGACTCCTCAAACTCATCGGCGTAGGCGTGCCAGACGCGCATCGTTGCCTCGCGTCCGTAGTACGTGCCGGCATCGAGAAGGTCGCCTGGCATCTCGAGCACGATGTCGGGGTCCATGATCGGGCCCGCTGCAACCTCGGTCGGGGCGGACGGGACCGGGTCAGCCGGCTCAGGGCGCCAGGCTCACCCCTCGACGGCCGGGAGCACCGCCGTCGCCGCGAGCTCGATCTGCCGCGGCTCGTCCCCGAGCGGCCAGAGGTACACGCGCTCACACCCCGCCCGGGCGTACTGGGACAGCAGCTCCGCGCACTTCTCGGCGGGTCCGATGCAGAGTTGGTCGCCCAGGGCGTCGGGGTCGCGCCTCAAGAGCGGCCCCAAGACCTCTCGCAACATGCGGTCCGCGTCGCGGGCATCCGCGGTGATCCAGGTCCACATCGTTACCAATGCGTTGGGGAACCGATCGGGATCCCGGTCACGAGCCCGCAGCTCCTGCGACAGCGACTCTCTCGCGGCCTTGAAGCGCTCGGGAGTTGTGTTGTATGCGGATGCGAACCATCCGTCGCCCAGGCGAGCGACACGGCGGAGGCCCGCCTTCGAGCCCCAGCTACCGATCCAGACCGGGACTCCCCCCGTCCGGCTTGGCGCCGGCGCCGGCTGCGAGTCCGGCATCGAGTAGTGGCAGAGGCTCGCGGGTGGTGTCTCGTCACGCAAGAGCGCCCGCAGGATCGCGGTGGCTTCGTCGAACCGCTCCCAGCGCTGCTCGTAGGGGACGCCGACTGCTTCGTAGTCGCGCTCAGATGACCCGGGACCTACTCCCGCGATGACTCGCCCGCCCGAAAGCAGATCCAGCGCGGCGAGCGTCTTCGCAAGCGGCACGGGCCCGCGCAGCGCGACAAGCGAGACCGTTGTCGCGAGCTCCATGGCGCCCGATCGGTCGATGACGGCGGCGAGGGCCGTCGGACCATCCAGCCACGGCCTCTGATACAGAAAGTGATCGTTGGCGGACAACGCGGCAAAGCGACACTCCCGCGCGGTGTCGGCGGCGCGCGTGAGACGGACGAGGGACTGGCCCTCGTCTCCGAACTCCATCAGAGGCAGATGCACCGCCAGCTCCAAGCCAAGCGGATCCTCTCACGTATGTGATGGCCGTCACGGGCCGTCGTGGTGGGCGCCGGCGAAAGATCGTGGTCGGCCCCACGAGGCGAAGCGGTGGGCCTCGGTAGAGACTGGCTGAGCACTGGACTCGCACGGCTCCGGAGGATGTGGAGCCCCTATGGAGGTGGAGGATGAACTACGCATCGAACCTGCCACAGCCGAGACGCTCGCTGGCCGTTCCGCTCTTGGCCGCGGCTGTCCTGGGCGCCGGGCTCGCAACGGCGACGTTCGCCCTCGTGAACATCGAGGACGAGCCGATCGTGTCGTTGCCCACGCCCGCGGCTGAGCCTGCCCCCGTTCCCAGCGATGCCGTGGCCGGGCAGCGCAACGACGGCGGACCGGCAGAGGGAACTGCGCAACGGATCCTCGGGCCGGAGACCGCTCAGGCCTCGACCGGGACTTCGGCCGCCGCCGCCGGTGTCCGCTACGACGGGGGTCCCGAGGAGGGCACGCGCGGAGCGGTCGTCGAGCAGCCGCTCCCGCCAGGGACCCGCTACGACGGCGGACCCGAGGAAGGCTCGCGAGCCGTCGCGACCCAAGGTCCGTAGCCGGGCGCGCAATGCCGACCCTCATCTGTTTCAGCGGCCTCGGCGGTGATGGCATCACCGTCGAGGAAACGCCGGAGCACGTCCTGGACGTCCTGCGGGGCGGCGCCGGCAAGCCTCTGCTGCTGACCCGGAATGGTCGGCACGACGAGGTCTACATCAATCCCAGCCGCATCGCGTGCTGGTACCCGAGCTCGGGCGAGAAGGGCGCCCCGCCCGTGGTGCCGCGTCCGTTCCAGGGGCCGATTTGAGCCTGCGGACCCTGATACTCGCTGCCTGCGTGGTCGCGCTCGCCCTGCCTGCGATCGCGACTGCGCAGACCTACACGGACCTACGCTCGCCGGACGCGCGGGACGCGGCTCGGGCGCAGTCGCCCGCCGGCGGCGAGCCGTCAGAGCCGGTGACGCCGACCGTCGTCCACACGAGCGACAGCGGAAGCCAGACGCTGCCGATCGTCCTGTCGAGCCTGGCGCTCGTGGTCGCGTTGGCCGGCATCGGGGTGGCGCTGGGCGCCCTCTACCGACGGCCGCGGCCCAGATGGACGGCGCGCTAACGCGTGCTTCGTGCCCGGCCTGCGTTACGGCTCGAGAATCCCGGCAAGCTCATCGCGCGAGTCGATGGTCAGTTTGCGGTAGGCGTGCGTCAGGTGTGTCTCCACGGTCCTCAGGCTCACGAAGAGACCCTCGGCGATCTGCACGGTTCGTCATTCCGTCGGCCGCCATCAGCGCCACGCGTAGCTCGCTTCCGGTGAGCGCGTCGCGCCCGCGCGCCGCGTCGCGGCGGGGGCGGGCGCCAGCCATCGTCATCTCGCTGCGAGCCTGCTCCGCCAAGGCGCCCGCCGCGCAGCGATGCGCCAGGTCCAAGCCCTCGCGCAGGCGCTCGAGCGCCTCTGCGCGGCTGCCTGCCCGCCGGAGCAAGCCCCCGAGGTCGATCAGCGCGCGGGCTCGCTCGAGCAGGGCCGGAGAGCCGTCCAGCACCTCGACCGCCTTGCGCAACGCCGCAATCCCGGCGTCGCCGCCGGCCACGACACCGAGCGCCCGCAGCGACACCCCCCAGGCGCGCGGCGCGCCGAAGGAACGGACCAGCGCCTCCTCCTCGTGGGCGAGCTCGAGAGCCTGCGCCGTGTCGCCCTCCCTGGCCAGCTCCAGCGCGTGCAGCGACCGCCACGGCCAGAGGCAGGCGCCGAACGAGCCGGCGGCGAAGCCCTTCGCGGCCGCATGCATGTCGGCCTCGCCCGGTCCAGCCTGACCGAGCTTGATCCGCAAGCGCCCGCGGCTTTGCTGGAACAGCAGGTACGGCAGCAGCGGCGGCGCTGTCTCCGGCATCCGGCTTGCGGCGAGCACGGCGGCTGCCTCGTCGGGACGACCGCAATCGAGCAGGATGTCGATCAGGAACGCCAGTGCGTAGGTCCGCGCCGCCCAGCGCGGGCTGGGTGTCATCTCGATCGCCAGACGGAAGTCGGCCTCCGCCGCCGGCACGTCGCCGACACGATGCTCCAACAGCCCCCGGAAGCAGTATGCGAGCGCCGCGCCGAGCATCGATCCCTTCGCGCGCGCATCCTCGAGCGCCGCCTCCACCACAGCATGGGCGGGCGCGAACGACTCCGCGAGCACCAGGCCGCTCACGGCGTACCAGTAGGCCGGTGCCTCCACGCCCACCTCGGTGAGCAACTTCCCGTCCCCGAGCGCGCCATCCGCACAGGCGATCGCGTCTTTCGCCGTGGCGACTATCGGCATCGGCCTCACCCGCAACCGCCGCCAGCGCGACCCGCTCGGCGAAGGTCCGGCCCCGAAGCCCGGCGTCGCGCAGCGCGCGTGCGCGGGCCAGCGCGGCGCCTCGGAGCTCGGGGTGAAGGCGGCCCGCGTTGACGAGGTCAGCCTCGAGCTCCAGCGAGAGCTCACGATCGGCGCCGGCCAGCTCGTCGGAGCTGCGCTCGAGCACCGAGACCGCCTCGTGTACGCGCCCGCTGTGCACGAGTGGAACGGCCAGCTCGCGCGTGAGCTCGGCACGCTCACGGACATCGTCGGTGTGGTCCAGCGCGGCCCGCAGGTGCTCGGCCGCCTCCGGCAGGCACAGCGAGGCCTCGGCAAGACCGAGCAGGCGCAGAACGCGGGGGCGCTGTGAGGCTGCGGGAGGCTCCGCGAGCGCTCGCGTCAGATATATGCGCGCGCCATCCGGAGCTCCCGCCGACAGCGCGCCGACCGCGGACTCGCACAGCAGCTCCACTAGCAGCTCATCGCCCCTTGCGTCGACGCCGAGCAGGTGAGCCGCAATCGCCTCGAGCGGAGCACCGGCTGCCTCGAGGAGCTCCGCGGCGCGGGCATGCGCGACGCTTCGCCGGTGGGAAGGGATCGAGTTGTAGACGGCCGTGTGAAGCACGGGATGCACGAACTCGAGCGGCTCGCTGGGACCGATCAGGCCGGCGGCCGCGAGCGCATCGGCCGCCCAGACCGCCGAGTCGTATTCGATTTCCGCCAGCTCGGCGGCCTCCGCGAGCCTCGGGCTGGTGCCCCATACGGCCAAGGCGGCTACGAGCTCACCGGCCTCCGGCGGAAGCCGCCCGACGCGCCTGGCCACCGCGCGGGAGATCGTCGCAGACGCGATGTCGGGGACGTCCTCGCGCATGGAAAGGGTCGGCCCGACGGCCGGGTCCCGAAGCTCGTCGAGCATCGCGCGCACGAGAAACGGATTGCCCCCGGTGGCGGCATGGAATGCCTCTACGAGCTCAGCCTTGGTATCGCCTCCGAACTGTTCATCGACCAGGCCTCTGGTTCCCGCCTGGCTGAGCGGCCCCGGAACGAGCAGCGTCGTGGCGTCCGCCGTGCTGGGGAGCGGGAGCTCCTCGACGCCCGCCCGGTCGGCCGGATTGAAGGCGATCGCCAGCAGAACGGGCAGGTCCTCGGCGCGGTTGGCCAGGTAGCGCAGCCAGCGAAGCGACGGCCCGTCGGCCCACTGCGCGTCATCCACGGCAACGACGAGCGGCTCACCTCCGACGAGATTGACGAGCGCCCAGTACAGCCCGTGGAGCGCCGCCCCCATTGCGTCGGGGCTGACCGCGGGCGCCTCCGCGGGTGCCGGTCGCAGCCCCAGGGCCACGTCGGCGAGCCGCGCCGCTCCAGCGAGCAGCCTCTCGCGTTCGGCGTCCGAGACTCCCAAGGCCGGCGCGAACAGTGCTCGGACGACGCCCCACGGATACGCCTGCTCGAATTCGCTCCCCCGGCCGGTGAGCACACGGATACCCCGATCCGACGCGCGGCCGCATGCGAAATCGAGCAGGGCGCTCTTGCCGACGCCGGCTGGGCCCTCGATGACGACGACACTGCCCGCACCGGCCCGGACGGCCTCGAGGCGCTTGCTCAATTCGGCGAGTTCGCTGTCTCGCTCGACGAGCTGAGGAGTGCGAGTTCGCCGAGCTGTGCGGGGCTCTGCCGACATGACGTCAGTACCCGCGCGAACCTGCCTGCCGAGGCGCACCGGTCCTGGGAGTCGATCGATGCGCTGCGAATGGAGGGAGGAGGAGAACGGCGACCTTGCGAGTCCGGGGGTTCTGTCCCCAAAGTGGGGGACAGTCAACAGTCAACATACCCCCGCCTGGGCGCGTGCGCAAACGGAGTGAGGAACCGCCGAGTCGAGCGCGCATTCCGGCGGGCTCACCTGAGGAGCGTCACACGGGCCCTTCGGAGGCGGCCGGCGCCGCCGCTTGGAGCATCTCGCGGAGCTGCTCCTCCGGCAGCCCCAGTGGAAGTACGAGGTCGATTGCGTCGCTTCCCTCCTCCAGCCACCGGCGCACGGCCTGCGGGGCCTCGTCGTAGGTCGCCATGACGGTCACCTCGTCGGCCAGCCGCTCGGCCGCCGCGGGGAGCGTCAGCGGTACGTCGCCCTGATTGGCCTCGAGCAGGGCGTCAACCTCACGGGCGAAGCCGAATTGATCACGCAGCACCCGTGGGTAGAGCGGACCCATGCGAGTGAGGTATGCGACGAGCCACCCTGCGGCGATTGCGCGGGCGGTCTCTTCGTCGCCCGCGATTGCGAGCGGGACGCTGGTGGCCACCCGGGTCGCGCCCGCATCCTCCGATAGCGACTCGCCCTCGGCGAGCAGCGCCCTCCCGTCCGCCAGCCGCCCGCGGGCCCAGAGAAAAGGCAGCCACTCGTCCGCCAGCTCACCGGCCAGCCGGACGGAGGCCGGCGCGAGCGCCGCGAGGAGCACCGGGACGGGCGGCTCGACCGGCACTCCGAGCCGCAGCGGCCGCACGTCGTCCCGCTCGAGCGGCACGCGGGCGCCGGCGAGCAGCGCGCGCACCGCAACGAGCGTGGCCCGCATCCGCTCGACCGGCCGGTCCCACACGAGCCCGTGCAGGCCCTCGACGAGCGGAGGGCTGCTGGCGCCGAGACCGAGCTCGAAGCGGCCGCCGGATGCTCGCTGCAGGCTTGCCGCGGCCATGGCGATCGCGCCCGGGGTGCGGCTCCACACGGGGAGCACGCTCGTGGCGAGGCCGATGCGCGAGGTGAGCCCGGCGATTTGCGTGAGCAGGACCACCGCGTCGTGTGTCCATCCCTCGGCGCTCCCGAACCTGCCATAGCCAGATTCCTCGGCAGTCCTCGCCAGCCGGATCGTGGCTTCGGCGTCCGTGTGGAACGGCGTGACGCCGACGCCGACCCGCGAGCGGAAACCCTCGTGGCGGGTGGTCAAGCACTCACCGTAACCGACCGGGGCCAGAGCTCGCGGGCGCGCTCGAGAAAGCGCTGTGAGGCAAAATCTCGAGCTCGATCCAACGGAGGGTGCCTCTATGACGTTCCGCGAACATCTCCCCCAGCTCGACGGCGATCTCTTCCTCAGTGATGGCGGAATCGAGACCGTGCTGATCTTCCATGAGGGACTCGACCTGCCGGCCTTCGCCGCCTTCGACCTACTCAAGGACGACGAGGGGACGGAGCGTCTGCGCAGCTACTACGAGCCCTACGTCGCATTGGCGCGTGAGAGTGGGACGGGGTTCGTGCTGGAGAGCCCGACCTGGCGTGCCAGCCCGCGCTGGGCAGGCGAGCTCGGCTACGACCTCGAGCAGCTCGATGGCCTGAACCGCAGGGCGATCGCGCTGCTGGAGGAGATCCGTGACGAGCAGGGGGGCAGCGCGCCAATCGTGATCAGCGGCTGCGTGGGGCCGCACGACGACGGCTACAACCCGGGTGAACTACTGGATGCGGATGGCGCCCAGGAGTACCACTCGACTCAGATCGGCACCTTCGCCGACACCGCCGCCGACCTGGTCACCGCGATCACGATGACCTACGTGGAGGAGGCGACCGGCGTCGCGCGCGCGGCGGCGGAGGCAGGCCTGCCCTCGGTGATCTCGTTCACCGTCGAGACCGACGGCCGGCTGCCAAGCGGCCAGCCGCTCGGTGAGGCGATCGAGCAAGTCGACCGCGACACCGGCGACAGCCCCAGCTACTTCATGATCAACTGCGCCCACCCCACCCACTTCGAGTCGGTGCTCGAGCAGGGAGACGGCTGGCGGGAACGCGTCCAGGGTCTGCGCGCGAATGCCTCTACACGGAGTCACGCGGAGCTCGACGAGGCGGACGAGCTGGACGAGGGCGACCCCACCGACCTCGGCGTTCGGTACGCCGGGCTGCGCGAGCGGCTGCCGCGGTTGAACGTGCTTGGCGGGTGCTGCGGAACCGATCACCGCCACATCGCGGAAATCCGCGACGCGTGGCTTACGAGCGGATCCGGTCAGCGCCGTCCAGGGCGGCCTTGAGGCCGTCCAGGTCAGGCGACCCGAAGACCACGCGATCGCGCGTCGCGACGTAGACCAGATCGAGGTCGACACCGGCGCGCGCGATCCTGCGGGTGAGGTCCGCCAGCACGCCGGGACGGTCCTCGACGTCGACCACCACGACCTCGCGCTCGCGCGTGACGGCCAGGTGCGAGATCGCCAGCAGGTGCTTCACGGCCTCGGCGTGCGGGACCAGCAGGTGGAGCTCGGCCCGCTCGCCGGGCCCGACGCAGGTTGCGGCCGCGATGTTGACGCCGGCGTCGCTGATCGCCGCTGCAACCCGTGCGAGCGCACCGGGCGTGTTCTCGACGTCTATGACCAGGTCGACCGGCATCTGTCGAGTCTTGCAAAGCCGCCGCCGCGGTCAGCTGCGGTGCTGCTCCTCGAACGCCTGGTCGGGATGGCTGATCTCGCCCGCCTCGAGCTTGCGGCTGCGCTCGAGCTCGGCGTTGAGCTCGGCTCCGAGCAGGATGCAGATGTTCGTGATCCAGAGCCAGAGCAGGAACACGATCGGCCCGGCGAGCGCCCCGTAGGTCTTGTTGTAGGAGGAGAAGTTCGAGACGTAGAAGGCGAACCCCACCGAGGCGATCACCCAGCCCAGGACGGCGAGCAGGGCCCCGGGCGAGAACAGGCGGAACGGCAGCTTCACGTTCGGCGCACCCCAATAGAGCACGGCGAACAGGACGCTGACGAGGAACAGGAGCACGGGCCACTTGGCGATGCCCCATATGTCCACCGCCGTGTCGCCGACACCGACCAGGTCGCCGACCTCCTTCGCCAGGCCACCCGTGAGGGTGACCGCGAACGCGATGATGCCCGCCAGCACCATCAGCACCAGAGTCAGGCCGATCCGCACGGGCAGGGTCTTCTTGAGCGAGTCCGCGTCGTCCACGTCGTAGATCGAGTTCGAGGCGCTCATGAAGCCGTTGACGTAGCCCGACGAGGCCCAGATGGCACCCGCGATTCCGATGAAGAACGCGATCCCCGAGGCGCTTCCGGCGCCCTGCAGGTTCCTGATCGCGTCGGTCACGATCTCCTGCGCCGGGCCGGGCGCCACGTCCTCGAGGTTCTCGATGAGCGAGTCCGTGACGGAGTCGCCGATCAGGCCGAGTACCGACACGACAACCAGCAGCGCCGGGAAGATCGCGAGGATGCCGAAGTAGGTGAGCGCGGCCGCCCAGTCGGTGAGCTTGTCCTCCTTGAAGGCCTTGACCGTGCGCTTCAGCGCGTCCTTCCAGGAACCGGCGGAGAGATCGGTCAGGCCTTCGGGAGCGTCGGCGCTCGCCGCCTGTCCGTCCGAGGTGGCCATGCTCGCACTCCTTGGTCGATGGCCGACGGGTGCCTGCTGAGGGCAGCGTATCGCTGGTCGCCTCAGCGCCTCCGCGCGTCCTTGCCTCGCTGTGGCGGCGGCTTGGGCGAACGCGGCCCGTGTGGCGGCCGCCGCGGCGGGTGCGCGCCGGAGAGCGTGGCTTCGACTCGGGGCAGGGAGTGCGCCAGGGCGTCTGCCTCGGGTCGGGGCAGGTCGCCGAGCAGCGACCCGAGCCGGGAGCGCCGCCTTCGTCCTCGCCGGCAACGTCGCGGGCGAGAGCTGGCAACGGCTGGCGGCGACCGCCGGACACGTGTCGCTGGCCGTCAGCGGCCTGATTCTGGCCGCCGTCCTGTGGGCCGGCTCGCGGCGCCGCCGAGCAAGGTCAGCGTCGCGTGCCAACCACCAGTAGGTACTCACGCGTATGGGCGATCTCGTCCCCGTCGCGGTAGTTCGACTCGAAGAAGTCGACCCAGGCCGCTCTGAGCTCCTCGCGGCGCTCGCCGAGCGAGTCGGCGAGCGTCTTCGTCGGCCCATAGCTGGTCGAGAACAGGTCCCAGTACGCCTCGCCGCTCGGCACGTGCAACGTCGAGATGCCCTTCTCGAGCTCCAGCTCGAACCACTCGCCCAGCAGCTCCCTGATACGCCCCTCGTCACCCCAGTCGAACGGGCTGCTCGGCGGAGGGGCCGGCTGGAACGGCGCCATCATCGCGAACATGCGTCCCACGCCGCCCGCGGCTGTCCAGGTCGCGAGGACAAGCCGGCCGCCCGGACGCGTCACGCGCGCGAGCTCGCGGGCCGTCGCGGCGTGGTCGGGGGCGAACATCACCCCGCACGTGGAGGAGACCGTGTCGAAGCTCGCGTCGGGCAATGCGAGACGCTCGCAGTCTCCCACCTGGTAGTCGATCTCGAGGCCGAGCTCCGTCGCCCGCTCCCTCGCCGTCTCGATCAGCGCAGGCGCGAGGTCGACTCCGGTGACCTGCGCGCCGCGCGCCGCCGCTCGCTCCGCCACCGCCCCGGTGCCGCAGGCGAGGTCGAGCCAGCGCTCCCCGGGCTGGGGATCGAGCCGCTCCATCACCCGCTCGTGGATGTCGGCGATCGTGTCGGTCACACGCTGGTAGGGGCCGGAACCCCACATCACGCTCTGTCGCTGCTTCAACTCCTCGTAGGCCATCGTCTTCTCCTTGTCGGCTTCGCCTAGGCGGCACGCTCGCTCGGCCGGCTGAGCGGCCTGAGCCTGAACACCGGGATCCGGCGACCCGCTGTCCAGCGGGGGTAGTGCGTGAAGCCGGGGTATATCTCCTCGCCACGCCGATAGGCCCGCTCGCGCTCATCGCCGCTGAGCTCCTCGGCCACGATCGCACGGGTTGCGCCGCCGGCGACGATGGTCGCGTTCGGGTTCGACTGCAGGTTGTAGTACCAGGACGGGTTGTGGGGACGGCCGTAGTTCGACGCGATCAGGATGGTGTCCTCGCCGTCCGGAATGCAGAGGACGGGCAGCGTGCGCGCTCTCCCGGTCTTCGCGCCGGTCGTGGTGAGCATCGTGATCTCGACGCCGCCCAGCCACGACGACGCGGTGGTCGCGCCATCGGTGAGCCGGTAGACGAGCCGGTCGAGCGGCGTCTGGATGACCGCGTAGATCCTGGCGATCAGGCGAGTCGCGGCCATCCTGCGCATGAGCCGGTGGAAGGGGCGCGACTGGCGGTAGCTCTCCATCCGCGCGAACATAGCAAATGCAACCAGAAGTTGCATCTATGATTCACGGGGTGGCGCGCTCGACGACGAACACGCCCCGCCGCCGCGGGCCCAGCAGCCGTGTGCGGGCGGCCGCGATCGCGGCGACGCTGGCGGAGCTCGCCGAGGGCGGCTACTCGGCGCTCAGCCTCGAGAAGGTCGCCCGCCGGGCGGGCGTCCACAAGACCACGCTCTACCGCCGCTGGGGCACGCGTGAGGAGCTCGTCCTCGAGGCGATGCTCGAGCGGGCCGGTGAGCACATCTCGGTTCCCGACAACGGTTCGCTGCGCGAGGACCTGCTCGAGCTCGCGCGCACCGCCGCCGCCAACGCCGCCAGCCCCGAGGTCGCGGCGATGGCCCGTGCGGTGGCGGCCGAGTCGCCCCGCGAAGGCAGGCTGGCGGAAGCGAACAGCCGCTTCTGGGCGGAGCGGCTCGCGCTCGACGGCGTCATCGTCGAGCGGGCAATGGAGCGCGGTGAGGTCGAGACCGGGACCGACCCGCGGGTAGTGATCGAGGCCGTGCTCGGGCCGATCCACCTGAGGTTGCTGCTCAGCGGGGAGCCGGTCGACCAGTCGTTCCTCGAGGGAGTCGTCGATCTCGTCGTGGGCGGCGCCGCAGGCCGGGGGCCAGGAAGGTCACGTCTTCCACCGGCGGGGTGAAGAAGTGGCCGCCCAGGCAGGCGATCTTGACGAAGGCCAGCGGCCCGGCCGTGCTGAACAGCGAGAAGCGATCGATCACCTCGGCAGGCAGGTCGCACTCGGGGCAGCGTGCGTAGTCCATTTGGGGGGGTCCTTCCGTGGGAAACGTCATCAGAGGGAGGACCGCGCGGGTGGGCCGGGGATTCCGTCTCGCCCGCGTGAGAAGCGTCACACAGCGCTAGCTGCCGCCGCCCCGCGTCACCGCGACCTCGAGCTCGGCGCTCGGCAACGAGGCCGAGCAAGATGGCTCCGATCACGAGCGCCTCCCTTCGATGGAGGCCACCGTACCGGACCGGCAGCCGCGCTGGTGCCTGACGGCAGTGGATCAAGCAAGGAGCGGGCGCGGCATCCGTGACGTACCCGTTCTACCAGGCTCCGTCCTGCTCGCTCGGTCCGCTGGACGAGCAGGCGATCCGGACGCTGTACCCGGCCGGCTGAGCCCGGCGGGCCGAAGGGCTTACCAAGCCCTTGCCTTGACCTGGACGACCGCTTCACGACCCCCTGCAAGCCTCGTGCATGTCAATCGACGGGAGGTCGGATCAATGAAGCTGAAGTTCACAGTTCTCGCCGCTGTCCTGGCCGCCGTGGCGCTGGCCGCAGTTCCCTCCGGCGCGGGTGCGCAGGCGACCGGGCTGACGGAGTTCGACGGGACGGTGCTGTCGAAGAATCGCGACAACCGCTCCTTCCGGCTGCGTGACTTCGAGCGCGGCACGGTACGCATCTTCGTCACGCGCAACACGCGCTTCGAGCGCATCGGCGGGTTCGCCGGGCTGCGGGTCGGCGCGCGCAACATCGAGGCGGTCGTGCGCAAGCGCGATGGCCGCTGGGTCGCACTCGAGGTGGAGCGCTCGGGCCGCGACGACCGCGACGACGACCGGGGCGGCGATGACGACCGCAGCGGTCCCGGCGGCGGCGACGACGACTGACCCGCTTGCGGCGGCGGGGTCCGGGATCGCCGGACCCCGCCGCCCGCTCTAGACCCGGCCGGCCGGCACCGTCGCCTCGAGCCACTCCTCGAAGGTCGGGCCGGCGAGCCTGGCGCCCGGTCGGGGCAGGGCGCCCCCGTTCGCGTAACGCTCGCTGTCGGGGTCGGAGGGGTCGCTCGTCTCCTCGACCCTCAGGCCCTCGCCGCGACGCGCGGCCAGCAGGCGCGCCGCCTCGACGAGACGCTCCTCGCGCGGGCCGGCGACCTCCGTGGTCTCGGCCGCATCGAACTCTGGGTCCGGGAGGGTGGCCAGCTCGACGAGCGCTTCCGCAACGGTCCGCGCCGACACGAGCTGCGTGCGCATCGCCCAGACGTAGCTGACGTCGCCCTGGGTGCCCCACTTCATGAGCTCCTCCACGAACTCGTGAAACTGGGCCGCACGCACGATGCGCGCCGGGATCGGCCCGGCGAGGGCGACCTGCTCCTGGGCAACTTTCGCGGCGTTGTAGCCGCCGGCGAACTCGTCGATGCCGATGATCGACACGATGACCAGCCGCCGCACGCCGGCCCGCTCACCGGCCTCCTGCAGATTGCGGGTCGAGGTTGTGAAGAACTCAGTCGCGGCCTGCTGGTCGGGCGAGGGCCCGGTCGCGGCGTCGATGACCGTGTGGACGCCGGTGAGGGCCTGGTCCAGCCCCTCGCCGGTGATCACGTCGACCCCCTGCGAGCGCGACAATCGGTACGACCTCGTAGCCGCGCTCTTCGAGGATGTCCACGATGTGGCGGCCGACCCGCCCGGTCGCCCCGGCCACTGCCATCTTGGTGCTCTGCGACATCGCTGTCTCCTTAGAGTGGATTGCCTTCACTCCGAGGACACGGCGCGGCGCGGAGATGTGACAGAGGACCACCTGACAGCGGAATTCGAGGCGAATCGCTCCCATCTGCGGGCGGTCGCCTTCCGGATGCTGGGCTCGCTGAGCGAGGCCGACGACGCGGTTCAGCAGGCCTGGCTGCGCGCGAGCCGGGCTGACACGAGCGACGTCGAGGACATGCGCGCGTGGCTGACGACCGTCGTCGCCCGCGTCTCACTGAACATGCTGCGCTCCCGCAGGTCGAAGCGGGAGGAGCCGCTCGGCGTGCACGTGCCCGAGCCGATCGTGAGCAGCCAGGACGGCCTCCAGCCGGAGCACGAAGCACTGCTCGCCGACTCGGTGGGACTGGCGCTGCTCGTCGTGCTCGAGACCCTGCAACCGGCCGAGCGGCTCGCCTACGTGCTGCACGACATGTTCGCGGTGCCCTTCGACGACATCGGCCCGATCGTCGAGCGCTCGCCCGCGGCGACACGCCAGCTCGCGAGCCGCGCCCGGCGGCGGGTGGAGGGCGAGCCGGTGGTCCCGGACCCCGATCTCGGCCGCCAGCGCGAGGTCGTGGGGGCGTTCATGGCGGCGTCGCGGGAGGGCGACTTCGAGGGGCTCGTCGCGGTCCTCCATCCGGACGTCGTCCTGCGCGCCGACATGGCGCTGGGCGACTCGCGGCGTGTGCGGGGCGCCGAGGCGGTGGCCGGCCAGGCACGCATGTACCACAGGCTGGAGCGCTTCTCGCGGCCTGCACTCGTGAACGGCGCGGCCGGGATGGTGGTGGCCGGCGACGAGCGGACCTACGCGGTGCTGGGCTTCACCGTCGCCGGCGGCAAGATCGTCGCCATCGACATCCTGGCGGACCCCGCGCGGCTCGAGCAGCTCGATCTCGCCTGAGCGCTCTGGTACGGTGGCCCGCGGATGACGACTGTGTCGGTGGGACACCCGCGTCGGACCGTCTGAGCGCTCGCTCGCAGCGCTCGCTCCGGCGCATCACGTTTCCGCCCAGCTTTCGCTTCATCGGAGGTCCCAATGCGCGAGAAACGCGCACGGCACCGGAGCGGGGCGCCGAGCTCCTTCCGCTGCCGACACTGCCGGCTCGACGTCTCATACGACGCTCCCGGCAGCGCCCATCGCAACCACTGCCCGAGCTGCCTGTGGAGCAGGCACCTCGATGACGACAGGCCCGGCGACCGCGCCGCGGACTGCGGCGCGTCCATGGAGCCGATCGCGGTCTCGGTGCGCGCCGACGGCGAGTGGATGATCGTCCACCGCTGCACGGGCTGCGACACCGTCCATCTCAATCGCATCGCAGGTGACGACAATGCGCTGCTGCTGACGCGGCTGGCCGTCCGGCCGCTGGCGCAGCCGGCCTTCCCACTCGAGCACCTCGGCCGCATCTGAGCGGGCGATCGGCGGGATACTGTGGCCCTGGTCAACCTCGACCTACTGGCACGCGTGCGGGCGCCCGTTCGCGAGACCGGCGAGCTCGACTGGTCTCTCGTGGACCCCGACTTCGAGATCCACGACCACGAGCTGGTCGACTCGCCCGTCCAGCGCGGGCGCGAGGGCTGGGCCCGCTGGCGGTCCAACTGGCACGGCGCCTTCCACGAATACCGGGCCGACGACATCGATCGGATCGAGCTGGACGAGCAGCGCATCCTCACGGTGCACCGGCTCTGGGCGCGCGGGAGCGCCAGCGGCATCGAGCTCGAGCGGACCGACGCCCAGCTATGGACGTTCCGGGGGGACCTGCTCCTGAGGCTCGACTACTACCCCGACTACCGGCCGGACGAGGGGTCGTGGGCGCTGCCGGGCGGCGGGCGGGCGCGATGGCCGTCGACGTCCTGACCGAGATCGAGATCGCCAGCCAGCGCGACCGGTTGGCTTCCGCTCTACGAGCGGGCTAGCCGTCCTCCGCATCGGTTTGTGCGTCCGTAGGCCGGCGCTTGAACAAGCCCCTCACGACGTGCATGGCGAACACGAACAGGTTGCCTGCACCGTTGGCCTGAAGGGCATTGCTGACCCAAAGAAGCGTGAGCAGGGCGAGGGCCACAACCAGCGCCATGCTGTAGCCCGCCACGGCGGCGGCCACCGTGCATACCCCCACTACAGCCGCCGGTATCCACGGCCGAAGCCTCAAACTCTCACCCCTCTCCCTGCGCCGCATGCCTCGGCTCCGCGCCCCGGCTTTCACTGCACGATCCTACGGATCGTCCGCTTGGCACGCAACGGGTGTAATCAGCCGCGCATCATCGTGCTCGAGGCGTAGGCCGCCTCGGCCTCGGCGAGCACCGCAGCTCGGGCCGGGCTCGCTTCGGACCGCTCGACGTCGCGCATGCCGGGCACGAAGTAGGCGGCGCAGGTGACGAGCGCTCCGACGACGCCGGCCGCGACGAGCGTCCCGCGCGTGCCGATCGCCGCGGCGACGGGGCCGGTCAGCGCGAACGAGAGCGGCAGCAGCCCGATCGAGATGAGCCAGTCGAGGCTCGAGACGCGCCCGAGCATCGCGCGCGGCACGTGGCGCTGCTTGAGCGTCGCCCAGACGATCGTGCCGGCCGTCTCGAGCGCGTTGAAGGCGAGCGCGGCGAGCATCAGCTGCCAGAGCGCCGACGACAGGCCGTAGCCGACGACCGCGAGCGTCGCGAGCGTCCAGGCCCCGTAGATGAACGTGATGCCGCGGCGCGGGATGTCGCGCCTGCCCATGACGATCGCGCAGGCGACCGAGCCGAGCCCTCCGGCGCCGAGCACGATCCCGAGGTCGCGGGCGCTGCCGCCGAGCTCGTTCTTGACGAGGTAGGGCAGCAGCACCTCGACCGGCCCCATGAAGCACAGGTACGCGACCGCCGCGCTCGCGAACGTGGCCCACAGCCAGACGCGGCTGCGCACGAAGCGCCAGCCCTCGGCGAGGTCACGGACGACGGACAGCGACTCGGTCGAGGCGCGGCCGACTCGCACCCGCACCGTCAGCAGCACGCACGCCGAGAACAGGAACGACGCGCTGTCGAGCGCGAAGACGAGCCCGGCGCCTCCGGCTGCGACGACCATCCCGCCCACCGCCGGTCCCGCCATGCGCAGCACGAGCGGGCGCATCAGCTGGTCGAGCGCGTTCGCCTGCGGCAGCCGCTCGGGTGGCACGATGTCCGGCACGAGGGCGTCGAAGGCGGGCGCGTAGAACGCCGCGCCCGTGCCGTAGAGCGCGGCGAGCATCGCCACGTGCCAGACCTCGAGCATCCCGCCCACGGCGAGGACGGTCAGAACCGCCCCCGCGAACGCCCGCAGCAGGTCGGCGGCCACCATCATGAGCCTGCGGTTGAAGCGGTCACTCGCCACGCCGCCGACGAGCAGGAACAGGATCGTCGGCACGGTCATCGCGATGCCGACGATCGACATCGCCGTTGGAACGTCGGACAGCTCGTAGACCTGCCACGCGACGGCGACGAGGAAGGCGCCGTCGCCGAGCAGCGATACGCAGGTCGCGATCCAGAGCTTGCGGAACTCGGGGTCGCGCAGCACCGCGACCAGCCCGGCGCGCTCTATGCCGCCGGCGCGGTCGAGCGCTTCGTGGCTATGGTGCATCGGCCGCGAGGGCGCCCCCGCCTGCCCGCGAGGCGAGATGCTCGAGCACGGCGTCGGCGTCCATCGGGCGCGCGAAGAAGAAGCCCTGGCCGAACTCGCAGCCGAGGTCGCGCAGCGAGGTCCACTGCTCCGAGAGCTCGATCCCTTCGGCCACGACCTGCAGCCTCAGGGTGGTCCCGAGCGCCAGCACGGCGGAGGCGAGCTCGGAGGTCTCGGGCGTCGCGCCGTCGGTCAGGAACGAGCGGTCCATCTTGAGCACGTCGACGGGGAAGCGGCTCAGGTAGCTGAGCGACGAATAGCCCGTGCCGAAGTCGTCGAGCGCGAGCCGCACGCCCAGCGCCTTCAGCTCCTCGAGCCGCATGACGGCGAGCTCGGTATCGGCCATGAGGACCGACTCGGTGATCTCGAGCGTCAGCGCCGAGGGCTCGATGCCGGCCTCCTGCACCGCGTCGCGGACGTCGGAGATGACGTCGCTGTGCTGAAGCTGCTTGACCGAGAGGTTGATGCTCATCGTCGGCGCCGACCCCGCCGGCAGCCGGTCCCGGAGGCGGCGCGCGTGGCGGCAGCCCTCGCGCAGGACCCAGCGCCCGATCGGGATGATCAGCCCGGTTTCCTCGGCGAGTGGGATGAACTGCCCCGGCGGGATCAGCCCGCGCTCGGGGTGGCGCCAGCGCAGCAGCGCCTCGACGCCGAAGACGCTGCCGTCCTCGAGCCGCACGAGCGGCTGGTAGTGGAGCTCGAGCTGCTCTGTGGCGATCGCGCGCTGCAGGTCGGTGCGGAGCTCGAGCCGGGCGAGGACGCCCTCGTGCATCTCGGGCTCGAACATGCGGTAGCTGCCCTTGCCGTCGCGCTTCGCGCGATACATGGCGGCGTCGGCGTCGCGGATCAGCTCCTCGGCGCCCGCCGGGGTGTCCTCCTCGACCACCGAGATGCCGATGCTGCAGCGCAGCGAGAGCTCCTTGTGGGCCACCCGCAGCGGCATCGCAAGCGACTCCAGCACGCGCTCCGCCGTGTCGGCCGCCTGCTGGACGTCGTCGATGTCCTCGAGCAGCAGCGCGAACTCGTCGCCGCCGAAGCGGGCGGCGGTGTCGCTCGCGCGCACGCTCGTCGCAAGCCGCTTCGCGACCACCGAGAGCACCTCGTCGCCGGCGGCGTGCCCGAGGCTGTCGTTGATCGTCTTGAAGTCGTCCAGGTCGAGGAACACGACCGCGATCCCGCGGTGCTCGCGCCGGTTGCGCGCGATCGCGTGGCGCACTCGCTCGGCGAACAGGGCGCGGTTGGCGAGCCCGGTGACCGGGTCGTGGAAGGCCTGATGCGTGAGCTGCTCCTCGAAGGCCTGGCGCTCGCTGACGTCGCGGCAGTTGAGGACGATGCCGCCGACGTGCTCGTCGTCGACGAGGTTGGTGCAGTTGACCTCGAACTGCTGCGGCGTGCCGTCGCGGTGGACGAGCGTGCACTGCACGACGTGCGGCTGGTCCCCGGTCACCGATCCGACGTCCTCCAGCATCTCGCGCACGCGCCCGCCGTCCGAGTCGTGGACGAGCTCCGCGAACGGGCGGCCGGTCACCTCCGACGGCACGTAGCCGAGCAGCCGCTCGACCGAGGGGCTCTGGTACGAGATCGTCCCGTCCGGCCCGATGACCGTGATCAGGTCGCTCGCATGCCGGACGAGCGATCCGAAGCGGGCCTCGCCGCGGCGCCGGTGGATCTCCTCCGTCAGCGAGGCACGCTCGAGCGCCAGCGCCACCTGCGACGCGAGCGCGCGCAGCGAGGCGCGGATCGCCTCGGGCGGCGCGGTGCGGCCCGCGGCGACCAGCAGCCTGCGCTCGCGGTGCGGCGGGGCCAGGTCGAGCACGAGGGCGCGGTTGTGGTCGCCCGGCAGCCCAAGGGCGGCCAGGGCATCGACGCGGAGCCTCACGACCTCACCGTCGCGCGCGGCCTCGAGCAGCGCGGCGTCGAGCGCCGCGTCGGAGCCGGCCGAGCGCACGAGGGTCATCAGGTCGGGTCCGGCCAGCGCGCGGGCCGCGCTCAGCGCGACCTGGTCGATCTCGTCGCGGCCGGCCGCCGCCACCAGGTCGGTGCCGGAGGCGCTCAGCATGCGCTCGCGCTCGAGCGAGCGCTCCTGCTGGCGCATCAGCCCGGCCATGCGCAGGATCACCAGCCCGAACAGCGTGATCGACGCCGCCCGCACCACGGCGAAGTCGTAGTCGCCGACGGACAGGTCGTGGACCATCCCCATCGTCGGGGCGATGAGCGACGCGCCCGTCAGCAGGGCGAGCCGGAAGCGGGTCAGCCCCTCCCCGCGCTTGACGGCGGGCTCGTCGATGTCCGACATCGACGGGTGCAGCGCCGCGGCACCCCAGAGCAGGTAGAAGCCGATCCAGCCGGCATCGAGCCAGAGCTGGTGGTCGTAGGTTCCGTGCAGGATCATCAGCCCGTACACGAAGTCCGTGACGAGCAGGCAGATGATGCTCGCGCACATCAGGTGGAACGCCGGCCGGCGCTGTCCGCCGTCGAGGGCGAGCCGCACCGCGACCGCGAGCAGGAGCACGTCGGCGAGCGGGTAGGCGACGGAGACGAAGCGCCCGACCGTCGAAAGCGTGTCGTCGTGGAGGTACGGGACCATCAGCCAGATCCACGACGGCAGCGCCAGGCCGACCGTCATGATCGCCGCATCGATCGCGCTCCCGCGATCGCTGCCGCGCGTGCGGCGGCGCTCGAGGACCACGAGGCCCGCGATGAGCGCCGGATAGACGAGCAGGTAGGCGGCGTCACCGAGCGACGGGAACGGGACGTCGCGGTCGAGCAGCAGCGGGTAGCTGTACGTGTAGAGGTCGCCGAGCCAGAAGAGCGTGAAGCCGATTGCGAAGCAGCTCCAGGCGGCGCGGGCGCGCGGCTCGTGCAGCCGTATCCCGGCGAGGATCGCGAGCACGGGCGCGAGGCCGAGCACGTTCATGAGCGGGCCGCTGCCCTCGAGCGGCGGCACGAACAGATAGACGCCGAGCAGCAGCGCCCCCGCCGCGAGGAAGACGATCCAGGCGCGGCGCGAGAGCATCAGGCCGCTTCCTCCAGCGGCGGTTCGCTCGGCCTGAGCTCACCGGCGGCGGCCAGCCGCTCCAGCGCTTCGATCAGCGAGTCGACCTCCTCGTCGGTGTTGGCCGCCGTGAGCTGCACGCGGAAGCCGACCTCGTCCTTGGGGACGAGCGGGTAGGCGGCGAGGGTCACGTACACGCCGTGGTCGAAGAGGAAGCGCCCGACAGCGTCGATGCGCCGGTGGTCGCGCAGCGGGATCTCGATGATCGGCAGGCCCGAGCGGTTGGGCGTCTCGATTCCGAGCCGCCCCAGCGCCGCGAGCACGCGGTCCGTCAGCCGCCAGAGCCTGGCGCGCAGGGCGTCGCCGCGGGCCTCGTTCACGTCGAAGCCGGCGAGCACGGTCGCGAGCGACGCCACCGGCGACGGGCCGGAGTAGAGATACGGAGGCGCGGCGACCTTCAGCAGGTCCTTGACGTCGGTCGGGCAGGCGATGAAGGCGAGCAGCGACGAGTACGCCTTGGAGAAGCCACCGACCAGCACCACGTTGTCGTAGGTCTCGCCGAAGTGACGCACGATGCTGTTCCCGCGAATGCCGTACGGGCAGGGCTCGTCCGGCGTGCGCTCGCCGATCACGCCGAAGCCGTGCGCGTCGTCGACGTAGAGGAGCGCGCCGTGGCGGCGCGTGACCTCCGCGAACGCGACCAGGTCGGGGGCGTTCCCGGTCATGCTGTTGATGCCGTCCATGCAGACGAGCCGCGTCGGGTCGCGCTCGGCCGACAGCAGCGCGTCGAGGTGCTCGGGGTCCTCGAAGCGGAAGCGCCGCACGGCGACCCCGCGGGCCCGCGCGATCTGACAGCCGTCATAGATCGTCTTGTGCGCGCGGGCGTCGAGGAAGATCGTGCCGGAGGCCGCCAGCAGCGGGATCACCGACATGTGGATGTGCGTGATCGTCGGCAGGACGAGCGAGTCCTCCGACCCGAGCAGCGCGGTCAGGCGCTCCTCGATCTCCTCGTAGAGCACGGGGCTGCCGAGCAGCCGCGACCAGCTCGGATGCGTGCCCCAGCGTTCGAGGTAGGCGGGGATCGCGTCGAGGATCTCGCGGTCGAGGTCGAAGCCGAGGTAGTTGCAGGAGGCGAAGTCCGCGAGCCACCGGTCGCCGACGCGGATCATGCGCGCGTCGATCTCGTCGATGACCGCGTCCATCATCGGGTGCGACGCCTTGAGCATCGACAGGTCGCTGCAGGTTGCGAGCCAGTGCTCGAGCCACGGGCGCCGGTTCAGCTGCGGCGTCTTGCCGGGGATCCGGGCCGTGCTCCCGAGTTCGGGAAGACTCATAGGGAGCTATTTCGACCGCTGGCCGTAGTTCTTGAAGCGCCTCAGCGCGGCTTCGCGCCCGGGTAGCGCTCGAGCCCGTCGTCCGGGACCGGCTCCCAGACCGCCGCGCTCTCCACGTGCGCGCGCCAGCTCGGCCGCACCCCGGGGTCGCCGTCGAACGCCGGCAGCCTGACGCTCATGTGCTGCGAGCCCTCCGGGATCACGGCTGAACAGATGCGAGCCGCACTGCGCGGCAGAAGCACTTCTCGAAGCCGCCGTCCGGATGGCGCCAGCACTGCACGAGCTCCTCGCCCTTGACGAGCCGGAAGGTACGCGCGTCGATGCGCGCCTGGGCCGACGAGCCGGAGCCGGTGCGGCGCTGGCAGCGCGTGCAGTGGCAGTAGCCGGCGGCGCTGACGGGCTCGGTCAGCTCGAAGCGGACGCCGCCGCAGAGGCAGCCGCCTGTCAGAGAGGGCTCGGGCGCCACGCCGTCGAGTCTTGCACGCCCTCCGAGAGCGAGGCCCGCGACGTGGCGCGCGCCGACAGCTAGCTTTGATTGTCATGGCGCGACCCGCAAGACGTCATCCGAGCCGCCTACCGCGCCTTCAACGAGCGCGACATCGACGCGGCACTCGAGCTGATGCACCCGGACGTCGACTGGCCCAACGCCTGGGAGGGCGGGCGGGTGAACGGACGCCAGGGCGTGCGCGACTACTGGACGAGGCAGTTCGAGGCGATCTCAGGGCCGCGTCGAGCCGGAGGCCCTCCAGCGAGGAGCCGGACGGCTCGATGACCGTCGAGGTTCATCAGGTCGTCCACGACGTTGCGGACCGGGGAGCTCCTCGCGGACTCGCGTGTCCGCCATCGCTACCGCTTCGAGGACGGCCTCATGACGCGGATGGACGTGCTCTAGGACTGTCGCCGCGGACGCGCGACAGCGGCTCCTCGCGGCTCGTCAGGTAGGCGCCGCACAGGACGAGCGCCGTTCCGAGGATCGCCGCCACGGCGATCGACTCGTCGAGCAGCAGCGCGCCCAGCAGGATCGCGACGACCGGTACGAAGTAGAGCGTGACCGAGCCGCGGGTGGCCCCCACACGGCCGACGAGCGTCGTGAACCAGACGTACGCGAGCGCCGTGCCGATCGACCCGAGCGCGATCATCGGCAGGAGGCTCTCCCAGGCGAAGGTGGACTCGCCGGCGGCGACCGTGCCGACCGGCAGCAGCAGCACGAGCGCCACGAGCTGGGCGCGCCAGATCACCGGCAGCGCCCCGTTGCGGCGCTGGAGCGGCGCCGCGAGGTTGAAGGCGCAGCCGTAGAGGATCGTCGCGAGCAGGACGAGCACGATTCCGAGCCCGGTCGAGTCGCCCTCGCCGAACGACGGCGATGCCACCGCCACCACGCCGAGGAAGCCGATCACCAGCCCGCCCGCCTGCAGCCGGCCGGGCAGATGACGCACCGCGATCGCACCGATCAGCGCCGTGAAGAGCGGCGCGGCGGCGTTGATCATCCCGGCGAGCGACGACTCGATCCACTGCTGCGCGACCGAGAACAGCATGAACGGAACCGCCATCCAGATCACGCCGAGCAGCGCGACGAGCGGCCAGTCGGAGCGCGGCACCGGCCGCCGCGCGCCGGGCACGATCGCGAGCGTGACCGCTCCGAAGAACACGCGCAGGAACGCGACGAGCCCGGGCTCGAAGTTCCTCAGCCCCAGCTCGATGAACAGGAACGAGGCCCCCCAGGTGAGCGCCACGCCCGCAAGCAGGGCCCAGTCGAGCGGGCCGAAGGCCTCGGCGCTCGCCGCCGCCGGCCGCGGCGCCGCGTCAGCCCGAGCGCTCACCCAGCCTCGCGGATCAGCTCGTCCACGAGCCTCAGCTTCTCGACCACCGCCGGAGCGAGCACGAAGGGGTAGAGGTCGTCGCGGCCCATGCTGCGGTTGATCGCGTTGAGGGCGTAGCTGAGCGACAGCCAGCCGGCGACGATCTCGTCGAAGCTCGTGGGCTGGGCGCGCGGGGCCGCGGCGAAGGCGTCTCCCGCGGGCACGTCCGGGCCACGCAGCTCGAGCCCGTAGGCGGCGGCCGTCTGCGAGGTGTCGCGCATGTGCAGGTAGTGGGCGAAAGTCTCGGCCCAGTCCTCGGCCGGGTGCATGGTCGCGTAGGCGCTCACGTGGCGCTCCTGCCAGCCGTCGGGTGGGCCCTCGGCGTAGTGGCGCTCGAGCGCGGCGGCGTAGTCCTCGAGCTCGTCGCCGAAAAGCGCCCGCGCGCGCTCGAGCCGCTGCTCGTCCGGGGCGAGCACGGTCCAGTAGAAGTGGCCCACCTCGTGCCGGAAGTGCCCGAGCAGCGTCCGGTAGGGCTCGCCGAGCTCGCGGCGCATGCGCTCGCGGTGCGGATCGTCGGCCTCGGCCAGGTCGAGCGTGACGACGCCGTTCGCGTGTCCGGTCGTCACCGGCTCGCAGGCGCTCGAGAGCAGGTCGAAGCTCACGCCCTCGAGCGGCAGGCCGAGCTCGCCGACCTCGAACAGGAGCCGCCGCTTCGCGGCTTCGGCGCTGCGCAGGGCGGCGAGCCCCTCGGCGTCCGCGTCGGCGGGCCGGGTGCGCGTGAGCCGGCAGCTGAAGCAGAGCTCGCCGGGCGCATCGGCCTGCCAGTTGCACGCGGCGGTCTCGAAGTTCGCGCAGCGCGGGCCTTCCAGAGCGCCGAGCTCGCGCTCGGGCCAGCGGAAGCCGAGCTCGGTTCCGCAGTTGAGGCAGGCCGTGTTCTCGAAGAAGACGAGCTGCGAGCAGTTGGGGCAGGCGAAGGCGCGCATCGCAGCCCTCGAGACTAGGCGGGCGGCGGCTCTCCTCTCCCGGCGGCCTCGAAGGCCTCGGCACGCGAGGTGAACGAGCGCGCCTGCACCGCCCGGTCGCCCTCGAACGTCCAGAGGACCGCGAGCTCCTGCGCCACGGGGACACCGCTCTCGCCGCCCCGCCCGGAGATGCTGACGACCACCACCGCCTGCTCGCCGAGGTCGACGATCTCCTCGAGCGTCTGCCTGTAGCCGTCCCAGGTCTCGCGCGTGTCGGCGATCCACTCCTGCGTTCCCTCGAATCCCCTCAGGACGCGGCCGTCCCAGACGAGGTGGAACTCGAAGTCGGGCGCGAGCCGCTCGCGCGCCAGCTCCTCGAAGGTGTCAAGGTCGCCGCGTTCGAGCGCTTCGTAGCCCTGCCTCAGGAAGTCGATGTGCGCGGGCACCGGTAGCCAGTATCGCGGCCCGGCGCCCGGCGTCACGGAGGTGCGTGGATTCATTACCTCGCAGGTAACCGTCGTGCAGCAAGACCGCCGCTAGTGTCGGCAGGGTGACGACCGCAGCCGGCGTTCGGGTCGGACCGCTCATCCGCGACTGGCGCCGGCGCAGGCGCCTCAGCCAGCTCGACCTCGCGCTCGAGGCAGGCGTGTCCGCCCGTCACCTGAGCTTCGTCGAGACGGGCCGCTCGCGCCCAAGCGCCGAGCTCGTGCTCAACCTCGCCGAGCGGCTCGGCGTCCCCTTGCGCGACCGCAACCGGCTGCTGCTGGCCGCCGGCCACGCCCCGGTCTACGAGCAGCACGCGCTCGACGATCCCGAGATGGCGCCCGTGCGCGACGCCCTCGGGCTGATCCTCGCGGGCCACGAGCCCTATCCGGCCCTGGTGGTCGACGGCGCCTGGGAGATGCTGGCGGCGAACCGCGCGGTGGCGCTCCTGACCGAGGGCGTCGCACCGGAGCTGCTCGCGCCGCCGCTCAACGTGCTGCGCGTGAGCCTGCATCCGGACGGGGCCGCGCCGCGAATCGCCAACCTGGGCGAGTGGCGCGCGCACGTCTTCGAGCGCCTCGAGCGCCAGATCGCCGTGAGCGGCGACGCCGCGCTGCAGACGCTCCTCGAGGAGCTGCGCGCCTACCCGGGCCCCGACGCCCCGCCCAACCCGAGTCACGACATCGCCGTCCCGCTGCGGCTGACTAGCCCGGCGGGCGAGCTCTCCTTCATCAGCACCGTCTCGACGTTCGGGACCGCGGTCGAGATCACGGCGAGCGAGCTGTCGATCGAGTCGTTCTTCCCGGCCGACGAGCGGACGGCCGAGATCGTGCGGGAGTACGTCGAACGCTTGCCTAGGTGATCCGTTGTGCTAAGGCGCGCAGTCCTATCGGGTCGGTGATGTCGTCTACCACCTGCGCCCCGGCTCGCTCGACGCCCTCGCGCCCGAGCGCCGTCAGACAGCAGCAGCCTACGGGTGAACTCTGATCTTGAAGACGTAGTCCGTCTCCAGGGGCTTGGGCCCAGGTGGGCCCGTATCGGGGATGTACCTTCCATTTATCTGGCCCCGAGCGTTTTCGTAGGCTCGCGTGCCTCCGAGGATCGCGGCTTTCCATTTCGAGACCTCGCCGCTCAGCACTTCGGCGATGAGCTCTCCTTTCGGCAGGATGAATCCGGCGTGGCACAGCCACATGTTCGGGTTCTTGCGGACGAGCACACACTCTCCGGTGTGCTGGCCGACAAGGACATTCGTCTTCTTGTCGCGCAGATCATCGGAGAAGACCGTCCGAACGCCGAGGTCGTTAGGGCCCGGTGGGCCCGGTGGCGTAGGAACCGTCGTGGGCTCGGCAATCTGGGTCGCGATCAGGTGCAGCTCGGGCATCACTGCCCTCCTTGAAGTGATGGAGGGACCTGGGGCCCTCGCTTGGTAGTGCCCCGAAGCTAGGCTGGGCCGGAACTCCCGCCAATCCTGCGGCCGGGTGTCTTGAGGGGGTGGCTAACAGGGCAACCAACCACCGGGCCTGTTGGAGTTGCACCTCTCCGACATTGCCTTGAGGCCCTCGTAGTTCCTACCCAAACGGCTCCGCTAGTGCCAAGGTTCCCAGGAATACCGCCCCATTCCCTCCGGGCGGGCGCTGCGGCCGTTAGTCAGCACGGCATTCCCGTGCTCGAGCCCACGGGAGTTAGGCTGACCCCGCATGCTTCTCAGCTTCCAACTGCTGCCCGAGCAGCCGGTGCAGGAGCTGCTTGATGCGGTTGCGCTAGCCGACAGGCTTGGCTACCACGCCTGCTATAGCGCCGACGAGATCTACCACAAGGATGCGTGGCTGCTGTTTGCCGCCGTCGCCCAACGCACCGAGCGGATCCGACTCGGCCCCTGCGTCGCGCCGATCTACATGCGGGAGCCGACCTACGTCGCTCAGCTCGCAGCCACGCTCGACGAGCTAAGCGACGGTCGGGCCGAGGTCGTGTTCGGGATCGGAAACATCGCGATGCTCGAGCAATACAGCGTCGAGTGGCGCGGGACACGACCGATCGCTCGCTTGCGCGAGGCCCACCACGTCATGCGCATCGTCCTCGACGAGGGTTCGATCGACTTCGAGGGCGATTTCTACAACTACTCCGGTGTCACAACTGCGGCCCGGCCCGTGCAGGAGCACCTGCCCCTGAAGATCGGCGCGATGGGGGGCCCCAAGTCGATGGAGCTGGCCGGCGAGATCGCCGACGGCCTGCACACGGCCTGCGCGTACTCACCGGAGGCGCTGGGCTACGCGGTGAAGCACTTTCGGGCAGGAATGCAGCGTGCCCACCGCAGCCCAGATGGTCTCGATCTCGGCGACTCCCTGCTCGGGGCGATCGCACCCGACGGCGAGGTGGCCCGCCGCGCGGGGCGAATCCTGGCAGCGTTCTACATCCCGTCGATGCCGCCGGCGCTCCTCGAACGCCACGGGATCGAGCCAGATCAAGTTAGGCCGGTGAACGAGGCCTTCGCAGCGGGCGACGTTCAAGGCGCGCTTGAAGCGACTCCGGAGGAGGTTGCCGATCGGATCATGGTGGCCGGTACTCCGGACGACTGGGTGCGGTGGCTGACGGAGACCTATGCTCCCCCCGGCCTCAACCACGCCCTGCTGTCTTTCACGGATCCGTTCACCTTGAAGGCTTGGGCCGGGATGGAGGTTGAGGGCTTACCCGACTTGGGAGAGCAGGTTCGGATCGTCGGCGAGCAGGTCATCCCCGAGGTCGGGGCGCTTTGAACGGGGGCCCATTGGTCGCCCCCAGTCCAGCGGCGTAAGTCGCGGCTCCCAACCGTGATCGTGCGGACGTACGTCGAAGGGTTGCTGCCGTAGTCGGTTGTTGTCAGACGGCTCCGCTCGTCACCGCCTTCGCCACGAAGTCGGGCGAGGTGTCAGGGAGCTCGAACGTCACCGTGTCGCCGCGCGGTGCGCGGTGCGCGACGACCGTGGGCCACCCTGGGCGGACCAGGTTGCGTCGCTGCTCGATGGGCCCCGGCTGGATCGGATCACGCTCGGCCGTTTGCCGGCCTGAGAATGTGCCGAACCTCTGATGCCTTGCGCGCGTACCCCCTCGGAGGGCCCGGGCTTCTCTGCTGGAGAGCCCGGCGCTTTGCCGCCACCCCCCAAAACGGAGGTCGCTATGCGCAAGCTGCTCGTGGTAGGTCTACTGGCCGGGCTGCTGGCCGCGCTGCTCGCAGCGGTACCAGCGTTCTCGAAGCCGAAGCACATCGAAGTCGACGACAACTACTTCGTGCGCAAGGGTGCGCCGCCGACGGTGACCGTGAACAGCGGCGCGAAGGTCGAGTGGGAGTGGGAGGGCCGCAACCCTCACAACGTCACGGTCACGAAGGGGCCCGTGAAATTCCATTCGCGCACGCAGAGCTCGGGCAGCTACGAGAAGAAGCTGACACGAGGCGGCACGTACAAGATCGTCTGCACGATCCACGCGCCCATGAAGATGACGCTGAAGGTGCGATAACCGGCTCGCGCTCTGCCAGCGGCAGCAGCGGAGAGCCATAGGCGAGCGCCACCTTCGGGAGCTCCGCCGCCCCCGCTCGCGCCCGCCACGGCAAGGCGGCCCTCAGATCACGCAATCGCAGTCGCAGCGCGACCTACAACGGAACACGATCGCTTACCTCCGACGTAATCGACGCGCGTCGCGAACCGAGCGATCCTGGCTCGCATGATCGACCTGAGACTCATCCTGAAGCTCGACGCCGTCGTGACCGGCGTAAACGGAATCGCATATCTCGCGCTCGCGGGGCCGCTCGAGGACCTGCTCGGCGTGGCGCCGGAGCTGACGCGGCCGATCGGGGCCTTCCTCGTCCTGTTCGCCGCGGCGGTGTGGTTCGTGGCAACGCGGCCCGTCGTACCGCGCATGGCCGCAGCCGACATCGCCGCCGCCAACGCCGTCTGGGCGCTCGGCTCGGTCGTGTTCGCCGCGACCGGCGCCTCGTCGCCGACGACGGCCGGCACGGTCTGGATCGTCCTGCAGGCGCTCGTCGTCGGCGGCTTCGCGGCGCTTCAGGCGCTCGCGATGCGGTCCGGCTCCGCGGCCGTCGCGGCGCCCGGCCAGCCCGAACTCCTCCGCGATCAGCTCGTAGGAGCGCCGCCGCGCGTCGTGGTCGAAGGTGGTGGTGAGCAGCATCAGCTCGTCCGCCCCGTACTCGCCGGCGACCTCCTCGAGCCCGGCTCGGACGGTCGCCGGTGAGCCGATCACGGCGCGCCGGCCGGAGCCCGGCCCGCGCGAGCGCGTCTCCAGATAGGCGAGCGCCTTCTCGACCGGCGGCACCTGGACGAGCGTGCCCTGGCGCAGCAGCGAGAACATCATCTTCATCGAGGAGGCGACCCGCTCCGCCTCCTCGTCCGTGTCCGCGCAGATGGCGACGACGGCGGCCATCACGAGCGGCGCGCCGAGCCGCTCGGAGTCGACGAAGCGCCCGCGGTAGTCCGCCGCGATCGCGGGCCCGTTCGGGTTGATGAAGTCGGCGAACGAGTACGGCAGCCCCAGCTCGGCGGCCCAGATCGCGCTCTGCGGCGACGAGCCGAGGAGCCACGGCTCCGGCCGCTCGGGCCGGCCCGGAAGCGAGCGCGACAGCCGGGTGAACGGGTGGTTCTCCGGCAGCCCGCCCTCGAGCAGCGCCAGCAGCTCGACGAGCTGCTCGATGAAGTCGTCGGGCGCCGGCCGGCTGCGGTCGCGCTGCAGCGCCATCATCGTCATCGGGTCGGTGCCGGGCGCGCGCCCGACGCCGAGGTCGATGCGCTCGGGGTGGAGGCCGCTCAGCATGCTGAACACCTCGGCGACCTTGAGCGGGCTGTAGTGCGGCAGCATCACCCCGCCGCTCCCGACGCGCATCCGCCCGGTGGCGTCGGCGATCGCGCCGATCAGCACCTCGGGCGCGGCGCAGGCGAGCGACGGCGTGCCGTGATGCTCGGCGACCCAGTAGCGGTGATAGCCGAGCGAGTCGACGCGCCGGCCGAGGTCGACGCTCCGGGCGAGGGCCTGCGCCCCCGTCGATCCCTCGGAGATCGGGGCCTGGTCGAGGACGCTGAGGCGAAGCATCAGCGGCGGCGCGCCTCGGGGCTGAGATCGGGGTTCTGCCAGCCCTGGTCGGCCGGGTTCACGCTGACCCCCGGAGGAACGATCTCGTCGATCTTGTCGAGCAGCTCGTCGGACAGCTCGACCTCGGCCGCCGGCAGCTGCGATTCGAGGTGCTCCATCGTGCGCGGTCCGATGATCGCCGCGCTGACCGCGGGGTGGCGGATCACGAACGCGAGCGCCATCTCGATCAGGCTCATGCCGGCCTCGTCGGCGAGCTTCCCGAGCGCGTCGGCGGCGTCGAGCTTGCGCTGGTTCTCGGGGATGGAGAGGTCGTAGCGCGCGGGCACCAGCGCCGAGCGCCGCGAGCTCAGGTCCTCGGCCCCCTTGCGCCAGCGCCCGGAGAGCCAGCCGCCCGCCAGCGGGCTCCAGGGGATCACGCCCATGCCGTAGCGCCTGCAGGTGGGAAGCACCTCGGCCTCGACACCGCGATGGAGCAGCGAGTAGGGCGGCTGCTCGCAGACGAAGCGCTCGCGGCCGCGCCGCTCGGCCACCCACTGCGCCTCCACGATCGCGCTCGGAGGGAAGGTCGACGAGCCGATGTAGCGGACCTTGCCGGCGCGCACGAGGTCGGTGAGCGCCCCGAGGGTCTCGTCGATGTCGGTGTCGCGCTCGGGACGGTGGATCTGGTAGAGGTCGATCCAGTCGGTGCCGAGCCGGCGCAGGCTGTTGTCGACCTCGCGCACGATCCAGCGGCGCGAGTTGCCGAACTCGTTCGGGTCGTCGCCCATCTTGCCGTGCACCTTGGTGGCGAGGATCACGTTGTCGCGGCGCCCGCCGGCGAGCGCCTTGCCGACGATCTCCTCCGACTCGCCGCGCGAGTAGACGTCCGCGGTGTCGATGAAGTTGATGCCCGCGTCGAGCGCCCTGTGGATGATCCGTATCGACTCGTCGTGATCCGTCTCGCCCCAGGCCCCGAACATCATCGCTCCGAGACAGAGCGGGCTGACCGTGACTCCGGTGCGTCCGAGCGCGCGCAGCTCCATGCCGGTCGAGACTAGAGGCGCGAGACTTCCGGCCATGTTCGAAGACGAGACCGTTGGCCTGCTGCGCGAGCTGCTGCGACTCGACACGTCCAATCCGCCCGGCAACGAGCGCCCGGCGCAGGAGCTCGTGGCGGGACGGCTGCGTGCCGCCGGGTTCGAGGTCGAGCTGGTCGGCTCTGATCCCGAGCGCCCGAACGTGGTGGGCCGCCTGCGGGGTCGTGCGCCCGGCCCGGTCCTGGGGCTGCTCTCGCACGTCGACACGGTCCTCGCGGACCCGCGCGGCTGGCGCCACGACCCCTGGTCGGGCGCACTCGACGAGGGCTGCGTGTGGGGACGCGGCGCGCTCGACATGAAGTCGCAGACCGCCGCCGAGGTGGTGGCCGCCTGCTCGCTGGCGCAGGAGGGCTGGCGCCCGGCCCACGGCGACCTTCTTGTGATCTCCGTCTCGGACGAAGAGGTGGACGGGACCGGCGCCGAGATCGTCTGCGCGGAGCGGCCCGACCTCGTCCGCTGCGACTACCTGCTCAACGAGGGCGGCGGCGTGGCGTTCCCGTTCGACGGCGGCCGCGTCTACGACGTCTCGGTCGGCGAGAAGGGCGTCTTCCGCTTCACGCTCTCGACCGACGGGGTGGCCGGACACGCCTCGGTTCCGGCGGTCGCCGACAACGCGCTGCTGAAGCTGGCTCCGCTGCTCGAGGCGCTTGCCAGCCGCACGCCCGGCTGGGACGTTACCCCCGGCGCGCGCGCCCTGCTTGCCGGGCTCGGGCTCGACGACGACGGCGACGGCGACGGCGATCCCGTGGCGGCGCTCGGCCGCCTGCGCGAACGGGCGCCGGAGCTGGTGCCGGAGGTCGAGGCGATGATGAAGGTGACGCTCGCGCCGACCATGGTCGAGGCCTCCAAGGCGAGGAACGTGATCCCGGACGAGGCGCACCTGCACGTCGACTGCCGCGTCCCGCCCGGAATGGACGAGCCCGAAGTGCGCGCACGGCTGCGCGACGTGCTGCCGCCGGACGGCTACCGGCTCGAGTTCACGGAGAAGATCGTCGCCGGCAGCTCGCCGCCCGACTCGCCGCTGATGGACGCGCTGCGCGGCTGGACCGAGCGCAACGACCCGGGCGCTCGGCTCGTGCCCTCGATCTCGACCGGCTACACCGACTCGCGCACCTTCCGCGAGGCGTTCCCCGAATGCGTGGCGTACGGCTTCTTCCCGCAGCGGCACATGAGCCTGAGCGAGGTGAACGCACTCGTGCACGGCCGAAACGAGCGCATCGACGTGCGCGACCTCGCGCCGGCGGTCGACTGCTATCGCTCGGTGGCGCGCGAGCTGCTCGGCTGACTCACAGCAGCCAGACGATCAGCAGGATGATCAGCGCGATCCCCACGCCGATGCCCGTGATCGACAGCGGCGTGCGGTTCTCGTACCAGAAGCCGGGGTTGGCCCGATCGCGCGAGATGCGGCCCTCGGGCGGCTCGCCGGTCCAGTCGTCGTCGTCGTCCCAGCCCATGGTCATGTTGTACCCGACGGTTGTCGCGATTCACGTCGCCCGCATCCGGGTAGCGCGTCCATATGTCCACTCGCGACGACAAGCTGATCCAGTACCTGTCCGAAGCGCACGGCAAGGAGAAGGAGCTCGAGACCGCGCTCCAAGCTCATATCGCCATGACGACCCGTGCCCCCTACAAGAAGCGCCTCCAGCAGCACCTCAAGGAGACGAAGGCGCACGCGCGCGGCGTCGAGCGGCGCATCAAGCAGCTCGGCGGTTCTCCCGAGCGCCACGTACCCGCACCGGTGGCGGAAGCCGCAGCCACGGCGCAGGAGGTGGCCTCGAAGGCGGTCTCCGCCGCCAAGGGGCCGCTGCACGCGCTGCGCGGCACCGGTGAGAGCGAGAAGATGCTGAAGAACGCGCGGACCGAGTTCTCCGAGGAGCACGAGGAGATCGCGATGTACGCGGGCATCGAGGCGCTCGCCGAGGCCGTCGGCGACCGTGAGACCGCGAAGCTGGCGCGCGGCATCCGGCGCGAGGAGGAGCGCATGGCGAGCTTCCTCGAGAAGCAGATCCCGACGCTCGCCAAGAGCGTGGCGCGCGAGGAGATCCCGGCGGCCGAGCGCCGCAACGGCGGCTCGCCCTCGTCGAGCCGGCGCCGCACGAGCTCGCGCAGCAGCGGCACGCGTTCCTCGTCGGCGCGCTCCCGCTCGGCGTCGAGCCGGTCGCGCCGCTCGCGCGCTGCCTCGAGCCGTTAGGACGGGACGTGTAAACCCGCGCCCGGCGGGTACTCCATCGGCCGATGGGGGAAACCACGTCGGGCGCGGGCAGACACGAGACCGAGGAGGAGCGGCTCGACCGCAACCTTGAGGAGCTCCTCCAGGAACTGCGCGTCGCGCTGCCGGGCGTCCAGGTGCTGTTCGCGTTCCTGCTCGTGGTCCCGTTCAACCAGCGTTTCCCGGACATCACGAACTTCCAGCAGACGATCTACTTCGTAACGCTTCTGCTGGCCACCGGTGCGACGGCGTTCCTCATCGCACCGACCGTTCACCATCGCGTGCAGTTCCGTGAGCAGGACAAGGAGCGCATCGTGCTCACCGCCAACCGCTTCACGATCGTCGGGATGGCGCTGCTCGCGGCCGCGATGACCGGCGCGATCCTGCTGATCACGGACCTCCTCTACAAGAGCACGACCGTCACGATCGTGGCGGGGGCGGTCGCGGTGATGTTCGCGCTGCTCTGGTACGCGGTGCCGATCCGGCGCTCGCTGACGAACGACTAGCGCAGCGAGCGGGCGATCTGCTCCGCCCGCTCCAGGCCGAAGCCACCCTCGAGCCGGACGAGCGTGTCGCCGCGCTCCAGGAGGAGGACGTTGTCGGCGAGCCGCAGGTTGCGCTCGAAGTCGGTCCCGTCCGGCCGCCGGTAGAAGAAGAAGTGCGACGCGCCCTCGAGCCAGATCGCAGGCTCGCCGTCGATGGTCAGCTCCTCGATGACGCTGTTCGGGCCCGCGATCTTGCCGATGTACTCCGGCACGAGGTCGCCCCGGAACTCGCTCACGAGTAGACCGAGCCCGGTGGCCTTCGCCTCCGGTAGCCCCGGCCGCGGCCGGTAGGCGAGCGACAGCTCGCCGCCGGGGATGTCGCGGCGCACGTAGACGCCGTCCGGCGTTCCGGGGTCCTCTGGGACGAGCGGCGTGAAGCCGAGCATGTCGCCTGCCTCGTCGAGCGTTGTGCGTTGGCCCAGTTGCAGCGGTCGCAGCTCAGGCGGAGCCGGCAGGCTCTCGCGGCGCTCCACGGTGGCGCCCTGCAGGCCGAAGAACTCGAGCACGGCGTCGCGGACCGACGGCACCGCGGCGAACACCCCTCCCGCCAGCACGAGCAGCCCGACGAGCGCGAGCGCCAGAGCGCGCCGGAGCCCGGCGGCGGGCAGCAGCGTCCGCCTGCGGGTGGGCGGCGCCTCGATACGCGCCCGCACGCGCGGCGCGAGCACGGGCGTCGGCGGGTAGTCGAGCTCGCGGCCGAGCTGCGTGAGTGCCCGCTCGAGCTCGCTCACGCGACCTCCTCCCCCAGCTCGCCGCGCAGCCGCTCGAGCGCACGCGACAGGCGCGACTTGACCGTGCCGCGGGCACAGTCGAGGACGGACGCCATCTCCTCCTCGGACAGATCGAGGAAGTAACGGCAGGCGATCGCGCGCCGATCGATGTCCGGTAGGCGCTCGAGGGCCGCGAGCAGCTCACCGCGCCGCTCGGAGTCGAGGAGCGCCGCCTCGGGCGACGGGACCGCGTCACCCGGGCGACGCTCCTCGGCCACGCGCAGCGCGAGCGTCGCGCGCCGGCTCGCGGCCCGCACCCGGTTGCGCGCCTCGTTGGAGACGATCGCGAGCAGCCAGGGCCGGAACGGGGCGCCCTCGCGGAAGCGGCCCAGCGCTTTCTGGGCCTTGACGAAGGCGTCCTGAGCCGCCTCCTCCGCATCTGCGGCCGAGCCGGTGATCAGCCACGCCGTGCGGAACGCAACCGTCCCGTGCATCCTCACGATCTCCTCGTACGCGTCGAGCTCGCCGCGCTTCGCCCGTGCAACGAGCTCCGCCTCCTTGGGTGGCCGGTCCTCCACCGTGTCCGTAGTACAACGTGAGTGCGTAGTACAACGGGAGCGGCGGAGGGGTTCCTGCACATCGAACGCAGAGGCCCGGTAGGTGAGAGTCAGGCGCGGCGCGCGGCGCGGGTAGAGATCAGCAAGCGCACGACGCCGAGCCGGCGCCGCTCCGGCAACCGCGATCATCGGGATGGCGGCCCTCCAGCGGCGCGAACTCGACTAGAAGATCGCGCGTGAGACGCTCGAACACGGCCGACGCGCGGAAGCGCTCCGCTTCGCGCGGCCTCGCAGGCGCATCCGTCGAAACGCCGCCGGCGTCGCGGCAGCGTTCTCGACGCCGAGAAAAAGGTCGTCCAGTGTGCGGGCCTCGATGTAGTCCAGTCCCCCCTCGAAACCGTGCGAGGGGGCCAGCGTTTCGCTCACGAGAACACAGCCTGCCGCAAGTGCGAGTGCCGCGCGATGCTCGAAAGCCGGCGCTCCGGTTTCATGGATGTTCAGGGCCACCGGCGCGGGTGGAGGTCGGCAGCACCGAACTCGACCAGCTCGATCGAGTGAGTAAAGAGCTCCTGGTAATCGCGCCGCCTGGAGGACGGGCCGCCGAGCCACGCCGCACGTCCGCATGGCCACGTGGGCGCCGAATCGAACAGTGCGTCGGCTACAGGCAGGACCAGCGACCTCCAGGCACCGGGCCAGGGGCCGATGATCCGATCCTCTCGCGTGCGGGTGTCGGCGGCACCCCATTCTCCACCCAGGTGATCACCGGCCCTTCGTAGGCGAGCGGAGGTCCGCCGCCGAGCACAAACATCACATCGACATCCGCGTTAAAGGAGGCGTCGCCGGTCACTGTCTCGAAGCGGACCGCATCGTTCACCTGCCTGGGCGCACACGCACGAAGCAGCTCCGGGTCACCGCTGAGAGCCACGCGGATCGGTGTCACGCGACGCGATGGTATGCGCCTATGCTGCGCCGCGCATGGTGGCGCCCCGCATGAGCCAGAGCGTGTGCTTCGTGCTCCCCGGCCTCGGGCCGTCGGGCGGCGTGCGGGCCGTACTCAACCACGCCCGGCTGCTCGCTCGCGACCACGGGCTGTTCGTGACGGTCGCGCTCCCCGCGGCGGCCGGCGAGCGGCCGCCCCCGGACGTGCGCGTCGTGACATATCACGAGGCACGCGGGGAGGCCTTCGACATCGCGGTCGCGACCTGGTGGCAGACCGTCGGGCCGATGTTCGCGATCCCGGCAAGCGACGCGCCTACTTCGTGCAGAACTTCGAAGAACGCCTCTACCACCGCGGAGATCTCGAGCGGCTTGCTGCTCCGCTTACGCACGACTTGCCGCTGAGCTTCATAACCGAGGGCCGCTGGATCGCGGAGCTGCTCGGCCAACTACGTCCGGTACACCCTGTCATCACGTGCCAAACGGTGTCGACAAGTCCATGTTTTCTGCGCCGCCGAACCGCCGCTCCGGGACGGACCGCTGCGGATTCTTGTCGAGGGAAGCCCGCAGCTCTGGTTCAAGGGGGTACCCGAGGCGGTCGAGGGCGTGCGCCAGATGTGCGAGTTCCACGTGCTCACGCTCGTCTGCCCGGAGCGACCACCACGCGAGCTGTCGAGCAGGATCGACCGGGTCCTCGGTCCGTTGGCACCTCACGAGATGCCAGCCGTCTACGCTGATGTCGACGTGCTGGTGAAGCTGTCGCGGGTCGAAGGTGTGTTCACCCCACCGCTCGAGGCTTTCCACTGCGGCGCTACGGCTGTGGTGTGGCCCGTGACCGGACACGACGAGTACGTGCGTCATCGCGAGAACGGCATCGTCGCGGACTGGGATGACCTGCCGGGGGTCGCCCGCTGGCTTGACCTGCTTGCCCGCGATCGCGAACTGCTCGGTAGTTTGCGGCGCGGAGCCGTCGAGACGGCCAGGACGTGGCCTTCCCTCGAGGACTCGGCCGATCGGATGGCCGCGGCGCTGGGTGACATAGCCGCGGCGCCGCAACCTCTGGACGATCCCCCGCAACTTCTCGCGGACCTCGAGGCTGGCCTCGCCGAGTTACAACTGGAACTGCATGGACTGAGACGCCACCGCGACGAGAGCGAACGCAACCTCGAGGCGGCAATGGATAGGCAGGCTGCGCTGGAGCGGCGTACCGCCGAACTCGAGGCCGCCCTCGCGCACACACTTGACTCACGTGCCCGCGGCCTGCTGGCCTCAATTCGCAGGCGGGCATAGGCATGAGGACCGGTAAGCCGCGGTTGCTAGCGTCCTTGCGCCCGTGAGCGCCACCGTTTCCCATCCGCGCGATCGGCGAGCAACGCTGCTCGCGAAGGCGCCCGAGTCGGTCAACGCCGAGCGGGTCAGCAAGAACTTCCGGCGTACCCCACGTGCGCTACTCCACGCTCAAGGAGCGGGCATTGCACCCCTTCGCCGCGCGCACTGCTGACGAGTTCGAGGCCCTGCGCGACGTGAGCTTTGCCGTCAAGCGCGGCGAGTTCTTCGGGATCGTCGGGCGCAACGGGAGCGGCAAGAGCACGCTGCTCAAGTGCGTGGCCGGCATCTACGCGATCGACGCGGGCTCGATCACGGTGAACGGCCGGCTGTCTCCCTTCATCGAGCTCGGCGTCGGCTTCAATCCCGAGCTCTCGGCTCGGGACAACGTGCTCATCAACGCGATCATGCTCGGGCTCTACGCGCAAGCGAGGCCCGGGCGCGCTTCGACGAGATCATCGAGTTCGCGGAGCTCGAGGAGTTCGTCGATCTCAAGCTGAAGAACTACTCATCGGGGATGAGCGTGCGGCTGGGCTTCGCCGTCGCGATTCAGGTCGAGGCCGACGTGCTGCTCGTCGACGAGGTGCTGGCCGTCGGCGACGCAGCCTTCCAGCAGAAGTGCTTCGACGAGTTCGACCGCCTGAAGGGCGAGAACCGGACGATGCTCTACGTGACGCACGACATGGCGAGCGTCGAACGCTTCTGCGACCACGGCCTCGTGCTCGAGCGCGGGCGGCTGGTCGACGAGGGCGAGCCCGAGCGGATCACACGCACCTACAACGAGATCAACTTCGGTCAGATGAGCGGCAGCGAGGAGCAGGCGGCGGCCGGAAGCGCCGTGCGGTTCGTTCGCGGCTGGTGCGAGTCCGGGTCCGGCGAGCAGCTCGTGAGCTCTCGTCAGGGCGAACAGATCCATGCCTGCTTCGAAGTCGAGTTCACGCGCGCCGTTGAGGACCCGGTCCTGTCGATCGCCCTCCGCAACGAGGTGCGGCACACGATCCTCGTCGCGACCGCCGACGACGGGTCGGGCAGCGGTGGCCGCTACTCGGCTGGCGACCGCGCGATCGCCCGCTTTGCCTTCGAAAACATGCTCGCGCCGAGCCGGTACACGTTCACGGCAAGGGTGGGCGCCCGCGGCCGCGGCCTCTACGGCGAGGCCGAGGATCTCTTCGCGCTGATCGTCCAGGCCGAGGCGCATGAGCGGTGGCATCGTCGACCTACCCTACGAGGCCGAGGTGCGAGCGCCTATGAGCGTCGACGCGGCGCCACGTCCGCGCTATCGCGGCCCGTCGGCGCTCGGCGACGATGTCCGTCGCTTCTGGAGCCTGACCTTCACGCTCGCCGCCACCGACTTCAAGCTCCGCTTCTTCGGCTCGGTGCTCGGCTACGTCTGGAGCCTGATGCGCCCGCTCCTGCTGTTCGGCGTGATCTATGTCGTGTTCACAGAGGTGGTGCGCTTCGGCGCGGGTGTCGAGCATTACCCCGTCTATCTGCTGACCTCGATCGTGCTGTTCAGCTTCTTCGCGGAGGCCACCAGCCGCGGCGTGACGTCGCTCGTCGAGCGCGAGAACCTGCTTGCGCAAGATCCGCTTCCCACGACTCGTGATCCCGCTCTCGGTGGCGCTCGCCGCGCTCTTCAACCTGCTGGCGAACATGGTCGCGGTGTTCGTGTTCGTGTTCATCTCGGGAATCGAGCCCGCGGCCCGACTGGGTCCAGGTGCCGCTCCTGATCGCGATGCTCGTCGTGCTCGCGACCGGTGTGACGATGCTCGTCTCCGCGCTCTACGTCCGCTTCCGCGACATGGAGCCGATCTGGGAGGTCACGCTCCAGCTGCTCTTCTACGCCTCGCCGGTCCTCTACGTGATCACGTTCGTTCCGGAGGACCTCCGCAAGATCGCGGCGTCGAACCCGATCGCGACGATCCTCACGCAGATGCGCCACGCGCTGATCGACGAGAACGCGCCCACGGCCCCAACCGTGCTCGGGGGTTGGGTCGAGCTGCTGATCCCGGTGGGTATCGTGGCGGCGATCTTCGCGGTCGGCTTCTGGGTCTTCTTCCGGGAGACCCCGCGAATCGCCGAGAACCTCTGAGCCATTGGCCACCTCAACCGAGAACGAAGAGATCGAGGCGCTGCGCCGCCGGGTCGAGGCCCAGGAGCGGGAACATGCCGAGCAGATCAAGCGGGCCAACGCCGCGCTCGCGGCCGCGCAGGACCGCAGCTACTGGCTCGAGCGCTGGCGAATCGACCTGAACGAGCTGATGCGCCGGCCCGGCGCGAGCGAGGCACGCGCGGCGCTGCGCGGGCTGCGCGCGGTCTACCGCGGGCTCAACAAGGCGCAGCGGGCCATGCGCGACGAACTCAGCGGCGCTCCCGCTGCGGGCTCACGAAGCTCGGCAGGTCGTCGAGGACGAGCGAGCGCTCGCGGAGGCCGGCGAGAAGGCGATCCCTTTGCCCGGACGCATCTCCCCGGACCGGCCGTACGCAACGCCCGCGACAGATCTGCTCTACGAGCGCCTCGACGAATCCGCGGTCGCCGAGGTCGAGGCCAGCCTGACGCCGGCTGAGCGCGGGGTCTGGGACGCCGCCGACCCGGCTGATCCGGCGCCGCCTGGCGCTCGCGTTCGGCGTGCATCACGAGGTCGCGTCCGTGCTCGAGGCCACAGGGCTGCGCGCCGATAGCTCCGCCGCCCGAGATCCACGCCATGGAGCGCAGCGCGGAGTCGGCCGGGGGATCCACGTACAGCGCGGACATGATCGTCGCGGCCGCTCGCCGAGACCGGCTTCGAGTTCGACCCCGGCAAGGCGGGCCTCGACTTCGGCTGCTCGTCGGGAAGGGTGGTGCGCGTCTTCGCCGCCGCCTACCCGGAGATGGAGTGGCACGGCTGCGATCCGATCGAGCGCGGCGATCGACTGGGCGAAGGCCAACCTCCCGGACATTCGCTTCGAGCACAGCCCCGAGCGGCCGCCGCTGACCTACGAGGACGAGTCGTTCGACCTCGTCTTCGCGATCTCGATCTGGTCCCACTTCGCGGAGGGGGCCGCCATCGAATGGCTCCGCGAGATGCGCCGCCTGATCCGCCCCGGAGGCAGGCTCGTCCTCACCTCGCATGGCCTGCAGGGCATCGCCTACGCGTCGGCGCAGGGGGTCAGGCCGCCGGGGCAGCTCGAGGAGATCGAGCGCGCGCTCTACCGCGACGGCTTCTGGTTCACGAACGAGTTCGGCGCCGCGGGCGACCACGGCGTTCGCAACCCGGAGTGGGGTACCGCGTTCCTGAGCCCGGAGTGGCTCCTCACCCGCACGAGCGGCGCCTGGAGGGTCTGCGCCTTCCACCCCGGGCAGCTGCAGGACAACCAGGACCTCTACGTCCTCGAGCCGGCCTAGAAGCGTGGCCTCCACCTCGGTCGTGATCCCCGTGCTCGACGGCGAGGCGCATCTCCCGGCCCTGCTCGCGGCGCTCGAGCGCGAGGGCCCCGACGAGGTGCTCGTGATCGACTCGGGCTCGAGCGACCGCTCGGTCGAGATCGCGCGCGCCGCCGGGGTCGACCTGATCGAGATCGCGCCGGCGGAGTTCGGCCACGGGCGGACGCGCAACCTCGGCGCCGAGCGAACCAGCGGGGAGCTGATCTGCTTCCTCACCCAGGACGCCGAGCCGGTGCCCGGGCTGGCTCGACGCCCACCGCGAGGCGTTCCGGCTCGCGCCCCGGGTCGGCGCCGCCTACGGCCCGCATCTGCCGCGTGCCGATACGAGCCCGATGATCGCCCGCGAGCTGACCGAGTTCTTCCGCAGCTTCTCGCCCGACGGGACGCCCGTCGTTCAGCGCGTGGACGGCCCGGTCTTCCTCTCGAACGTCAACGCCAGCTATGCGCGCTCGTGCTGGGCGGAGATCCGCTTCCCGGACGTGGAGTACGCCGAGGACCAGGCGTTCTCTCGCGCGATGCTCGACGCCGGCTGGCTGAAGGTCTTCCATCCCGGCGCGGCGGTGCTGCACGCGCACGACTACTCGCAGGGCGAGTTCATGCGGCGCTACTTCGACGAGTACCGCGGGCTGCGCGAGACGATCGGCCACGTCGAGGACATGTCGCCGCGGACCGTCGCGCGGCGTCACCCGCCGCCAGGTGGCCGGGGACCTGCGCTGGATGCGCGAGCAGGGCTGGCCGCGGGCGCGGCGCGCGCGCTGGGCGGCGCGCTCCGCGGCGCATCACGCCGGGCGGCAGGTCTTCGCCGGTCTCGGCTCGCGCTCCGAGCGGCTGCCCGCCCGGCTGCGCCGTAGCCTCTCGCTCGAGCGGCGCGACGGCGACCGCCGCCGACGCGCCGGCCTCGCCGGAGACGACCCGGCACTCGTTCCCCGCGGCCGTGCGATCGCCGCGGCCCGCGCGACGCCGACTTGGAACGAGATGCTGCGCCTGAGCCGCGAGGGCCAGGCGGCCCTGCTCGACCCCGTGCCGGGAATGGCCGAGCGGCCCTGCCTGCACATCGCCGTCGTGATACCGCCGTTCGCTCGCGGCAGCGGCGGCCACGGCTCGATCTTCCAGATCGTGCGCGGCCTGGAGCGGATGGGGCACACCTGCTCGATCTGGCTCCACGACCCGCTCGGGCACTCCTGGGAACGGCCCGCGGTGCTGCGGCGACGCATCGTCGAGGAGTTCCTGCCGCTCGATGCGCCCGTCTTCAAGGGCTTCGACGACTGGTTCGGAGCGGACGTCGTGGTCGCCACCGGCTGGGAAACGGTCTTCCCGGCCGTGCTTCTGCCCGACTGCCATGCCCGCGTCTATCTGATCCACGACCACGAGCCCGAGTTCTTCGCCATGTCGGCCGAGCACCTGTGGGCCGAGCAGACCTACGGGTTCGACCTCTACCCGATCTCCGCCAGCACCTGGCTGCGCGACATGATGCGCGACCAGCTACGGGCGCGACGGCTCGTGGTTCCGCTTCGGGGTCGATCACGACGTCTACCGCCCGCGCAAGGTCGAGCGGCGCCGGGACACCGTGATGTTCTACGGCCGCCACGTGACGCCGCGGCGCGCCGTGCCGCTGGCGATGCTCGCCCTCGACGAGCTGCACCGCCGCCGCCCGGACGTTCGGATCGTCCTGTTCGGCGACACGGAGCCCACCCGACACGACCTTCCCCTACGAGTTCCTCGGGCGTCGTCAGCCCGGAGGTGCTCGCCTGGCGCTACTCCGAGGCGACCGTCGGCGTCTGCCTCTCGCTGACGAACTACTCGCTGATCCCACAGGAGATGATGGCCTGCGGGCTGCCGTGCGTGGACCTCGCCGGCCGGAGCCCGGAGGCGGTGTTCGGGCCGGACGGGCCGGTGGAGCTGGCCGAGCCCGATCCGCTCGCGATCGCCGACGCCGTCGAAGCGCTGCTCGATGACGAGGAGCGCTGGGCGCGGCGCTCGAACGCGGGCCTCGCGTTCGTCGAGGGAGCGACCTGGGAGCGCGCGGCTCAGCAGGTGGAGAAGGGCCTGCGCGCGGCTCTGCGTGAACGCGAGTGCCTCGTGAGACGGCCTCGGGCCTGAGCGCACGGATCGCGTACAGGAGCGCAACCGGCACTACCACGAGCACACCCGCCAGCAGTAGCCAGAACACCCCCGCTCTGACCCATCCACCCTTGAAGAGTGCGGCCCGCTTCAGGATGTCGGGAAGCTCGGCAGCCAGTGAGCGCTCCCCGCTGCGGAAGACAAGCGTGAGGTCCGTGTCGGCGGCGCGGTCGTCCACGCGCAGCGAGCTGCTCGGCGCAGCCACCCCGGCGTTGCCGTACAGGGCGGTCCGCCGCTGTCCGCGTGCCTCGACGCAGACAGCCACGCGCCGGCCCGAATCGACGCCCGGGCTCAGCTGGATTCTCGGCCGAGAGATGTCGGGATAACCGCCCGGAAGGGATCCCCGCGCAAGCAGCGGGCCGGATCCATTCTCCTCGTGCACCGTGACCGTCAGCGGCTCGCCGGGCCGCTGGTAGGTCCCGACCTGCACCTCGATGTCCGAGAAGGAGCTCGGGACGTCGATTCCCTCCTGGCAGGCCCGCGCGTCGGAGCCGGAGATCCGCCGCGACTGCCGCGGGCGCCACGCCGAGGGTGAAGGCCTCGTCCCGGCGATCCGTGAGCGCCACCGCGGCGAGCGCTCGCCCACGACCAGTGGGACGCGTTGCCCTGGCTCGCCGAGGTGCACCGGCTCGTGCGGCCCGGCAGCAGGTTCGTGCTCGCCGCTCGCAGCCCGGAGCGGCTGCTCGCCCAGATTGGCCCCGACTGGCACAGGGTCGGGTTCCGGCCGGCGCAAGACGCGGGCCAGGACCTTACGTGCTCAAGCGGGTCTAGCGGTGGCCCCGGTCTCGGTCGTCATCCCCGTGCGCAACGGCGAGCGCCACCTGGAGGGGCTGCTCGAGGCCCTGCGGCGCAAGCGCCCGACGAGGTGCTAGTGGCCGACTCCGGCTCCCGCGACCGCTCCGTTGAGATCGCGCGCGCGCCGCCGGGGTGGATCTGCTCGAGATCGCCCCCGCCGAGTTCGGTCTCGGGCGCACCCGGAATCCGGGTCCCGAGCGCACCTCGGGCGAGCTGATTTGCTTCCTGACCCAGGACGCCGTGCCGCTGCCGGCATGGCTCGACTCGTACCGGACGGCGTTCGAGCTGGGACCGCGAGTGGGCGCGGCCTATGGTCCGCACCTCCCGCGCGTGGACACGAGCCCGATGATCGCGCGCGAGCTGACGGAGTTCTTCGCCGGCTTCTCGGCGGACGGCCGCCCGGTCGTGCAGGGCGTCGAGGGCGGTGTTCCAGTCGAACGTGAACGCGTGCTACCTGCGCAGCTGCTGGGAGGAGATCCGCTTCGACGACGTGGTCTATGCCGAGGACCAGGCTTTCGCGCGGGCGACGCTGGCGGCGGGCTGGAGCAAGGTGTACGAGCCGGCGGCGGTGGTGGAGCACGCCGACGACTATGGCCCGCCCGAGTTCATGCTTCGCTACTTCGACGAGTACCGAGCGCTGCGTGACACGACCGACGACGTCGAGCCGATCTCCGCGCGCGGCCTGATCGGGACCACGCGTAGGCAGCTCAGAGCGGACCGCGACTGGATGGCAAAGCGCGGTTAGCCACCCGGCGAGCGTGCGTACTGGTCGGCGCGCTCGGCGGTGCACCACGCGAGCCGCACCTCTTCGCGGCCCTCGGGTCGCGCGCGGACCGGTTGCCCTCCGCGGTGCAGCGGGCGATCTCGCTGGAGGGCCGCAGCGGCGGCGAGCTGCACACGCATGACTCCAAGGTGCCGCCGGTGCTGAGCTCCCCGGCGTGGGAGGAGATCGCGCGTGTCAGCCGGGATGGACAGGCGCCGCTCCTCGACCCCGTGCCCGGACAATCGGAACGCGCCAGCCTGAACGTCGCGGTGGTGATGCCGCCATTCGCGCGCCGCAGCGGAGGGCACACCTCGATCTTCCAGATCGTCCACCGGCTGGAGGGGATGGGCCACACCTGCTCGATCTGGGTCTACGACCCCGAGAAGCGCAATACGCAGGCCACCGGCAGCGTGCTGCGCGCGAGATCGTCGAGTATTTCGCACCAGTCGCGGCCCCGGTGTTCAGGGGCTTCGACGCCTGGTTCGGCGCCGACGTCGCGGTAGCCACCGGGTGGGAGACCGTCTATCCGACCGTGCTGCTGCCGAACTGCCGGGCGCGCGCATACCTCGTCCATGACCACGAGCCGGAGTTCTTCGCGACGTCCGCCACATCGCTGTGGGCCGAGGCGACCTACTCGCTCGACCTCTACCCGATCTCCGGCAGCGAATAGCTTCGCGACCTGCTCAGGGAGCGCTACGGGCGCGAGGGCGCTTGGTTCCGCTTCGGCGTCGACCACGAGACTACCGACCCCGGCCCGTCGAGCGGCGGCGCGACGACGTGCTGTTCTACGCCCGCGACCACACCCAGCGGGCAGCCGTACCGCTCGGGATGCTCGGCCTGGACGAGCTCGCTCGGCGCCGCCCCGGCATGCAGATCGGCCTGTTCGGCATGGACCTGCCGCTCGATGCCAGCTTTGCCTACGAGCAGCTCGGTGTGCTCAGCCCAGGTGCGCTCGCGCTGCGCTACTCGGAGGCCACCGTGGGCATCTGCCTGTCGCTGACGAACTACTCGCTGATCCCACAGGAGATGATGGCCTGCGTGTTGCCATGCGTGGAT
>CAVTFR010000020.1:0-71005 GCA_963734025.1 uncultured Thermoleophilaceae bacterium
AGATCGTCGACGGCGTAGCCCGACCAGGAGTGCGGGCATCCGTGATGACGTAGCTTGCCGCCTGCATGGAGCGCTCCTTCACAACACCCGCCGTCGCCGCCGACGCGGCGGCGGTGCTCGAGGTCGTGGCGGCGCTCGAGTCGTCGCTGTACGGCGAGAGCGCGTTCTCGCAGGCCGATCTCGAGGACGAGTGGTTGGACCTCGACCTCGAGCAGGACACGCGCGTCGTCCGCGACGGCGACCGCATCGTCGGCTACGGCTTGGTGCGCGAGCGAGGCGAGCTGTGGCGCGTCGAGGGGTACGTCCACCCCGACGCGCACGGGCGCGGGATCGGGAAGCTGATAGCGACCGGGCTCGAGGACAACGCGATCCGCTGCGGCGCACGCAGGGTCCAAAACGCCGTCCTGGAGGCCGACTCCGCCGCCGGCGGGCTGCTCGTCTCGCTCGGCTACCGCGCCGTGCGCGTCTTCCGCGAGCTGCGCATCGAGCTCGACGCGCCGCCGCCCGCACCCGAGTGGCCGGACGGGCTGCGCGTCGTTCCGTTCGACCCGGAGCGTGACGCGCTCGAGTTCCACGCCGCGCACCAGGAGGCGTTCGCGGATGCCTGGGACCAAACGCCGCGCGACTTCGAGTCGTGGTCGAACACCAACCTCGGGAGCGAGCGCTTCGACCCGGGGCTCTGGTGCCTCGTCCGCGCGGGGGACGAGATCGCCGCCGGGACGATCTGCAGGGGTGACACGTACGGCGGCGGCTGGGTCGACACGCTGTTTACGCGGCGCCCATGGCGCAGGCGGGGCGTGGGTGCCGCGCTCCTCCGCGACTCGTTCGGGCGCTTCTGGGAGCGCGGGGAGCGCATCGTCGGGCTCAGCGTCGACGCGGCCAGCGACACGGGCGCCTTCCGCCTCTACGAGCGCGCCGGGATGGCGCCCATGCTCGGCTGGGTGGTCTACGAGAAGGAGCTCGGCCACGCCGCGTGAGCTGCGCGCCCGAGGACGGGAGCCGTCGCCTGGGTCCATCTGCGCCGCGGCGACGCTGCTTCGCCCGACGGCAGCGGCCACACCATCCCCGTCATCCGCCGGGCCCGTCCCTGGTTGCGTCGCTGATCTCGTACACCTCGCCTGCCGGTCGCGCCAGTACACGCTCGGCCATCTCCCTCTTGAGCAGGTCGAGCCGTCGCTCCTGGCCTTCGGTGCGCTCGTGGGTGCGGGCGAGGCCTATGAACTCGTCGGTCACGAAGCCGTCCCGCAAGACAAGCGTCACGCCGCTCTCCCGGTAGCTCAGCCGAAATACGAAGCGCTCGAGCGTGCGGCCGCGCTCGGGACGCGCGAGCGCGTTGTCGACGCGATACCGGCCGCCCGTCACGGCGCGCGTGACCAGCTCGAAGGCGTCCCGGGCGCCCGGGCCCCCGAACGCCGTCTCCACGGTGATCTCTCGCCGCTCGCAGGGACCATCCGGGTCGAGCAGCGGGAGCGCGAGCTCGAGGACCTTGGCGGCGTGGGCGACTCCTCCCGGCGAGCCCGGCCCGTGGTACCGCATCAGGTCCTCGACCGAGAACGCGAGCAGGCGCCCTCGATCGGCGACCTCGATCGTGGCGTTCATCCGGTGCACCCTTTCACGGCACATCCGCGAGCTCTCGCACGGCCCAGGTGTGTATCAATGGATAACCGGCGACATGCGTCTGGGCATTGCGGATCATCTCGGCTGGGCCATCGCAGTGACGGCGTCCGAGGACCACGAGGTAGTGGACCGCCGGCGGATCGCGCTGATCGAACCCGGCATCTCCGCGGCACCGATTCACTACGAGAGCCGCCGTCTCGATGTCGCCGCCACGGCCGCGCTGGTCGCGAAGGCGCGAGCGTCCGTCGTTCGGGCGACGTCGGCTGCGCTCGAGGAGATCGCAACCGCGCTGCCTGCGCCGGTCGTCTCGATCTCGCTCCGAGCCTGGCCGCCGGACTTCCCCGACGACATCGCCGTCCAACGTCGCGCGCCGTATGAGGCCCGCGCCGACGCCATCAGGTATCGCCAGGTGCTCTCCGAGCTCGCACTCGCTCGTGACTGGGAAGTCCACCTCTATGACGCGAAGGCAGTGCTGGGTCAGGCGGTCGGCATGCTGGCCGAACGGGCCGACGAGGTCCTCCAGGGTCCTCGGGCAAGGATCGGGCCACCGTGGACGAAGGACCATCGGATCGCGCTCGCCGCGACGATTGCGGCCGGCTGAATCTGTCGCCGAACGCGCATCCCTGAGTCGCCGTTATTTTTCCCAGCGCCGGCTGACTTCCTGCCAGGTGGGCGGGGGACCTGGCAAGGCAGTCGTGGATGGGTTGTGAAGAGCGTCGAGTTGGAGCGCCAGGTAGCGGCGGCGGAGCTGGCCTGTCCTCTGCTCGTCCCCGACGCGGATAGCGGCCAGTTGCTCGAAGAGGAATGAGAGATCGTCGGCGGTGAGGTCGGCGCGGATGGCGCCGGCGGCCCTCGTGCGCTCGATCAGCCGAAGGTTGAGCTCTTGAGCCTTTCCGGCTTCGCGGCGAAGATCCTCCGTGGGGGCGAAGGTACCGGCGAGGCGCAGAGTCAGGGAGTGGCTGTCGGCGTCGACCACGCGGCCCATGAAGTCAGTGAAGGCGGTCCAGGGATCGCCGTCGTCGGCGAGCGCGGCCTCGGCGGCAGCTATGTAGCGCTCGAGCCCGTCGGCGCACAGCCGCCGCAGCAGCTCCTCCTTGCTCTCATAGCGCCGGTAGAGGGCGCTGATGCCGACGCCGGCGTGCTTGGCGACCGCTGAGATCGGCGCGTCGGGGTCGGCGACGAACACGGCGCGTGCGGCGTCGAGGATACGCTCGTCGTTGCGCGCCGCTTGGGCCCGCCGCCCGCTCAGCGGCGCTGACGTCCTCGTCTCCATGAGTCTACCTTAGCAGCGGAACGGACTGCTCTGTTCTGGTAATATTGGAACAGAATGATTCGTTCCCAGATGAAGGAGAGCCGGTGACCGATTCAACCACCGGGGCGGACCGCCCCGAGACAGACATCCGGCCGTTCCGGATCGAGGTGCCGCGAGCAGATCTGGAAGACCTGCAGGACCGGCTGGCGCGCACGCGGTGGGCCAACGAGCTTCCGGCCGAGACGTTCAGGGCCGAGACTCAGACGGGTCCCGTGGCGCCCGGCTGGGAGTACGGCGTTCCCGTGGACTATGTCAGCAGGCTGGTCGAGTACTGGCGCGACGGTTACGACTGGCGCGAGTGGGAGGCGAAGCTCAACGCATATCCACACTTCACGACGACGATCGACGGGCAGAACATCCACTTCCTGCACGTGCGCTCGCCGCAGCCGGACGCGCTGCCATTGATCCTCACTCACGGCTGGCCCAACTCGTTCGTCGAGTACCTGGAGCTCATCGGCCCACTCTCGGACCCGAGCGCGCACGGGGGCGATCCGGCCGACGCCTTCCACCTCGTGATCCCCTCGATTCCCGGATTCGCGTTCTCCGGGCCCACCCTGGAGCCGGGCTGGGGCCGCTACCGCACCGCCCATGCCTGGGTCGAGCTGATGAGACGGCTCGGTTATGACCGGTATGGGATCCACGGCAACGACGCCGGCGCCTACGTGGCGCCCGAGGTGGGCCGCGCAGCACCCGACGAGGTCGCCGGAGTGCACGTCAACCAGATCTTCTCGTTCCCGTCCGGAGACCCCTCCGAGTTCGAAGGGATGACCGACGAGGAGCTCGGGCAGCTCCAGTTCCTACAGAAGTTCGACGAGGAGATGTCGGCCTACGCGAAGCTGCAGGCCACCAAGCCGCAGAACATCGCGCACGCCCTGGCCGATTCCCCCGCCGGCCAGCTCGCCTGGATCGGACAGCTGCTCGGCGAGGCGGTCAGCCCGGACGTGGTCGTCACGAACGCCGCCATCTACTGGTTCACCAACACCGGGGCATCATCCGCCCGCTTCTACTACGAGGACGCCCACGCCGAGCACCCGAGCGAGCCGACCACTGCCCCCACCGGCCTGGCCAGCTTCGCGTTCGACTTCAAGCCACTGCGCCGCTTCGCCGAGCGCGACCACAAGAACATCGTCTCCTGGAGCGACTACGACCGCGGCAGCCACTGGGCCGCGCACGACGCACCCGATCTGCTCGTAGACGACATCCGGCAGTTCTTCCGGCCCCTCCGTTGACCGTGTGGCGCCGGGATCCGCGTCGCGCCACCGGACGCGCGGATGCTCGCTATCGCGGGCGGCGGTGCTCAGACCCGACGAAAGTTCTCGCGACGATTGCCGTTGGAGCCCTTGAATGCGTGCTTTGCGTCGCTGCTGCTCGAGCCGTTCCGAACCACGCCGGCTGAAGTGCGCGAGCCCGAGGAGCGGGGCTCCGCCGCGTGGGCGGCGTCATGTTTGACGAAGCGGAGCAGCGGATCTACGCGGACTTGCTGGAGCAGGCGTTGGCGGTGGAGGAGAACGCGGCGGCGCCGGGTGAGCCGACGTTGCGCGGGTGGCATCGGGCGCTGATCGACCGCATCGTTCTGCTCGAGGCTCGCGTAGAGGAGCTCGAGAGCCGGGCTCGTCGTGCTTAGGGCGACATCTCCAACCGTCGCCGGAGGTAGGCGTCCACGCCTACCTCCGGCTATCACGGGCTCAAGCCCCGTCGTTCACCCGCCGAGCCCGACGCTCGCCCGGGTGGATCCCATGCAGATGCCGTCGTGGTACACGACATCCGTCTCCGAGATGGAGTCGGAGCGGTACTCGCCCGTCTTGTAGTACGAGTGCTCCAGTCGGGTGCTGATGTTGTTCGTCCGCGCCACCAGCTGCGGGATCTGTCCCACCGGCGCAAACCAGACCTCGACGAAGCCACCATTGTTCGACGCGGCGAGCCAGTGGATGGTGAGGTCGTACCAGGTGTTCCGGCTCAGGGGCGGGCTTTCCCAATCGTCGCGTGAGCCGTCGCCGTGTCCCACCCGGAACCGCAGCGGGTCCAGGTCGACGAACACCGCGATTGCCGGGGAGCCTGAGCTCGAGTGATGCTGGCGGACGATCCGCCAACCGTCCTGGGTGAAGCCGATGTCCGAGATCAGCGTCGCCTGGCGGATCCACGACTCCGTGCCCTCGGCGAACGCCTGCGATGTCCCGGAGGTGATCTCGACCCGGTTACCGCTCGCAACCTCGTCGCCGGCCTGCAACTCGAACCTTCCCGAGCGCAGTCCCGGTGTCGCGAAGGCGTCGGACAGCGTGATTCTCCCCGGAACCGCCTCGACCCCCCGCAGGCCGGGCGATTGGGTGATGCTGTTCTCGAAGGAGTGGTTGGTCGTTCCGTTGCAGGTGCCGAACGGAAGCGGTTGGAGTGGCCGCGGTGCGGGCGCCGGCGGCGCCGGTGGGCGCAGCCTCCTCCTCTTCTTCTGCACACGCTGGACGCGGAAGACGCGCCACGCGCGGTCGATCTTTCCGCTCCGGCGCCTCCCCGCGGCCATGATCCGGTGCTTGCCGCGCTTCAGGTGACCCGTCTTGAGAAAGCCCTTCTTACGGAACTTGAACGGCGGCTTGCGATCGACCCAGACGCGGCGGCCGTCGAGCCGAAACGCGACGCGCTTGTACCTCTTCGTGACACGAACGCTGACCCTGATCTTCCCCTTGACCTTCGCCATCTTCCCCGGGCTGGTGATCTTGAGCGGCCGCTGCTTCGCCGACGCTTCCGCTAACGGCAGCGCTGCCGACAGCAGCAGGAAAGCGGCCAGCGCCCCCGCAAGCAGCGAGAGTGGAAGCACGCTTGGCAATGGTCTACGGACGATCCTGGCATGGGTCATGGGTCCCCCTGGGTTTGCTCCTCGGGCTTGGCAGCCATCCACCAAGTGGCTTCGGCAGCGACAGCGATCGCCCTGGCAGGGCGACACGACCCTCGTCGACTTCCCCCTTACGACACTTGCGACGAGGTGTCAGCCACAGTCTTGCCTCAACCCCTGGCACTTAAACGCGCATTTCGCGCGGCGCCCTAGCCGGGGCGCGGGACATCTTGTACACCACAGGGGGGACGTGATGCTTCCCGGTCGGCGGCGCCGAGCCGTGATGCCGGCCCGCACCGCGGTCCGACGCGCCCTGTCCCGGGGGCTGGCATGGTCTCCATCTCGGGCATGCCCACACCCGGAATCGCCGCGGTCGCCATGCCGGTCGTGCGAGGCCGGGCCACCTGTGGTTCAAGCGGCCCGGCCTACGCGGCGAGCGAGCCGGCTACGCCGCCTGGCTCAGCTCCTGAAGCTCGCCGTTGTCGGCGAGCCGGCGAAGTGCCTGCTCCTCGAGCCGCCGCGCGTGCTCGGTGCTCACACCGAGTTGCGCCCCTGCCTCACGGACCGAGGCCGGCTCGTCGCCCATGAGCCCGAAGCGGAGCGTGATCACGTTCCGCTCCTCCTCCGGAAGCCGGCCGACGACCTCGCGGACCCGCGCATCGCCAAGGGCGTTCACGACCTCCTCCTCGGGCTCGGGACGGTCGCTGGGCAGCAGGTCCCCGAGCGCGGTCTCGCCATCCTCCCCGACGCCCTGGTCGAGGCTCGCAAGGTGCTTGTTCAGCTCGAGCGCCTCGCGCACCTGGTCCTCCGGCAGCTCGGTCGACTCCGCGAGCTCCGGTACGGTCGGCTGGCGCCCCAGCTTCACGGCGAGCTCGCGCTCGTGCTTCTTCACCTTGCGCTCACGCTGCCCGATGTGGACCGGGATCCTGATCGTGCTTCCCGAGTTCGCCAGGCCGCGCTGGATCGACTGCTTGATCCAGAGGACGGCGTACGTCGAGAACTTGAACCCCTTGCGCCAGTCGAACTTCTCCACGGCTCGAATCAGGCCCAGCATGCCCTCCTGAACCAGGTCGCCCATCGGGAGGCCCTGGCCCTGGAAGCGGCGCGCCTGCGAGACCACCAGCCGCAGGTTCGAGTTGATCATGCGCTCCTTGGCCTCGAGGTCGCCGCGCTCGATGCGCTTGGCGAGCTCGACCTCCTCCTCGGCGGTCAACAGCCCGTATTGCGACGCCTGCCGGAAGAACAATCCGAGCGCGTCGCCTGTGGCGTCCGGCGCCTTCGCCTCGGTGGCGTGAGCCTCCCGGCGCTTGCGCTGACGCTTGGTTTCCGTGCCCTCGGGGACGGAGCCTGTGGCCGTCCTGCGAGGCACGTTGCGTGTGGTGTTACTCAACTCTGCTAACGTACCTTTCGATAGTTCGATTACGATCTAAATTATAGCCGCCGACGGCTGTTTTGTCCACGCCTTAGCGAGCGGGGCGTTGAGACCCTGAAGGGCGGCGATCAAGCGGAGGTCAGGCACCTAAGCCGGTTCCGCCGACCGCAGCGGCGGGAAGTCCGCCGGCAGGTCCGCGGCCTCGACCTGGAAGATCTCGACGGGCTCGGGCAGCCCGCGGAAGTGCCAGCGGCCGAGGTCGCCCAGGCCGACTCCTTCCGGTAGCGATTCACCGACCGCCGAGCGCACGGCCCCCGACATCACGATCTGGCCCCCGTGCGCCGCGAAGCAGATGCGGGCCGCCGCATGGACGGAGAGCCCCACGTAGCCGGTGTCCGTCAACGACGGACGTCCGCGGTGCAGGCCGATTCGCAGGCGCACCTCGTTCCCTCCGGGCCCGCCGTCCTCCCGCATCGCCCGCTGTATGCCGAGTGCTCCGTCCAGTGCGGCTGAGGCCTGCTCGAACACCGCGAAGACCTCGTCGCCGGTCGCCGATACCTGTCGCCCCCCGGCTCCGCGGACGGCGCCGCGGACCCTGCGGCGGACCTCGGAGAGCACGCCCGCGTAGCCGTCTCCCAGCTGCGCGAGCAGCTGCGTCGAGCGCTCGATGTCGGTCAGCAGGAACGTGACCGTGCCCTTCGGCAGCTTCCGCTGCGGCTGCAGCTGGGAGCTGATGAAGCCGATCGGCATGATGCCGTGCTTCTGCGCCGCCCTGAGCAGACGGCTGCGCGCTCTGTCGCGAGCGTCGTCGTCCTCGAACGCCACCTGTCCGAAGCGGGCGAGCGCGTTGCGCACGTGCGAAGCGTCGTGGATCGGCAGGCGCCGCTTCCCGTGCGAATCGATGTAGGCGAACGCGCTGTCGGGAAGCTGTGCTCGTTGCTTCGCACTGAGCGGTGGCACGGCCGCATGATTGCAACCGCCCGCGCGGGGTCGGTACGGCTCGCCGGTCGTGGCGTCCACGAGAGGTCGTTCGCACGCCGGTTTGGCCGCAGCCCAAACCGGGCATCTATGTGACTGACTCACACAAATAAGGAGGCAAACGGCGATGACAACGCACGCCGACGGCACGTTCAAGGTCGAGGATTGGCAGGAGGAGGAGTACGGCTCGCTGGGCGACGGCCGCAAGCTGTCGCGCGCGAGCGTCCGTCAGGCCCTCAGCGGCGACATCGAGGGGACGGGCAGCGTCGAGTGGCTCATGTGCTATCGGCCCGACAAGACCGCTGACTTCGTTGGTCTGCAGCAGGTCGACGGCCGGGTCGGCGACCGCAGCGGCAGCTTCGTGATGCGGACGAACGGCACGTTCGACGGCGCGGAGGCGCGCGGCGAGCTCTCGGTGGTCGCGGGCTCGGGCACCGGCGATCTCGACGGGATAAGCGGAAGCGGCGAGTTCAACGCTCCGCTCGGCTCGGAGGCGTACGTCAGCCTCGACTACGAGGTCGGATGACAGAGCTCGACCGCGCCGGCAACCTGCTTGGCGCGCTGTCGCTGTCCGTCGCCGACCGCACCGCGGAGGCGGTCGGCGACGCGGCGGGCCAGTCCGAGACGGCGTCGATCGCGCTCTCCGCGCTCGATCAGTTCCTCGGCGAGCCGTCGCTCGACCGCATGCGGCGGGTACTCGGCCTGACGCCGTCGGGAGCGGTGCGCCTCGTCGACCGGCTCGAGGAGGCCGGCTACGTCAGGCGCCGGCCGAGCGCCCAGGACGGGCGCTCCGTCTCGGTCCATCTCACAGCAAACGGCCGGCGCGCAGCGCGGCGCGTCGCACGGGCGCGCGGGGAGGTCCTGAACGGAGCGCTCGCGTCGCTCAGCGAGGGCGAGCGCGAGCTCTTCGAGGAGCTCCTCGCGCGCGTGATACCCAACATGATGCGTGGGCCGGGCGCGACGCGCTGGTTGTGCCGGCTCTGTGACATGGAGGCCTGCGGGCGCGAGGAGGGCCGCTGCCCCGCCGCGAGCGCGGCTCGTGAGCGCTGGGGTTCGTAGTCTGTCGCCGTTGGCGCGTGTCTACGTAACAGGTCACCGGAACCCGGACGCCGACTCGATCGCCGCTGCCATCGGCTATGCCGAGCTGAAGAACCGGCTCGGCGACGGCAACAGCTACCAGCCGGTGCGCCTGGGTGAGCCGAACGCGCAGACCTCTTGGCTGATCGAGCGGAGTGAGGCACCCCTCCCCGAGTTCCTGCCGCACGTTCTCCTGCGGGTCCGCGACGTGATGCGCGGCGAGTTCCCGACCGCCTGCGACGAAGAGCCTGTCCGCCAGGTCGGCCTCGAGATGGCGAGGGAGGGACTCGATCTGCTTCCGATCGTCGACTCCGGCGACCGCCTCGTCGGCGTCATGACCGAGCGGGCCCTGGCGCGGCGCTACGTGCGCGAGTCGCGCGAGGCCTCTCGCCTCGACGCCGACACCTCCGTCGGCTCGATCGTCACGGTGCTCGAGGGCGCGCTGATCGTGGGCGACGAGCACCGGGACGTGTCTGGGCGCGTATGGGTCCAGGCGATGGACGTGAGCTCGCCGACGCGCATGGAGGAGGGCGACGTCGTAGTGGTCGGCGACCGTCCAGACATACAGCGGCGCGCGGTCGAGCTCGGCGCCGCACTGCTCGTCACGAGCAACGACGTGCGCCCGCCGGACGACGTGCTCGATCTGGCGAGGGAGCGAGGCACGGCCGTCGTCAGCTCGACGCTCGACTCGTACGTCAGCGCCCGCATGATCACGCTCGCCGCGCCCTGTCGCGCCCTGATGGACGCCGAGCCGCTGACCGTGCGCCGCGACGACCTCATCGCCGACATCTCCGAGCAGGTCAAGGACGTCCACTACCGGGCGGCGGTGGCGGTCGACTCGTCGGGCCGTCCGGTCGGGCTCGTCACGCGCTCCGATCTCGTAGGCCCTGAGCCGCGCCGCGTGCTGCTGGTCGACCACGCCGAGTCGGCCCAGAGCGTGCCGGGGATCGAGGAGGCTGAGATCGTCGAGATCCTCGACCACCACCACATCGGCTCGATCGAGACCCGTGTGCCCGTCGCGGCCACCTTCGACCCGGTCGGGTCGACGGCGACGCTCGTCGTCGAGCGCTTCCGCCAGGCGGGGCTCGAGCCCGCGCGTCCGACGGCGCTGATGCTGCTCGGGGCCGTGCTCTCCGACACCGTCATCCTCAACTCGCCGACGACAACGCAGCGCGACCATGCTGTCATCGAGCACCTCGAGCGCATCCTGTCGCTCGAGGCCGAGGAGTTCGGCCGTGAGATGTTCGGCGAGACGTCCGACGTCTCGCACCTGCCGGCCGAGGAGATCGTTGCCCACGATGCGAAGGACTACGAGGTGAGCAGCGGCAAGACGATCTCGATCTCCCAACTCGAGACCGTCGGCGACTCGGTGCTCGGGCGCCGCGACGAGCTGCTGGAGGCGCTCGGCGCCTTTCGCGAGCGCGAGGGCCACGCGCTCTCGGCGCTCATGCTCACAGACATCCTCGCCAAGGCCACCGACCTGCTGGTCAGCGGGGAGAACACCGCCGTCGAGCAGGCCTTCGGACGGCCGTTGGAGGACGGGGTGCTCAATCTGCCCGACGTGATGAGCCGCAAGAAGCAGGTCGCGCCGAAGCTGATGGAGGCCGCCACCCGCTGAGGCTCGGACGCGGGGACCTCGAGCCGCCTGCCGCGCGTAGCGGAGGTATGAGAGGTCGCGCGCTTGCAGGCGGGCTCGCCGCCATGGCCATGCTGACCGGCGCGGCGCCGATGGCGGCGGCCGGCGGCACACCGGACAGAACCCTCTACGGAAGCACCTGGCAGGGCTCGCTGAAGCTGATCCGCGTCGACCCGGACAGCTTGCGTCCGCTGGCGGGCCGGCGGGTGCCGCTCGCGGCAGAGCCCTTGGGATGGAGCTTCGCTCCGGACCGGTCGCGCCTGGTGTCGGGCTCGACGGCGCGGGGCGCAAGGCTGCGCTTCATCGACCTGCGCGCCATGCGCGCGTTGGGCGACGTCACGATCAGCCGCCGGGGATCGGGCGTCGCGACGGCGTGGGCGGATGCTCGGACGGTGCTCTCCGTCGTCGCCACCGCCGGCTGTTGCGGCGCGGGCGACACCCTCGTCGCGGGCGTCGACGCAGGGCGCCGCAGGGTGCTGTGGCGCCGGCGCCTGGGCGGGTCGCTGCAAGGAGGCGCGCGTCTCGACGGGAGCCTCCTGCTCGTGCTCGGGCCGCGCGGGCTCGCGCTCGGTCCGTCACGCCTCGTTCAGGTGGGCGCGCACGGGCCGATCCGGTCGGCGGCGCTCCCCGAGATCATCTCCGGGATCCGGCCCGGCGGGGGTGTCACGCAGCGCTGGAGCCCCGGGCTGGCTGTCGACCGTTCGGGTGGCCGCGCCTTCGTGGTTCAGGCCCAGGCGCCGGTTGCCGAGCTGGACCTGCGGACGTTCGCTGTCCGGTCACACCCGCTTCAGATAGAGGCAAGGGCCGCCGACGCGCTCGCCGGCCCTGAGCGGGACGCGCTCTGGCTGGGCCGCGAGACGCTCGCGATCACGGGCTCCGACCACGCCGACAGGGCGGATGGCCGTTCTCGCGAAACCCCGGCCGGGCTGACGCTTGTCGACACCGGTCGCTGGCAAGCGCGCAAGATCGAGGCGAGCACGACCGACGCGGCACTGGCGTCGGGCACGCTGCTCGCCTCGTGCTTTGTGTGCGACTCCGGCGGCGGCCTCACCGGCTTCTCGCTCGGCGGCAGGCGCAAGTTCCACCTCTTCGGCAGTGCGCCGCTCACGGGGGTGCAGCCGCTGGGCCGGACCGCGCTCGTGGGGAGCCTGCGCGGATCCACTCTCATCGACGCACGCAGCGGCAGGCGGCTGCGTCGCTTCGAGCGCTTCGCGATGACCCTGCTCGGAGGCGACGCGCCCTTCCTCGGCTGAGCGCCGGTGAAATAGGTAGGTACCTAAACAGTGTGCTGCTAATTTTTTGTGCGTGGCAGCGCGGACGACGGACAAACAGGCATCAGCGGCCGTCGAGGCGGCCTTGAGCGAGGCGCTTCACGACTTCTTCCGCGCAGCGCGCCGCGCCCGCGGTCGCGCCGCCCGCCAGTCGGCCGACGACTCCATCTCGCTCGCCCAGTTCCATCTGCTGGAGCCCCTTCTGGAGGGCCCGCTGACGAACCGCGAGCTGGCCGAGCTCGCCGGCGTCTCATCGCCGACGGCCACCCGGATGGTCGACGTGCTGGTTGGTCGCGATCTCGTGACGAGGATCGAGGACCCGACGGACCGGCGCGCGGTCGTGATCTCCCTGACAGAGGCGGGCCGCAAGGCCGTGTCGGGGAAGACGCGCGAGTACGACAAGGCGCGCCGTCGCATCGCCGCAGCCCTCGAGCCGGACGAGCAGGCAGTGGCCGCTGACCTGCTGCGGCGCCTTGCGGTTGTGATCGAGGAACTTTGAGCGAGCCGCGCGCCGGCTACCTGCTCTCGCACCGGGCGACCATCGCGGCATTCACCGGTGTCCTGCTCGGGATGCTCCTGGCGGTGCTGAACCAGACGATCGTCGCGACCGCACTGCCGCGGATCGTCGCCGACCTGGGCGGGCTCGAGCATTACTCGTGGGTCTTCTCGGCGTACATGCTCGCCGCGACGGTCACCGTCCCGATCTACGGACGGCTGTCCGACATCTACGGCCGGCGACCCTTCTTCGTCTTCGGGATCCTGATCTTCATGGCGGGCGCCGTCATCGGCGGCACCGCCGGCTCCATGACGCAGCTGATCATCGCCCGCGCCGTGCAGGGCCTCGGTGCCGGTGCCCTGATCCCGCTCGCGATGGCGGTGATCGGCGACCTCGTCCCGCCCTCCGACCGTGGCCGCTGGCAGGGGCTGACCGGCGCCGTCTTCGGAGTCGGCTCGGTGCTCGGCCCGCTCAGCGGCGGTTGGATCGCCGACAACGCGGACTGGCGCTGGGTGTTCTTCGTCTCGCTGCCGGTGGGCCTGATCGCGCTCTCCGTCGTGATCGCCACGCTCAAGATCCCGCCCCACCCCGAGCGCGCCACGCGCATCGATTACCTCGGTGCGGCGCTGCTCGCCGCGGCCGTCTCGTGCATCCTGCTGGCCACGGTGCGCGCCGGCGAGGAGGCGACACTCGGCTCGGGCGACGTGCTCGGGCTCATCGCCGTCGGGCTCGTCCTGCTGGCGGTGCTCGCCTGGCACGAGCGCCGCACCGAGCATCCGATCGTCCCGCTCGAGCTGCTCAGCCTGCGCCTGTTCGGGGCGGCGAGCGGCGCGTCGTTCGCATTCGGGGTCGCGATGTTCGGGGCGATCATGTTCGTCCCGCTGTTCGTGCAGGGAGTGCTCGGCGAGTCGGCCACCAAGGCCGGTCTCGTCCTGACTCCGCTGATGCTCTCGCTCGTCGTGTCGAGCGTGCTCAGCGGCCAGGTGATCTCTCGGACCGGCCGCTACCGCTGGGCGATCGTCACCGGGCCGGTCGTGATGGCGGGCGGCTTCGTTGTGCTCAGCTCGCTCGATGCGGCCTCGTCGCATGGGACCGCGACGCTCGCGATGGTCCTGCTCGGGCTCGGGCTCGGGTTCGTGATCCAGAACCTGCTGCTGGTCGTTCAGAACGAGGTGCCGAGCCGCGAGCTCGGCGTTGCGACCAGCGGCATCCAGTTCTTCCGCACTACGGGCGGCACGATCGGCGTGAGCGTCATGGGGGCGCTCATGGCCGCGGGCCTGCCCGCGGGTGCCGCCGCGGGCGCGCTTGCCGGGGGGGCGGGCGTGTCTGCGGCGCGCACCGACCTCGCCGATGCGCTCCACCCGGTGTTCATGCTCGGCTTGCCCGTGATGGCGGCGGCGCTCGTCCTGGTGCTCCTGATTCCCGAGCGGCCGCTTCGTCGCAGCGTGCGCGAGCACGATGGTGAGCCCGCGTCGCCGGCCGGGGTACCCGCGTGAACGAGGCTCCACGACAGCACTACGGCATCACGCTCGCCGTGCTCGCGCTGGCAGCGCTCTCCTACGCGCTGCTCCAGACGATGGTCGCCCCGGCCCTGCCGGAAATCCAGCGCGAACTCGACGCGTCCACCACCTCGGTCACCTGGGTGCTGACCGTCTACCTGCTCACCGCCTCGATCGCCACGCCGATCCTGGGGCGCTTCGGCGACATGTTCGGCAAGGAGCGCACGCTCGTGTTCGTACTCTGCCTGTTCGCGCTCGGCTCGGTCATCGCCGCTCTGTCGCACAGCATCGGCCTGCTCGTCGCGGGCCGCGCGGTCCAGGGTGCGGCCGGCGCCGTCTTCCCGCTGGCCTTCGGGATCATCAGGGACGAGTTCCCCAAGGAGCGCGTCGCCACCGGGATCGGGCTGATCTCGGCGACCTTTGGAATCGGCGGCGCTGCCGGGCTCGTCCTGAGCGGCCTGATCGTCGACCACCTCTCGTACGAGTGGATCTTCTGGCTCGGCTTCGCGGTCGTCGTGGTCGCGATCGTGGCGACCCACTTCTTCGTTCCCGAGTCGCCGGTCAAGTCGCCGGCCAAGATCGACTTCGCGGGCGCCGGGCTCTTCTCGGCCGGGCTCGTCTTCCTGCTGCTCGCGGTCAGCGAGGGCAACCGCTGGGGCTGGGGCTCGCCCGAGATCCTCGGCCTGTTCGCGGCCGCGGCGCTCGTGCTCGCCTACTGGGTGCACTTCGAGCGGCGCGTCGCCGAGCCGCTCGTCGACATCCGCCTGCTGCGCAGGCGCGCCGTCTGGACCACCAACATGACCGGCTTCCTGATCGGCTTCGGCATGTTCGGGTCCTTCATCCTGATCCCGCAGTTCGTGCAGATGCCCGCAGAGGCGGGCTACGGCTTCGCCGTCGACACCACCGGGGCCGGCCTCTTCCTGCTGCCCTCGGCGGCCGTCATGCTCGTGGCAGGGCCGATCGCCGGCTGGCTGTCCGGGCGCCGCGGCTCGAAGCTGCCCCTGCTCCTCGGCACCGGCTTCGCGGGGCTCTCCTTCCTGCTCTTGGCGGTCGCGCACTCGCAGGAGTGGCAGGTGCTCCTGGCGGTAACGCTGCTCGGTCTCGGCATCGGCCTGTCGTTCGCCTCGATGGCGAACCTGATCGTCGAGGCGGTGCCCCAGCACCAGACCGGGGAGGCGACCGGCATGAACACGATCATGCGGACCGTCGGCGGTGCCTTCGGCGGCCAGATCGCCGCCGCGATCGTGGCCGACCACATCGACGCCGGCACCGGCCTCGCGGCCGAGTCGGGCTTCACCGCGGCCTTTGCGCTCGGCGCCGTCGCGCTCGCAATCGCGCTGTTCGCCGCGACCCTCATCCCTGGGCGCGGTGCGCCCGCGGCCGTTGGTGCGGCGCGGGGCTCCGAGGCGAGCGCCGCCTGAGCGCGCTGCCGCCGCTGACGTTCCGCTTCTCCACAGCCGGGTAAGTCCCCCCGGTGGCGCGTGCGCGCCCGTGGAGTTGACGACCGTACGGAGGAGAGCTGTGCTTTCTCGACATCGCTGGCGCTTCGGGCTTACCGCCGCGCTGCTGGTCCTGTTCGCCGCCACCGCAGGGCCCGTCGCAGCCGGCGAGCCGAGCCCGCCGCCCTGGCTCGTCGTCGAGAACGGCCAGACGCAGCCGCAGTTCGACCTCGCGCGGGCGATCGAGGAGACGGTCTTCGTCGAGACCGAGCTCGACAGCGACGGCGACGGCGAGCGCGACCGCGTCAGGATCCGGATCAGCCGCCCGGCCGAGACCGAGACGCAGGGCTACAAGGTGCCGGTCGTCTTCGAGCACAGCCCTTACCGCGGCGATATCGGCGACGCGGTCAACCACGACGTCGACTCCGACGTGCTCCCGCAGGAGAACCTGTTCGGCGACCGGACCGCCGCCAAGGCGCGCAGCGCCCGCGCCGCGCGCTCGAAGCGCGTCAGGGCGAACTCGGCCCGCGCCCGCGCGCGCCTGATCGCGCGCGCCGATCTGCCGGGCTCGCTCGACGACTACTACGTGCCACGCGGCTACGCGGTCGTCCTCGGCGAGAGCATCGGGACCTTCAACTCGGACGGCTGCCCGACCGTCGGCGACCGCGTGGAGACGCTCGGCACGAAGGCCGTGATCGACTGGCTGAACGGGCGCGCCCGCGGACTTCGACGAGAAGGGCGACGAGGTCGAGGCCGGCTGGACGACCGGCGCCGTCGGCATGACCGGCGTCTCCTACAACGGCACGCTCCCCAACCAGGTCGCGACTACGGGCGTCGAGGGCCTCGAGACCATCGTCCCGATCTCGGCGATCTCGAGCTGGTACGACTACTACCGCGCCAACGGGCTCGTCGTGGCCCCGCACTCGGCGACGCAGGGGGCCGGCGACAACGTCTACCTCGGCGAGGACACCGACGTGCTCGCCTCGTTCATCGGCGGCAGCCGCGTGGACGGGATCGACGACATCTGCGCCGGGACGATCCCGTTCCTGCTGGGCGCGCAGGACCGGGTGACGGGCGACTGGAGCCCGTTCTGGGAGGCGCGCGACTACCTGGACGACGTGGACCGCATCCGCGCGAGCGTGTTCGTCGTCCACGGGCTGAACGACTGGAACGTCAAGACCAAGGCCTTCGCCGAGTGGTGGTCCCGCCTCGACCGCTACGGCGTGCCGCGCAAGATCTGGCTGCACAACGGCGGCCACGGCGGTCCGGGTGCCCCGGGTGCCCCGGGTGCAGTGGCCTTCACGGCCGTCCGGAACCGGTGGTTCGACCACGAGCTCTTCGGCGTGCAGAACGGGATCATGCGCGAGCCGCGCTCGACGATCCAGCGCGAGGACGGCTCCTACTCGGACGAGCCCGACTGGCCGGCGCCCGGCTCGCGGCCGGCGACGCTGCAGCTCTCGGCCCGCAACTCGACAGCGCCGGGTGAGCTCTCGCGGGGCCTGACCGGCTCGAGCTGGTTCGTGCGCCAGAGCTTCGTCGACCGCGGGCGCGAGCTCGACACGGACGACGTGCTGATCCAGGGGCCGGACGAGGCACGCACCGACCGGCTCGTCTATCGCTCGCACTCGCTGCGCCGTGACGTCCGCATCAGCGGGACGCCCGAGGTGAGCCTGAGGATGTCGATCGACAACCGCAACGCGGCGAACCTGACCGCGGTGCTCGTCGACTACGGCGCCGAAGGCTCGGCCGATGCGCCCGTGATGGTCACGCGCGGCTGGCTCGACCCGCAGAACCGGCTCAGCATCGGGCGCAGCCAGCCCGTGCGCCGGGAGCGCCTGTATCGCTTCAGCTGGGATCTGCAACCGGACGACTACGTGTTCAAGGCCGGGCATCGGATCGGCCTCGTCGTCGTCTCGACCGACCACGACTACACGATCCGGCCGGCGCCGGGGACGCAGCTCAGCCTGCGTCCGGCGCTCAGCTGGATCAGGCTGCCGGTGGTGGGCGGCCGCGGGGCGCTCGGGCTCTAGCCCGGCGCCCTGTTGTGGTTGACGGCCTCGATGCTGTTGCCGTCGGGATCGAGCACGAACGCCGAGTAGTAGCCGGGGTGGTACTCGTGGTCGAGCACGGCGCTGACTTCCCCGGTTCGGTAATCCTTTGCCCGTGGCCGGCAAGACGGATTCCCTCGACCAGGTGGCTAACGAGCTCTACGGCCTTCCGTCCGGAGAGTTCACGGAGGCGCGCGACGCGCTCGTCAAGCGGCTGCGCGCCGACAAGGAACGCGAGCTCGCCAACGAGGTCAAGGCGCTGCGCAAACCCACCCTTGCGGCGTGGGCGCTGAACCAGCTCGTCCGAAACCGCCGCAAGGACGTCGAGAAACTGCTCGCGGCCGGCGAGGAGCTGCGCGAGGCGCAGGAGCAGCTCGTGGCGGGCGGCGACCGCTCGGGCTTCCAGCGCGCTGCCGCCAAGGAGCGCGAGCTGGTGGCGAAGCTCGCGCGCGACGCGGCCTCGCTCGCCGCCGAGGCGGGCGTCGGCTCGTCGCAGGGGCTCGAGGAGAAGCTCGTCTCCACCCTGCACGCCGCCGCCCTCGACGAGGAGACCGCGGCGGAGCTCGGCGCCGGGCGTGTGCTGAGGGAGCGCCAGGCGGTCGCCGGCTTCGGCGGTGGCTTCGAGATGGCGCCGGCCCCGGCCAAACCGCCGCCCAAGCGCGCGAAACAGGCGAAGCCGCCGAAGGAGGACGCTGCGAAGAAGAAGCGCGAGGCCGCGGCGGAGGCCAAGGCGCGCGAGGAGCTGTCCGCGGCGCGTCTCGAGGAGCGCAAGGCGGGGCGTGAGCGCGACGCCGTGGCGAAGGCGGCCGCGCGGGCCGCCGAGCGCGCGCGCAAGGCCGAGGAGCGCGCCGCCGAGGCCGCGCAGCGCCTCGATGAGGCGCGCGCGGAGCTGGAGGAGGCCCAGGATGAGGAGCGGGCCGCGACCAAGCGCCACGAGAGCGCCACGGCTGCGGTGGCCGCGGCCGAGAAGAAGCTCGCCTAGAGACCCATTCGTCCGCAACGAGCGGGATCAACGTAGTGGGGGCCATTGACGGCCCCTGGGGCCGCTGCTTTAGTCCTCAACCGAGACGCGGACGGAGCGCAAAGAGCGAAGCCAAGAGGTTGTAAGGCTCGCCCCGCAATAGCTCAAGGGCCTCGGCCCGCGAGCGCGGACCTCAAGCGCGAAGTCTGCGTCTCTTTTGTTTCTCAGGGCTGGACGAGCGCGCGGCGCACCGTCTCGTCGTCGAGGCCCTCGACCTCGATCGCCTTGTCGCGTGCGGACGCCCCGCGCACCACGGAGACCCGCCCCCTCGCGACGCCAAGGCGCTTGGCGACGAGCCGGCAGAGCGTGACATTCGCGCGGCCGTCCACGGGCGGGGCCTTTACCCGGATGAGGATCGCGTCCGCACGCTCCTCGGCTATCTCGTCTCGGCTCGAGCGGGCTTGCACGCGTACCGCGATACGCCCCATGTCGATCAGCGTAGGGCCGGCCGTGTCCGATCGCACACAAGCCTCGCCCAGCAGTCGCGACCCTCCGGAGTCCCCTGGACCCGGATCGGAGATGGACATGCAGGACCGACGTGTAATCGTGATTGGAGCAGGGCCGGCTGGACTCGCCTCGGCGACCGCCCTCCGGCGTCGGGGCGTCCGGCCCCTCGTACTCGACAGGGCCGACGGCGTCGCCTCCACGTGGCGCAGCCGCTACGACCGGCTGCGGCTCAACTCGAGCCGGCCGTTCTCCAAGCTGCCAGGCGCCCGCTTCCCGCGCGGCACCGACATGTTCCCCGGCCGCGACGACATGGTGCGCTACTTCGAGCGCTATGCCCAGCGCGAGCGGGTGGACGTGCAGCACGGCACGGCGGTCGAGCGAATCGACCGCGACGGCACCGGGCTCGTCCTGGGCACCTCGGAGGGCGACGTCCACGCCTCACACGTAGTAGTGGCGACCGGCTACTCGCACACGCCGCACACGCCGGACTGGCCGGGCCGCGAGGCCTTCGTCGGCCGGCTCCTGCACTCGAGCGAGTACCGCAACCCCGATGACCTCCGGGGCGCCGACGTGCTGGTCGCCGGCTCGGGCTGCTCGGGAATGGAGATCGCGTACGACGTCGCGACCGGCGGGGCGAGCCGGGTACGGGTGGCGGTGCGCACGGCGCCGAACATCCTGCTGCGGGATCCGGCCGGACCGGCGATCGCACTGCTGCTCTCGAAGCTCCCGCCCGGCATCGGCGACCGGCTGACGAGGGCGGCCCGGCTTCGCGAGATCGGCGACCTGTCCGCCTACGGCCTCCCGATCCCGGAAGAGGGCGTGTTCAGCCGCCTGCGGCGGCTCGGCGTGGCGCCCGCGATCGTCGACAAGGAGACCATCGAGGCGATTCGCGACGGCCGCATCGAGATCGTGCCGGGCATCCGCTCGTTCGACGAGACCGGCGTCGATCTCGACGATGACACGCGCGTCGAGCCGGACGCGGTGATCACGGCGACGGGCTACCGCACCGGCCTCGAGCCGCTCGTCGGCCATTTGGGCGTGCTCGACGAGCGCGGTGTGCCGTCGGCGCCCGACGGGGGTCCGACGGGCAGCGGCCTGCGTTTCGTGGGCTTCGTCCCCCGTCCGGCGCAGCTCGGCACGCTTGGTCCCGAGGCGCGGCGCGCCGCCCGCGGGATCGCGCGTGAGCTGCGCGGGTCGAGGGCACGGTCGCGGCGTCGCGGTTGGGCGCCGCGCCCACGTCCCGCCTGAGCCGGCGCAGGGCCGCCGCGGCACTTGACTTCAAGCGCACTTGAAGGTGCATCCTTCGAGTGTGATCGAAGAAGGAGCCTCAGCGATGAAGCAGCTGACGAAGCTGGACACGGTGATCCCGGGCTTGCACGGCACGACCCCTGAAGCACTGTCGTTCGCACCATCGATCGAGGTGCGCGCGTTCCTGCTCGAGCGCGATGCGGGCAACATCCTCGTCTACAGCAACGGCCGGCTCGACGACGACCTGGCGGCGCTCGACGACCTGGGCGGCGTCGCGCGCCGCTACCTCAATCACGGCCACGAGGCGATGTTCGGCGCCGCCCGCTTGGACGCGCCGCTCTTCGTGCATGAACACGACCGAGCCGCCGTCGAGGAGCACATGCACGTGCGCGGCACGTTCTCGCGCCGGCACATGCTCGACGAGGACTTCGAGGTGATCCCGACCCCCGGCCACACGCCGGGCGCGACGGCCTTCCTGTGGGACGCAGGCGGGCACCGGGCGCTCTTCACGGGCGACACGCTCTTCCTCGACGGCGGCGAGTGGATCGCGGCGGTGCTGCCGAGCAGCGAGCGCGCGGCCTACGTCGAGAGCCTCGAGCTGATCCGTGAGCTCGACTTCGACGTGCTCGTGCCGTGGGCGGCGCGCGCCGGCGGGCCCTTCCACGCAGTCACGAGCAGGGTTGCGGCCCGGCGCCGCATCGACACCGTCATCGAGCGCGTCAGGCGCGGCGGGGACCACTAGCGCGGGCGGCCGGGACTCTAGGGTTCCGGCGATGGATAGGTACATCTGCGTGACCTGCGGGACGCAGTTCGCCGACAGCGACGAGCCCCCCGCCTCGTGCCCGATCTGCCAGGACCCGCGCCAGTACGTGCCGGCCTCCGGTCAGCGCTGGACGACGCTCGCGGAGCTGGCGGCGGGCCACGAGAACGAGTTCCGGCGCGAGGGTGAGCTCACGGGAATCGGCACGAGCCCCTCGTTCGCGATCGGCCAGCGTGCCCTGCTGGTTCCGCTCGGCGAGTCCAACCTGCTCTGGGACTGCATCACGCTCCTCGACGACGCCACCGCCGTGGAGGTCGAGCGCCGTGGGGGACTGGCGGGCATCGCCATCTCCCATCCGCACTACTACTCCGGCATGGTCGAGTGGGCGCAGCGCTTCGAATGCCCGGTCCACCTGCACGCTGCGGACGCGGAGTGGGTGATGCGGCCGGACCCGGCGATCGAGTACTGGGACGGCGAGACCCTCGAGCTCGGCGGCGGGCTGACGCTGATCCGCGGCGGCGGCCACTTCCCCGGCGGCACGATGCTGCACCGGGCCGAGGGGGCGGGCGCGCTGCTGTCCGGCGACATCATCCAGGTGATCCCCGACCGCGACCATGTCGGCTTCATGTGGAGCTACCCGAACCTGGTTCCGCTGCCTGAGAACGAGGTCGAGCAGATCGCGGCCTCCGTCGAGCCGTTCGAGTACGAGTCGATCTACGGCGCCTGGTGGGAACGCGTGATCCCGGACGGCCCAGCCGTGGTGCGGCGCTCCGCGGAGCGCTACCGGGCGGCGCTGCGCGGCGACCTCCTCTAGGCTCGCGCCCGGATGCGAGGAGGCTGGGCAGGGCTGATCGCGGTCGTCGTGCTCCTGGCCGTGCCGGCGGCCCCGGCGGCGGCGCAGCGGGCGACGCAGCCGTGCAAGGACGGGTCCGGTGCGCGCTGCGGCTCGTTGCTCGTGCCCCTGTATCGCAGCGCGCCGAACGCAGGCGGCGAGAAGCTCCGTATCCATTTCCGCGTCTACCCGCGCCGCGACCGCTCCCGGCCCGCTCTCGAGCCGATCGTCGCCGTAGAGGGCGGACCCGGCTACCCGTCGATCGACTCGGCCGAGGGGTATCTGTTCATGCTCGGGCCGTTGCGCCGGCGCCGCGAGATGATCGTCGTCGACAACCGCGGCACGGGGCGCTCTGGAGCGATCGACTGCCTGCGCCTGCAGGCCGGCAACGGCGTCTACGCGCGCGAGGTCGGGCGCTGCGCGCGCAGGCTCGGCCGGGCCGCGAACGCGTATGGCACCGGCGCCGCGGCCGACGACCTTGCCGCCGTGCTCGACAGGCTGCGCGTGCCGGTCGTCAACGTCTACGGCGACTCCTACGGGACCTATTTCAGCCAGGCGTTCGCGGTGCGCCATCCGGAGCGCGTGCGCGCTGTCGTGCTGGACGCGGCCTACGCGGTCGACGGTTTCGACCCCTGGGTGCGCGAGGAATCGGTGGCGATCCGCTTCGCCTGGGACCAGGTGTGCCGGCGCTCGGCGAGCTGCGCCGGCGGCGCCCCGCTCGACGAGCTGCGTCAGATGGCGCTGCGGCTCGAGTCGAAGCCACTCACCGGGACCGCGGAGGACGCCGACGGCGTGCCCCACCGGGTGCGAGTGGACGGCGCGGCGCTCGGCCAGATCGCGGGCGACGCGTCGTACTACTACACGATCTACCGCGACCTGCTGGCCGCGCAGCGGGCCTACCTGCGGGGCGACCCGGCGCCGCTCCTGCGGATCGCGGCGGAAGACTTGCCCTTCACCGGCGGGGGCCCGGTCAAGAGCTACTCCGAGGGCGCCTACGCGGCTGTCGCCTGCCACGACTACCCGACGATCTGGGACCCGTCCGCATCGCTGCCCGAGCGCCGCGCCGAGCTGCGGGCGGCACGCGCGCTGCTCGCCCCGGACGCGTACGCGCCCTTCCCCAACGACGTCTGGCTGCGCTCGCTCTACATCCACCAGGCCGTCAGCGGCTGCATACGCTGGCCGAAGGCGTCCCGCCGTGACCCGCCGGTGCCGCCCGGCGCCGCCTACCCGAGCGTGCCGGTGCTGGTCCTCGACGGCGACCTCGACGTGATCACTCCGATGGGCGACTCGATCCGCGCGGCGTCACTGTTCCCGGGGGCCACGCTCGTGCCCGTCGCGAACGTCGGCCACGTGACCGCGCTCGCGGACTTCGACGGCTGCACCTCGGGGATCGTGCGCCGCTTCCTGCGCACGCTCACGCCGGGAGATACGAGCTGCGCGAGCCGCACGCAGGAGATCCACGTGGTGCCTGAGTTCCCGCGCCGGGCCGCGGGGGCGCCCGCCGCGGAGCCCGCGGGCCCTGAGGACCGCTCGACGGCGCTCGACCGGCGCGTCGCCTGGGGCGCGGCCTGGGCGGTCGGGGACGCGCTCGCGCGCTGGAACCTCATGTACGGCGAGCGCGGCCATGGCCTGCGCGGCGGCAGCTTCGACGCCTCGGGGGCTTACTACTCACACGCGCCGGTGACCTTGCGGATGCGCCGCACACGCTTCGTCTCGGACGTCGCCGTCAGCGGCAGAGCCGTCTGGGACCGGCGGGTGGGCGCGGTGAGCGCGCGCCTTCGGATAGCGGGAGCACGCACAGGGTCGCTCCGGATCCGCTGGCAGACGCGGGCGACGCACTCCGTCGCCTCGCTGGCCGGGCGGCTCGGGGGCCGGCGCGTGCGGCTTCGGACACCCGCACCGTAGAGTCGCCTCGATGCCGCCGCTGAGCGAGGAGCTGCGCACGATCGCGGACACCGCAATCAGGGCGCTGAACTCGGGCGACCTGGACAGCTTCCTGAGCGTGGTCTCCGAGGACGCCGAGTTCACGTCGATGATCGCGGAGGTCGAGGGACAGACCTTCCGGGGCCACGATGGCGTGCGCGCCTGGTGGGACACGGTGTCCGGCAGCTTTCAGAACGTACGCTGGGAGATCCTCGACGTCGAGGGCTCAGGCGGGCGTGGCCTCGCCAGGCTGCGGGCGTTCGGCGACCTTGGCGGAGTGGAGGTCGAGCAGATGGTCTGGCAGGCGGCCAGGTACCACGACGGCAAGCTCGACTGGTGGGGGTTCTTCCGCGCCGAATCGGATGCCCGGGAGGCGGCGGGAGTTGCCCCTGGGCAAGCGTAAGCTTGACCTTTCGTAAGTAATGACTTAAACTCTCTCGCATGCAGAGCGCACTCGAGGCGATGGCGGCGCCCCGCCGGCGGGACATCCTGCGGCTGGTGCACGGCACCGAGCTCACCGCCGGCACGATCGCGGCCAACTTCGGCGACGTCTCCCGGCCGGCCATCTCGCAGCACCTACGGGTGCTGCGCGAGGCCGGGCTGGTGCGCGAGCGCCGCGATGGGACGCGCCGCCTCTACAGCGCCGACAGCGGCGGCCTCGACGACCTGCGTGAGTACCTCGAGCGGTTCTGGGACGAACGGCTGGAGACCCTCAAGACCGAAGCAGAGCGAGAAGAAAGGAGCATCCGCGATGACGGAAGCAACCAAGACTGAGGCAATCGTCCGCGAGATCCGGATCGACGCGAGCCCCGAGACCGTGTTCGGCTTCTTCACGGAGCCGGACAAGCTGACCCGCTGGCTGGCGATCGACGCCACGCTCGACCCGCGTCCCGGCGGCATCAACCATCAGACCCACGCGGGCTCGCCCGACAGCCCGGGCGGGCCCTACCTCATGCGGGGCGAGTTCGTGGAGGTCGAGCGGCCCTCGCGGGTGGTGTTCACGTGGGGCTTCGAGAACCCGGAGGTGGACGTCCGGCCCGGTGAGAGCACGGTCGAGGTGACGCTCGAGCCACAGCCCGGCGGGACGCTCGTGCGGCTCGTCCACAGCGGCCTGCCCGAGAGCGAGCTCGCCTCGCACAGCGAGGGCTGGACCGCCATGCTCGACCGGCTGGCGGCAGCCGCCGGCTGAGCCCGGACGCCGTGCCGGGGCACAAAACCGGTTGGTGCCCCGGCCGGCCGCTTCCCTCCGGTCTAGGCCTGCTTGACGGCCGAGGCCTCGATCGAGAGCTTGACCTTGTCCGAGACGCGCTCGGTGCCCATCGCGAGCTTGCTGAGATCGGCGGCCGCGCTCAGAGACCTCCATGATGGCGGGTATGAACGACCTCCTCTTCCGCGAGCGCGCGGCCGGCGGCGAGCCGGTGGGCCTGCTCGTGCTCCACCACGGCCGCGGAACCGACGAGAACGACCTGCTGCCGCTTGCCGACGTGCTCGATCCCGATCGGCGTCTCCACGTCGTGACCCCGCGCGCGCCGCTGCGGCTGGCGGGCTGGTCGGGAAATCACTGGTACGTCGTCCCGCGCGTCGGCTATCCCGATCCCGACACCTTCGACGCCGCCTTCCAGAGCCTCGCGCGGCTGCACGACGAGCTCTGGTCGCGCACCGGCCTGACGCCCGAGCAGACGGTGCTCGGCGGCTTCTCGATGGGATCGGTGATGAGCTACGCGCTCGGGCTGGCGGCGGAGCGGCCGGCGCCTGCCGGGATCCTGGCCTTTTCCGGGTTCGTTCCGGTGGTCGAGGGCTGGAGCCCGTCGTTCGAGGACCGCCGCGGGACGCGCGCGTTCATCACCCACGGCCGCAACGACCCGATCATGGAGGTGGGCTTCGGTCGCCGCGCGCGCGAGCTGCTGGAACGCGGGGGCCTCGATGTCGAGTACCACGAGTCGGACGCGGGGCACCACATCGACCCGGCCCATGTCCCCGCCGCGGTCGACTGGCTCGGGGCGACGCTCGGGCTCGGCGAGCCGGCCGAGCGCTGAAGGATCAACCGCGCCGGTAGCGGCGGCGCAGCAGCTCGCCGGCGAAGAGGGTGAGCCCGATCCCGACTACCAGCTTGACCGCGCGGCGCCCACGGAAGGACGACACACCGTGCTCGCGTTGGCGCATGTGGACCGGCACCTCGAGCAGGCGCAGCTTCGCGTCGGTGATCCTGACGAGCGCCTCGACCTCGGGCGAGTCCGAGACGTAGGGGTCGGCGAGCAGCTCGAGCGCGCGCCGGTTGACGGCGTACATCCCACTCGTGCCGTCCGTAATCGGCTGGCCGAGCCGCAGCCGGATCAGAAGGCGCAGCAGGGAAGTCCCGAAGACGCGCTCCGGGGTCGGCCGGTAGCGCTCGCCGTCCCGGCTCGAATCGGGCATGAAGCGTGAGCCCACGGCGACGTCGCACTCGTCCGACCTCACGAGCTCCAGCATGCGCGCGAGCTCGGCGGCCGGGTGCTGGCCGTCGGCATCGAGACGGCCGCAGAAGGCGTAGCCGCCGTCGAGAGCTCGCCGGTAGCCCTCGGCGATGCCGTGCCGCAACCCGCGGTTCTCGGGAAAGCTGACCACGAGCGCCCCGGCGTCGGCGGCGACCTGCGCGGTCGCATCGGTCGAGCCGTCGTCGACGACGAGCACGTCCGCTCCGGGCAGGTCGCGGCGCGCCTCCGCCACCACGCCGGGGAGGGCGGCCTCCTCGTTCCAGGCCGGGATGAATACGAGCGTGTCGGCGCTCATCCGGCCTGTGACGGGCCCACGTGCTTGGCCAGCCAGCTCACCAGCGGCCGGGCGCCGTCGAGCTGCTTGCGGATGCGCGCGTCGGCGCTGGGCTTGTGCAACCAGGGCCCGAGCTCGCGGCGCCGGTAGACCGTGAGCTCCTTCATACGGAGCCGGTCGATGCGCGGATGCTCGATCGGATAGCCGCGCGGTGCCCGCTTGAGCTCGGGCGGAGGCGTCTCGAGGCCGGCTTCCTCCGCCACCTTGACGGCCCGCTCGAACGACGCCGCGCGGCGTCCGTCGTCGATGGCGGCGCGGAAGCGGACGAGCTGGTCGGAGGCGGGGGCGTGCAGTCCGGCGGCGACCAGCAGGCCGTCGAGCGAGAGCTCCACGTAGAAGCCGCCGGCGCCGCCGTAGCCGATCGCAAGGCCGAGCTGCTCCTTGATCGGTGGGCGCATGTGAAAGCGCGTGTCGTTGTAGGGCCTGAACAGATGGGGCTCGCCGAGGTCGCCGAGCTGCGCGGCGAGCTCACGTGCCGGCTCCAGGAGGAACTCGTCGTAACGGCCGCGATTCGCCTTGAACCAATCGCGGTCGTTATTCGCCTCCAGCTCGCGCAGGAACTGGATTGCGTCGGGCGGCCACACGGCCCGAAGCGTACGAGAGTGGCGAGATCCCCCCGGGCGTGGGACCCGGGGGGGTCTCGCCGGAGGCGCCTAGCCGCCTGGGCCGAAGCCCGGGCCGCCAGGGCCGGGGCCGCCAGGGCCGGGGCCGCCAAAGCCGGGGCCGCCGAAGCCGGGGCCGCCGGGGCCGCCAGGTCCCCGTCCGATCCTGGGGTGCGGTAGGTCGGCGAGGGCCTCCTCGACCTCGCCGGCGTCGAGGTTGAAGCGCTCGGCAAGGAACGCCGCCAGCTTCTCCTGATGCTGCTCCCAGCCGGACTGGGCCCCCGCGCGCACCTCGCGCAGCGCCTTGCGGAGGTCGGCGCGAGTCACGTCGAGTGCCGCCGCGAGCTTGCGAAGCGGGGCGCCACGATGGTCGCCGGGCGGACGGGCGCCGGGCCGCGGCCGCAGCGCCTCGAGGGCGTCCTCGACCTTCGCGGCGTCGACTCCGAGCTCACTCGCGAGCGCCTCGGCGAAGTCTGCCGGGCTGTTGGGCCGGTCGTTCGAGAGGCTCTCGAGCGCCGCCTCGACGTCGGCTGCCTCCACGCCCAGCTTCGTTGCGAGCTGCGCGGCGAAGCGGCTCTTGTGCCCGTCCGCCACCTCGTCGAAGGCGGCATTCACCTTGTCGACCGAGATGCCGAGCGCGTCCGCCAGCGCCTGCGAGAGGTCGTCACGACGCTCGCCCTGCGCCTGGTCGTGGAAGTCCTTCATGGCCTCCGCGAGCTGGTCGGCGTCGACCCCGAGCGTGTCCGCGAGGTCGTCGAACGCCGGTGGAGGACCGGTGCGGAAGCCGTGCTCGGCGGTCGGAGCGTTCGAGCCGTTCGACTCCGCCGTAGCCGAGCCGCCGCCCGCCGCGCTGCCGATCCCGTAGGCGGCGGAGGCCAGGCCCACCGCGCCCGCCAGTGCAAGTGCTGTCGCCTTCTTTGGAATGTTCATGGCGGCGAGCGTCGCGCCGCCTCGTAGGAGCAGCGTAAGAACGATGTAGGAACAGCCGAAGAAGGGGTCGCACGCAGTCACAATTGGCGCGGTGAAGGTCCTGATCGTCGATGACGACCGAGCGCTGCGGGAGGCCCTGCGACGCGCCCTGGCGCTCGCGGGCTACGAGACGCTGCTCGCCGCGGACGGCGAGGAGGCGCTCGCGCTCGCGGCGACTCGCCCGGACGCCGTTGTGCTCGACGTGGGCCTTCCCGGGGTCGACGGCCTCCAGGTGTGCCGCATGCTGCGCGCCTCCGGCGACCGCGTGCCCGTCCTCATGCTCACCGCCCGCGACGCGATCACCGACCGCATCGACGGGCTCGATGCCGGCGCCGACGACTACCTCGTGAAGCCCTTCGACGTCGGTGAGCTGAAGGCGCGCCTACGCGCGCTCCTGCGCCGCCACAACGGCGCCGCGGAGGCCGGCATGCTCGAGTTCTGCGAGCTCGAGCTCGACAGCGCGCGCCACGGGGCCGCCGTCGGCGAGCGCTTCACGGAGCTCACGCGCACGGAGTACGACCTGCTCGAGCTGTTCATGCAGAACCCCCGCAACGTGCTGCCCCACAGCGTCATCTACGAGCGCGTTTGGGGCTACGACTTCGGACCGGCCTCGAATGCGCTGCGCGTGTACGTCGGCTACCTGCGGCGCAAGCTCGAGGAGCTCGGCGCACGCCCGCTGCTGCACACGGTGCGCGGGGTCGGCTACGTGCTGCGGGAGCCGGCTTCGTGACGCTCCGGACCCGGATCGCCGCGGCGGCCGGGCTCGCGGTGGCCCTCGCCGTTGCAGCGGCCGCACTGGCCGTTTACTTCGGTGTGCGCGGCGAGCTGCGCGCCGAGGTCGACCGCACGCTGCGCGACCAGGTCGAGCTGGCCACCGGTGCGGGCAGGGACGACCGTGACAAGCTCCGGCCGCCGGCCGATCGCCCGGGCTTCCCGGCCGAGGAGCGGCGCGCGCCCTTCGGCGGGCCGTCGGAGGCATATGCGCAGATCGTGCTGCCGGGCGGCCGCGTGCTGCGCCGGCCAGGCTCCACGGGCGCTCTTCCGGCGGATGAGAACGCGCTCGAGATCGCGCGCACCGGGGACGGCGAGGACATCCGCGACGCGAACGTCGATGGTGTCCACCTGCGCGTACTCACGGCCGGGCTGCCCGGCGGCGGGGCCATCCAGGTCGCCCGCCCGCTCGACGAGATCGACCGGCAGCTCGACCGCATCGTGCTCGTCCTGCTCGTGGTTGGCGCCTCCGGCGTCGCGCTGGGGGCCGGCCTCGGGGCGATCGTCGCGCGCACCGCGCTCGCGCCGGTGGCCCGCTTCACGCGCCGCACGGAGGAGCTCGCCGCCGATCCCGATCCATCGGAGCGCATCGAGGTCGTCGGCCATGACGAGCTGGCGCGGCTCGCGCGCAGCTTCAACTCCACGCTGGACGCGCTCGAGCGCTCGGTCGAGGCCCAGCGCGGCCTCGTGGCCGACGCGAGCCACGAGCTGCGCACGCCGATCGCGAGCCTCCGCGCGAACATCCAGACGCTCCAGGAGGCTGAGCGGCTGCCGGAAGCCGAGCGCGAGTCGCTGCGGGCGGACATCGTCCAGGAGCTCGATGAGCTGACCGCGCTCGTTGTGGACATAGTCGAGCTGGCGCGCGGCGCGAAGCGGGGCGAGGCCGTTGACGACGTGCGCCTCGACGAGATCGCGAGCGCGGTGGTCGAGCGCGCGCGTGCGCGCTCGGGCGAGCGGCTCGAGTTCAGCGCGGAGCTCGAGCCGACCCTGGTCCAGGGTGAGCCCGCGCGCATCCAGCGGGCGATCTCGAACCTCGTCGACAACGCGGTCAAGTGGAGCCCGCCGGGTGGAGCGATCGACGTTCGGCTCGCGGGTGGCGAGCTGACCGTTCGCGACCAGGGGCCGGGCTTCGCGGACGCGGACCTGCCGCACGTCTTCGAGCGCTTCTACCGGGCGCGCGACGCACGCGGGATGCCGGGCTCGGGTCTCGGCCTCGCGATCGTTCGCCAGGCGGCCGAGGCGCACGGCGGCGCCGCCACCGCGGCGAACGCGCCGGGCGGCGGCGCGCTGATGCGCGTGTCCTTCGGGACCACGACGGCTGCCGGCCCGGATGCCGTGCCGCTCGTGAAAGCGGACTGACGTCGCGCGCGCCGGGTAGAGCCGAACCACCCGGCAGAAGCGAGGCAGCTCATGAAGCGGTTGGTGTCAGGCACTTCTCCGTCGATGGTCGTGGCGTTGGTCGCGCTCTTCGTCTCGCTCGGCGGCGTTTCGTGGGCGGTGGCGGTGAACTCGATCGGCACCAAGGCCCTGAAGGACAACTCGGTGCAGGGCCGCGACGTCCGCGACGAGACGCTCGAGTCGCGCGACGTCGTCAACGGCGGTCTCCAGAGCCGCGACGTCCGCGACGCCGCGTTGCGCGGCGTCGACATCAACGACCGCTCGATCGGCGGCGTCGACCTGGCGTCGAACACGCTCGGCGACCGCGAGATCGATGAGACGAAGCTCGACATCAACCGGCTCGGCGGCGTGCGCAGCGGGAGGTTCGTGAGCAAGGTGAGGCGCGTCCAGACACAGACGGCGAACGACCCGGCCACCCCGAAGGCCGCACCCGCGGCGCGTTGCCCGAGCGGCACGCGCCTACTCGGCGGTGGGGCACGCGTGGTCGCGCCGGCCGGGACGCCGGTCGCGGTCAGCACGAGCGCGCCGCGCGGCAGTTCCTGGGAGGCGCTCGCCTACGCCACGGCGCCGACCGGCAACTGGCAGCTGGTGGCATACGCCCTCTGCGGATAGAGGTCTCGAGAAGTCCTAGCCACCGGCTAGGGATTGGCGCCGGAAGCTGGTAGCCTGCGCCGCTGCTTTGCCTTAGGCTCCCCTAATTAGGGCTTCCTCACATCTGATCCCGGAGGACTCTCGCGCATGAAGCCAGTCCGTCTCGCCACGCTTCTCGCCGTCGCTGCATTGGCGCCCGTCGCCGTCGCCTGCGGCGATGACGACGACGACTCCGCATCGACCGAGACCGCTCAGAGCGCGGCGGCCGACGCCGATCTCGGCGCGATCAAGGGCTACCTCACGGAGCACTCGGCCGCGCTGGCGGACGAGACGGCGAAGCTGAAGAAGCAGGGACAGGCGTACTACGACCTCGCCAAGGCCTCGAACTTCAACTACGAGCAGATGCTCGAGGAGAACCGCGACGACCTCAACGGGCTCCTCGAGGACGCGAAGGCGACCTACGTGCGGGCGAACCCCGCCTATGAGGAGATGGAGGGCATCGTGGCCGGCGTCTCCTCGCTCGCCGACTACGACGTGATCATCGACGCGGGCTCGTCCGGCGACGACCCGGAGAACGCGGTGCCGTTCGACCTGGAGCTGCCCAACGGCAAGACGCTCAAGCAGCCGGGCAACTTCATGTTCCTCACCGAGACGGCGCTGTACGGCACGAACGACGACCTCACCGCCAAGGGCGTGGAGGCGGACCTGAACGGAAACGGCTCGGTCGAGTTCGGCGAGGCGCTGCCGGACGCGAACACCTTCCTCGCCACCACTCGCGACTTCGACAAGTACGCGCGCGAGCTCGACTCCGAGGCGAACGCCTTCGAGCCGACCGACTCGGACGCCTTCTCGGCGCTCGTGATCATGACCCCGACGATGTCCGAGTACTTCGAGGCGTGGAAGAACTCGCGCTTCGTGTCCGGGAGCAAGGCGAGTGAGCAGGCCTTCGTCGCGACCTCGCGGCTCTCCGACATCGCGGACATCCTCGAAGGGCTGGTCTTCACCTACGACGGCGTCGAGCCGCTCGTCGCCGACGCGGACCCGCAGCAGGCGAAGCAGACCGAGGAGAGCCTCACGAATCTGCACGCGTTCGCCGCCGACCTGCGTGACAAGGAAGAGGCCGGCAAGAAGTACACGGCCGAGGAGGCAGACACGCTGGGGTCGCAGGCGCAGGAGCAGGCGGAGGCGATCGCGGGTCAGATCACCCAGGCCGCCGCCAAGCTCAACATCGAGCTCGAGGAAGGCTGACCCCGGCCGATGCGGCGGAGCCTGATACTCCTCGCCGCGGTCGTCGCAATCCTGGCGGCGCCGGCCGGCGCCGCCGCGCAGGAGCTGCCGCCCTGGCAGGCCGCCCAGCGGGTGCAGGAGCAGCTCTTCTCCGCCCAGACCGACCTGCTTCTCGACGAGGCCGACGGCGGGCGTGCCGGCGCTCGCGCCCGTGCGCTCTACCGCGGTGAGCTGGCTCGTTCCCTGCGCTCCGACGCGCCGGCCGCCGACCGTGATGTGCGAGCGGCCCTGAGGGCCGCCGAGCGCGCGATCGCGAGCGCTGACCAGTCGGCGCTCGCCGCCGCACGCGGTCGCCTGCGCGCGGCGCTGATGCACGGCAGCTACGCGGTCACGCTCGCCGCTGTGCTCGACCGCGACGCAGCCCGTGCCCGTGACTGGCTCCTGATCCGCGAGTTCCGCGAGGCGACCCGCTTCACGCGTCCGGGCGTCGACGCGACCCTGGCGGTACGCGAGCTCGCCAGCGGTGAGAGCGGACCGCGCAAGGCGCTGCTCGGGGTGAAGAAAGACCTGCTCGACGCCTACCAGGCGACCCTCTCGGAAGAGCTCGAGCAGGCCTTGGAGGCGCAGGAGCGAGGCTTCGGCGCCCGGCTCGCGGAGACCTCCGCAAAGGCGGCCGGGCTGTGGCTGATCCTCGCACCCGAGTACGAACAGGCGCGCGGCGCGGCGGCGCGCGCCGAGGGCGACGCCGCCTTCCGGGAGCTGGCCCGCGCCGGCCTGCGCGACCCCGATGCCTTCCCCGCGGCCGCCGACGCGGCGACGGGCGTGCTCGAGGGCTTCGTCGCGGCACCCTTCACGCCGGAGGAGCAGGCGCGTCGCGCAGCCCAGTTCGTCACCTTCCTCGAGCTGATCCCGAAGGAGTACCGCGACGGCGTGGACGACGGTCGCGTGACTGTCCCGTTCGAGATCCAGGAGGGGATCGCCTTCCGCGACGGCGCCGCGTCCGCGTTTGCGGACCTCGAGGGCGAGTTGACCGAGCGCGACCCGAAGGCGACCGCCGAGGTCGAGGCCGCGCTCGAAGAGCTCGAGGGCTACGTCGAGGACGCCGGCAGCGGCGGCGAGGTCGTTTCGGAAGACGACGTGGAGGGGGCGCAGGAGCGCGCCTCCGAGCTGCTCGACGAGCTCTTCCCCGAGGAGTGGAAGGAGGAGGACTCGCAGTCCGACTTCGACCTGATCGACCTGACGCTCGACCGCATGGAGGCGGCCGTGGCGGCCGGCGAGTACCGGCAGGCAGAGCAGGCGCGCCTCGAGGCGTACGCGTTCTTCGAGTTCGGCCCCGAGCTGAGCCTGCGCTCGATCGCGCCCGGCGTGGTCGCCCAGGTGGAGGCGCTCGTCTGGTTCGGTGCCGACGGCCTCGACGGGCTCGCGAAGCTGATCGCGAACAACGCCCCGGCCCGCGAGGTGCGCGCGACGCGGCTCGCCCTCGACGAGGCGCTCGAGGAGGGCGCGGGCACCCTCGGTGAGGGAGCGTCCACGGCGACCGTCGTGACGAACGCGGCGGTGATCGTCTTCCGCGAGGGGCTCGAGGCCGTCCTGATCCTCGCGGCCGTGATGGCAAGCCTGCTCGGCGCCGCGCGCGCCCAGCGTAAGCCGATGCTGATCGGCGCGGCTCTGGCCATCGTCGCCAGCGGCATCACGTTCGTGCTGGCCCAGACGGTGCTCACCTCGCTGGCCCGGTACGGGGAGAAGCTCGAGGCGGTGGTCGGCCTCGTTGCCATCGGGGTGCTCTTACTCGTTCTCAACTGGTTCTTCCACCGCGTCTATTGGACGGAGCACATCTCGCGCTTCCACAAGCGCCGGAAGCGGCTCATGAACGTGACCGCCGGCGGCCTCATGTCCGCCCAGGTGTTCGGCTTCGTGCTGCTCGGCTTCTCGACCGTCTACCGCGAGGGCTTCGAGACGGTGCTCTTCCTGCAGGCGCTCGAGCTGAGCTCGGGCCTCTGGGTCGTGCTCGAGGGCGTGGCCCTGGGGAGCATCGGGGTTGCGCTGGTCGCGGTGGCGACCTTCGTCCTCGAGCGCAAGCTGCCCTACAAGAAGATGCTGATCGTCACCGGCGTGCTGCTGACGGTCGTCCTCGTGATCATGGTCGGCAAGACGGCGCGGACGATGCAGGGCGTCGGCTGGCTGCCGATCACGCCGATCGACATCGACGTGCCCTACTGGATGGGCCTCTGGCTCGGGATCTTCCCGACGGTCGAGACGATCGCCGCCCAGATCGGCGCGTTCGCCTTCGTGATCGGCAGCTATGTCGCCGCCGAGCGCGTGCGCAACCGGGGCCGCCGCACGGCCCCGGCGCCCGCCGTCGCGAGCGCGAACGGGGCGAGCGCGGCGAACGGGTCGAACGGTGCTGCCCCGGGCGCGCGGCCGCCGGCCGAGCGCGACCCCGTCGGCGGCGGCAGCAAGCGCGGCCCCTGAGCGCTCAGTGCTCCAGCCCGCTGAGGCCCTCCGCCGCCACGGCATAGGCGGTGTCGTCGCGCCCGCTCGACTGCGCGAACAGCACGCCCAGCGTGGTGCCATCCGCCGCCACGAGCGGCGCTCCCGAGTCTCCCTGCCGTACGCGCGCCTCCAGCTCGAGCGCGGCGCGCCGGACCGGCGCGGCGCCGGGCCGCGGGCGGATGCGCGCGTCGATGCGCCGGCGGACCTTCACCGGCAGCGCTTCGGAGCGCCCGCCCCGGCGCACCAACAGGTGCGGCGAGCCGGTGCCGGGGAGGGGAGAGGGAGCGCGCACGCCGGCGCGCACGGCGAGCAGCGCCAGATCCGCACGCCGGTCGAGCGCGAGGACGCGGGCGCGGGCGGCACGGCCGCCGTCTGAGCGCACGAGCACCCGGGCCTGCCTGCCCGGGAGCAGGTGGGCCACGGTCACCACTCGCCCGTCGCCGGAGTGGAAGCCCGTGGCGACGGTCGCCGGGCCGCTGCGCGGGTTGACGAGCACGTCGACGACCGCCGGCCCGGACGGCGGCGGGCCTGCCGAGGGGGCGCTCAGCAGGAGCGCCAGGCCGCACGCCGCGCCGGCCGCGGCGCCGAGGGCGAGCGCGCGCCTCATCGCACCGGCCCGGAGGTCTTCCTGACCACGAGGCGTGGCTCCTCGAGGCGCGTCGCGCGCGCCTCGCGGCCGTTCATCCGCTCGAGCAGCAGCTCGAGGGCGAGCGCGCCCATCTCCTCGCGCGGCTGGTTGACGGTGGTGAGCGACATGTGGTGGAGCGCCGCCAGGAAGGTGTTGTCGTATCCGACGATCGAGACGTCGGCGGGGACGCGAACGCCATCGTCCTCGAGCCGGTCGAGCACGCCCGCGGCGACCAGGTCGTTGGCGGCGAAGACGGCGGTCGGCAGCTCGCCGTCCCGCAGCAGGCGCTCGGCGGCACGCACGCCGGCCTCCTCGGTGAACTCGCCCGCCACCACCTTCGCGTGGGCGCCGAGCCCGATCTCCCTCATGGCCTTGACGTACCCGGCGCGCCGCGGCGCCGCGCCCGCCCCCCGCCCGCCGTCGATGTGCACGATCCGCTCGTGCCCGAGCGAGGCGAGGTGCTCGACGGCGAGCCGCGCGCCCACCGCCTCGTCGGTCATCACCCAGTCGATGCCCCCGTTGCGCGGCGCGCGCCCGATCACGACCACCGGCGCCGAGCGGGCCGCGACCGCCAGCTCCGCGGCCGCCATCCGCGGGCTCACGAGGATGATGCCGTCGGTGCGGTACTCGAGCAGCGCGTCGAGCATCGAACGCTCGCGCTGGCGGCGGCGGCCGCCGGTGATGATCAGCAGGCGGTAGCCGATGCTCGACGCGAAGCCCTCGATGCCCTGCGCGATCTCCGCGAAGAACGGGTTGTGCAGGTCGTTGAGGAGCACGCCGACGGTCCTGGTCCTCCGGCTCGCCAGCCCGCGGGCCATGGCGTTCGGCCGGTAGCCGAGCCTGGCTGCTGCGTCGAGCACGCGCGTTCTGCGCTCCGCGCTCACCTTGGGGCTCTCGCGCATCACGAGCGAGACGAGAGCGCGTGAAACGCCGGCCTCGCGGGCCACGTCCTCCATCGTCACGTGAGACCTGGTCACCCTCTTGACATCTCCATTGCCCCGATGGATACTGCCGCCGCAGAGAGATTAGAGCGCTCTAACCAGAAAACGCAAGTTCGGCGCTCCAATCGACGGGGAAAGAGAGATCTGATGCCAGGCATTTCGATAGCGCGCTCTAACCTGCGCTGCCGAGTTCGGCTATGAGTGCTGTTACTCGGAAGCTGGAGCCGCCTGAGCACGTGGCGGCGGCACCGATCTCGTGGGGGGTCTGCGAGGTGCCCGGCTGGGGCCGGATGCTGCCGCCGGAGCGCGTGCTCGGCGAGATGGCTGCGCTCGGCTTCCGGGCGACGGAGCTCGGCCCGATCGGCTGGCTACCGCTGGACGCGGGCGCCCTGCGCGGCGAGCTCGACCGCCACGGGCTGCGGCTCGTCGGAGGCTTCGTGCCGCTCGTGCTGCACGAGCCGGACCCGCGGCCGGCGCGCGCCGAGGCCGAGCGCGTCGGGCGTGTGCTGGCGGCCGCGGGGGCGGACATGTTCGTGGCGGCCGTCGTGATGGATGCAGACTGGGCGGCCCCCGAGCCGCTCGACGACGCCGCCTGGACCCGGCTGGCGAATCAGCTCGACGAGGTGTCGGAGCTCGTGGCCGGCCTCGGCCTGGAGCTCGTGCTCCATCCGCACGCCGGGACGCTGGTCGAGCGGGAGCCGGAGATCGAGCGCCTGCTGGCGGCCTCGGAGGCCGCGCTCTGCCTCGACACCGGCCACCTCACGATCGCGGGCGCAGAGCCCGCGGAGTTCGTCCGCCGTCACGGCAGGCGCATCGCGCACGTCCACCTGAAGGACGTCGACGCCGCACTCGCCGAGCGCTTCCGCGCCGGCGAGCTGACGCTGGTGGAGGCGACCCAGGCCGGGCTGTTCAAGCCGCTCGGCCAGGGCGACGCGAACATCGCCGAGGTCTTGGAGCTTCTCGAAGGGACGGGCTACGAGCGCTGGCTCGTGCTCGAACAGGACACGGCCATCACCGGGGAGGAGCCGCCGGTGGGACGTGGTCCGGTGCTCGACGTGCAGGCGAGCGTCGCGTACCTGAATGAGCTGGCTCCGCGCGAGGAGGAGGTTCCACAGACATGAAGCGGCTCTTTCCCATGGTCGTCGTGCTCCTGTTGGCCGTCGTGGCAATGGCGTTCGCGACCGCCTGTGGCGACGACGACGACGACGGCGGCTCCGGCGGCGGTTCCGAGGACGTCAGCCTGACCCAGGGCGGTGATCTCAAGATCGCGGTGATCACACACGGCGCCGGAGACTCCTTCTGGGCCGTCGCCAAGCGCGGCGCCGAGCAGGCCGGCAAGGACATGGGCGTCGAGGTCCAGTACAGCGAGTCGGCCAACGATCCTCAGAAGCAGGCGCAGCTGATCGACGCGGCCGTCACCGACAAGGTCGACGGCATCGCGGTCTCGGCGCCCAACCCGGACGCGCTCGTCGATCCGCTGAAGAAGGCGGCCGACGCCGGCATACCGATCATCACGCTCAACTCCGGGCAGGCCGACTCGGCCGACCTGGGTGCGATCACGCACGTCGGCCAGGACGAGGCGATCGCGGGCGAGGCTGCCGGGCGGCGGCTGGCCGAGGGCGGCTCGCAGAAGCTGCTCTGCGTGATCCACGAGCAGGCCAACATCGGTCTCAACCAGCGCTGTGACGGAGCCAAGCAGGGCTTCGGCGGCGAGGTCGAGAACCTTCAGGTCAAGGGCGTCGAGGACATCTCGACCACGCTCACCGAGATCCAGTCGAAGCTCGAGTCGGACGACTCGATCGACGCCGTCCTGACGCTCAACCCGGACATCGCCGTCGCCGCTCGCGACGCCGTGCAGGGAGCGAGCTCGGAGGCGAAGCTCGCCACCTTCGACCTCAGCGGTGACGTCGTCAACGCGATCGAGGCGGGCGAGATCGAGTTCGCCATCGACCAGCAGCAGTACCTCCAGGGATACCTCCCGGTGGTGTTCCTGAAGCTGTTCAACGACAACGCCAACACGGTCGGCGGCGGCCAGCCGGTGCTCACCGGCCCGGGCTTCGTCGACAAGGCCAACGCGGCCACGGTCAAGCAGCTGGCCGAGGAGGGCACTCGCTGAGCAATGCCGGCAGCGGAGGAGGAGAGGAAGCGATGAGCGACCAGGCCACGGTTGCCGAGCCGCCTGGGGCGCCGCCCCCGACGTCGGTCGTCGACGACCGGCTGGCGGACGTCAGCTTCGTGACCAAGCTGCTGCGCCGCCCCGAGCTCGGGGCGGCGCTGGCGGCGCTCGTCGTATTCCTCTTCTTCGCGCTCACGACGGACCAGTTCGGGACGCTCGACGGCGCCGCCAACTGGACCGACGTCGCCTCGACGCTCGGGATCCCCGCGGTGGCGGTCGCGCTGCTCATGATCGGCGGCGAGTTCGACCTATCGGCCGGCGTCATGACCGGCAGCGCCGGGCTCGTGATGGGGCTCCTGGCCACCGAGCTCGACATGAACATCTGGTTCGCGATCGTGCTGACGTTCGTCTTCGCGGCGACCGTCGGCTTCATCAACGGGATGATGGTCGTGAAGACGAAGCTGCCGAGCTTCATCGTCACGCTCGCGACCTTCTTCATCCTGCAGGGGGCCAACCTCGGCGTGACGAAGGAGATCACCGGCACCGTGCGCGTCGGCGGCCTCGGCGAGGTGTCCGGCTTCGAGTCGGCGTTCGACGTCTTCGGCGGGTCGTTCTCGACCTACGACTTCCGGCTAACGGTGATCTGGTGGGTCGTCATCACGATCGTGGCGACCTGGGTGCTCGCGCGCACGCGCGTCGGGAACTGGATCTTCGGCGTGGGCGGCGACGCCACCGCCGCGCGCAACGTCGGCGTGCCGGTCGCGCGCGTGAAGATCGGTCTCTTCATGACGACGTCGCTAGCCGCGGCGCTCGTCGGGATCATGGTCGCGCTGCGGCTCTCCTCGGTGCAGGCCGGCCAGGGCGTCGGCGAGGAGTTCAACTACATCATCGCTGCGGTGGTCGGCGGCTGCCTGCTCACGGGCGGCTACGGCTCGGCGATCGGCGCCGCGATCGGCGCACTCATCATCGGCATGGCGTTCATCGGCATCTCATTCTCGGGCTGGGACACCGACTGGCGCTTCCTGTTCCTTGGCGTGATCCTGCTGCTGGCGGTGCTCGTCAACAACATCGTGCGGCGCAGCGCGGAAGGAGCCCGAAGGTGAACGACGGCACGCCACTGCTCGAGACGCGCGAAGTCTCGAAGTACTTCGGCAACGTGATCGCGCTGAAGGACGTATCGGTGTCGGTCCACGAGGGCCAGGTCACCTGTGTCCTCGGCGACAACGGGGCCGGCAAGTCGACGTTCATCAAGATCCTCTCGGGCGTCCACGTGCACGACGATGGCGAGCTCATGGTCGACGGCGAGGAGACGCACTTCCGCTCGCCCCGCGAGGCGCGGGACCGCGGCATCGCGACCGTCTACCAGGACCTCGCGACGGTGCCGCTCATGTCGATCTGGCGCAACTTCTTCCTGGGCTCGGAGCCCGTGAAGAGCCTGGGCCCGCTGAAGCTCCTCGACGTGAAGGGAGCACAGCGGACGATGCGTGAGGAGATGGCGAAGATGGGCATCGACGTGCGCGACCCCGACCAGCCGGTCGGGACGCTCTCGGGCGGCGAGCGCCAGGCGGTTGCGATTTCGCGGGCGATCTACTTCGGAGCCAAGGTGCTGATCCTCGACGAGCCGACCTCGGCGCTCGGGGTAAAGCAATCCGGGATCGTGCTGCGCTACGTCGCCCAGGCGCGCGAGCGCGGGGTGGGGGTCATCTTCATCACCCACAACCCGCACCACGCATATCCGGTTGGCGACCGCTTCGTGGTGCTGAACCGCGGCAAGCTCCTCGGTAAGTGGGAACGCGGCGAGATCAACCGCGACGAGCTCGTGAAGATGATGGCGGGCGGCGGAGAGCTCGATGACCTGACGCATGAGCTCGAGCAGACGATCGAGCGTCCCGACGGGGCAAGCGAAGGCACCGACGCGCCCCCGCCCCCGCGCCCTGAGGCCGGATGAGCGAGACCCCGCCAGAGCAGGGCGCGGCCGTGCTGGAGCGCGGCGCGGTAGGCCGGCCGGCCGCCCGGCGGCGGATCGGCGTCGGGCTGATCGGCTTCGGCTGGCTCGGGCGCGCGCACAGCCGCTCGCTGCGCCGCATGCCGAGCCTGTTCGGCGAGCGCGACTTCGACGTCGAGCTCGTGATCTGCGCGGACGAGCTGCCCGCGCGGGCCCAGGAGGCGGTCGACGACTTCGGCTACGCGCGGGCAAGCGGCGACTGGCGCGCGGTCATCGACGACCCCGGCGTCGACGCAGTCTTCATCGCGGCCCCGAACATGATGCACGTCGAGCTCGTCGAGGCGGCCGCGGCCGCCGGCAAGGACGTCTTCTGCGAGAAGCCCGTGGGCGGCACCCCGGAGCAGACGGTTCGCGCCGAGCGGGCGGCGCGGCGGGCGGGTGTGATCAGCGGCGTCGGCCACAACTTCCGCTGGGCGCCGCTTGTCCAGAGGGCGGCGCAGCTCATCGAGCAGGGCGAGCTCGGCGAGGTCACGAACTACCGCGGCCGCTTCTTCTCCATGTACGGCAGCGACCCGCTCGGGCTGCTGTCGTGGCGCTTCCTCGTCGAGGAGGCCGGCTACGGCGCGACGAGCGACCTGATGAGCCACTCGGTCGATCTCGCGCACATGCTCGTCGGGCCGATCACGCGCGTGGTGGGCGCCACGGCGACCTTCATCGGCGAGCGACCGCTGCCGGCGCCGGGGATGGGAACCCACTACGGGCGCGGCGGCGAGCACGACCCGCGCGGGACGGTCACGAATGAGGACTACGCCGGGATGCTGTGCGAGTTCGCGAACGGCGCCCGCGGGACCTTCGAGGCGAGCCGCACGATGGTCGGTCCGGAGAGCCAGAACGCCTTCGACGTCTACGGCACGAGGGGCGCGCTCGGCTGGGACTTCGAGCGCATGAACGAGCTTCAGGTCTACCGCGCGGGCAACGGGCTCGACAGCGGCTTCACGCGTGTGCTCGCCGGTGACCGCTTCCCGTACCACGGCAACTTCGTCCCGGGCGGCGCCAACGGCATCGGCTTCGAGGACCTCGTCACGATCGAGGACTACGAGTTCTGCCGCGCGCTCGCCGAGCGGCGGCAGTTCCGGCCGGGCTTCGAGGAGGCGCTCGCTTGGGTGTCCGTGCAGGCCGCGCTTTTGCGCTCCGCGGAGAGCGGCCGCTGGGAAGAGGTCGTCTCGCTGAGGGAGGACTGAGTGGGCCCCGCGGCGACAACCGCGGCCCGCGGCCGTCCCGTCCCGGGCACCGCCGGAGCGCCGCTCGGGGTGGGGCTGATCGGCGCCGGGCGGATCGGCTCGACGCACGCGCGCCTGCTCGCCGGTGAGGTGCCGGGGGCCCGCGTTGCCGCGGTCGCCGACACCCGGCCCGAGGCGGCTCGCGCGCTCAGCGCCGAGCTGGGGGTGCGGACCGTGCCGAGTGCGGAGGAGCTGCTCGCCGACCCCGACGTCGAGGCGGTGGCGATCTGCTCGAGCACCGACTCGCACGCAGCGCTGCTGCTCGCGGCGGCCGAGGCCCGCAAGCCCGTCTTCTGCGAGAAGCCCGTCTCGCTCGAGCTGGCCGAGATGGACCGCGCGCTCGGCGCGATCGAGGACGCGGGCGTGCCGTTCCAGATCGGCTTCAACCGCCGCTTCGACCCCTCGCACGCGGCGGTGCGGGCGGCCGTCGCCGACGGCACGGTCGGCGAGCCGCACCTGGTGCGGATCACGAGCCGCGACCCCGAGCCGCCGCCGCTCGCGTACGTGCTCGTGTCAGGCGGGATCTTCCTGGACATGACGATCCACGACTTCGACATGGCCCGCTTCGTCACCGGCAGCGAGGTCGTGGAGGTCTTCGCGCGCGGCGCACTGCGCTTCGAGCGGTCCTACGAGCAGGCGCATGACGTCGACACGGCGGTCGTCACCCTCACCCACGAGAGCGGCTGCCTCACGGTGATCGACAACAGCCGGCGGGCGCCCTACGGCTACGACCAGCGCGTCGAGGTGCTCGGCTCGCGCGGCATGGCGGCCTCGGAGAACCCCTTCTCCCACACCGGCCTCGTCCGCACGGCCGAGGGAACCCGAACGGCCGTGCCGCAGGCATTCTTCGTCGAGCGCTACCGGGTGAGCTACGTGCGCCAGTGGACCGCGTTCGTGCAGGCCGTCGCGGCGGGCGAGCCGCCGCCCGTGACGACGCGCGACGCACGCGCGCCGCTCGTGATCGGGCTCACGGCGCAACGCTCGCTCGACGAGGGTAGGCCGGTGCGCGTCGAGGAGGTGGCCGCGGTTCGATGAGGGTCTACCTGACCGGTGGCCGCGGGTTCGTCGGCTCGAACATCGCCGCCGTATTCGAGGCCGAGGGTGTGGAGCTGCTCGCGCCCACCCGCGGGGACGTCGACGTGACCGACGGCCCGGCCGTCGCAGCCTCGGTTGCGGCGTTCGGGCCGGACGCGATCGTCCACTGCGCGATCCTCAACGACTTCGTTGCGCTCCTGACCCGGCGCCGGCAGGCGTGGGACGCCTATGTCGGAAGCACTCGCGCGCTCGCCGATGCCGCCAACGACGCCGGCGCCCAGCTCGTGCTGGTCTCGACCGACTGGGTCTTCGACGGCACCCAGGGCGGCGCAGATGAAGCGACGCCCCCGAACCCGATCAACGCGTACGGCTTCCTCAAGGCCGCCTCCGAGCTGGTCGTGGCCGAGCGCGCCGCGCTTGGCGCGGTGGCGCGCCTGTCCGGCGTCAACGGCGTTCATCGTGCGCGCCCTGAGGTGCCGCGGCGCCAGGACGCCGGATTTGGCTACTTCGTGACTTCGATCGTGGACGCGCTCGGCGAGGGCCGGCGCTTCACGGTCTGGGAGGGCGGGGCGATCAACATGGTCGCGAGCCCTGTGCTGGCGAGCACAGCCGCCCGGCTCATCCACGGCATCGTCGAGCGCCGCCTTGGAGGCGTCTTCCACTGCTGCAGCGCGGAGCCGATCGACCGCCGCGCGCTGGCGCTGCGGACCGCCCAGGCATTCGACCTCGATCCGGAACTGCTCGACTTCGGTCCGCCGCCGGCCAACGCGCTGCCGCTCGGGCCGGTTCCGTTTGACACGAGTCTCAGCGGCCCCGCCACAGAGCACGCACTCGAGACGCGCTTGCCCGAAGTGGACTCGCTGCTCGCGGGGCTGCGCGCCGAGCGCGAGGAGAGCCTCGTATGAGCGACCGCTTCGACGTCATCACGATGGGCCGGGTCGGGGTCGACCTGTATCCCGAGCAGATCGGCGTCCGCCTCGAGGACGTGCGCACGTTCCAGAAGTCGCTCGGCGGCAGCGCGACCAACGTCGCGGTGGCGGCCGCTCGCCTCGGCGCGCGCTCGGCAGTCGTGACCAAGGTCGGCGACGACGCGTTCGGGAACTACGTGCGCGAGGCCCTGGACGGCTTCGGCGTCGACCGCCGCTGGGTCGGGACCGACCCCGAGCTGCGCACGCCGCTCGTCTTCTGCGAGATCCACCCGCCGGACGACTTCCCGCTGCTCTTCTACCGCGAGCCGAAGGCGCCCGACCTGAACCTCGACCCCGAGGAGCTCGACCTCGACGCGATCCGGGCGGCGCGGCTCCTGTGGACGACCGGCACCGGCCTGTCACAGGAGCCGAGCCGCGCCGCGACCGTGCTGGCGCTCGAGGCGCGCCAGTCCTCGCCGGAGGGCGCCATCACCGTCCACGACCTCGACCACCGGCCGATGTTCTGGCCGGACGCCGAGGAGGCGGGCCGCTGGGCGCGGGCGGCGATCCGGCTCGCGACGGTCGCGGTCGGCAACCAGTCCGAGGTCGAGGTGGCGGTCGGCACGCGCGATCCGCACGAGGCGGCGGTCGCGCTGCTCGAGCTCGGCGTCGAGCTGGCGATCGTCAAGCGCGGCCCCGACGGGGTGCTCGCGCGGACGAGAGACACACTGATCGAGCTCGACCCGGTGCGGCTCGAGGTGCTAAACGGGCTGGGAGCGGGAGACGCCTTCGGCGGAGCGCTGGCGTACGCGCTCGTGAACGGCTGGGAGGCGGAGCGGGCGCTGCGGCTCGCGAACGCGGCGGGCGCGCTCGTGGCCTCGCGGCTCGCCTGCGCCGACGACATGCCGACGCTCGACGAGTTGAAGGAGCTGGTCGGAGAGGAGATCGAGGCATGACCGAGCGGTTGACGGTGGCCCAGGCGCTGGTGCGCTTCCTGGCCGCCCAGGAGATCGAGCGCGACGGCGAGCGGCGCCGCTTCTTCGGCGGCTGCTGGGGGATCTTCGGCCACGGCAACCTGTCCGGGCTGGGCCAGGCGCTTCACCAGCATCGCGACCTCTTCCGCTATCGGCAGGCACGCAACGAGCAGGCGATGGTCCACATCGCCTCCGGCTACGCGCGCCAGCTGAACCGGCTCGGGACGTTCGCCTGCACGAGCTCCGTCGGGCCCGGCGCCACCAACATGGTCACCGGCGCGGCGCTCGCCACCGTCAACCGCCTACCCGTGCTGCTGCTGCCCGGCGACACCTTCGCCACGCGCGCGCCCCATCCCGTGCTCCAGCAGCTCGAGGCGCCGCACGACGCGACGATGTCGGTAAACGACTGCTTCCGGCCGGTGTCGCGCTTCTTCGACCGCGTCACGCGGCCGGAGCAGATCGTGCCCTCGGCGCTCGAGGCGCTGCGCGTGCTCACCGACCCGGCCGAGACGGGGGCCGTGACGCTCGCGCTGCCCGAGGACGTGCAGACCGAGGCGCTCGACGTGCCGGCCTCGTTCCTCGAGCCGCGCGTGTGGACGGTCTTCCGGCGGCCGCCGGCCGGCGACGCGCTGGCGCGCGCGGCCGAGCTCGCCCGCGCCGCGCGCCGCCCGCTGATCGTGGCCGGCGGCGGCGTGATCTACTCGGAGGCGACCGAGGAGCTGCGCGCGCTCGCCGAGGCTGCGGGCATCCCCGTCTGCGAGACGCAGGCGGGCCGCGGCGCGCTTCCGTCGGAGCACCCGTTCGCCCTCGGCGCGGTCGGCGCGACCGGCACGCTCGCGGCTAACCGGCTCGCCCGCGAAGCCGATCTCGTGATCGGGGTGGGCACTCGCTGGAGCGACTTCACGACGGCCTCGAAATCGGCCTTCCAGGACCCGGGCGTGCGCTTCGTGAACATCAACGTGGCGAGCTTCGACGCCGCCAAGCACAGCGGCCTGGCGCTCGAGGCCGACGCCAAGCTCGCGCTCGCCGAGCTGACCGAGGCGCTCGAAGGACACCGCGCGGACGAGGCCTGGAGCCGGCGCGCCTCCGACGAGGCCCGCGCCTGGGGCGAGGAGGTCGCGCGCCTCACGCACGCGGACCATGCGCCGCTGCCGAGCCAGGCCGAGGTGATCGGCGCCGTCAACGAGGCGGCCGGGCCGCGCGACGTCGTGGTCTGCGCCGCCGGCTCGATGCCCGGCGACCTGCACAAGCTCTGGCGCGCGCGCGACCCGAAGGGCTACCACGTCGAGTACGGCTACTCGTGCATGGGCTACGAGCTGCCGGGCGGCATGGGCATCAAGCTCGCCGCGCCCGACCGCGAGGTGTTCGTGATGGTCGGCGACGGCTCTTGGCTGATGGCGCCCGGCGACCTCGTCACGGCCGTCGCGGAGGGCGTGAAGCTCGTGATCGTGCTCGTCGACAACCACGGCTACGCCTCGATCGGAGCGCTGTCCCGCTCGATCGGCGACGCCGGCTTCGGCACCCACTACCGGCGCGGCGCGAACGGCGCCCCGGCCCTCGACGCGGAAAGCGGCGACGGGCCTGCCGGGGAGCTCGAAGCGCTGCCGATCGACCTCGGCGCGAGCGCTGAGGCGCTCGGCGCGCGGCTCCTGCGGGCGCGCGGCATCGACGAGCTGCGCGACGCCCTCGAGACCGCCAAGGCCGAAAGCGGCCCCGTCGTCGTCCACGTCGAGGTCGACCGCTACGCGGGCGTGCCCAGCTACGAGGGCTGGTGGGACGTGCCGGTGGCCGAGGTGTCCGATGACCCGGCCGTCCGCGCCGCACGCGAGGAATACGAGCGCGCGCGCGCGGACCAGCGCAGCTACGTGGAGGGGACGTCGTGAGCCGTCTCCTCGTGCGGCCGCGAAAGCAGCCGGCCCAGGACGGCAGCCTCGTCCTGGTGACCCCGGAGTCGGCGGGCTGGACGCACGTCGGCTTCGAGGTGCTCACGCTCGCCGAGGGCCGGCTCGTCCGCCGGGGCACCGGCGTCCGCGAGCTATGCGTCGTCGTGATCGAGGGCAGCGCGCACGTGCGCTCCGAGCACGGCGAGTGGCACGACCTCGGTGGCCGCGTCGACCCGTTCTCGGGGATGCCGGACGCCGCCTACCTTCCTCCGGAGACAACCCTCTCCCTCCAGGGTGGCCGGGGCGGGGCGGAGCTCGCGCTCTGCTTCGCCCCGGCAGCCTCCGGCGCCGTGCCGCGCGTGCTGCCGGGCGCCGAGGTGGAGGTGGAGGTGCGCGGGCACGGGGCGCAGGAGCGGCGCATCCACCCGATCCTGATGGGGAACCGCGAGGCCGATTCGCTGCTCGTCTGCGAGGTGCTGACCCCGGAGGGCCACTGGTCGAGCTACCCGCCGCACAAGCATGACCGCGAAGCGCTGCCCGAGGAGTCGCTGCTCGAGGAGACCTACTATCACCGCGTTTCGCCGCCCCGCGGGTTCGCGCTGCAGCGGGTCTATACGGGCGACGGGCAGCTCGACGAGTCGCTGGCGGCACGCGACCGCGACGTGGTGCTCGTGCCGCGCGGCTACCACACGGTCTCGGCGCCCCCCGGCTATGAGCTGTATTACTTGAACGTGATGGCCGGCCCGGCGCGAGCCTGGGCGATCGCCAACGACCCCGACCATGAGTGGACTCTCGATGGAAGCCGCAACTCAGACTCGCCTGCTCGATAACTACATCGCCGGGAAGTGGACCGCCTCCGCGGGCACCGAGGCGCTCGACGTCACGAACCCCGCCAGCGGCGAGACGCTCGCGCGGGTGCCGCTCTCGTCGGCCGCCGACCTCGACGCTGCGGTCGCCGCCGCGCGTGCCGCGCTTCCGGTATGGCGCGACGTGTCGGTGATCGGGCGGGCCCGGCTCCTGTTCGGCCTTCGCGAGGGCCTCAACAACCGCCGCGAGGACCTGGCCCGCTCTGTGACGACCGAGATGGGCAAGACGATCGGCGACGCGCGCGCGGAGGTCGCCCGCATGATCGAGATGGTCGAGGCGGCTTGCGCGATCCCCACGACCATGCAGGGCCGCATCCTCGAGGACGTCTCGCGCAACATCGACGCGGAGACGATCCGCCAGCCGGTCGGCGTCTGCGCGGCGATCGTGCCGTTCAACTTCCCGGCGATGGTCCCGTTCTGGTTCCTGCCGTTCGCGATCGCGTGCGGGAACACGTTCGTGCTGAAGCCCTCCGAGCAGGTGCCGCTGACGCAGCAGCTTGCCTTCGAGGTCCTCGACTCGCTCGACCTGCCGGACGGCGTCGTCAACCTCGTCAACGGCGGGCGCGAGGTCGTCGAGGGCATCCTCGACCATCCCGGCATCGACGCCGTCTCGTTCGTGGGCAGCGCGCCGGTCGCGCGCATCGTCTACGAGCGCTCGGCCAAGGCCGGCAAGCGCGTGCAGGCGCTCGGCGGGGCGAAGAACCACATGGTGGTGATGCCGGACGCCGTGATCGACGCGACCGTCAAGGGCATCATGGGCTCGGCCTTCGGGGCGGCGGGCCAGCGCTGCATGGCGGGCTCGGTCGTCGTCACGGTCGGCGACGCGCGCGAGCGGCTGCTGCCGGCGCTGCGCGAAGCGGCGGAGTCGGTGCGAGTCGGCGACGGGCTCGACGAGGACACGGAGCTCGGCCCGGTCGTCTCAGAGAGGGCCAAGGAGCGCATCCTGTCGATGATCGACAGGGGCCTCGAGGAGGGCGCCTCCCTGCTCGTCGACGGACGCGGCGCGGGCGACGAAGGCGGTTGCTACGTCGGCGCGACCATCCTCGACGGCGCCACGCCCGAGATGGACATCGTGAGCGAGGAGATCTTCGGGCCCGTGCTCTCGCTCGTCCACGTCGAGACCCTCGACGAGGCGATCGAGGCCGTCTCGAAGAGCCGCTTCGGCAACGGCGTGTCAATCTTCACCGAGTCCGGCGCCGCGGTGCGGCGGTTCAAGCACGACGTCGAGGCCGGCATGGTGGGCGTCAACATCGGCGTTGCCGCGCCCGTGGCGTTCTTCCCGTTCTCGGGCTGGAAGGACAGCTTCCTCGGCGACCTGCACGCCCACGGGCCGGACGCGGTCGAGTTCTACACGCGCAAGAAGACGATCACGAGCCGCTACTACTCGGGCGGCGAGAGCGGCCGCTACTTCGTCGAGAGCTAGTCGCTCCTCGAGCGGCGCCGCAGGAACGCGTAGGGGTCGGCGAGCGGGCCGAGGTGCTGCAGCTTGTCCGGATTGACCACGGAGTTGATCGCCTGGATGCGGCCGTCCGCGATGTCGAACACGAGCACCCCCAGGATCGCCTCCTCAACCGAATCGATCGTGAGCGCACCCGGCTGGCCATTGACCTCGACCGGCCGGAGCTCGAACCCGCCCGCGAGCTCCCCGGAGCGGGCCCACGAGGCAAGTATCTTCGCCACGCGCTGGCGGCCCGCGAGCGGCCGCGCGAGGGCGGGCGCCTTGCCGCCGCCGTCGCCGTGCAGGACGACGTCCTCAGCGAGTAGCGCCTCCAAGTCCTCCAGCTCGCCCTCGCGCGCCGCTGCGATGAAACGCTGCGCCAGCTCGTTGCGCACCTCCTCCGAGGGCTCGTAGCGGGGCTTGTGCTCCTCGACGTGGCGGCGGGCCCGCGCGGTCAGCTGGCGCACGTTGTCCTCGCTCTTGCCGACGATCTCGGCGATGCGGTCGTAGGGGTAGTCGAAGACCTCGCGCAGCAGGAAGGCCGCGCGCTGTTCGGGCGAGAGGCTCTCGAGAACGACGAGGAAGGCGAAGGAGAGCGAGTCGGCCAGCTCGGCCTCCCAGGCCGGATCGCCCTCCTCCGCGGCGACGAGCGGCTCGGGGAGCCACTCGCCGCTGTAGCTCTCGCGCCGGACCCGCGCGGAGCGGAGCTGGTCGATTGAGAGCCGGGTGACCACGGTCGACACGTACGCCCGCGGCGACTCGATGCGCTCACCCGACTCGAGCGTGCGGTGCAGGCGCAGAAGGCCCTCCTGGACGACGTCCTCGGCCTCGCTCACGCTCCCGAGCATGCGGTACGCGATGGCGAACGCCGGCGGCCGCAGCTCCTCGTACAGGTCCGTGCTCGCCATCGACTAGCCGAGCCCCTTCGCGAAGCCGTCGCGCCAGCTCGGGTAGCGGAGCTTCCAGCCGAGCTCGCTCTTGGCCTTCTTGTTCGACGAACCGCGCAAGTCGGACATCATGGTGGAGACGACCTCGCCGCCGGCGAGCCGCGCGAGCCAGAGCGGGACGTGCCGCGGCGGCTTGGCGCCGACGGCCTTCGCCAGCTCGGGCAGCCACTCGGAGACCGGCGCCGGCTCGTCGTCGACGACGTTGTAGACGCCGCGAGTGCCGTGCTCGACCGCCTCGACGGTGGCCGACGCCGCGTCCTCGATGTGGATGAACGACCACACGCCGGTGCCCTTGCCGGCCACCGGGAACTTGCGCTGCCGGATCATCTCGACCTGCTCGCCGATGGGCTCGAGGCCAATCGACGTTCCGGGGCCGTAGAAGCCGCCATAGCGGAGGGCGATGCCCTCGGTCCAGTCGGCGTTTGTCACAGCCTGCTCCAGGTACTTGATCGCGTCGAGCGTCGTGCGAACCTGGGCGGGCGGCGTCGTGTCGAGCGGGTCGTCCTCCGACTTCACCGTGCCCCCCGTGCGGGCGTACGGCCAGGGAGCGAAGCTCTGGGCGACGAAGCGCTTGACCCCCACCGCGCGCCCGGCCGCGAGCAGATGGTCGGTGCCCTCGGTGCGCAGCTGGTTGGTGGTGGCGAAGGCGCGCTGCATGCGCCGCGGGTTGAACGACGCTTCGATAGCGGTCATCTGGTGGACGATCACGTCCGGCTGCGCCTTGGCCACCGCCTGCGCGACGGCGTCCGGGTCGAGCGCGTCCGCGACGACGGGCGTAGCGCCGAGCTCGCGCAGCAGCTCCTGCTTCGACTCGCTCCGCGTCATGCCGGTGACCTCGTGTCCGCGCTCCACCAGCTGCTTGACGAGCGGCCTGCCGAGCGCTCCCGTTGCACCTGCTACGAAGACCTTCATTTCGGCTCCTTCTCTCGTTTTCTACCCCTTTGACGAGACAGGCCATGCGCGTGTGACAGCAGTTTTGTCGGGTACTTCGCAGGTATGCCACCTCGCGGAGTAAAGAAGGGCACGAAGCGCGCCCGTCAGTACGAGAAGATCAAGCAGAGCGAGAAGAAGCAGGGACGCTCCGAGGCCCGCGCCGAGGAGATCGCGGCGCGCACCGTCAACAAGGAGCGGGCGCGCAGCGGTGAGGCGCGGACCCGCTCGCGGACCTCGACGCGGGACATGTCGTCGTCGCGCCGTGGTGGCCGGCGTTCCGGCAAGTCCGGGCCCGAGGGCCGGACCCGCGACCAGCTCTACAACGAGGCCAAGAGACTGAACATCGAAGGCCGCTCGCGCATGAACAAGTCGCAGCTGCAGCGGGCTGTCGACCGCAAGAAGAGCTAGCTGCCGAGCTCGTCGACCAGGTCTGCGACCGAGTTGACGATCCGCGAGGGCCGGTAGGGGTGGCGCTCGGCGTCGGCCAGCACGGTCACGCCGCTGAGCACCAGCACCGTCTGAAGGCCCGCCTCCAGGCCCGACACGATGTCGGTGTCCATGCGGTCGCCGATCATCGCGGTGGTCTCGGAGTGGGCGTCGATCGTGTTCAGCGCCGAGCGCATCATCAGCGGGTTGGGCTTGCCGACGTAGTAGGGCTGGACCCCGGTTGCGCGGCTGATCAGCGCCGCGACGGAGCCCGTGGCCGGCAGCGGGCCGTCGGGCGAAGGGCCCACGTTGTCCGGGTTGGTTGCGATGAAGCGCGCCCCCTGGCTGACCAGCTGGATGGCGCGCGTGATGCGCTCGAAGCTGTAGGTGCGCGTCTCGCCGAGCACCACGTAGTCGGGTTCGCGATCGGTGATCGTGTAGCCGTTCTCGTGCAGCGCCGTGGTCAGGCCGGCCTCACCGACGACGAACGCCGAGCCGCCCGGGCGCTGGTCGTCGAGGAAGCCGGCGGTGGCCAGCGCGGACGTCCAGATCGATTCCTCCGGCAGGTCGAGGCCGCTCCGCCTGAGCCGCGCGCGCAGGTCCCGGCGGGTGTACATCGAGTTGTTCGTGAGCACGAGGAAGGGGATCCCCAGCTCGGTCAGGGCCGCGACGAACTCGGGAGCGCCCGGAATTGCGCGCTCCTCGGTCACCAGCACGCCGTCCATGTCCATCAGCCATGCCTTGATCTCGCCGCGACTCATGGGGCGCAGACTACGCACCGTGCTAGGAATTGAGTGCGATGGCCTTTCTGCGCTACGTGGCGATCGGCGACAGCACGACCGAGGGGCTCGAGGACCCGTACCCCGACGGGAGCGGCTACCGCGGCTGGGCGGACCGGCTCGCCGAGCGCATCGCCCTGGCGAGCCCGGGCCTCCAGTACGCCAACCTCGCCGTGCGCGGCAAGCTCGCCCGCCAGGTGCACGATGAGCAGCTGGCGGCCGCCCTGGCACTCGAGCCCGACTTCGCCACCGTGGTGGCCGGGCTCAACGACACGCTCAGGCCGCGCTGCGACCTCGACCGCACCGCGGGCCACCTCGAGACGATGATCGGTGCGCTTCGCGCCCAGGGCTCGAAGGTCGCGACGATGACCTTCCCGGACCCCGTGACGGTCAACCCGCTGGCCCGCGTGGCGCGCGCGCGGGTGTTCGCCTTCAACGAGCGCCTGCGCCAGATCGCGGAGCGCCACGGCGCGCTGATCGTCGACTTCGAGCGGGCCGGCACCGGCGACCGCCGCCTATGGCACAGCGACCGCCTCCACGCGAACCCGGACGGCCACGCCCGCATCGCCGAGGGGTTCGCCGACGCGATCGGCCTGGAGGGCGCTACCGCCGCCTGGACCGAGCCGCTGCCCCCTGCGCCGCGCCCCCGGGTCGTCACGTCAGTGTCGGCAAACACCGTCTGGGCCGTGAAGCACCTCGCGCCCTGGCTCCTGCGCAGAGCACGCGGCGTCTCGTCCGGCGACGGCCGCCCCCCAAAGCGGCCGGTGCTGGAGCTGGTGCGGCCGGACGGGGCGAATCCGGCCACCGGCCCGACTTAGTGTCGTAGGACGACCTCAAGTCGGGCCGCTGGCCCCGCGAACGTCCAGCACGACCTTCCCCGTGGCCCTGCGCGAGTCGAGCAGCTCGAGCGCGTCCGCCGCCTCCGACAACGGGAAGCGCGCTCCCACGATCGGCTTCACGAACCCCTCCGACGCCAGCCGGCCAACGGCTTCGCCGATCGAGCGCACCACATCGGGCTTGGAGCTCACGTACGCCCCCCAGCCGGCGCCCACCACCTCGAGGTTGTTCAGCAGGAGCCGGTTCACGCGCACCTCGGGGATCGAGCCGCCCGTGAAGCCGACCACCACGCAGCGGCCGCCCTCGCGCAGCGAGCGCAGGCTGTCCGTGAAGCGGTCGCCGCCCACGGGGTCGATCACGACGTCGGCGCCGCCGCCGGAGAGCTCCTTCGCCTCGTCCTTCCAGGGGCCGTCCGAGCGCACCACGTCGTCGGCGCCCGCCTCGCGCGCCACGCGCTCCTTCTCGTCGCTCGAGACGACGCCGATCGTGCGCGCCCCGAGGCCCTTCGCAACCTGCAGGGCGGCCGTCCCCACGCCGCCCGCCGCGCCGTGCACCAGAACGGTCTCGCCCTCGGCGAGACGCCCGCGTGTCACGAGCGCGAAATAGGCCGTGTGGTAATTGAGGACGAGGCTCGCCCCCTGGGCGAAGTCGAGCCCGTCGTGGAGGGAGAAGACGAAGTGCTCCGGCGCCACTGCGGTCTCGGCGAAGCCGCCGAGCATGCAGAAGGCGGCCACGCGGTCGCCCTCCGAGACGCCGGCGCCGTCGGGCGCGCTCAGCACGACGCCGCCCACCTCACTGCCCGGCACGAACGGGAGCTCTGGCTTCATCTGGTACTCGCCGCGCGTCTGAAGCAGCTCCGGGAACGACACGCCCGCAGCGTGCACCTCGACCACCACGCCGCGGCCCGGGGTCAGCATGTGCGACGGCTCGGGGTCGGGCAGGTCGGCCTCCCGCAGCGCGTCGCGGGGTCCGCTGAGCTCCGCTATCTGGATCGCCCTCATGGGCGCGGCAGACTAACGCCGAAGACCGGGCGCGGCAGGCCCGGAACTGCGACACGGCAGTTGCTCCCCGCGCAGATGCGCAGGTTCGCCAGCCGCAGCTCGAGCTCGGCGCGCACCGCCGCGTACGCCGGCGAGTTGTGGACGCTCCGCAACTGGTAGGGGTCGAGCTTCAGGTCGTAGAGCTCACGCGCGCCGCCGCGGTGCTCCGCGTAGACGTAGCGCGGAGTCCTGATGCCGTCGTAGTCGAGCCCCAGCCGGTCACCGCCCTCGAGCAGCAGCTGGTCGCGCCAGCGCACCGCGGGGCCGCGCGCGAGCGGCAGCAGCGAGCGGCCGTCGAGCGGATGCCAGGGCGCGACACCGGCTGCCTCCAGGATCGTCGGTGCGAGGTCGACGTTGCCGACGATTCGGCTCGCCCGGCGGCCGGGCGTGATGCCCGGCCCGCGCATCATCAGCGGCACCCGGATCCCGGGCTCGTAGACCTGTGCCTTGCCGCTCCAAATTCGGTGCTCGCCGTGGAAGAAACCGTTGTCCGAGGTGAAGACGACGAGCGTGTTCTCGAGTTCGCCCGAATCCCGTAGGGCGCCGATGATGCGCTCGACCCCCTCGTCCACTGCCAGCAGCGCCTCGAGTCGCTGCCGGTACTTCTGGCGGATCAGCTCGATCCGGGCCGCCCGCAGGCGGGGAAGCCGCTTGATCCGCGGCGGCTTGTCGGAGACGTCGCGCTCGCCGAAGCCGGGTCGGCGCGGCAGAGGCTCGATGTCGAACGCCCCGCGGTGGCGCGGAGCCACGGCCGGGGTAGCGACGCCAGGCGGGTCGCCCGGCTCGGACGGCCCCCCGGTGTGGGGCGCCAGGAAGCCGACCGACAGGAAGAACGGCGCGTCCGACCCAGCCAGGTCCTCGACCAGCTCGGCCGCGCGCCGCGACTGGAAGTCGGTCGCGTACAGGTCCGGGTCGCCATCGCGGCCGTAGGTCTCGAGCTCGCCGTTCTCGTTGACGGTGTAGCCCCAATAGCGATAGGTCTCGCGCCCGGTGGTCGCGTACCACTCGTCCCACCCGGGCGGCACCTCCGTCGGGTTCACGTCCCCGTAGCCGTTCAGGAACTTGCCGAGGTGCGCGGTGCGGTAGCCGGCGGCCTGCAGCCAGCCGGGCAGCCAGCTCGAGGTGTCGAGCCGGTCGTAGCTGCCGAACGGCAGCGTGTTCGAGAGGACGCCGTGGTTGTGCGCGTACTGGCCAGTGAAGAAGGTTGCGCGCGAGGGACAGCAGCGCGGGTAGCTGACAAAGCTGTTCGTGAACGTCGCTCCTTCCGCGCCGATCAGCTCGCGCGTCCGCGGCATGGCCCAGATCGAATCGGCGGTCTGGTCGTCCGTCATCAGAACCAGCACATTGGGCTGCGCCGAGGCGACGACGGGTGCAGTTGCAAAGATCACGGCAAGGAGCAGCGCCGCCAGAGCCGCAACGGGCAGGCGAAAGCGGTGTTGCGCTGACCAGTGACGAGTGGACACGGAACAGAAGGCGAGGCGGACCCGGGACACCTTACGGAACTGAGGCGCCGCGACTTGCTGAAGACGGCTGGGGTTGGCGCGGCGGCGCTCGGCCTGAGCGGCTGCGGCCTCGTCGACGCACTGAGCGCCGAATCGGAGCGGCGGACGCGGCCGCGCAACATCGTCCTGGTCGTCATCGACACCCTGCGACCCGATCACGTCGGCGCCTACGGCGGGAGCGCCCGCACGCCCAGCCTCGACGCACTCGCCCGCGAGAGCCTGCGCTTCACGCGCGTCTTCCCGGAGGCGATGGCCACGGTCCCGGCGCGGCGCTCGATCATGACCGCCAAGCGGGTCTACCCCTTCGACGACTGGCAGCCCTGGTACGGGATGGCGAAGCGCCCAGGCTGGCAGCCGCTGCCGCCCGGCACCGAGAACCTCAGCACGATCATGCGCCGGCGCGGCTACTGGACCGCGTACGTCAGCGACAACCCGTTCCTCAGCCACTCGGGCCCCTTCGAGCCGTTCCGCCGGACCTGGGACCGCTACGTGCCCGTCCTCGGGCAACGCGGCGAGCGCCGTGACGCGCACACCGTCCCGCGCAGCGAGGCTGTCCGCCGGCTGCCGCCGATCATGCGCGAGGAGCACCTGATCTGGCGCGTGCGCCAGTTCCTGGCGGACAACGGGCGCGGGGTGGACGAGAGCCAGCACGCGGCCGCGCGCGTGTTCAAGCAGGGAGAGAAGGCCATGCGCCAGGCCGGGCGGCACAAGCCCTTCCTGCTCGTCGTCGACTCGTTCTCGCCGCACGAGCTGTGGGCGCCGCCGCGGAAGTACCTCGACATGTACACGGACAACGAGCTTCCGGGCATCGCCGACGTCCGCTATCGCAACTCGGACTACCTCACGAAGTCTCAGATCCGGCTCGTCAAGGCCACCTACGCGGCCTGCCTGACGATGGTCGACACCTGGCTCGGCCACTTCATGCGCGCGCTGAAGGAGCAGGGCCGCGACAGGGACACCGTCCTCGGCCTCGTCTCCGACCACGGCGTCTTTCTGGGCGAGCACAGCCTCACAGGCAAGTCCGACAGCTACCTGTTCGACGAGCTCATCCACGTGCCGCTCATGCTGCGCTCTCCGGACGGGCGCAGCGCCGGCATGCAGAGCGACTACTTCGCCACGACCGTCGACGTCGGGCCGACGCTCATGAGCATGGCGGGGCACGAGCCCGCGAAGAACCTCGACGGCACCGACCTGTCGCCGCTGCTCGGTGGCGACCGGCCCGCGGCCCAGCGGCCCTTCGCCTACGGGGGCTACGCGAACTTCTCGTTCGTGATCGAAGACCGCTGGAAGCTGATCGCGCGCAACGACAAGTCCTGGAACATGCTGTTCGACATCGCCGACGACCCGCATGAGCGCCGCGAGCTCTCGAGGCGCCACCCGCAGGTGGTCAAGCGGTTGTGGAACCAGCTGATGGAACAGATCGAGCGCCGCCCGCCGCGCTACAGCAAGAGCTTCATGGAGTCGACCCCGCGCGAGCCGCCGAAGAGCTGGTACCAGTAGAGCCTGTGAACCGGACCGCCGAGCTGCCGAATGCGCGCCAGGTGCTCGTGCTGGCCGCGGGCGGGACCATCTCCATGAAGGGGGAGGCCGGCGCCGTGCCCCAGCTCGACGGCGATGGCCTGATCGCCGATGTGCCCCGCCTCGCCGCCTTCGCGGGGCTCCGGAGCAGGACGGTGTTCAACAAGCCGAGCGCCCACCTCAGCCTGGATGACCAGCTCGAGGTGTGCCGCCAGGCCCGCGACGCAGCCCGCAAGGGCACCGGCGTGGTCGTGACTCACGGCACCGACTCGCTCGAGGAGACCTCGATGCTGTGCGACATCCTCCACGATGCCGACGCGCCAATCGTCTTCACCGGGGCAATCCGGCCCGCCTCGGCGCCGGGGGCGGACGGCCCGGCGAACCTCGTCGACGCGGTGAGCGTTGCCGCGAGCGCCGAGGCCGCCGGGATGGGTGTGCTGGTCTGCTTCGGCGGCGAGATCCATCACGCGCGCGGGGTGCGCAAGACCGACACGGTCTCCCTCGTGGCCTTCTCCTCGCCTCAGACCGGACCGCTTGGCCGCGTGACCGAGGGGCATCCGATCATCTGGTCGCGGATCCCTCGCAACCCGCCGCTCGACCCGCCGAGCCTCAACGGGTCGGTGCTGATCGTGCCGACGGCCGCGGGGGACGACGGCACGCTGGCGCGGGCCGCGCTTGCAACCGATCCAGACGGGATGGTCATCGGCACGCTCGGCGCCGGCCACCTCCCGCCGCCCGTGCTCGAGCTGTGGGCCGAGGCGGCGGAGCGCATCCCGGTCGTGGCCTACTGCCGTCCCGAGCGTGGAGTGATCCTCTCCGCCACCTACGGCTACCCCGGCTCGGAGCAGGACCTGCGCGACACGGCGATCATCCCCGCCGGCTTTCTCTCGCCTCAGGCCGCGCGCATGAAGCTGCTCGCCTGCCTTGCGGCGGGCATGTCCATCGGCGAAGCGCGCTGGGCCTTCAGCCAGGACGACGGCTGAGCGTCCACTAGCCCGACGGAATCGCCGGATCGAGCTCGTAGTAGTCGCTCGCCTGGTGGGTGTAGATCTGCACCGTCGTGCGCAGGCCGGTGGGCGGGTCGAGCGTTCCGGCCGCGATGCTGATCGTCTCCTTGCCGGGCGCGTCCCAGAACAGGCTCGAGCCGCATTCGCCGCAGAACCCGCGCCGAGCATGCGCGTCGCTGTCGGGGCTGACGATCCAGCGCAGGCCGTCGTCACTCACGAAACGCACCCGCTCCCGCGGCGCGGAGGTCATCGCGCAGACATGGCCGTGCCAGCGCCGGCATTCCACGCAGTGGCAGAGCTCGACGTCGCGGACCGGCGGCTCGACCTCGAAGCGGACCGCCCCGCAGAGGCAACGACCTGTGACAGGCTTCATGGCCGCGGAGCCTAGTAGCGTGGCCGCATGGAGACCGTCTCGTTCCGCCGCATGGACGAGGCCACCGCGGCCGACTACGAGCTCCTCGCCCGCTACGAGGACGACATGCTGCGGGAGCTGCCCGACCGGATGCTCGCAGGCGGTCGAGGCGCTCGACCGCTCCTACGGCGGCTACCAGGTCACGCGCAAGGAGCACTCGCTGCAGTCGGCGACGCACGCGTTCCGCGACGGCCGCGACGAGGAGTACGTCGTGGCGGCGCTGCTGCACGACGTCGGCGACGTCCTCGCGCCGCACACGCACGGCGAGATGATGAACGCGGTCCTGAAGCCGTTCGTGTCCGAGGAGATCTGCTGGGTCGTGTCACACCACGGCGTCTTCCAGGAGTACTACTACGGCCACCTCACGGGCGGCGACCGCGACGCTCGCGAGCGCTACCGCGGTCACCAGTGGTTCGACGCCTGCGCCGAGTTCTGCGAGCGCTACGACCAGAACTGCTTCGACCCGGACTACGAGTCGCTGCCGCTCGACTTCTTCGAGCCGATGGTACGGCGGGTGTTCGCGGAGCCGCGCTACCTCGAGCGCGGCCCCGCGTAACCCTCGGCTACTGCTGGCCCAGCCAGGCGTCGACCGTGTCGCGGTTGTCCGCGACCCAGTCCTGACCCGCCTTCTCGGGATCCTCCTTGTCGCCTGCGATCGCCTTGGCGACCGCCTCCTGATCCGTCGTTCGTGATCTTCATCCGCTTCAGCACGTCGTACGCGGGCGAGCCGCTGTCAGCGAACTTCTTGCTGAACAGCTTGTTGATGATGGTCTCGATGTACTCACACTTGTACTGCTCGGGGTCGCCACCGGCCTTGGCATCCTCCTTACACCCCTCGAAGATAGGCGGCAGCTTCACCTCGGCGAGGTCGTACTGTGCGAATAGGTACTGCGGCGAGTACCAGTAGAAGAGCACCGGCTTCTTCTGCTTATAGAGCTGGCTCCAGCGCGCGACCTGGGCCGGCTCGGCGCCGGCGGTAACGTGCTTGAAGTTCAGGTCCAGCGCCTCGATCAGCTCCTTGTCCTTCTGCACATAGGAGGGATCGCCGCCGAGGAACATACCCTGGTCGCCCGACTCCGCCGTCTTGAACAGGTCCTCCTCGCCCTTCAGGCCCTTCCAGCTCTTGAACTCGGGATGTTCGTCCATCAAGTACTGCGGGATGAACCAGCCGATGTGGCCAACGACGCCCAGCGGGCCGCCGTCGACGACGGTGCCCGCCTTCTCGACGTACTGCTTGTCCTCGTCGGGGTGGTCCCAGTCCTCTAGCACCGCGTCGACCTTGCCGTCGGCCATCGCCTGGTAGACGGGGATCTCGGTGATCTTCGTGATCTCGACCTCGCAGCCGAGGTCATCCTCGAGGACCGCCTTGGCGATATAGACGTTGGCCGTCGAGCCGGCCCAAGCGTTCTCGTTGATCGCGACCTTGCCGCAGTCCTTGCCGGCCGACGGCGCTACTCTTCCCCGCCACCGTCCCGACGGGTCCTCTTCCTTGTCCTCGCCGCACGCCGCGACCAGGAGCACGAGCGCCAGGGCCATCGCAAGCGACAGCGCGAGGCGAGTCCTCTTCCCCTCCATCACGCATTCCCTCCTCGTGGTTGTCCTTGTCGTCTAAGAAGCGTCCAACCGCCTCCGGGGCCGCGGCCTGAGCGACGCAGCGCGGCAGCCCGCTGGCCCTGCGTCACGCGGTCGAGTGCGATCCCGAGCGCCAGGATCGCGAGCGATGCGACCACTCCCTCGCCGAACTCGTTGCGCTGCAGGCCGCGGGCGATCATGTCGCCGAGCGCGCCCGAGCCGACGAGCCCGCCGATCACGACGACGGCGAGCACCAGGATGATCGCCTGGTTGACGCCGAGCATGATCGAGTCGCGCGCGAGCGGCAGCTTCACCTTGGCCAGCACCTGCGCCCGTGAGGCCCCGAATGACGAGGCCGCCTCGACGGCCGCGGGCGGAACGCCCCGCAGGCCGTTCGTGACGAGCCGGATCACGACCGGTATCGCATACAGCACCGACGCGACGATGCCGGGGATCCGCGACACCGGCATCAGATAGATGAACGGAATGATGTAGACGAGCTGCGGGAGCGTCTGCAGCGTGTCGAGCAGCGGCCGCAGCAGGCGCTCGACGCGCGGGCTCTCAGCCGCCCAGACTCCGATCGCGATCCCGAATGCGACGGCGAGCGCGGTCGCCACGAGCACCTGGGAGAGGGTGTCCATCGCGGGGTCCCAGACGCCCATGACCCCGATGACGGCGAGCATCACGAACGCCGTGATCGCCGGGCGCAGGCCGCTGATCACGAGGGCTATAGCGGTGAGCCCGCCGAGCATGATGAACCAGGGCGTCTCGACGAGCACCTTCCGCAGCGGCTCGAGCATGTACTCGAGCAGGAAGTTCCCGATCGGCTCGGTGATCCCGAACACGAACGAGGTCGGGTCCTGCACGTAGTCGAGCACGTCCTGGATCCAACCCAGCAGCGTGTCCTCGATCGTTGCCGTGTAGACGGTGCTGGCCGTCTCGAACTCGTCCGGGTAGATGCTGTCGGCGCCGAGCGCGCGGGCAACGAGCACGATCGCGGCGATTGCTGCGAAGGTGGCGATCGTCATCAGGCGGAGCCGCTTGCGGCCCTCTTCGGTCAGGTGCCGGCGTGCGGGGTCGGTGCGGTCCGCGATCGCGGAGGTTGCGCGGTCGAGGGCAATCGCCATGATCACGATCGCGATGCCGGCGAGGATCGCGAGCGCGGCGTTCGAGTAGAGCCCGTTCGTCACGACGTCGCCGAGCCCGCGGCCGCCGATGAGGCCCGCGATCACGACGAGCGAGAGCGCGAACATGATCGTCTGGTTGAGGGCGAGGAGCAGCTGCCGGCGCGCCAGCGGGAGCTGCACCTTGAAGAGCGTCTGCGCGCGCGTCGAGCCAAAGGCGCTCGCGGCTTCGACGGCGTCCGCCGTGACACCGCGGATGCCGAGCGCGGTGATGCGCACGGCGGGCGGAATCGCGTAGATCATCGTGCAGATCACGGCCGCCGCCGGCCCCACCGAGAACAGGATCACGATCGGCATCAGGTATGCGAAGGCGGGCACGATCTGCATCGCGTCGAGAGCGGGGGTGAGTCCTCGGTAGAAGCGGTCGGAGCGCCCGGCCGCGATCCCGATCGGAACACCCACCGCCAGCGAGAGCAGCACGGCGGCCGACATCAGGGCGAGCGTCTGGATGCTCTCCTCCCACAGCCCCATGAGCGCGAACGAGACGAACGCGCCGAAGACGATCAGCGCCGCCCGCCAGCCGCCGAAGCGCAGCACGATGAGGACCGACGCGGCGATCGTGCCGACCCAGGTGAGCCACAGCAGCACGTTGTTGATGGCCGTCACGAGCCACTCGGCTAGCGCCCGGAAGCCGTCGAGGATCGCGAACACGATGTTCGGGTTCTCGGCCGTGCGCTGCTCGAGCAGCCAGGTCTGAGCGCTGTCGAGGCGCTCCGGGAGCTCCTGCCAGGTGAGCGACGCGGGCCAGGGGAACTCGCCGCTCAGCGCGGCGTAGCCCAGCAGGATCAGCGCAACGATCCCCGCCACCTGCACCGGCCGGCTGCGCCAGCGCGACGCCGGCGCGAAGGCCGCGGGGGCCGCGAGCCTGCCGCTAGCTACTGCCACCCGATGCCTCGGCCCCACCCGCCATCGCGCCGAGCACCGCCTCGCGGTCCACGACTCCGACAACGCGCCCGTCCTCGATCGCGCGCACCGGGCGGTCCGTGGCGGCCACAATGGGGATGGCGTCCCTGACGGTGCTATGGACGTCGAGCTCCGGACCGCCCGAATCCTCGCCCGGGCGCGGCTCGCGCATGATCCAGCGCAGCGTGAGGACGTGCGTGCGCGGGATGTCGCGCGTGAAGTTCTCGACGTACTCGTCGGCGGGCGAGCCCACGAGCTCCTCCGGCGTGCCGAGCTGCACGATGCCGCCGTCACGCATGATCGCGATCCGGTCGCCGAGCCGCAGGGCCTCGGCCAGGTCGTGCGTGATGAACAGCATCGTCTTGCCGGTCTCCGCCTGCAGGCGGATCACCTCGTCCTGCATGTCGCGCCGGATCAGCGGGTCGAGCGCGCTGAAGGGCTCGTCGTAGAGCATGAGCGTCGGGTCGACGGCGAAGGCACGGCCGAGCCCGACGCGCTGCTGCATGCCGCCCGAGAGCTGGTCGGGGAACTGGTTGGCGGCGTCCTCGAGGCCCACGAGCTCCAGCACCTCCTGGGCGCGCGCCAGCCGCTTAGCCTTCGGCACGCCCTGGATCTCGAGGCCGAAGGCGACGTTGTCGATCACGCGGCGGTGGGCGAGCAGGCCGAAGTGCTGGAAGACCATCGCGACGGTGTGCCGGCGCAGCTCGCGCAGCTCGGCCCCGTCGGCCGCCATCACGTCCTGGCCGGTGATGCTGATCTTGCCGGCGCTCGGCTCGATCAGACGGATCAGCGTGCGGACGAGCGTCGACTTGCCCGAGCCGGACAGTCCCATGACCACGAAGACCTCGCCCGGCTGGATCTCGATCGACACGTCGCGCACGGCGACGACGCAGCCGGTCTTCTGGCGGAGCTCCCGCGGCGGCAGATCGCAATCGGGCGTTCCGATCAGCCTGTCGGCATGGGGGCCGAACACCTTCCACACGCCTTCGGCGCGGACGACCGGCTCGCCGTTGTCGCTGCCGGCGGGGGGCCCCTCCACGGTGGGAGCGACGCTGCCGCTGCCCGTCTCCCTCATCTGCGAGCGATGATATATCAGGGTTCAGGCCGCCCGCCAGCGGCTTCGCCGTCGCCTAACACTGAGGCGGGCGGCGCGTCGTCAGGTACGGATGAGGACCGTCTGGAGCTCGGTGAGCGTGTCCATCGGATACGGCCCGCCGACCCGTCCGATGCCGCTCTCGGAGCGGGCTCGCCCGCCCCAGGGGAGGTGCGGCTCCCAGTAGTTCGTGGTCTCGTTGATGTTGACGAGGCCCATGTGGACCGAATCGGCGTAGCGCATCCCGGCGCCGAGGTCGGCGGTGAAGATCGCCGCCATCAGCCCGTAGGTCTGCACGTTCGTCTGCTCGATCGCATCCTCGAGCGACGAGATGCCCATGATCGGCGCGATCGGGCCGAACGTCTCTTGCGTGACCGCGATCGAGTCGGCCGGGACCTCGTCCAGGACCGTCGGCTCCCAGTAGAGGCTGGTCGGGAAGCCGGAGGCCCGGGTGCCCCCGGTCACGACGCGCGCGCCGCGCTCGACCGCGTCGCCCACGTGCTCGTCCATCTTCAAGGCGCCGGCCTCGTTGTTGACGGGGCCCATCGTCGTCGAGTCGTCGAACGGGTCCCCGAGCCGGACCTCGCGCTCCACCTCGCCGGCCAGGAGCTCGACGAACTCCTCGCGCACCGCCTCGTGCACGAGCAGCCGCTCGGCCGCGGTGCCGCCGAACGACCCGGCTCTTGAACCGTCCTCGACTTGCCGAAGAACTCGACCTGCCCGTGCTTATTCACACGGAGGGGAGTGCCATATTTGCCGGGCTTTGGCTGCCGCCGGCAACCCCGTGTTGCTGAGGATGTGCTCGTCCGCCACCCGAAACTCCAGCTTTTTGTCGAGAATGCGGGGTATCCCTATCGTGGCGAAATGATCGCGATGATGTATCAGTACCCGCAGCTCCATGCCGAAATGTCGACCATGAGCTGGGTGATCCCGCGCCTTGCTTTCTACGACTATCTGGAGGCGTTCGTGCGAGCCGGTCTCGGCAAGCGGCTGATGTTCGGCTCGGATCAGATGCGCTGGCCGGAGAAGATCGGAGAAGGCATTGAAGCGATTGAACAGGCGCCATTCCTAACGGAGGAACAGAAGCGAGACATTCTCTATCACAACGCAGTTCGCTTTCTGCGTCTCACAGGATCTCCATAGCGCGGGTCTTGCGCCTCCGCTGGAACACTGCTGCTGCCGGCGCACTGTAGGTAACTGACGATGCAGGCGGACGACTCTACCCGTCGCGTCTGCCTGGTGAGCCGCCTGGTGGCGTCGAAGAAATGGATCTGTATCCGGCACTCCCGCACTCCGCGCGCGTCGGGATTCAGTTCTCGTTTTGAGCTGGCGCTCGGGCACGCCTGTCGAGCCGCTAACTGAGGGTAGCGACGGACCGTCCACAACGTGCTCGGCTATACTGGAAAGACCCGTAAGTCATCGCAGCACATTAGAGGACGTATCACAATCGACGGAAATTCAATTCAGGCACCCGCAAGTTGTTAACTCTAAAAGGAGAGATGTCCGAGTGGTTGAAGGAGCACGCTGGAAAGCGAAGCTTGCGAGGGACACCGAGGGATACGCAGAGACCTCAACGCGCACGCCCTCAACGAATTAGCCGCTTGAAAGTATCGCTCGGTGTGTCACTGTAAACTGTCATATTCTTTGCGGTTCTGAAGCCTAGGTATCACACTCCTATCACAATCGCGGTCTTCACATAGAGACGCACCTCTTACAGCCGTTAATTTCTTGCCTGCTCCTCAGATTTTCAGCTGACCGTTCTCGATGATCGCTTTGCCGTCCAGCGTGACCGTCGTTCCGGCAGAGACTTCTGGATCCGCCAGCTTCGCAAGCCCGAAAGGCTAGGACGCGCGGCGCTTCGGAGTGGAGTTCGTTGCCTGACCCATGAATGTGTTTGCGCAGCGCCTGCGCGCAATAGATGCAGGCCCGAAGGCGAATGGGCGCTAAGTTATGCGCTAGAGCGCACCTCGAGACTGGTCGCCGCCAGCAGCGGCAAACGCAGCGGCCGCCAACTCGTCTCACGCTTCGCCTGAGCGGCACATCGGCGAACTCGGGCCCACTCCGTACGGGATCCAGCCACTTCGGACACGAGCAGCGGATAACAGCAGAAGCCCACGGCCGTTCGCTCTCGAGCAGCGCAACGGCGTCCTCGGCGGCGCCCAGGCGAGCGGCCTGACGCGCGAGGTAGTAGAGAGCCTCCGGGTACGGGAAGCCAGACGAGGCGATGGCCTGAATCGCCGTCAGGGCGTCCGCGGATCGTTTTCGAGAAGCGCGCGCAGGACGCCAATCATGTGTTGAAGTTTCGGCGGCAACTTCGGCTCGCGACTCGCCAGGAAACCCAGCGCCTCGTTCTCACGCCCGAGGGCAACGAGGGCGAAGCCGACCACCAAGGGTGCCTCCACCTTGCTCGCCAGAACGGCCTCGTAGTCCCGAAGCATCCACAGCGTATGAATCACCGATGTCTTGATTCCGGGATTGAGACACCGTGCCGCTTCGTCGGCGCGACGCGACCCGTCCAGCCCCGCAAGAGCGACACGCGTAGACGAGGCCGCCGAACAGCTCCGGATCCGTCCTGCGTCGGCTGGCCTGATTCAGGCCGCCCCATTGCCTCGCGCGCTCGCCCGCGATGGATGTCGAGTTGCGCCGTCAGGCTGTGCGCCAATGGAGGCCGAATTAACTGAGGCCCCGAGTGAGCGCTGCTTCCGCACCAGCCAACTCGTTACTGGTCCCGCCGCCGAGCTAGCCGATCAGGCGGCGGACACGGCAAGCCGGCCCACGCGGGGCGCGTACCGCGGATCCTCCTGCACGGCCTGTTCGTACAGGCCGCGTGCGATGGCCCAGCTCTTTGGATCCGAGGCGAGCTCGTCGGCCCGAAGGAGCTATTCGTACAATCGCGCGTTGGCTGGCGCGTCGCACGAGAGCAGCCGCTCTTCGCGCGCCGACAACGGCAGCGACAGCGACTCAACGATCTGGTGAGTGGGATCGTCTTGGAGCTGAAGGATATCGTTGAGCGTGAGTTGTGTCGTCCGCGACCAGAGCAGTCGGCCGCCAGGCGCCTCGACAAGCTGTGTGGCCACGCGCACTTCGCTGCCGGCGCGGAATAGCGTCCCGGTCACCGCCGCGTTGACATCGAGCTCGGTGGCAACCGCGGCCAAGTCGGGCGCTTCGGCCTTGAAGCGGGCGGCTACCAGGCTCGATCGCACGACCAAGGACGTGAGACTGCCGAGCGACGCGGAGATGGCGTCGGCGAACTGAACGATAGGAAATCAATCTCGGGATCGGGCCGCAGCATCCGGAAGGGGAGAACAATCAAGCGCGTCATTGTGCGCGCGACTGGCGCGACTCCGGAGTCACTCAGATTCCGGGTGGACGAAGCGCCTGCGCCATGGCGGTGGCGACGGCGTAGCGGTCCGCCGGCTTCTTGCAAGTTGCCTGATGCAGGATCGGTTTAACGGCGGCCAGCGCCGGCGATCGATCGAGCGACGGCAGTGGCTCGTAAATGACGGCGTGGAACACCTGGGCGACGGTCTCGCCGGGGAACGCGGCCTTTCCCACGACCAGTTCGAAGAGTATGGCGCCGACGGCGAACAAATCGGAGCGTCCATCCAACGGGCTGCCAGTGAGCTGCTCCGGCGACATGTAGTGCGGCGTGCCCATGACGGTGCCCGCCATGGTCATGCTGGCCTGCGTCTGCGCGCTCACCTCCTGCACCCCGCGGGCCAGACCGAAGTCGAGCAGCTTGATACCGTGTGCAGTGAGGAAGATGTTTGATGGCTTGAGGTCGCGATGGACGATCCGCGCGCGTGAATCGCCTCCAAAGCCGAAAGACCGCAAGCGTGATGTCGACACTCGTAGGCAGCGGGATCGGCCCGCGGGCGAGCCGTGCCGACAGCGGTTCGCCCTCGAGCAACTCCATGGCAATGAACAGCTCGCCGTTGGCTTCGCCGACTTCGTAAAGCTGGCACACGTTGGGATGAGACACGCTGGCCGCTGCGCGCGCTTCGCGCCAGAGGCGCTCACGCGACAACTCATCGCAGGTGCCACGCACCATCTTGAGGGCGACGCGACGCTGGAGCCGTTCGTCGGTCGCGGCGTAGACCACGCCCATGCCGCCTTCGCCGAGCTTGGACACCACGCGATAGTGAGCAATTGTGTCGGGCATGTCGTAGTAAAGCGATTCTACACGGCGCGGGTTCAGCATTGCCGACCGTGTGGATGTCGAGCATGCGTATAGAATTCTCGTCGGTGGACCATGTCTGGCCCGTACCCGTTTCGGCACGGGAAACCTGACCGATGGCGGTTAAGCCGGCTGATAATGGGTTCGAACTGGTGAAATCTGGGCCACCACGAAAGGCACTGGGTGACGCCGCAGTGTTTAGAATTCCCGCGGTTGGCTCGTCCTGAGGCAGGACACCCTGGTCAGCGTGATCACCCTGGGGAGCGGTCAGGCGGGCTACCCTCATCTCCTCTGCATCCTCCCCCGCTCCCTCCAGCGCCCAGTGGCCTCAACTGACGGCAGCCCCACAAGAACGTCAATGAAACTGGGATGCGGCTGTGGGCCTGATGCCCCTTCGTCGCGACGCTAGTGAACATTGAGGTTCGAGGTGGATGTGCCGGCGAATCACTTGGGACCAGGCCGAGACGGAGGGCATAAAAGCGCTAGGGCCTCATAGCGATCCAGTATGTTGCGGGTCAACGAGCTTGCAAAGCTACTCCGAAGGCTGCAGGGTCATCGCTTCGGAGCCCTGCTGATGATGACGCGATTCGAGAAAGCACTGTGCTGGGGTCCAGGACAAATTCTAGTAGCCCTGGTACCTCTGATTGTTTGGCCGCCCGGCCGCGATCGCGCAGCAATGGCTGGATTCGGCCAGTCGGTGGCGACGTTGTACGTTCTGCTTGCCGCACTATCGATCGCAGCCCAGGCCGAACTTGACCGCGACGTCGCGCCCGAGCTGGGAGCACGGGCGACGGAGAATTATTGGAGAATCTGCGTGTCCGCGATAAACACTACTGAGGACAATCAGCGTCCATCGGGAGTCCAATTCAACGTCACAGTCAGCAGCGGGTCGGCGTCCTCGGTGCGCTCGCTGACGAGAAATCGCTGCCGTTTGGGGCAGGTGAATAGGCCGAACCGAACGCCAGGAAGTGAATCGAAAGACGCTCGGAAGAGCGGCTCAGGGTCCTCGAAAACGTCCCATCCGGCCGCACGCGTACACCATGAGCGTCTGTTGGCGCGATGTATCCACTCCCTCCCGTCGCGTCGCCACTGGGGATCTCGCCGCCGTTAGTCGAGATTCGCGATCTCTTTGTCGGTTTCGGAAGGTCGTCAGGTAGACCTGCCGCTCACCGCCCTCAGTAGATGTGGTACGCCAGCCAGCGGTCATGGGGCGAGATGCGGCCACCTGACGCGGTGGCGAGCCAATAGGGCTGGCGCTCGGCCGTCGAGCGGTTCTACCGTAGATCGCTGACGTTCCCGAAGAGCAGAAAACGGCGGCATGCGCGAGGCACGCCTCCCTGGAAGTCCGGGGTCGGTGCATCGAAGATACGCTCGTTGTTCCGTTTCCGTTTGCTGCCCTTGGTACATGTCCCAAATCCCGAACGTGTCGATGCAAAGATGACCTTACTCCCGTCGGCGCCCACATCGGGAAGCCGGCGCCAACGGGATTTGCGGAGGCGTTCGCCTACGCCCCGCTCGAGATCAAATAGCCAGATGTCCCGGAGACCCGTCTTTCGGCCTCGGCGGCGACGGCCGGCCTGCTTCCATCCGGCAAGAGCCCGGGGAAACTGTAATCCGCGGCTGAGCTCCGACGGCTCCGCTGGGAACTGGGCGGTCCATCCAGTGCAATTGGCTGTTCGACAACGATGTCGGCGGTACTCCGAGCGACCGACCAGCAACGGCAAACGGGCCACGAGTCGACCGGCTGCGCCCGTACACCGGGCGCGCCACGACACGGGCATCTCCGGAAACTTCTCCGCGTACTGGATCGAATGGCTGCGCGAGCAGCGTGAGATCGCGAACGAAGAACAGGGACGGTCGGCCGGCCGGGCTGAGGCCATCGCGCTATTCGAATGACCGGAAGCGCATCGCTGGCCGATGCGGATCACCCAGCGAGCCCAGATAGATGCCCCGATATTCGTGTTGCGTATTTCGGATGAGATACAGAAACGTCGGCCGTCCGGCAGCATCAATGGAAACCGATGGAAACGTTGCCCTCCTTATCGACCTGGGTCGCCGCAATTGCTCGCCCCGATCGGACGAGATCCAATAGAGTCCGGCATCCTCCGCGAAGACCACCGTTCCGTCGGGGCTCCAGAGTGCCATCGTTCCGCGCTACAGGTGCACAGATCCTGTGGCGCACGATCCCCGTTATCGCAATCTTCTTCAGTCGCCCCCTCACCGCGAAGGCGATGAAGTCGGCTTCCGGCGACCAAAAAGGAAAATCTGCCCCTTGATCCGGGTAGTGGGCGCGCCCGGAAATTGCGAGCCGTTGGACCCAGACGACCGGCGTGGACTCGAGGGGCGCAACGTAGGCGAGATGGCGGCCGTCGCGCAAAGTGTGGCGACGGTGCATCGCTCCTTCGTTCAACTCGCTTCCTTCAGGTGGATGAAGGGGAAACGTGATGGGACGCTCGAATCAGTCGCCAGCCGCCACACGACTGTCCCCGTCGCAGCGCTTACGATAACGAGGGCCCCTATCCACGCCACTGCTCGTTGCCACGTTCGAGGTACAGCCTGAGCGATGTTCTTGCTATCGACAAGTTCGGGCGTAACGTCAAAGGCGCCGGCCAGCGCGAGCCGCATGTCGCCAATGTCGCGCACCCTCTGCTTCGGGTCCTTCTCCAGGCAGCGGCGCAGGTATGTACGTGTAACGGGGAGAGACTAGCCGGCAGTTTTGTCCAATCGACCTCCGAGTTGGCGACGGCGTCGAGGGTTTCATTGGTGCCTTGTCTAGCGAACGGCCGCACGGAGGTCAGCATTTCGTAGAGCACACACCCAAACGCCCAGATGTCCGCGCGCTTATCGACCAGCAGTCCTTTCGCCTGCTCCGGGGGCATGTACGCACAGTGCCCAGAACAACACCCACCTGTGTCATCTCCGCGGACGGGTGATCGTCGGTGAGTTTGTGGAAGCCGCAGCAAGTGCCGAAGCGCCGCGGTCCAGTGCCTTGGCTATCCGGAAGTCAAGACCTTCATGCGCCATCTGCACGAACTTTTATATTCGCAGGCTTGAGATCTCGGTGGATGATGCCCTGCTCATGCGCGGCTTCCAGCGCCTCCGCGATCTGGCGGGCGATCGGCAAGGCGTCACCGATCGGGATTGGTCCACGAGCGATCCTCTGTGCGAGGCCTCACCTTCAACAAACTCCATGACCAGCGCGCGCGCGGGACCGGCTTCTTCGAGGCCGTGGAATGCGCGATGTTCGGGTGGTTTAGCGACGCGAGAAACTCCGCCTCCCGCTGGAATCGAGCGAGCCGTTGGGATCGCTGGGAAGGTCTCGGGCAGGGCCTTGATAGCGACATCGCGTTTAAGGCGCGTGTCGCGAGCCTTGTAGACCTCTCCCATGCCGCCGGCACCAACGGCGGCAACGATCTCGTAAGGCCCGATGCGGGCGCCGGGGAGAAGACTCATATTTGGGAGGTGCGCGCATTATACGGCACGAGCTACAGCGACTCCGGGCGCCCTCTCAGCTCCGTCACCCATCTTCCTCGCTCCCGCCACCTCCCCATCGCCTCAACCGAGGGCAGCCGGACCAGAAACCTCAATAAAATTGGGGTGCGGCTGTGGACCGATTGCTCCCGCCCTTTGACAGCCAAAACCGATTGACTACTTCGGCGGTACTGGAACGAGACGTTTCAGTTCGTCACCCCATTCTGGATCAGAATCAGTTCCCGGGCAGCGTCTGGTCTTTCGAGACACTGTCGCGTACGCGAATCAGGAAACGCTCTCCGTCGGCCGTGACATCCCAGCCCCGATCAAGGCCCCTGTCATCACTGGGTCCGGCGTCGAACAGCGGCTCTGGCTTTGAAACGTCGAAGATCGCTGTTGCCGTTGCTTCGCACCGCCCTCGCAAACATACGGCTACGACTGTTCTCTGCAGACAATCTCGCCGCCACGGCGCGTCCACTTCGGACCTGTACCGCGTCCGTAAAAACTTGCCATTTTCGTGAGCCGGCATTC
>CAVTFR010000021.1:0-281248 GCA_963734025.1 uncultured Thermoleophilaceae bacterium
CCGCGGAGCAGCTCTGGCCGGCGCCGAGGAAGCAGCCGACGCGCGCGGCATCGGCCGCCGCGGCGAGGTCGGCGTCGTCCATCACGACGAACGGGCCCGTTGCCGCCCATCTCGAGCAGCTGCGCCTTGCCGGCCGCCTGGCGCGACACGATCAGGCCGGTCTGCGTCGAGCCGGTGAACGCGACCGCGCGCGTGCCGGGGTTGACGGCGAGCTCGTCGCCCACCTCGGGCCCCGGGCCGAGCACGAAGTTGAAGACGCCCGGCGGTAGGTCCGCCTCCGCCACGCACTCCGCGAGCAGGCCGGAGCAGACGGCCGTCGAGGGAGCGGGAGTCCACACAACGCAGTTGCCGCAGGCGAGCGCGGGCGCGAGCACCTCGGCGGGCATCGTGTAGGGCCAGTTCCAGGGCGTGATCAGGCCGAGCACGCCGAGCGGCCTCCGCAGGAGCAGCACGCGCCGGCCCGGGGCGGCGCTCTCCGGGATCGTGCCCTGGATCCGCTTGCCGTCCTCCGCGGCCATGCGGAAGAACTCGATCGAGCTCGCCCACCTCGACCTCGGCCTCCGCCTTCAGCGGCTTGCCCTGGTCGAGCGTGAGCACGCGGGCGAGCTCGTCCGCGCGCCGCTCGCACGCGTCGGCGACGCGATGGAGGAGCGCGGCGCGCTCGAAGCCGGTGCGCGCGGCCCAGGACGGGAAGGCGGCGTTCGCGGCGGCGATCGCGCGCCGCGCATCCTCTCGATCGCCCTCGGCCACGGGGCCCGAGCGACTCGCCCGTGGCCGGGCTCGTGGCTTCGACGGTGGCGCCGCTCGCGGCGTCGCACCACTCGCCGTCGATGAACATGCGGGTGCTCAAGGAGCGGATTCCGGCAGCGCCGACAGCTCGTCGACGGCCGGCGACGACGACTCGAACCGGTGCGAGTCCAGCACCCCGGTCTTGTGGCGCTGCACGAACCAGTACCAGGCAAGGCCGCCGAAGAAGACGATTCCGATGAAGAGGATCGCGCCGTACTGCAGGTACCAGTGGAACGGCGCGGACGCGTTGTAGACGTCCTTGCGCGGCCAGGCCAGGTTGATCGCCATGAAGGTGCCCCAGCCGACGGCGAGCAGGTTGATCGGCAGCCCCAGCTTGCCGAGCGTGAAGTACTTCTGGCCCTCGCGGGTGCTTCGGCGGCCACTCGCCCTTGAACCGCTTGCCCAGCATCGGGACCGTGACCAGCAGATAGGCGATGTAGATCATGATGATCCCGATGCTCGTGATCACCGTGAAGATCTGATCGTTCCCGATGTTCACGACGAGGATCAGGATCGCGAGCACGCCGCTGATCACGGCCGGCACGATCGGCGTCTTGGTCTTCGGATGAACCGTCGCGACGCGCTCACCGGCAGGCAGGTTGTTGTCGCGCGCCATCGCGAACGCCATGCGGATCGTCGCGGTGTGGACGGCGAGGCAGCAGACCGTCACGGCGATCACCACGCAGATCAGGAAGATCTTCCCGACGGTGTCGCCGAAGACGTCGAGGATGATGTACTGGAGCCCGCCGAACTCGCCGATCTGGGGCGCGTTGATGTTGCCCACGGCCATCATCGCGAACAGGATGATCAGCCCGCCGAGCACGAACGAGGCGATCACGGCGCGCATGATCGCTATCGGCGCCGTCTTGCGCGGCTCGTGGGTCTCCTCGCCGAGAGAGCTCGCGGTGTCGAAGCCGTACATCACGTAGGCCGAGGCGAGCGAGGCGGCGAGGAAGGCGCCGAAGTAGCCCCACTCGTGGCCTGCGCCGGTGCCGTGCGTCTCGAACACCACGTCCGGACCGCGCGTGGCGCTGGCGAGCAACGCGACGATCAGGACCACGGCCGCGATCAGCTCGATGAAGACGCCCGTGCTGTTGATGCGGGACATCAGCTTCACTCCGAGCGCGTTGATCAGCGTGGTGAAGATGATGAGGACGCTGCCGAGGATGACCGCGTTGATCGCGAAGTCGTTGTCTCCCGAGCCGTCGCCGTAGAACCAGAAGAAGTCCGAGATCTCCGGCAGCGTGATCTGGTAGGCGAGCGCGACGGCGGCGATCGTGACGATCGAGGCGGTGAGCATCATCCAGCCGCCCAGCCAGGCGACGGTGGCGCTCGCGAGCATCTTCCCCCAGTTGTAGATCGACCCTGCCACCGGGAAGTTGGCCGCGAGCTCGGCGAAGCAGAGCGCGACCATCAGCTGGCCGACGAACACCATCGGCCAGGTCCACCAGTACGCCGGGCCGCCGAATGCGAAGCCGAAGTAGAAGAGCTGGAAGACGCCCGTGAGGATCGAGATGTAGCTGACCCCGGCGGCGAAGCTCGCGAACCTCCCGATGCTCCTGTCGAGCTCCTGCTTGTACCCGAACTCGGCAAGCTCGTCGGAGTGATCGCCGGCAGACGTGGTGGCCACGTGCGCCCTCCCTGGTGGTAGGTGACGGTCGCCCCCGGGGTACGGGCGGCGCCGCTCTTGGACTCCCCAGTGCGAATATCACAGCGTCCGTGGGGCCCTGTCAAGGGTGATATATCAGTTTGACGTAGGCATGCACGACATCGCCCAATTCCTGGCTCAGCATCCGCCGTTCGACACGCTCGACGAGGAGACGCTCGATCACGTGGCGAGCTCGGCCGAGATCGAGTTCTACGCGACCGGAACGGCGATCCTCGAGAGCGCCGAGGCGACCTCGCGCCACGCCTACGTCGTGCGCCGCGGTTCGGTCGAGCTCCTGGTGGACGGGCGGCTCCACGACCTGCTCGCGGAGGGCGAGATGTTCGCATTTGCCTCGCTCCTACAGGACGCGCCGCTCGGCTTCGTAGCCCGCGCCGCCGAGGACACACTGGTCTATCGCTTTCCGGAGCAGGCGATCCTGCCCGTGCTCGAGCGGCCGGCGGCGGTGCGCTTCGTGGTCCGCTCGATGGCGAAGGACGTCCACCTGCTGACGCGCCCGGAGGAGGGGCCCGCCCCCTCCGCCGCGGGCCGGCCGGTCCGCGACCTGATCCGCGCTCCCGCGCTCGTCCTGCCGCCCGAGACCGGGGTGCAGGAGGCGGCGCGGCGGATGGTCGAACGGGGCGTCACCTGCGTCCTCGTAGACCTGGGCGACACGCTCGGCATCGTCACCGACCGCGACCTGCGCACGCGCGTGGTCGCCGACGGGGCGGGACCCGGGACGCCGATCTCCGACGTCATGAGCGCCCCGGCGTGGACCGTCGCGCGCGATCGGTCAGGCACCGAGGCCCTGCTCGAGATGCTGGATCACGGGATCCGCCACCTACCGGTCCGGGGCCCCGACGGGATTCTCGGGGTGCTCGACGACGTCGACCTGATGGCGAGCGAGCAGCGCGCTCCCTTTCGCCTGCGCGCGCGGATCGCCCGCGGCGCGTCCGAGGCGGAGGTGGCAGGTGCGGCGGCGGAGCTGCCCGTAACGATCATCGCGCTGCACGACGCCGACGTGCCCGCGGCCGCGATCAGCCGCACGATCGCCGGGATCCACGACACGATCGTGCGGCGCCTGATCGAGCTCGCCCACGACGACCTGGGCGGGCCCCCGGTGCCGTACACGTGGCTGGCCACGGGGAGCTACGGGCGCCGCGAGCCGTTTCCCAGCTCCGACGTCGACTCGGCGCTGGCGTGGGAGGGGACGGGCGACGACCCCGAGCTTCGCGAGCGGCTCGGGGCGGTGGCGCAGCGGGTGGTGGAGGGGGTAGAGGCGGCAGGACTGCACAGCGACCCGCAGGGCGCGGTCGCGGGGAAGCCGCTCTTCACCCGCTCGATCGGTGACTGGGAGCAGGCGATCGCAGCCTGGAGCCGCGACCCGGACGAGGGGCGCGGCCTGATCATCATGTCGGTCGTGATCGAGAGCGACGCGGTGTGGGGCACGACCGCCCTCGCCAAGCGGATCAGCGACGCTGCGGCACGCGCCCCGGGCAGGGAGCAGCTGCTCAGCCGGCTGCGCGCCGCGGCGCTCGCCGAGAAGCCACCGACGGGCTTCCTGCGCGACTTCGTGCTCCACTCGACCGGCGAGCGCCGCGGGGTGCTCGACATCAAGCGGGGCGGCCTGCTCCCGATCGAGTCGCTCGCCCGCTGGAGCGCACTGGCGGCCGGGGTGGCAGCCGCCTCGACGAACGAGCGCCTGCGCGCCTCCGAGGCTGCCGGGACGCTCGAGGCGGGCGACGCCGCCGTCCTCCGCGATGCGCTCGAGCTGATGTGCGAGCTGCGCATGGAGCACCAGGTCGGGCAGCTCCGTGATGGACGACGGCCGGACAACCTGATCGCCCCGAAGAGCCTGCCGTCGGTCACGCGCACCGCGCTCAAGGAGGCCTTCCGGGCGATCGCGCGCGTACAGCGCGGGGTCGGCGTTTCGAGCGGCCTCAGCGCGCGGTGAGCGGCGGAAGCTCCTGGCGGAGCGCCCGCTTCCTCGTCGTCGACGTCGAGACGACCGGCCTCGATCTCGCGCGGGACGAGATCGTCTCGTTCGCGGCGCTGCCGGTCGAGGACGGGCGGGTGCTGACCGGCGCCGGCGTGGGCGGGCTCGTACGCCCGGACGCGGGTCCGGCGCCCTCATCGGTCGAGATCCACGGGCTGCGAGTGGCCGACCTGGCCGCGGCGCCCACCGCGACCGAGGCGCTGCTGCCGCTCGCGGCCGCTCTGCGTGGCCGCATCCCGGTCGCCCACGCCGCGTGGGTTGAGCGGGCCTTCCTGCGGCGGCCGCTGCGAGCGCTCGGGACCCGGCTGCCGCACCGGATCGTCGACACCGCCCTCCTATGGCGGATGCTCTCGATCCTGCGTGGAAGCGGCGATCCGGGCTGGACTCCGCTGGCGGCCGTCGCCGGCGGTCTGGGCCTGCCGGCCCACCGCCCGCACGTCGCGGAGGGCGACGCGCTGACCACCGCCCAGGTCCTGCTCGCGCTGGCTACGCACCTGGAGACCCACGGCCGCGGCCGCCTTCGCGACCTCACAGGTGCGAGCTGGTTCGTGCGCGGCTGGAGGCTGTTGCGTTCGTGACGGAGCGCCGGCTCAGCCGCGGCTGAACGCCGCAAGGATCTCGCGCTGGAACTCGAGCACGTGCTCGCGCATGATCGTCCGGGCGCGCTCGCCGTCGCGCTCGACGAGCGCGTTCAGCAGGTGCATCTGGTCGTGGACGGAGTGGCCGAGGCCGGGCACGCGGTCGAGCACGAGGTACCAGATGCGCAGCGAGTGCGTGAAGTACTGCTCGAGCGTGTCGACGAGGTAGCGGTTGCCGGTCGCCTCCCAGGTGAAGCGATGGATGCGCTCGTCGAAGCGCATCAGCCACTCCTGGTCGTGTGGGCGGGTGACCTCGTCGATCTCCTGGAGCAGCGCCTCGGCCGCATCGCGTGCCTCGCCGTTCATGCGCAGCGCGGCGAGCTCGGCCGCGTAGCTCTCGAGCTCGGCGCGCACCTCCGAGATGCTCACGATGTCGGAGGCCTCGACGCCGGTGACGAAGGTGCCGCGCCGCGGCTGCACCGCCACGAGATTCTCGAGCGCCAGTCGCTTGACCGCCTCGCGCAGGGGCGTCCGCCCGATCTTCATGTCGCGCATGAGCGCGTCCTCGCGCAGGACGGTGCCGGGGGCGAGCCGCAGCGTGACGATCTGGTCGCGCAGCTGGAGGTAGGCCCGCTCGGCGACCAGCCCGGCGCTCGGGGCCTCGACGTCGGCGGGGGTCGGTGTGGCGGCCATCTGGTAGCGACGATCCTAGGACCGGTCGCGGCGACAATCCTATAGCCTGATATATCAGGATGGGCGCCGCCCTGGACGCGAGCGCGGCGAGCGCACTGGCCGAGCTCCTCCGCCGGCCGCGCTACGAGGTGCTGCCGCTAGAGGGGATCGAGGACGACATCGCCTCCTCGCTCGGCAGCGACGTGACGATCACGGTCACGGGCTCGCCGAGCAGGGGCATCGAGGCGACGCTCGAGCTGAGCGAGCGGCTCGCCCGAGACGGCTACCAGGTGGTCCCGCACCTGCCCGCGCGCCAGGTCCGCGACGCGGCGCAGCTCGACGAGTTGCTGGCCCGCATCGAGGCTGCCGGTATCCGCCGGCTGTTCGTTCCCGCCGGCGACACGAGCGAAGCCGCCGGCGCGTTCGAGAGCGCCGCGGCGCTGCTCGCGGCGATGGGGGAGCGCCGCGCCGCGTTCGACGAGATCGGCATTACGGGCTACCCCGAGAGCCATCACCTGATCTCGGACGAGGAGACGATCCGGGCGATGTTCGCGAAGGCCGAGATGGCCACGGACATCATCAGCCAGATCTGCTTCGACGCCGGCACCATCGTCGACTGGATCCACAAGGTCCGCGAGCGCGGCACCCACCTGCCGATCTGGATCGGCCTGCCCGGGATAGTCCACTACCGCAAGCTCGTCCGCATCTCAGTGAAGATCGGTCTCGGCGAGTCGACCCGTTTTCTCAGCCACCAGCATGGCTGGCTGCGGCGGCTGCTGACGCGCCGCTTCAGCCCCGACGGCCTCGTGCGCGAGCTCGCGCCGGCCGCCGCCGACCCGGAGGCCCGCATCGCCGGCTTCCACCTCTACACCTTCAACGAGGTGGAGCGCACCGAGCGCTGGCGCCGGAGGACCCTGGACCGGCTCGCCACGCAGCAGCCGTGAACAGCACGCCGCCGAAGAGCCGGGCCGGCGGCGACTACCCCCGGTCGCGAGGGTCCATGAGGTTTGTCAACTCCCGGTTGACGAACTTCAGTGACCCCCGGCAGCCCCCTTGTCCAACCGCTCCGCGAGGAGCGTCGATACGTCCGCGACCCGCAGCTCGTCCCCGTTCGCGCGCACACCGTCGTCGAGCATCACCGTGCAGAAGGGGCAGGCCACGGCGAGCGTCTCGGCCCCGGTGCCGGCCGCCTCGCGCGCGCGTGTCTCGTTGATGAGCCCGGCGCGCTCCTCCATCCACATGTGCGCGCCGCCCGCGCCGCAGCAGAAGGTGCGCTTGCCGCTGCGCTCCATCTCGACCGGCGTGCCGACCGCCTCGACGAGCTCGCGCGGATCGGCGAGCACGTCGTTGTGGCGGGCCAGGTAGCACGAGTCGTGGTAGGTGATCCGCTCGTCGCCCGCGCTCGTCTCGAGCCGGCCCTCGCGCACGAGCTCGGCCAGCAGCTCGCTGTGATGGACCACCTCATAGCTGCCGCCGAAATCGGGGTACTCGTTGCCGAGCGTGTTGAAGCAGTGCGGGCAGCTCGCGACGATCTTCGTGACGCCGGCGTCGTTCAGCGTGGCGACGTTCTGCTCCGCGTGCGCCTGGAATAGGTACTCGTTGCCCATCCGCCGCGCCGGGTCCCCCGTGCACGACTCGCGCGGGCCGAGGATCGCGAAGTCGACCCCGGCGGCCTTCAGCAGCTTGGCCGTGGACTGCGCCGCGGTCCGCGCGCGCTCGTCGAACGATGCCGCGCAACCGACCCAGTAGAGGACCTCGGGCGGAGGCTCGCCCGGCTCGAGCACGCGCACGCCGAGCTCCTCGGCCCAGTCGGCGCGCTCGGTCTGCGGCTTGCCCCAGGGGTTCGAGGCGCGTTCGACGTCGCGCAGCATCTGCTCCGACTCGCTTGGGAAGCGAGAGTCCATCATCACGAGGTGGCGGCGCAGGTCGATGATGTGGTCTACGTGCTCGATCGACACCGGGCACTCGCGAACGCAGGCGCCGCAGGTCACGCAGTCCCAGACGACGTTGTCGGTCACTGCGTTCGGCACTAGCGGCTTGGGCTCGAAGCCCTCGGCGCTGCGCACGAGGTCCGGGCCCTCATCGAACACCTGGTCGCGGAGCGCCATGATGAGCAGCTTCGGCGACAGCTCCTTGCCGGTTGCAAAGGCGGGGCAGACGTCCTGGCAGCGCCCGCACTCGGTGCAGGAGAAGGTGTCGAACATCTGCTTCCAGGTGAGGTCGGGCACGGTGCCGGCGCCGAAGCGCATCTCCTCCTCCGGGACGTCGAAGCGGAGCGGCTCGATGCGGCCCCCCGGGCCGGTGCGGCCGAAGTAGACGTTGATCGCCGCCGTGGCGATGTGCAGGTGCTTCGAGTGGGGCAGGTAGGCGAGGAAGCTGAGGATGATCAGGATGTGCGTCCATACGAAGACGCGCTCGAGCACCTCGGTCGTGTCGTTGTCTGCGAACAGGCCCGAGAGCGCATCCGAGACCGGCGACCAGCTCGCGGGCCACTCGTTCAGGCCTAGCGCAATCCGCGAGGCGTGCCAGAGCAGGAGGGTCGTCACGATGCCGGCGATCAGCGCAAGGATCAGGTCCGCCTCGCCGAGGTGGCTGCCCTGAAAGCGGGGCGGGCGCTGGACCTTGCGGATCACGAGCGCAGCGATCACGCCGCAGAGCACCAGCACGGCGAATACGTCGACCATCAGCGCGAACCAGCCCTGGTGACCCAGCCACGGGAAGGTGGCGTCGCGGTCGACCGCGCCGATCATCGCGATCAGGATCGTCGGGAACAGAACGAGGAAGCCCCAGAAGATCGCCGCGTGCACGATGCCGGGCACGAAGCGCTGGAAGAGCTTCTTCTGGCCGAGAACGATCTCGGCCTCGTTCTTCACCCGCTTCGGCACCTCGCCGGAGCGCTCGACCGGCTTTCCGAGCCGGACCAGGTCGGCGAGCAGCTTCGCGCGCCGCCCGAACAGATAGCCGCTGACGGCCAGCGCCGCGGCGAGCGCGAGCGCTCCGGCGAGCACGTCTACGCCCCGCGCGCCTTTCGCAGCTCGGCGGTGATCGCCGGGACGATCTCGCTGAGGTCGCCGATCACCGCATAGTCGGCGCTCCCCAGGATCGGCGCCTCGGCGTCGGAGTTGATCGCGAGGATCTTCTTCGCGCCCTTGCAGCCGGCGATGTGCTGGGTCGCGCCGCTTATCCCGCAGGCGATGTAGAGGTCGGGCGAGACCTTCGTGCCGGTCTGGCCGACCTGGTCGGTGTGCGGTCGCCAACCTGCGCTCGTCACGACCCGCGAGCACCCGACCGCCGCGTCGAGTTGCTCGGCCAGTTCCTCGAGGATCCCGAAGCCCTCGGCGGAGCCGACGCCGCGCCCACCGCTCACGACCACCTTCGCCTCGGCGAGCGAGATGCCGCTCGTGACGGTGTCGACGTGCTCGCTGACCTGCACGGCGAGGTCGGCCTCCTCGAGCGCGGGCTGGAACGACTCGACCGCTGGGCTGACGGCGCCGTTGACGGTGGCGGCGGCCACCATGTGCGGGGCGGAGCTGAGCAGCGCGGGCGAGCCGTGCAGGCGGGCCTCCTCGAGCAGGCTGCCGCCCCACCTCAGGCGGGTGAGCGTGAGCGGATTTCCGGTTTCGACGCGGGTGCAGTTCGCGGCGAACGGCAGCTGGGAACGGGCAGCGACATGGGCGAGCACCTCGTTACCGCGATTCGATCCTGGCGCGACGATCGCCGACGGCTCGAGCCGCTCTGCGAGATCGGTCAGGCAGCGCGCCCAGGCGCCTGGCGCGTAGGCGCCGAGCCGCTCGTCCTCGGCGACGTGGGCGCTCGTCACGCCGTGCGCCCCCAGCACAGCCGCGGCGTCGGCGCCGCCAGGCCCGACGAGCAGCGCCTCGACGGGCTCGCCGAGCTGCCGAGCGAGCGCGAGCGCCTGCAGCGACAGGTCGTCGACTCCCTCCGGGCCGTGCTCGACGTGGACGAGGACCGTCACGCGACCCCCAGCTCGCGCATCACGTTCACCACGGCGGGCGCTGCATCCGCCCCCTGGCCGAGGACCTCCGCCTGCTTGCCCTGGCCCTCCGGCACCACGAGGCGCACCTTCTCGAGCCGTGCCTCAGGGCGCTCGGGGGTGGTCGTGTCGACGGGCTTCTGACGGGCGCGCAGCTTCGCCGGCACCGACGGGTAGCGCGGCAGGTTGATGCCCTCGAGCACGCTCACGACGGCGGGCAGCGGGACGTCGTAGATGTCGCGCCCGCCGGCGACCTCCTGCTCGCAGCGCGCGCGCCCGTCCTCGACCGTGAGACCCTTCAGCCCGGTCACGACCGGCCGGCCGAGCGCGTACGCAACTCGGATGCCGACCTGGTAGTTGCCCGCGTCGGCGGACTCGTTGCCGAAGATGATCAGGTCGTAGTCGGCTGCGTGCTCCACGATCGCCGCCGCGGTGGCCTCGGGATCCCATTCCTCTCCGTCCGTCGCGATCAGGATGCCGCGGTCGGCTCCGATCGCGAGCGTCTCGCGGATCTGCTCCTCGGCCTCCGGCGGGCCGAGCGTCAGCACGGTCACCTCGCCACCCTGCTGCTCGACGATGCGGACCGCCTCCTCGACGCCGCACTCCTCGTGCGGGCTGATCGTGAAGCCGAGGTGGCGCGTCTCGAGCGCCTGCTCGTCGGCCGTCAGGACCATGCGGCCGCCCGTGAGCGGCACGCGCTTGACGCAGACGAGGATCCTCACGCCGGCACCGCGCTGGACGCCTTCACGCGCTCGTTGTCCGGGTCGAACAGCGGCGTCGAGTCGGCCACCGCGACCGTGACCGGGAACAGCTCGTTCATGTACATCACGGCGAGCTCCCGGCCTGCCTCCGCGTGCTCGGGCGGCAGGTAGGCCATGAGCAGGTGCTTTCCGACCGAGGGCCCGGCCCCGGCGCTCGTGACGAACGAGCGCCGGCCCTTCGAGTCGATCAGCGGGGCCCCGCCCCGCGTGACGATCGGCTCGCCCCCCAGCATGTAGCGGCGCTGCCCGCTGCCGGACGTGTGATCGTCGACGGTCAACGTGCACATCACGGTCGCCGGCTCCTCCTCCCGGTGCCGTACGTGGGCCTCCTTGCCGATGAAGTCCTGCTCCTTGACCTTGCCCCAGGCCATCCCCGCCTCGGCCACGTTGTACTCGCCGTCGAGCTCGAAGCCGAAGGCGCGGTAGCACTTCTCGAGGCGCCCGGTGGTGCCGTACACGCCGATGCCGGCGGGCACGACGCCGTGCGGCTCGCCGGCCTCCCAGACCGTGTCCCAGAGCTTGGCGCCCTGCTCGATCGGGACGTACAGCTCCCAGCCGAGGTCGCCGACGTAGGAGATCCGCGACGCGAGCACGGGCAACGAGCCCAGGTCGATCGTGCGGACGGTGGCGAACGGGAAGCCCTCGTGCGACACATCGGCGCTCGTCGCCGCCCGCAGCACCTCGCGGGCGCGCGGCCCCCACAGCCCGAGCGTGCACCAGCCCGACGTGAGGTCGACCACCTGCGTGTCGGGGCCGGCGTGGTCGCGGTACCACTTGAAGTCAGCCATGCCGTGGGCGCCGCCCGTGACGACGCGGAAGTGGTCATCGGCCAGGCGCATGACCGTGAGGTCGGAGCGGAAGCCACCGCGCGGCGTCAGCACCGGCGTGTATACGACCTTGCCGTGCTTCACGTCCATCTGGCGCATCGACACGCGCTGGACGCAGTCGAGCGCGCCCGGCCCGATCACGTCGAAGACGCAGAAGGCGGTGAGGTCGAACATCGCGACGCGCTCGCGCATGGCGAGGTGCTCGGCGTTGATGATCGGCGACCACCAGCGCCGGTCCCACTCGGCCTCGCGGTCCTGGACGCCGAACTCCTCGACGAGCACCGCGTTCGACTCATACCAATGCGGGCGCTCCCAGCCGGCCGCCTCGTAGAAGACAGCGCCGAGCGCGGCAGTGCGCGCGTGGAAGGGGGAGAGGCGGACGTTGCGGTCGGACGCCCACTGCTCGCCCGGGTGGACGATCCCGTAGGTCTTGTTGAAGTGCTCGGTGGCGCGCGCCTTCACGTGCCCGACGGTGCGCTGGTGCGGGTAGAAGCGCGCGATGTCGGAGGACCAGAGGTCGATCTCGGGCTCACCCTCGACCATCCACTCGGCGAGCGCGCGGCCGACGCCGGGGCCCTCCTTGACCCAGACGGCCGCGGCCGACCACAGCCCCCTGACCTCGGGCGTCTCGCCGAGCACGGGCAGGGCGTCGGACGTGAGCGAGAGCAGGCCGTTGATCGCGTACTTGATGCCGACCGACTCGTCGCCGACGATCTCCGGCATCAGCTCGAGCGCGTGCTGCATCTGCTCGACGAAGTCGTCCTCGGTGAACGGGAACTCGGTCGGCGAGAGCGCCGCCTCCTCGATCGATGGGATCTCGTCGGGGTCGTGCAGGATCGGCCGGTGTGCGTAGGACCCGACCTCGAGCCCGGTCCCGTCCTGGCGCTCGTACATGAAGGTGTCCATGTCGCGCACGATCGGGTACTCGATGGCGCTCTTGGCGTCGGCGAAGCGCGGCACCGGCCCGATGTCGATCATCTGGTGGATCGCCGGGGTGAGAGGGATCGCGGCTCCCGCCATACGCGCGATGCGTGGGCTCCAGACGCCGCAGGCCACGACCACGTACTCGGTCTCGATGTCGCCGCGGTCGGTGCGGACGCCCGTGACCCGCCCGCCCTCGACGTCGATCCCGGTCACCTCGGTGTTGGCCGACACGGTCAGCGCGCCGGCCTCCCGCGCCCCCTCGCGCATGAGCGTTCCCGCCCGCAGCGAGTCGACCACGCCGACGCTCTCGGTGTAGAAGCCGCCGAGGATCACGGTCTCGTCGATAAAGGGGACGAGCTCCTTGACCTCGGTGGGGGTCACGAGCCGGACGCCGTCCACGCCCCAGGCTCCCGCCGACGCCATCCGCCGGCGCAGCTCTTCCATGCGCTCCTCGGTGCGGGCGACCTCGACCCCGCCGCAGGTGGTGAGCACGCCGAGCTCTTCGTACTGGCGCAGGCTGTCATGCGTCAGCTCGGTCATCTCACGCGAGTGGTCGACGGGGAAGATGAAGTTCGACGCGTGGCCGGTCGATCCGCCCGGGTTCGGCAAGGGGCCCTTGTCGAGCAGCACGAGGTCGCGCCAGCCAAGCCGCGCGAGGTGATGGACGAGGCAATTGCCGACGATGCCGGCGCCGATCACGACCGCGCGGGCGCTGCCCGGCAGACGCCCTCCTCCAGCTGTGTCTTCCACGGAGCTCACCTCGGGTCGAAATCGCCGGATCCCTGATATATCACACCGGAATGCACTCGTCATACGAGTTGCGAAGCGAGTCTTTCGAGATCGAGGTCGCCGGCCGCACGGGCACGCTCGAGGACCTGTTCGAGGGCTTCGAGGAGCAGGACCGGCTGGGGGTGGTGGTGCGCGGCCCGTGCGGCGCGGTCGGGGCGAGCGCCCTGATCTGCGCGACGATCACCGCCTTCTACGACATCCAGCGCGCCCGCGGCGGCGAGTTCTTCGTCTATCCCGACTACTTCCTGTTCCACGCGGGCGGCCCGCACGGCGACCACGCCCAGCTCGACGTGTTCCCGCGGCGCAAGGAAGTGGTGGTGGCGGACGAGCCGCTGGCGCTGCTCGAGGTGATCAACGACCGCGCCATCACCCGGCTCGTCGTCGAGGACGGTGCGCCGGCCGAGCGCGAACTGGACCGCGGTGAGCTGGCCAGCGCGCGCGGCAGGATCGCGAGCTGCGTGGCGTACTCACCGTCGGGGCGAGTGCGAGACGGCGATGTGCGCATCGCCGGAAACGACATCACCGAGGGCTACGTCGAGGCGGTCCTCGATCCGGAGTCACGCATCGACCGGCTGCGCGCCGGCGACGAGGAGGACGGCGCCCGAGCGGACGCAATCGCGGTGCGCGCGGGCGAGGTGCCACGCCGGGAGCGCGAGGAGGTCGCCTCGCGGCGAGCCGAGCTCGTCGAGGAGGGGCGACCGGTCGAGAGCTACCGGCGCATTGGGATCGATGAGGCGCTCGCGCTGCTCTGAGCCGTGCCACCTTGGTGTCCTGACCACCCATACGGTGGCCAAAGCGGCCAGGTGACGCACGGCGGCCCCTCATTGCCCGTAGTTCGGCCCGGAGCGCGACCGCCGCCCCGCCGCCACGCCGGGTTGACCCTCCCCGACGAGAACTGATATATCAGGCCGACAGGGCCGTGGGACACGAGGAGGTACGACATTGGCACAGGTGAACGAGAACCCCGGGATCCTGCTGTACACGCGCATCCGGAAGTCGCCGTACTACTACGCCTCGCGCCGCCACGGCATCGAGCTGTACAGCGTCTACAACCACACCTACCACCCGCGCCACTACGGCGACCCGGTGGAGGAGTACTGGCACCTCCTCAACGGTGTGACCCTTTGGGACGTCGGCGTCGAGCGCCAGATCGAGATCAGCGGGCCCGACGCGTTCGAGTTCACGAACCTGCTCGTCGCGCGTGACCTCAACAAGTGCGCGGTCGAGCAGTGCAAGTACGTCTTCCTGTGCCTGCCGGACGGCGGCATCATCAACGACCCCGTCCTGCTGCGCGTCGAGGAGAACCGCTTCTGGCTCTCGCTCGCCGACAGCGACGTCGAGCTGTGGGCGCGCGGCGTCGCCTACAACATCGAACTACGACGTCGAGATCAAGGAGATCGACGTCGGGCCGGTCCAGGTCCAGGGGCCGAAGTCCAAGGACGTGATGGTCGACCTGTTCGGCGAGGAGATCCTCGAGATCCCCTACTACTTCCTGCGCCCGTTCGAGCTCGACGGCATGAAGGTGCTCGTGTCGCGCACGGGCTACACGTCGGAGCTCGGCTACGAGATCTACCTCTACGACGCGAGCAAGAACGGCGTCAAGCTCTGGGACGCCGTGCTCGAGGCCGGCAAGCCGCACGACCTCGCCGTGATCGGGCCCTGTCACATCCGCCGCATCGAGGGCGGCATCCTCGCCCTCGGCTGTGACATGTGGTTCGACACGAACCCCTACGAGGTCGGGATGGGCTACGACTGGATGGTCGACCTCGAGGCGCCCGGCGACTTCATCGGGAAAGAGACGTTGCACCGCATCAAGCAGGAGGGCCCGAAGCGGCAGCTCATCGGCGTCGAGATCGGCGGCTCGAACATGGGCTCCTACAACGACGGCTCGATGCCCGACATGCTGCCCGTGCTGAGCGGCGGCAACCGCATCGGCGAGGTCACCTCGGCGTGCTGGTCGCCGAAGCTCGAGAAGAACATCGGCTTCGCGATGGTGCCGACCGAGAGCTCGCAACTCGGCACCGAGTTCGAGGTCGAGCGGCCCGAGGGCAAGGTCTCGGCGGTGGTCGTCGAGAAGCCGTTCGTCGACCCGAAGAAGGAAACCCCGAAGCAGGAGTTGACCGCGGCCGCCGGTTCGGGAGAATCGTCCTGACGTACCTCAAATAAAGCCTGGCGAGAGGAAGGACTCCGGTATGTCCACGCAGTACGACTTCGTGATCGTCGGCGGTGGGTCCGCGGGATGTGCTCTCGCCAACCGGCTCTCGGCGGACCCGTCCAACCAGGTGCTGGTGCTGGAGGCCGGCAGGCCCGACTGGTCCTGGGACGTCTTCATCCACATGCCGGCGGCGCTGGCGTTCCCGATCGGGAGCCGCTTCTACGACTGGCGCTACGAGTCCGAGCCCGAGCCGTACATGGGCGGCCGCCGCGTGTTCCACGCGCGCGGGAAGGTGCTCGGCGGCTCGAGCAGCATCAACGGGATGATCTTCCAGCGCGGCAACCCGATGGACTACGAGCGCTGGGCCTCGGGCGACGGCATGGAGACGTGGGACTACCACCACTGCCTCCCGTACTTCAAGCGGATGGAGAACTGCCTGGCGGCGGCGGCCGATGACCCTTGGCGCGGCCACGACGGGCCACTCGTCCTCGAGCGCGGCCCGGGACGCGGTCCGCTCTTCGACGCTTTCTTCGAGGCCGTCCAGCAGGCCGGCTATCCGCTGACGGACGACGTCAACGGCTACAAGCAGGAGGGCTTCGCGAAGTTCGACCGCAACGTCCACGACGGCAAGCGCCTCTCCGCCGCGCGCGCCTACCTGCACCCGGTGCTCGACCGCCCGAACCTGAAGCTCGAGACGATGGCGCTCGCCACGCGCATCCTGTTCGAGGGAGGCAGGGCCGTCGGCGTCGAGTACTCACGCGGGCGCCGCTCGCACCAGGCGCGCGGCGGCGAGGTCGTCCTGTGCGGCGGCGCAATCAACACGCCGCAGCTGATGCAGCTCTCCGGCATCGGCGCGCCCGATCACCTCCGCTCGATCGGAGTCGAGGTCGAGCACGAGCTGCCCGGGGTGGGGGAGAACCTCCAGGACCACCTCGAGGTCTACGTGCAGCACACCTCCAAGCAGCCGATCTCGATGGCGCCCTACTTCAAGATGGCCAACCGCCCGAAGGTCGGCGCCGAGTGGATCCTGCGCAAGTCGGGGCCCGGCGCCACCAACCACTTCGAGGCGGGCGGCTTCATCCGCAGCAACGACGAGGTCAAGTGGCCGAACCTCATGTACCACTTCCTGCCGATCGCGATCCGCTACGACGGCACGGTTCCCGAGGGCGGCGGCGGGCACGGCTACCAGGTGCACGTCGGCCCGATGTACTCGGACGTCCGCGGCAACTGCAGGGCGGTGTCGACCGACCCCCGCAAGCACCCGGCGCTGCGCTTCAACTACCTGTCCACGGGCAACGACCGGCGCGAGTGGATTGAGGCGCTCCAGGCCACGCGCAAGATCCTCTCGCAGCCCGCCTGGGACGGCATCGACGGCGGCGAGCTGTCGCCCGGCGCCGAGGTCGAGACGGACGACGAGATCCTCGACTGGGTGGCCAAGGACGCGGAGACGGCACTGCACCCATCCTGCACGTGCCGGATGGGCACCGACGACATGTCGGTGACCGACCCGGCATCCATGCAGGTCCGCGGCGTGGAGGGACTGCGCGTGGTCGACGCTTCGGTGTTCCCGTACGTAACGAACGGCAACATCTACGCGCCGGTGATGATGGCCGCGGAGAAGGGGGCCGACCTGATCCTCGGCAACACGCCGCTGCCGCCCGAGATGACCGAGTACTACCGCCATACGACGGCGGACGGACGCCGGCGGCGAGGGCCGCTCGGCGTCGGACGAGGCGGAGGTGGAGGCGCCGGCCTCCTGACCCGCCCGGCCGACGCCTTCGTCGTCGCCGCGACCGACCAGCACCGGTCGCGCGCGGATGGTCTGCTCGCATCGCATCCCGAGATCGAGGGCGACGAGTGGGCGCGCCTCGTGCTCGGCCGCGGCTGGAAGGGCGATCCGTCCGAGCCTGGCGGTCCGCGCGGGTGGGCTCCGCTTCTCTACGTGACGCACTCGTGTTTCGCCTCGCCTGACCTCGCCCGCGAGCTGCTCCGGCGTGGCGCCGACCCGAGCGCGTTCTTCGTCAACGAGTACGGGCGAATGAGCGCGCTCTACGGCGCGGCCGGCCGCCTGCACGATCCGGAGCTGACGCGGCTGCTGCTCGAGGCGGGCGCCGACCCCGACGACGGCGAGTCCCTCTACCACGCGACCGAGGCGGAGCACCCGGCCTGCCTGCAGCTGCTGCTCGAGCATGGCGCGGCCACGCGCGGCACCAACGCCCTCGCGCACGCGCTCGACGACGAGCACCTGCCCCATGTGCGCGCTCTGCTCGAGGCCGGCGCCGATCCCAACGAGGGAGCGCTGCTCGCGCACGCGGTGCGGCGCGGGCGCGGCCCGGAGTACCTGCGGCTGCTCGTCGAGCACGGGGCGGAGCTCGACGCTCCGGGCGGCGAGACCTGGCGCGGCGACGTTCCGCTGCGGACGCCCTACCAGCACGCTGTGCTGCGCGGGCGCGCCGACTCGGCGGAGACCCTGGCCGAGCTCGGCGCCTCTACAGACGTGGCGCCCGAGGATCTGACGGTCGCCGCGGTGGCGAGCGGCGAGCGCCCGGCGTCGGCTCTCCCCGAGAGCCTCGACGTGGACGCCCAGGAGGTGCTCATCCTCGCCGCTCTCCGCGGCCGGCTCGACGCCGTGGTGGACGCCGTCGGCCCGGGCTTCCGCGGGGTCGTCGGCGGCTCGCCGGAGGGCACGCTGCTGCACCACGCCGCTTGGGTGGGCAATCCGGGGGTGGTCGGCGAGCTGCTGGCGCGTGGCGCGGACGCCGCGGCCGCGGCGCCGGAGCCGGGCGACACGCCGCTGGCGTGGGCCGCCCACGGATCGCAGTACTGGGAGCTGCCCGGCCGCGACTACGTGGGCGTCGCGGAGCGGCTCGGCGCGGCCGGCGTGTCGGTCGAGCCGAGCTACCTCGAGGTGGCGGAAGGCCCGCTGTACGGCTGGCTTGAAAGGCGGCTCGAGGGCGGCCGCTGATCGAGCTCACTACGAAGTTCAACTCACGGTTGAGTTTCGTAGTGAGCTTCCGGCCTGAGCGGCCCTCAGAGGAGCCGCGGCCGCGTCGCCTCGATCACGGCGCGCCGGAAGCGGCTGCCCTCGACGCCGCGGGTCGAGAGCTTCAGCTCGAGGATGCCGGTGCTCGTCGTGCCCGGTGAGCCGGCGCCGAAGACGAAGTTGCCGAGGCTGTAGGCGACCAGCCGGCGCGCGCCGACCTTCCTGATCGGCTGCAGCACGTGCGGGTGGGCGCCGATCACGGCGGTGGCTCCCGCCGCCAGCGCCTCGGTCGCGAACGCGCGCTGGCGGGCATCCTCGACCGCCGCGCGCTCGACACCCCAGTGGAAGGTCGCGATCACGACGTCGGCGCGGCGCCGCGCCCGGGCCACGCTCGCGCGGATGTTCTCCGTGGTCGCCTGCTGGGTGCCGGCCCGGTCCGGGCCGGCGAAGAACGAGGCCGGCAGGATGTCCGAGAAGCCGACGAACGCGATCCGCAGGCCGAGCCGCTCGATCACGCGTGGCTCCGAAGCCGAGTCGAGGCTGCCGCCGGCTCCCACGGCCGCCATCCCGTACCGGCGCGTGAAGCGGATCGTGTCGAGCATGGCCGTCGTCCCGTAATCGCCGACGTGGTTGTTCGCGAGGTTGACCACGTCGAAGCCCGCGTAGCGCGACATCGCGCGCAGTGACGCCGGCGCGCCGCGGAAGGTGAACTGCTTGGGAACGGGGAAGCCGCGCGTCGAGATGGCGCACTCGAGGTTCCCGAAGGCAACGTCCGCGCGTCGCATCACCGGGGCCACGCTCGTCCACGGGTAGCGGACCCCAAGCCGGCCGATGTAGGCGCCCGGCAGGTCGCCGAGGTTCACGTCGCCGACCGAGGCCAAAGTCACGTCACGCGAGCTCACCCTTACTCGCTCTGACGCGCGACCGTCGACCGCGACCGCCCGGAGCAGGTAGCGAGGCCGGATCCGCGCGGGCCGAACCCGGCGCGAGAACAAGCCCTGCGCATCCACCCGCGCGCCCGCGAGCGCCCGCCACCGAGAGCGCAGCCGCACCTCGATCTGCACCCGGCTGCCCGGCGGGCCGGCGCTGCCCGAGAGCTCGAACGCCGTACCGGTCGCGACCACCCGCGGTCCCTCCAGGAGGAGCGGAGCGGGGGGCACCTGGGCGGCCGCCGGAGCGGCGGCCGCCAGGAATCCCACCGTGCCCAGGAGAGCCGCGCGCCTCACGCGCGGCAGGCTACGGAACTACTTGATGAACAGGATCTCCGAGTACTTCGGCAGCGGCCAGAGGTCGTCGGCCACCACCTTCTCGAGCCTGTCGCCGAGCTCGCGCACCTTGTCGAGCGCGGTCAGCTGGTTGTCGCGGGCGTAGATCGCGAGATCGAGGCCCTCGACGCCGTCCGGGTAGTGGTTCGCCTCCTCGAGCTCCCCGATCGCGTCCGCGAACTCACCGACGAGCGTGCGCGTCTCCGCCGCGAGCGCGTCCATTCCCGCCGCGTCGAGCAGGGCGAGGTGGCGCAGCGCCGCCGGCAGCAGCATCGTCCGCGCGATCGAGGCGGCCGTCTCCGTCTCGATGTTCGCGCGCGTTGAGTACTGCTCGGCCCACACCTCGAAGCGCGACTCGAGCTCGCGGTGCGAGAGCACGTCGTACTTCTCGAACGTCGCCACGGACTGGTCGGAGAGGACCTCGGGCAGCGCCTCGGGCGTCGAGCGGAGGTTCTTGAGCCCGCGCTTCTCGGCCTCCTCGTGCCACTCCTCGGCGTAGTTGTCGCCCCCGAAGATGATGCGCTGGCTGTCCCGGTAGGCCTCGCTGACGACCTCGACGACCGCTTCGGCGACGTCGCCGCCGTTCCCGAGCTTGGACTCGAGCTGGTCGGAGAGCTCGTCGATCGCCTCGGCGACGATCGTGTTGAGCACCGTGTTCGGGAACGCGAGCGACTGGCTCGAGCCGAGCGCCCGGAACTCGAACTTGTTGCCGGTGAAGGCGAACGGCGAGGTGCGGTTACGGTCGCCGCCGTGCATCGGCAGCGGCGGCAGCACGGGCGTGCCGAGCCCCAGCACCGAGGCCGGCGTGTGCGGATCGCCCTCGCCCGAGGCGAGCGCCTCGAAGACCTTCTCGAGCTCCGCGCCGAGGAAGATCGAGATGATCGCGGGCGGCGCCTCGTTGGCGCCCAGGCGGTGGTCCTGGCCAATCGCGGCCACCGAGGCACGCAGCAGACCCTGGTGCTTGTCGACCGCCCTGATCACGGCCGCGCAGAAGAACAGGAAGTTGACGTTGTCGGCCGGGGTGTCCCCGGGCTCCATCAGGTTGTGGCCCGTGTCGGTCCCCATCGACCAGTTGTTGTGCTTGCCCGAACCGTTGACGCCCGCGAACGGCTTCTCATGCAGCAGGCACACCAGCCCGTACTTGCGCGCGACCGACTGGAGCAGCTGCATCGTGAGCTGCTGGTGGTCCGAGCCGACGTTCGAGTTCTCGAAGATCGGCGCGATCTCGTACTGCCCGGGGGCGACCTCGTTGTGGCGTGTCTTGACCGGCACGCCGAGCTTCCCGAGCTCGAGCTCCGTGTCCATCATGAAGGCCAGCACGCGCTCCGGGATCGAGCCGAAGTAGTGATCGTCCAGCTCGTGGCCCTTGGGCGGCTTCGCGCCGAACAGCGTGCGGCCCGTGTTGATCAGATCGGGGCGCTCGAAGTAGTACTGCTCGTCGATCAGGAAGTACTCCTGCTCCGGCCCGACCGTGGTGAACACGCGCGCAGCCTGATCGTCACCGAGCAACCGCAGCGCCCGGATCGCGGAGCGCGACAGCGCGTCCATCGAGCGCAGCAGCGGGATCTTGGCGTCGAGCGCCTCGCCCGTCCAGGAGGCGAACGCCGTCGGGATGCAGAGCAGCGCGCCGTTCGGGTTCTCGAGGATGAAGGCCGGGCTCGTCGGGTCCCAGGCGGTGTAGCCGCGCGCCTCGAAGGTCGCCCGCACCCCGCCGGTCGGGAACGAGGATGCGTCCGGCTCGCCCTGAATCAGCTCCTTGCCCGAGAACTCTGCGAGCGCGAGGCCGTCGCCCGCCGGCCCGAAGAACGAGTCGTGCTTCTCGGCGGTGAGCCCCGTGAGCGGCTGGAAGACGTGCGTGAAGTGGGTGGCGCCGTTCTCGAGGGCCCACTCCTTCATCGCCAGGGCGACGGCGTCGGCCAGCGTCGGGTCGAGCGGCTCGCCCTTCTCCAGCGTCAGCTGGAGCCGCTTGTAGGTGTCTTTGGGCAGGCGCGTGCGCTGCACCGCCTGGGAGAACACGTTGGCGCCGAACGGGTAATTGGCGGGCTGCGTCAGGTCGACGGAGCCGAGCGCCTCTCCGTTGGGGCTCCACTGGGCGGCAGTGACGTTGGTCTGGCGAATCCTGGGCATGTCGTGACTGGTCCTCCTGGGTGGTTCCGGGCGACGAGAAAGGTATCCGCGCCACGAGGGAGCGGCGTTGTACAGCTGTCCAAAGTTCCGGCCGGGTCTTTCGCCCGCCTGTCAAGAACGTCCAAGACCGCCGCGCGCGCATGCGTAACCTCGGGTGGATGGCCGCCATCGAGCTGAGAGGAGTCGTCAAGCGCTTCGGCGAGATCACCGCCGTGGACGGGCTCGACCTCGACGTCCCGGAGGGGACCTGCCTCGGCCTGCTCGGCCCCAACGGCGCCGGGAAGTCGACCACGATGCGGATGCTCACGGGCCAGACCCTGGCGAACGAGGGCTCGATCACGGTGCTCGGTTACGTGCTGCCGGGCGAGTCCAAGGAGGCGCGGGCGCAGATGGGCGTCGTGCCGCAGCTCGACAACCTCGACGTGGATGTGACGGTCGAGGACAACCTCGCCGTGTTCGCGCGCCTCTACCGCGTGCCGGACGTGGGCGACGCCATCGACCGCGGTCTCGCGCTCGCGCGGCTCACCGACCGCAGGCGCGACGAGGTCGACAAGCTCTCCGGCGGCATGCGCAGGCGGCTCCTGCTGGCGCGCGGCCTCATCCATCGGCCGCGCCTGCTCCTGCTCGACGAGCCCACCGTCGGGCTCGATCCGCAGATCAGAACCGAGCTCTGGTCGCTGATCGACAACCTGCGCTCGGGCGGCACCACGATCCTCATGTCGACCCACTACATCGAGGAGGCCCAGCGCCTTGCCGACCAGGTCGCGGTGATGACCCACGGCAAGATCGTCGACAGGGGCAGGCCCTCCGAGCTGATCGCGAAGCATGCCGGGCGCGAAACGGCCGAGGTCTACGGGCCACCGGAGCGGCTCGTGGAGGTGCGCAGACTGGCCGAGCAACAGGACCTGAGGGTCCGTCCAGCCGGCCCGGCCATCGCGATCGTCGGCTCGGAGCGGGCGACGAACGGCGCCGTGCCCGACGACGCCATACGGCGTGCGGCGTCACTCGAGGACGTGTTCGTGCTGCTGACCGGGGAGGAGGCCGAGTGAGAGCCTCCGTGCGCACCCCGCCGAGCCGGGTGCTTCCGCCAATGAGGAGACTGGAACCCGCCGCCATCGGCGGCGTCATGAGCCGCGAGGTCGCGAACTTCCGCACCTTCTGGAAGGCGACGACCTTCTCGAGCGTCCTCGAGCCGGTGATCTACCTGCTCGCGTTCGGCCTCGGGCTCGGCGCCACGATCGTCGATCGCGTCGACGGGCTCGAGTACGTCGAGTTCGTGGGGACCGGAATGGTCGCCACGGCCGTGATCTTCTCGAGCGCTTTCCCCGCGATGTTCGGCACGTTCGTCAAGGGGCGCTTCCAGCGCACCTACGACGCGATCCTCGCTGCGCCGGTCGACGTGGAGGAGCTCGTGACTGCGGAGATGCTCTGGATCGCTCTGCGAGCGGGCTTCTACGGCTGCTTTCCGCTGATCGTGGCGATGTTCTTTGGCCTCGATCCCGCGTTCGGCATGCTGCTCGTCCCGTTCTTCTGCTTCATCACGGCGCTCGGCTTTGCCGCCTTCGGCATCGCGGTGGCCGCCAGCGTGCCGAAGATCGACAGCTTCAACTACGTGACCACGCTCGTGATCACGCCGCTCTTCCTGGTGGCGGGCACGTTCTTCCCGATCGACCAGCTGCCGGAGGGCTTCCAGGCGGCGGCGCAGTTCAACCCGCTGTACCAACTGGTGGAGCTGGTGCGCGGCTCGGCGTTCGGGTTCGAGTGGACCGACCTGATCCGGGTGGCGGTGTTGATCGTATTCGCGGTCGCCCTCTGGCGGGTCGCTGTGAGCCGCATGACGAAGTGGCTGATCGACTGACTGTCGAAACAGCGCGGGAGATTTCCTACATACGTCGAAGGGCATTCCCGCCCACGGTTGCCAACCTGTGGAGTGGATGCTCCTCCCCACCGATACCGGCGCCCGCACCCGGGGCGACCTCCTCCTGACCGGTTCGACCGGGTTCCTCGGCATGGAGCTGCTGGCGCGGCTTCTAGAGGACACCGATCGCCGGGTGTGGGCGCCGGTTCGGGCGGGGGACGATGCCGAGGCCGCGGCCCGGCTGCGGGCGACGCTCGCCACCCTGCTCCCGGATCCGGGCGAGTACTCGGAGCGGGTGGTGGCCTTCGCAGCCGACCTGACCCGCCCGCGGCTCGGTCTCGACACCCGCCGCTGGGATGAGATCGCCGAGCACGTGGACGAGATAATCCACTCGGCCGCCTCGGTCTCCTTCACGCTGCCGATCGAGGAGGCGCGCCAGATCAACCTCGACGGGACCCGGCGAATGCTGGATCTGGCTGAGGCCTGCAGCGACCGTGGCGGCCTGAGGCGTTTCGCACACGTGTCGACGGCGTACGTGGCGGGCGACCACAGCGGCAGCTTCTCCGAGCGCGACCACGACCTGGGGCAGGGGTTCAACAACACTTACGAGCTCTCGAAGTGGGAGGCCGAGCGGCTCGTGCGGAGCCGGGGCGACCGCCTTCCGGTGCAGATCTTCCGGCCGAGCATCATCGTGGGTGACGAGAGGAGCGGCTGGACCGCGTCCTTCAACGTCATCTACACGCCCCTGCGCGCGTATGCGCGTGGTGGGCTGCCGCTGATCCCGGCGCGCCGCTCGGCGCCGGTAGACATCGTCCCGGTGAGCTACGTGGCCCGCTCGATCCTCGCGCTGGGTGACGCCGGCGCGGACCGCACCTTCCAACTGGTCGCCGGGCCCGAGTCGCCGACCATCGGCGAGCTGATCGACCGCACGGTGGATCACCTGGACGGCCCGCCGATCCGGACGGTCTGGCCTGCCGTCTACCGCCGGACGGTCGAGCCCGTCCTCATGCGGCGGGCGACGCCGTCCCAGCGGCGCTGGCTCGAGGCCGGCAAGGTGTTCTTCCCGTATTTCTCGACAGGGGTGCGTTTCAAGACGGACGCGACCAGGAGCGCGCTGGCGCCGCTCGGCGTGCGGGCGCCGGCGCTCGGCGACTACTTCGAGCGGCTGCTCGACTTCGCGGTCGACTGCCGCTGGGGAGGAACGAAGGTGGGCCGCGCGCAGGCGCTCGCGGCCGCGGCGGCTTGACGGGCCGTGCCGACGTCGCCGGCTCGGTCGGCGACGGAGGTTCGAATCAGGCGGGCGCGTCCTGGCGCGCCGCTTCGAGCAGCTCCCGCACTTCGCGGACCGCGACCGAGAGCGTGGTGATGTCGAAGGTGCGGCCGGCCGCGATGTCGGCGAGCGTCTGAAGGCAGCGCCCGGAGTCGCGGTGCGCCTCGATCCAGCCGGCGACACGCTCATCCGGGCTCTCGAGCCGCGGCCCTGAGCGCAGCACCTCAGCCGTCAGCTCGCGGTGGATCGCATAGAGGTCGTCGCGCAGCGCGGCCCGCGCCATCGCCTGCCAGCGGTCCTCGCGCGGCAGCGCGATGATGCTGTCGTGCACCCAGTGGAGCCCGAGCCGGCTGCCGAGCCGGAAGTGGACCGCGGCCACGGCCTGCACGTCGAGCCCGCTGTCGTCGGCGACCTCGACGACGTCGAGGGCGGCGTACATGTGCGGGAGGCCGGCGACGCGCGCGGCGAGCTCCTCTGGCACGGCCGCGCTGCGGAGCTCGTCCACCTTGCGCGCGAGCGGCTCGAGGTCGTCGGGATCGAGCAGGTTCGACAGCTGCTCGTAGAGGACCGCGGCGCCGGGGGCGTAGCGCTCGACAGCGGATGCGATGTCCATCGGCGGTCGCCGGTTCCGCAAGAGCCAGCGTGAGCCACGCTCGATGAGGCGCCGCCCCTCGAGCAGCATCGCCGTCTGCACGTCCGCGCGGACCTCGTTGTCGAGCGCCTCGATCGCCTGCCACTGCGGGCGCATCTCGAAGACCTCGCGCGCGACCGCGTAGGCGCGCGCGATCTCGGATGCCGGCGCGCCGGTCTCCTCGTTCAGCCGGAAGGCAAAGGTCGTGCCGGCCCCGTGGAGCATGTTGTTGACCACCTGCGTCGCCACGATCTCCCGCTGGAGGCGGTGCGCCTGCATCGTTTCGGGGTAGCGCTCCGGGAGTGGCGGCGGGAAGTAGCGCTCGAGCTCGTGGGACAGGTAGGGATCCTCCGGCACGTCCGAGTCGAGCAGCTCCGCGTACAGGAAGACCTTCGAGTAGGCGAGCAGCACGGCGAGCTCCGGTCGCGTAAGGCCGCGCCGGTCGCGGGCGCGCTCGGCCATCTCCTCGTCGTCCGGCAGCGCCTCCAGCCGGCGGTCGAGCTTTGCATGCTGCTCGAGCGCGCGAATGAAGCGCTGATGCACGTCGAGCATCAAGGGCGCCTGCGCCTCCGCCATCGAGAGCGTCTCGCTCTGCTCGTAGTTGTCCTTGAGGACCAGGTCGGCGACCGTCTCGGTCATCTCGGCGAGCAGCGCGTTGCGCTGCTTGACGGTCATGTCGCCGGCGCCGACCACGGCGTCCAGCAGGATCTTGATGTTGACCTCGCGGTCGGAGCAGTCGACGCCACCTGAGTTGTCGATGGCGTCGGTGTTGATCCGGCCGCCGCCGAGCGCGTACTCGATCCGGGCGTGCTGGGTGAGGCCGAGGTTGCCGCCCTCGCCGACAACCCTGCAGCGCAGCTCGGAGGCGTCCACGCGCAGGCTGTCGTTCGCCTTGTCGCCGGCATCCGCGTGGGTCTCGTGGCGGGCCTTCACGTAGGTGCCGATGCCGCCGTTCCAGAGCAGGTCGGCGGGGGCCCGCAGCAGCGCGCGGATGACCTCGTTGGGCGTCAGCTTCGACCTGTGGACCCCGAGCGCCTCGCGCGCCTCGTCCGAGAGCTCGATCAACTTCGCGCTGCGCGGCCACACGCCGCCGCCCTTCGAGATCAGCGACTCGTCGTAGTCGGTCCACGAAGAGCGCGGCAGCTCGAAGAGCCGCTTGCGCTCCTCCCAGCTCGACTCGGGATCAGGGTCGGGGTCGATGAAGATCTCGCGGTGGTTGAACGCCCCGACGAGCCGGATCTCGCGTGAGAGCAGCATCCCGTTCCCGAAGACGTCCCCGGACATGTCGCCGATGCCGACCACCGTGAACGGCTCGCCGCTCACGTCGCGGCCGAGCTCGCGGAAGTGGCGCTTGACGGACTCCCACGCTCCGGCGGCCGTGATGCCCATCTTCTTGTGGTCGTAGCCCGAGGAGCCGCCCGACGCGAAGGCGTCGCCGAGCCAGAAGCCGTACTCGGCGGCCACGCCGTTCGCGATGTCCGAGAAGCTGGCCGTCCCCTTGTCGGCGGCGACGACGAGATAGGGGTCGTCGCCGTCGTAGCGGAGCACGTGACGCGGCGGCGTGACCTCGCCGCCGACGATGTTGTCGGTGAGGTCGAGCAGCCCGCGGATGAAGGTCCGGTAGCACTCGACGACCTCCGCCTGGACCTCCTCGCGGTCGCCGCTCTCGGGCGGCTGCTTGACGACGAAGCCGCCCTTCGCACCCACGGGCACGATCACCGCGTTCTTCACCATCTGCGCCTTCATCAGGCCGAGCACCTCGGTGCGGAAGTCCTCCCGCCGGTCCGACCAGCGCAGGCCGCCGCGCGCGACGCGCCCGCCGCGCAGGTGGACGCCCTCGGTGCGCGGCGAGTAGACGAAGATCTCGAACGCCGGCCGCGGGTCCGGCAGCCAGTCGAGCTGGGACGGATCGAGCTTGAACGACACGTACGGCTTAGGCTCGTCATCCTCGGTGCTCCGCTGGAAGAAGTTCGTGCGCAGCATCGAGCGCACCACCTCAAGGAAGCGGCGCAGGATCTGGTCCTGGTCCAGGCTCTCGACCGCGTCGATCGCCTCCTCGATCCGCCCTGCCAACTTGGCGGCCGTCGTCTCGTCCGCCTCGTCCGGGTCGAAGCGCGTCCGGAACAGGTCGATCAGCATGTAGGCGACGTCCGGGTGGTCGACCAACACCTGCTCGACGTAGCGGTCGCTGAAGGTCGAGCCCGTCTGGCGGAGATAGCGCGCCACGGCGCGCAGCACCGTGACCTGGCGCCACGACAGGCCGGCGCCGAGGACGAGCCGGTTGTAGCCGTCGTTCTCGACCTCGCCGCGCCAGGTCTTGACGAACGCCTCGCGAAACGCCTCGCGCACGCCGTCCGCGTCGGGGTCGCCGTCCCCGCGGCGAACGAGCCCGAAGTCGTAGATCCAGACGCCCTCGGAGTCGCGTGGCCGGACGGGGTAGGGCCGCTCGTCGGCGACCTGGACGCCCATGTTCTCGAAGAGCGGCAGCACGTCCGAGAGCGCCACCGGGCGGCCCGAGCGGTACAGCTTCGCTCGCAGCATCCCCGGCCCCGCCTCGAGCGGCCGGTAGAGGCTGATCTCGAGACCGCCCTGGTCGGGCAGCTCGTCGATGTGGCGGATGTCGGCGAGCGCGGAGCGCGCCACCCAGTCGGCGCGGTAAGCGGTCGGGAAGGCCTCGCCGTAGCGGCGGAAGAGGTCCGTGCCGCGCTCCTCGCCCAGATCCTCGATCAGCGCCTGCTCGAGGTCGTCGGTCCACGAGCGGGTGGCGGCCACCATCATCAACTCGACCGTGCGCGTGTCCAGGCTCGGTCGCCGGCCCGGCTCGGTGTAGGCCATGTAGTGCAGGCGGACCAGCACGGATTCGGAGACGCGCGTCGTGTAGTCGAGGCTCTGGGCGCCGGTCACGTCGCGCAGAATCGCCTCGATCCGGCGACGGTTCTCCGTGTTGAAACGGTCGCGCGGCACGAACACGAGGCAGGAGTAGAAGCGGCCGAAGCGGTCGCGCCGTACGAACAACCGCAGCCGCTGACGCTCGCCGAGGTGCAGGATCCCGATGGCGGTCTCATAGAGCTCGTCGGGGTGCACCTGGATCAGCTCGTCGCGCGGGTGCGCCTCGAGGATCTCGATCAGCGCCTTCTCGTTGTGGCTGTCGGGTGGGAACGCCGCTCGCGTCAACACGGTGTTCACCTTGCGCCTGAGGATCGGGATCTTGCTGGCGCGCGACTGGTAGGCCGTGTGCGTGTAGAGCCCGAGGAAGCGGCGCTCGCCGGTGACCCGCCCCTCCGCATCGAAGCGCTTGACGCCGATGTAGTCGAGGTAGGCCGGGCGGTGGATGGTTGAGCGCGAGTTGGCCTTGGTCAGGTTCAGCAGGTGCGGCTCGAGGGCCAGCTCGCGCACCTCCGGCGGGAGCTTGTTGAACGCGCGTGAGCTAGCCTCGCCGCCCGCCTGACGGAGGATGCCGAGGCCCGAGCCCGGCACGGCGTCCAGGCGCAGCTCCTCGTCGCCGGTCACGAGCTCGTACTCGCGGTAGCCGAGGAAGGTGAAGTTGTGATCCTCGAGCCATTCGATGAAGGCGCGCGCCTCCTCGACCTCCTCGGCGTCGAGGCCCTCGGGGGGCGACTCGGCGAGCTCCGTGGCGAGCCCTAGGGCGCGCTCGCGCATCAGCGGCCAGTCGTCGACGGCGGCGGTGACCTCGCCGATCACCCGCAGGAGCTCGCTGCGCAGCTCCTCGAGACGACCGGCGTCGGTCTGGCGGTCGACCTCGGCGTGGATGACGGACTCGCCGATCGCGTCCTCGTCGCCCGCCCCCGGTGCGAGCACCTCGACGAGGTTGCCCTCCGGGTCGCGGCGGACGTCCATCACCGGATGGATCATCAGATGAACGCCGAAGCCGCGCCGATTCAGCTCCATCGAGATCGAGTCGATCAGGAACGGCTTGTCGTCGGTCACGATCTCGACCGCGGTGTGGGTCGAGCTCCAGCCGTGCGTCTCGAAGACGGGGTTGTAGACGCGCAGCTTCGTCTCGCCGGGCCGGCGCCGGCGCGCGAAGCCGAGCTGACCCAGAGCCAGCCCGTAGAGGTCGAGGGCGTCGCGCTCGACGAGCTCCTCGGGCGGCACCCAGCGATAGAACTGCCTCACGAACGCCTCGGCGTCAGCCGCGCCGTCGTCGGCGAGCAGCTCGCGGACGCGCGAGCAAACGTCGTCTATCAGGGTTGCGTCGGTGTCTTTGACACTCACTGAGCTCCTACCAGCGGGTCCACTGACGAGTCTATGCCCGTGCCGGCTCCCGACAAGCGGCTGAATTCCGGATTGCGATGAGCACCAAGTGGACAAGCGCGGACATTCCTGATCAAAGCGGCTCGTAGGCAGTCTGTCCGCTGGTGCGTCAGCCGGTGTGCCTCCGCCGCAGGATCCGGCGGTCGTCGGGCAGCCGCAGCGTGACCCGGTCGGCGTCGAGCGCTTCCAGCAGCGCTTGCGCGTACCGGCGAGAGGTGGAGAGCTCGTCGCGCAGGCGCGCGAGCGTGATCGACTCCTCCGCCGCGATGATTCCCGCGACGCGATCGCCGAGCGCGTCGAGCACCGCGCGGTGGATGTGCATCGTCCGGTCGAGCCGCACGGCGCGGCCGGCGGCGCGCAACTCGGCCAGCGCCGCATCGGCGCCCTCGCCCAGCTCCGAGTCGCGCGGCGGCCGATCGGCGGCCTCGCGCAGCGTGTGCTCGAGCTCGAGCGCGTGCTCTGACAGCGGTTGTGGCTCCGACGGGAGTGGTGGCGTGACGGGCTCCGGTGGCGCGACCGGCTCCGGCCGGCGCGTGCGGCGCGCCGCCGGGTCGAGCACGACGCCGCCGCCGAGCGTGCCGGGCGGGGAGATCGAGCGCACGACGAAGCGGTCGCCGGCACGGGCGATCAGCGGCCGCTCGCAACGCAGCTGCCAGCGCCCCGCCCCCCGCTCGGCGATCCGGCCGGGGGTCTCGCGCGTACCGTGATGGATCTGCGCCCGCCGGGGAACCTCCGCGTCGCCGAGCTCGAGCGCGGCGTCGAGGATCCACGCCGGCTCCAGTCCGGCGTCCTCGCTCGCGACCACGTCTCCGCGGCCAATCGCATCGACACGGACCCCGGCGAGGTTGACCGCGACGCGCTGCCCGGCGGCCGCACGGTCGACGGCGGCGTCGTGCACCTGGGCGCTCCGAACCCGGGCGCGCTGCCCGGACGGCAGCAGCGTGACGCGGTCGCCGGCGCCAAGCGACCCCGACCACAGCGTCCCGGTGACCACGGTGCCGGCGCCGTGGATCGTGAACGAGCGATCGACGTGGAGCACGGCCGGGCCGTCATGCGACCGCTCGTCCGGCAGCTGTCCGGCGACGTGGGCGATCGCGGCCCGGACCCGCTCGACGCCGGTGCCGGCGCGAGCGGAGGAGTCCAAGATCGGGACGCCCTCGTCGACCAGCGCGCGCACCTCTTCTCGCGCGCGCGACGAGTCGGCGAGGTCGGTCTTCGTGACGGCCACGACCCCCGCGCGCACCCCGAGCGCACGCAGCACGGCGGCGTGCTCGACCGTCTGCGGCATCACGCCGTCGTCGGCGGCGACGACCAGCAGGAACAGGTCCACGCCGGTCGCGCCGGCGACCATCGTGCGCACGAAGCGCTCGTGGCCCGGAACGTCGACCAGCGACAGCCGCCGACCGCCGACGTCGAGCTGGGCGAAGCCAAGGTCGATCGACATGCCGCGGGTTCGCTCCTCGGGCAGCCGGTCGGTGTCACGCCCGGTGAGCGCCCGGACGAGCGCGGTCTTGCCGTGGTCGATGTGCCCGGCGGTCCCGACCGTGAGGGGCCGCGCGCCGCTCACGGGTCGTCGCGTGTCGGTGAAACGGAGCGGCGAAGGAGTCGAACCTTCCCACCGCGGGGCTGCCGCGGCTCCCCGGCTTTGAAGGCCGGTTGGGCCACCGGACCCGGGCCGCTCCACGTCTCAGGAAGATGATCCACGACTCACGGTGATGCTGCCGGGACGACCCTCGACGAGCCGCCCGACGACCGCGCCCGGAACGCCTGCGGCGCGCGCCGGCGCCACGGCGACCAGCAGGCCGCCCGATGTGGTGGCATCGCACACCAGCCGGCGCCGCCATTCGTCCACGTCGGCGGCGAAGCGCGTGAACGTCTCGGCGTGCTCGCGGTTGCGCCGACTGCCACCGGACACCGACTCATCGCCGCGTAGCAGCGCCTCGACGCCGTCGATGGCCGGCACCGCGTCGGCGTAGACCTCGGCGGCGAGGCCGCTCGCGGCGGTCAGCTCGCGCAGGTGCCCGAGCAGGCCGAAGCCGGTCACGTCGGTCATCGCGTGCGCCCCGGCGTCACGCGCAGCACGGGCTGCATCCGCGTTCAGCGTCGTCATCGTTGCGACGGCGGGCGCGAGCAGGCTGTCGCCCTGTCCGCGCTTGAGCGCGGTCGAAATCGCGCCGACGCCGAGCGGTTTCGTCAGCACCAGCACGTCGCCGGCTTCGCCGCCGGCGTTGCTCAGCACACGCTCGGGGTCGACCACGCCGGTGACGGCGAGGCCGTACTTCGGCTCGGGGTCGTCGATCGAGTGGCCGCCCACGACCAGCGCGCCGGCAGCGCGCACGACGTCGCCGCCGCCGCGCAGGATCTCCCCGAGCACCTCCGGACCAAGCCGCTCGAGCGGGAACGCGACCAGGTTGAGCGCGCTCAACGGCTCCGCGCCCATGGCGTAGATGTCGGACAGCGCATTGGCCGCTGCGATGCGACCGAAGTCGTACGGGTCGTCGACGATCGGCGTGAAGAAGTCGACTGTCTGCACGAGCGCGAGGTCGTCGCGCAGGCGCACCACCCCGGCGTCGTCAGCGGTCCCGCTGCCGATCAGCAGGCGCGGATCGTCATCCACGGGCAGCGCCCGCACGATCGGCCCGATGTCGGCGGCCGACAGCTTGCAGCCGCAGCCCGCACCGTGCGACAGCGAGGTGAGTGGGATCACCTCGCTCATGTGGCCCTCACGCGCTCCGCGCCGGAGTACACGTTGACTTTCCCTCGGCGGGCGAACCCGGCGAGCGTCATGCCGCGATCGGCCGCCAGGCTCACCGCCAGCGAGCTCGGTGCGCCCACGCCCACGAGAATCGGCGCTCCCGCCACGGCCGCCTTCTGGACGAGCTCGAACGACAGCCTGCCGCTGACGCACAGGATCCGCCCGTGCAGCGGCAGGGCGCCGTCGAGGAGCGCCCGGCCGACGACCTTGTCCATGGCGTTGTGGCGCCCGACGTCCTCGCGGACCCAAAGCAGCGCGCCGTCGGGTCCGAACAAGCCCGTGGCGTGCAGCCCGCCGGTGCGTTCGAAGGTCGGCTGGCGCAGCCGGTCGGGCAGCGAAGCGAGCAGCGCGCGATCGATCTCCGGCCCGGGTGTCGCGGGCTCCGAGTGCACCGCGACCTCCTCGAGCGCGCCCTTCCCGCAAACGCCGCAGGACGAGGTCGTGTAGAAGTTCCGAGTGCCCGGGTCGCGGGACATCGGTCCCTCGACCTCGATCGTGTTCGCCGCCAGGTCGGCGGTCAACCCGGCGCGGCGCGGCTCGTCGATCAGTCCTTCCGTGAACAGGAAGCCCAGTGCGAGCTCCTCGTCGTGGCCGGGCGTGCGCATGGTCACCGCAAGCGGCACGCCGTCGACGCGGATCTCGAGCGGCTCCTCGACCGCCACGAGGTCCTTCTCGCCGTCGCGCACGACACTCGTCCACATGCCGTGGGCGAGCTCGCTGGAGGTGTCTCTGGCGGCGGTCATCTAACTGCCATCCCCTATCTCAGCAGAGCGGCCCGCAAGCCCGGCCTAGCGCTGTTACCCCAAGGGGGATTGTTACGCTGGATGCCTTCCCAAAGCCACGCCCAAGAGGGGGACGTCATGCCCATGAAGTACGCCCGACTGACCGAGCCGCTGGTCCGCGAGAACGGCGTCCTGCGCACGGCGAGCTGGGACGAGGCGCTCGACCGCGCCGCTTCCGGCTTCCGTCGAGCCGTCGAGGCACACGGGCCCAACACCTACGGGATGTTGAGCTGCTCCAAGGCCACCAACGAGGTCAACTTCATCGCGCAGAAGTTCACGCGCGTGGCCATCGGCGCGAACAACATCGATTCGTGTAACCGAACTTGACACGCTCCTAGCGTCGTCGGTCTGGCGACGGTGTTCGGCGCTGGTGGCGGCACCAGCTCATATCAGGAGGTGCAGGACACGGACGTCATCCTGCTCTGGGGCTCCAATGCGCGCGAGGCGCACCCGATCTTCTTCCACCACGTGTTGAAGGCGATTCACAGCGGTGCACGCATGTACGCGATCGACCCCCGGCGGACCACGACGGCGCAGTGGGCCGACGCGTGGCTCGGCCTCAACGTGGGCAGCGATGTCGCGCTGGCGAACGGGATGGCGCGCGAGATCATCCACGCGGGACTGCACAACCGCGAGTTCATCCGGCGGGGCACCTCCGGATTCGAGGCCTACGCGGCGGCGGTCGAGCCGTACACGCTCGAGCGGGCGGAGGCGCTCAGCGGGGTTCCCGCGGACGTGATCAAGGAGGTCGCGCACACGTACGCGCGTGCGGATCGCGCACAGATCTGCTGGACGCTCGGCATCACCGAGCACCACAACGCGGTCGACAACGTGCTGGCGCTGATCAATCTCGCCCTCCTGACGGGCCACGTCGGCCGTTACGGCTCCGGGCTGAACCCGCTGCGCGGCCAGAACAACGTCCAGGGCGGCGGCGACATGGGCGCGATCCCGAACCGGCTGCCGGGCTTCCAGGACATCGAGACCGATCCCGCGGCGCGCGAGAAGTACGAGCGCGCCTGGGGCGTGAAGATCCAGCCGAAGTACGGCTGGAACATGACCGAGATGTTCGACGCGATCGACCGCGGCGAGCTGACGACGATGTTCGTGCTGGGGGAGAACCCGATCCAGTCCGACGCGGACGCGACGCACGTGAGGCATCTGTTCGACAGCCTCGATCATCTCGTGGTGCAGGACATCTTCCGCACGGCGACCGCAGAGCTGGCGGACGTCGTGCTGCCCGCCTCGGCCAGCTGGTGCGAGGCGGAGGGCACGGTGACCAGCAGCGAGCGGCGCGTGCAGCGCGTGCGTGCGGCGCTCGAGCCGCCCGGCAACGCGCGCGACGACGTCCGCATCATCTTCGACCTCGCGGAGCGCCTCGGTCACAAGTGGGACTACGGCGGATCGGAGGATGTCTGGAACGAGCTGCGTTCGCTCGCCCCCAACCACGCCGGGATGAGCTACAAGCGACTCGAGGAGCTGAACGGGATCCAGTGGCCGTGCTTCAGCGAGGACACGCTCGAGCCGACCTTCCTGCACGGCCGCCTGTGGCAGGAGCCACTCGAGGGCCCACCGGCCGTCTTCCACGCGGTCGAGGACTCCCCGCCGATCGAGGAGCTCTCGGACGAGTTCCCGCTGCGGCTCACGACCGGCCGCCGGCTGGACTCGTTCAACACCGGCGTGCAGACCGGCGGCTTCACGTCGCCGCTGCGGCGGGGCGAGGAGCTCGAGCTGTCGACCGCCGACGCGGAGCAGCTCGGCGTGTCGAACGGCGAGCGCGTGCGCGTCTCGTCGGCCCGCGGCAGCGTGATCGCGCCCGTGCGGATCGAGCCATCGCTTCGCCCGGGGCTGGCGTTCATGACGCTGCACTTCCCCGACGAGGTGATGACGAACGTCCTGACGATCAACGCGACCGACCCGAAGTCCGGCACCGCGGAGTTCAAGGCCACCGCCATACGCGTCGACCGGATCGGCGACGGCGGCCACGACGCAGAGGAGGTGGCGGCCGCGGGCCTGTCCGCGGAGCAGCCGCCCACCTGATGGACATCGTCATCCAGAACGAGCTGCCGACCGCGATCGAGCGCGAGGCGGTCGATGCCGTGCTGGGTCCGCCGGGAACGAGTTGGGAGGGTGCTCCGGAGGCGTCCGAGCGCGACCAGCACGTGGCCCGCGGCGGCCACGCGGCGCGCGCGCGGCGGCATCTGCTGCTCCCCACCCTGCACGCCGTGCAGGGCCGCGTCGGGTGGATCAGCCGCGGGGCCCTGAACTACATCTGTCGTCGGCTCACGATCCCGCCGGCGGAGGCGTACGGCGTGGCTTCGTTCTACGCGCTGTTCTCGACAGAGCCGCAGCCGCCCGTGGTGGCGCACGTCTGTACCGACGTGGCCTGCATCTGCCGCGGCTCGCAGCAGCTGGTGGAGGAGCTCGAGCGGACGGTCGGACCTGAGGGCTCGCACCGGGGGAACGGGCAGGCCGTGTGGCACGAGAGCCCGTGCCTGGGCATGTGCGAGCACGCGCCGGTGGCGATGCTGACCGTCGCCGGTGAGGAGCCCCACGAGGCCTCGGTCGGGAACGTCACGGCCCCCGACATCGCGAGCATGCTCGCCGGTCGCGCTCCGCCGCCCCCGCCCGCCCCGCTCGTTCCGCAGCACGGCGATCCGTCGCTGCGGCTGCTGAAGAGGGTCGGGGTCGTCGACCCCGACGACATCGACAGCTACCGGGCCCACGGCGGCTGGGAGGCGCTGCGCGCGGCAATCGAGATGGGGCCCGACTGGGTCCTGCGCGAGGTCACGGCCGCGAAGCTGATGGGCCGCGGCGGCGCCGCGTTCCCGACCGGCCGCAAGTGGGAGGCGGTCGCGCGCAACGCCAAGCGTCCGCACTACCTGATCTGCAACGCTGACGAGTCCGAGCCCGGGACGTTCAAGGACCGCGTGATCCTCGAGAACGATCCGTTCTTCATCGTCGAGGCGATGGCGATCGCCGGTATCGCGACCGGCTGCGAGCGCGGCTACCTGTACCTGCGCGGCGAGTACCCGCTGTGCTGGGACCGGCTCGTCAACGCGATCACCGTCGCCCGCTCGCGCGGTTTCCTGGGCCAGGACGTCCTCGGTCAGGGGATCGCGTTCGACATCGAGCTGCGCAAGGGCGCCGGCGCGTACATCTGCGGCGAGGAGACCGCGCTCTTCAACTCGATCGAGGGCTATCGCGGCGAGCCGCGCAACAAGCCGCCATTCCCCGTCGACGAGGGCCTGTTCGACAAGCCGACCGTGATCAACAACGTCGAGACGCTGGTCAATGTGCCCGGCATCCTCATGGAGGGCGGCGATGAGTACGCCAAGATCGGCACCGAGGGCTCGACCGGCACGCGCCTGTTCTGCCTCTCGGGCCGGGTCGTGAAGCCCGGGATCTACGAGGCCCCGTTCGGGATCACGCTGCGCGAGGTGCTCGAGATGGCCGGCGGCGTGATCGACGGCCGGCCGCTGCGGGCGATCATGCTCGGCGGCGCCGCCGGCCGCTTTGTCACGCCCGACGAGCTCGACGTCGAGATGTCCTTCGAGGCCACCCGCGAGGCCGGAGTCAGCATGGGCTCGGGCGTGGTGATGGTGGTGGACGATACGGTCGACCTACCGTCGATCCTGATGCGGCTGGCCGCGTTCTTCCGCGACGAGTCCTGCGGACAGTGCGTCCCCTGCCGCGTCGGCACGGTGCGCCAGGAGGAGGCGCTCGCCCGGCTGGCGCGCGGCCGGCCGAAGGGCTCGGTCGAGCAGGAGTACGCGCTGCTGGACGAGATCACGCAGTCGATGCGAGACGCGTCGATCTGCGGCCTCGGCCAGACTGCCGCCGACGCGATCGAGTCGGCGCTGCGCAAGCTGGACGTCTTCGAGACAGGGGGTAAGCGATGACGAGGACACGCACCGGAGCACCGGCACGCGTCGTCGAGCTCAAGCTCAACGGCGAGACCGTGCAGGCGGACGAGAACGAGACGATCCTCGACGTAAATCAGCGGCTGGACGGCCCCGAGATCCCGACCATGTGCTGGGAGCGCACACTGACTCCGGTGAACGCCTGCCGCGTCTGCGTGTGTGAGGTAAAGGGCGCCCGCACGCTCGTGCCGTCGTGCGCGCGCAAGGTCGAGGAGGGCATGGAGGTCGAGACGCACTCCGAGCGCGTGAAGCTCAGCCGCAAGATGGTCATCGAGTTCCTTGCGTCCTCCGTCGACCTGTCGATCATGCCCAACGTCGACCGCTGGATCGAGGAGTACGGGGCCGACCCGGAGCGCTACGGGCCGCAGGCGCCGCCGTTCGAGGCCGGTGAGCGCGACCGGCTGCGTGCCGGCCACCACGAGACGCCCGACGGAAGCCACGCGGCCACCGTGCACCAGCCGCCGAAGGTCGACAACGAGCTCTACGTCCGCGACTACTCGAAGTGCATCCTCTGTTACAAGTGCGTCGAGGGCTGCGGGACCGATTGGCAGAACACGTTCGCAATCGCCGTAGCCGGGCGCGGTTTCGACGCCCGCATCGCGACCGAGTTCGCCAACCCGCTGCCGGACTCGGCGTGTGTGTACTGCGGCAACTGCATCGCCGTGTGTCCGACCGGCGCGCTGATCTTCAAGAGCGAGTTCGACATGCGCGACGAGGGAACGTGGGAGCCCGAGCGCCAGTCGCAGACGCAGACGATCTGCACGTATTGCGGCGTGGGCTGCAACCTCGTGCTGCACGAGCAGGACAACGAAATCGTCAAGGTCACCTCGCCACTCGACCATCCGGTCACGAGCGGCAACCTCTGCATCAAGGGCCGCTTCGGTTTCCAGTTCGTCCAGAACGACCGCGGGGAGCTGCCGCCGCCGGTCGAGACGAGGAGGCCTCGGATGGCGGACCGCCAGCGAACTGAGCCGATGCACGACGACGACCCCACCGATCCCGCCCACAGCCCCATCGACAGCCAGGGCCGCACGCCGGTCGGCGGCGAGGGGGGCGAGGGCTGGCTCTACCTGCCGTTCGAGCGGGACGACGGCCACCGGCGAGCACCGGATCACGATCGTGCGCGAGGAGGACGGCGAGGAGGTCCACTTCACGCTGCCCTCCTTCGTCGAGCAGGGCGACGAGCTGGGCGAGATCACGTTGCTGGTGATCCGGGCGAGACAGCGCTGGCGCGAGCTCAAGGGCCTGGGCGGGTAGGGCGCCGGCCCGCGCCTGGGATCATCCCGGGCATGGGGACCGAGGACCGCCGCGAGCGCCTGCGCGCCCTGCCGTCCGTCGACCGGCTCGCGACCGCCGTCGCGCGCGCCGAGCTGGCCGAGCGCCGCGCGAAGCTGCTAGCCGGCGCCGGCGACGAGCCCGATCTCGTCGATCGGGCGCGCGCACGCCTCCACGGCTCGATGCGACGCGTCCTCAACGCGACCGGGGTGATCGTGCACACGAACCTGGGTCGCGCGCCGCTCGCCGACGCCGCGCGTGAGGCGGTGGCCGATGCAGCGCACGGCTACTCCAACCTCGAGCTCGACCTCGGAACGGGCGAGCGCGGCTCCCGCCAGGATCACGTCGAGAGCCTGCTGTGCGAATTGACGGGCGCAGAGGCGGCACTCGCCGTCAACAACTGCGCAGCGGCGACACTGCTCGCGGCCGCGGCGCTCGCGAGCGGCCGCGAGCTCGTCGTATCGCGTGGGCAGGCGATCGAGATCGGCGGTGGGTTCCGCATTCCCGAGGTCGTTGCGCAGGCCGGCGCGCAGATGGTGGAGGTCGGCACCGCGAACCGGACGCGGGCGGCCGACTACGCCGCCGTGCTGGGGCCGGACACGGGCGCGATCCTGCGCGTCCATCCTTCGAACTTCCGCGCCGTCGGGTTCGTCGAGTCGGTGAGCATCGAGGAACTCTGCGGGCTCGGCGTCCCGGTGATCGACGACGTCGGCTCCGGGGTGCTGGCCGACGAGATCGCGCTGCTGGCGGATGAGCCGCCGGTGCGGCGGTCGGTGCGCGCGGGCGCCGCGGTCGTCTGCTTCTCCGGCGACAAGCTCCTCGGCGGCCCGCAGGCGGGGCTGCTCGTTGGTGAACGCGACGCGATCGCCGCCTGCCGGAGCCATCCGCTCGCGCGCGCCGCGCGGATCGACAAGCTGTCGCTCGCCGCGCTGGAGGCGACGCTCACGCTCTACCGCGACCCCGAGCATGCCCAGGCAGCGATTCCGGTGCTCGCGATGCTCACGGCGGGCGAGGACGCGCTCGCCGCTCGCGCGGAGCGCCTCGCAGCCGCCACGGGCGGCACGGTGATCGGGGCGGTGGCGCGCGTCGGCGGCGGCGCGCTGCCGCTCCTGGAGCTGCACGGACCCGCGGTCGCGCTCGATCCCGGTCCGGCCGGCGCCGACGCGTTGGCGGCCTCGCTGCGCGCCGGCGATCCGCCGCTCGTCGGGCGGATCCAGGATGGTCGGCTGCTGCTCGACCCGCGCACGCTGGACGACGCCGAGGTCGACCTGGCCGCGCGGGCGGTCGCAGACGCGCTGGCGGAGCTGTGATCCGTAGGCGCCGTCGAGAGGATGAATCAATGGCGATACTGCCGCGTGACGGTTGGGTCTTGATCCGCGCACTCTGGCCGGCTGCGCCCACCGCGGAGGGTGAACGTCTCCACCCATCCAGGGCCCGTCATCCAGTTGGGGCTTGATCCAGTCAGCTGTATGGGTCGTAATACATGCGGCCAACGCGACCTTTGCAGGACTAAGGAGGCCGCGCGTGAATGCCGACCAAGCCCACAGACCCAGACCCCCGGAGGGGCGACCCACCCCAATGGCAATCAGCCCGACCCAGGCAGTTCAACCCCGTCCGCTGGCGGGCGGCCCGCGCCGCCGGCTCGTGATGGCAGGCGGCACGCAGGCGCCCGAGCGCGCCCGCGCCTGGCTGCACAACGTGGCGCGCTGGCTCGACGGCGATGTCGAGAAGACGCTGGCGCTGCTCGTGTCGGAGCTCGTCAACAACGCGGTCCGGCACGGCGGCGCCGGCGAACGCGAGCTGATCGAGCTGGAGCTGCGGGCGACCGCAGACGGGGTGGGCGTCGAGGTGAGCGACCCAGGCCAGGGCTTCGCGCCGCGCGAGCGCGAGCGCCCGCTCGACGAGCCGGGCGGCTGGGGGCTCGTGCTCGTGGATCAGATGGCGGACCGCTGGGGCGTCACCCACGACGGCCGCACCCACGTCTGGTTCGAGCTCTACCAGGCCTGAGCCTCAGCCCACCTGATGGGCCGCGACGAAGAGGCCGGCCGGGTCATACTGCGCCTTGACCGCGAGCAACCGCCGCCAGACCTCCGGCCGGAAGGCGGCGGAGACGTCGCCCGGCCGGTCGGAGAAGTTGAGCGCCCTCCCGCCCGGGGAATAGGGAGCGAGCTCCTTCTGGATCCTGTCGACGTGGTCGTCGACGGCGCCGCGCGAAGCCTCGTCGAAGACGGCCCCGACACCGAAGACGAGGTGCTCCGCTTCGAGCTTCGGCAGCGCGCCGGCGCCGTCCGGCTCACGGCCGAGCGCGCCCCCGAGCTGGCGCACCTGGACGCCGATCAGCGGGCTGCCGGACCCGGCGCCGGCCACGCCGACGAGGGCGTCGACGGCGTCCGGAGTCAATTCGCCGAGCAGCACGTGGTCTCCGATGCCGGGCACGGGCTCCTCCGGGTCCATCCCGAGCCGGCGCAGCGCAGGGGCGGGCTGGACGGCCCAGGTGTCCCAGACGGCGCCTGCGATCTCGCGTAGCGGCCGCATCAGCTGTTCGCCCTCGGCCGGGTCGCCGATGAAGGCGCCGGTCACGTCGACGAGCGACTTGCCGCGCAGCGGCTCCGGAAGCTCGGGGATCGGCGGCAGCGTGAGGAAGCGAAGCTGGGCGGTCAGCTCGTCGGGGGTGCCCGCGAGCCACTCGGCGTAGGCGTGCGCGATCTCCGAGCCCATCTCGGCGGGCCAGGCCACCATCCCCGCGTAGACCTCGGCGACGGGGTAGAGCTCGATCTCGAGCGCCGTCACGGCGCCGAACGAGCCGCCGCCGCCGCGCAAGGCGAAGAACAGGTCGGGCTCGTTGTCGGCGTCGACGCGGCGCAGCTCGCCGTCGGCCGTCACGAGCTCCATCGCCCGGACGCTGTTGCAGGCGAGGCCGTACTTGCGCCCGAGCCAGCCGACGCCGCCGCCGAGCGTGAAGCCGGCGACGCCGGTATCGGGCGATGAGCCGAGCAGCGCGGCGAGGCCGCCCTCGCCGGCGGCGAGCGCCACGTCGGCGGCGAGCACGCCTGCCCCGATCCGCGCGCGGCGGCCGGCCGCGTCGATCTCGACGTCGTCCAGGTTGCCGGTCCTGAGCAGGATCGTGTCCGTGAGCGGAGCCATCGCGCCGGCGCCGTGGCCCGTCGACTGGGCGGCCACGCGCAGGCCGTGCTCGCGCGCGAGGTCTACGACACGGACGACGTCGTCGGCGCCGGCGGCCTGCACGACGGCCGCCGGCTGCAGGTCGACGGCGAGGTTCCAGGCACGGCGTGCCTCATCCCAGCTCTCGTCGCCGGGCAGGATGGCCTGGCCCTCGAGGTCTCGGCGCAGGCTCGCAGGGTCGATTGCGGTGGGGGAGTCGGGCACTTCGAGGCTCCTTTCGGGACTGTCTCTAGTGAATGACGATTTTCAGCACGATCATCAGCGCTCCAAGTGAGGCGCAGCCGAGCGAGGTCAGGGCGATGCGCCCCGGCGACTCGTGCTCCTGGCGCCCGACGAGCACGCCCCAGCCCGCCAGCAGGAGCACGCACGACCAGGCCGCGAGTTGGATCGCTGTCTCGTCGTCCGCGCCGAGGGCCGCCGCTACGAACATGACCACGACCGGCGGGAATGAGGCCTGGAAGATCGGCCAGTGATGGGCGAGCGTGCCGCGCAGTCCGCGGCTGCTCGGGGTCCATGCCGGTAGCGCGACGGGCGATCGACAGCGACCAGGAGTGCGCCAGCCAGAACACGAGGACGGTGACGACCACCCAGAGGGCCGTCGGCCACACCTCGGGGTCGTCGTCCGGGCCCGTGGCCGCCAGCAGTCCGGCCACGACGATCGTCCCGTAGATGCCCCCGGCGAGCTGCTCGGCGCGGCGCTCGGCGTCTGGGGTGGCGCTCACGCCGGATCCCAGTCCGCTCCGACGTGGGTCCAGCGGCCGCCGACCATCGTCGCCACCACTCTGAGGTCCTCCAGCTGCTCGGCCGGGCACTCGTAGGGGTCACGGTTGAGGACGACCAGGTCGGCCAGCATTCCGGGGCGGAGCATTCCACGCCGCTCCTCCTGGTGTTCGAGCCAGGCCGGCGCGATGCAGGTCGCGCGCAGGACCTCGTCGAGCGTCAGCGCCTGCTCGGCCCGCCACGGCGGTCGCTCGTCGAGCGTGCGGCGCACCCCGGCGACGATGCCGGCGAGCGGGTCGAGCTCCTCGACCGGAGCGTCCGAGCCGTTGGCGAGCAGGGTGCCGGCGTCGGCGAGCGAGCGATAGGCGTAGGCGCCATCCCTGCCCTCCCAGAGCCGGTCCGCCAGGTCGCGGTCCGATGGGGCGTGGCTGAACTGGACCGACGCGGTCACGCCGATCTCGGCGAAGCGCCCGAACTCCTCGGGAGCCAGCAGCTGCGCGTGCTCGATGCGCGGCCGCAGCCCGCGCGGACGCCACTCGTCGCGGGTCGCCTCGAAGGCGTCGAGCGCCGCCCGGTTGGCGCCGTCGCCGATCGCGTGCACCGCCACCGGCCAGCTCGCACGCGCTGCGCGCCGAACGACGTCCTCGAGCTTCGCCCGGCTCGTGATCTCGACCCCGGAGCCGTCCAGCAGCAGGGCGGTCGCCGACCCGAGTGTCCCGTCCATGAAGCCCTTGAGGTAGCCGAGCCGCAGCATGTCGTTGCCGAAGCCGGAGCGGATCCCGAGCGCGGCCAGCTCGTCGAGCCGCTCCCACGGCAGCGACTGCCAGACGCGCACGAGCAGCTCGTCGTCAGCCAGCAGGCGTTGGTGGACCTCGAACGACCCGAGCCAGCCGTCCTTGTCGTGCACCGCGGTCACGCCGCGGCTCGCGGCGATGCGCATGCCCTCGCGCGACGCCTCGACCATCTCGTCGAAGGTCGGGCGGACGTAGCGGTCACGGAAGGACCAGGCCGAGTTCTCGCGCAGGATCCCGGCGGGCTCCCCGTTCGCGTTGCGCTCGACGACCCCGCCCGGGATCTCGAGCGGCTCGTCCGCGCGCTCGAGCGCGGCGCTGTTCACCCACAGCGAGTGGTAGTCCCTCGACATCAGGGCCGTTGGCACCGAGCCGGTTACCCGGTCGAGGGCGGCGCGGTCGGGCGGATCGGGCCAGTCGCCCTCGCGCCAGCCGAGGCCGCGCAGCCAGCCGCCGGCCGGAACGCTTGCGAGCGCCGCCTGCACGCGCCCGAGCGCCTCGTCACGCGAGCGCGCGCCCTCGAGGCGCGCCTGATGCAGTCCGAGCGACCAGGTCGGGAAGTGGACATGGGCGTCCGCGAAGCCGGGGAGGACGCAGCGGCCGCCGAGATCGACCCGGCGGGCATCCGCCGGCGCGCGCTCGGCCACGACGCCGCCGCGCAGCGCCAGCGCCTGCTGCGCCTGCGGCAGCCGCGGGTCCAGTGTTCTGACGATGCCGCCCTCGAGGACAAGGTCCACGGGGCGGCATCTTTGCGGAAGGAGCGCCTAGGGCTTCGCTGAGACCGAGCGCCGGTACTCGAGCGGCTTGACCGCGGCCTCGATGTCCGCCCGGCGCGACTCGAGGAACGGTGGGATCGAGAGCTTCTCGCCCAGGGTCTCGAGCGGCTCGTCGATCGTGAAGCCGGGGCTAGGCGTGGCGAGCTCGAACAGCACGCCGCTCGGCTCGCGGAAGTAGATCGAGCGGAAGTAATGCCGGTCGATCACCTCGGTCGGGTGGCCGCCGTGCGTGCGGATCTGCGCGCGCCAGGCGGGGTGCTCCTCGTCGGTCGAGCCCCAGGCGACGTGGTGGACGGTCCCGGCGCCCTGCAGCCCGCGCTCGCCGGGCGGCACGTCGTAGGCGTACTCACCGCCGCGGCTCTCGCCGCGGGTCTCCCAGCCGTCCTCGGTGGGGCGGAAGCCCATGCCCTGCTCGAGCAGGTAGCGGCTGCGCTCGGCGTCGGAGCCGTACGCGCGCACGCCGTGGAAGCCCTGAAGGGCGTGCTCGGCCGGCACCTCGGGGTGTTCGGCGATGAGCGGCTCGTCCGGGACGTCGAAGACGCCGAGCTCGTGCTCGAGGCCCTCGGGATCGCGGAAGCGCAGGCGCTCGCCATCGCGCTCGGACTCGATGCCCTCGCCCGCAAGCCGCGTCGCCCAGAAGTCGAGCGCCGCCGGCGAGCCGACGCGCCAGACGATCCGGTGGATCATGCCGTCACCCGCGCGGCCGAGCGGAGCGCCGGGATACTCGAAGAAGGTGAGGTCGAGGCCGGGGTGCGCGTGCTCGTCGCCGTAGAAGAGGTGGTAGACGGTCGGGTCGTCCTGGTTGACCGACTTCTTGACCATCCGCAGCCCGAGTACGCGCGTGTAGAAGTCGACGTTGGCCTGCGCGTCCGCCGTGATGGCCGTGATGTGGTGGATGCCGTTGAGCTTCATCTCGTCCCTCATTGTTACCCGTCGAGAAGTAATTGCTCGCGCAACTATATCACGCCCGCTCACGAGGTGAGTCTCAGCCCGCCCTTCGCCTGACCTTCAGCACGGCTCGCATCCCAAGCTGCAGATGGCCGGGCAGCGAGCAGTAGACGGTGAAGCGCCCCGGTCGCAACAGCCGCGCCGTCACGCTCGCAGTCTCGCCCGGCTTGATCTCGGGCAGCCGGCCTCGAACGAGACCGCGCCGGTTGCGTACGACCAGGTCGTGCCCGTCCTCGCCGAAGTTCTTGACGTTGAACTTGACCAGCCCGGTGGGGACCCAGGGGCGATACAGGGCGATCCGCCACTCGCGCTCGCCGACGCCGACGGCCGTCGGCCGGGCCGCGGCCGCGGCGGGAGCGGCGAGCACGATCGCCGTCGCGAGCAGCGCGAGCGCCCGCCTCATCGCACCAGCTGGACGCGGCCGAAGCCCTGCGCGCGCGGGATGACCGCGCTCGCGTCCGTGCCGAGCCACTGCTCCAGCAGGCTCGAGTAGACGCGCCTGAAGTCGATCGTGACCCTCAGGTTGTCGTCGTCGTCGAGCTGGCTGAGGCTCGGGTACTCGCTGTGCACACCCGGCAGCGCCCGGTCACCCTGCACCCACGCGAGCCCGCCGGCGCCGTGGTCGGTGCCTGTGTCGTTCTCCTCCGGCCGGCGGCCGAACTCGGACCACACGAAGGTGAGCACACGTTGCGAGACGCCGCGCGCCTCGAGGTCCGCCTGGAAGGCGGACAGGCATTGGCTCACCTCGAGGAGCAGCGGGCCGAGCTCCTCCTGGTTGTCGTGCGTGTCGAAGTCGCCGCGCATCTCGACGTCCGCCACGCGGATGCCGAGCGGCTGCTGGATCATCGCGGCCAGGTAGCGCAGGCGCTCGCCGAAGTCGCTCTCGGCGGGGTAGGGGATCGTGGACGCGAGCGGGTCGACGCCGTCCCGCTCCCTGTAGGGCGCGAGCCGGTCGGCGACCTGCTTGGCCAGCCGGGCGGCGGTCCGCGAAGCGCTGAGCGCGTGTGAGCCGCCCCGCTTGCGGCCGAGCCGGCCGTAAGCCGCCATCGCCTCCTCGAACGGCTCGCCCCACACGTCCCGGATCCAGAAGCCGGCGTCGCTCGGCGAGGAGACGGCGGCCGCGGGCGCGCGGGCCGAGCGCATCACGGGGGAGAGGCCCCAGCCCATCGAGATCCCCTGCAGCGGGTTGTCGGGCCCGCCCGCCCGGTCGAGCCAGCGCCCGAGCCACCCCGGCGCCGAGTCGGCCGTGATCAGGCCGGTCTCCCAGAAGTGGCGAGAGTGGAAGTGCGACAGGTCCGGGTTCGCGTAGTCGATGCCCGGCAGGAAGCCGATCTTGCCACGCTCGAAGAGGCCCTTGACCCCGCCGCCGATCCCGTCCGTGAGCGAAGGGTGTACGCCGAAGCCGGCCCCTCCCAGCGGGAGGCCGGCGACCATCAGCTTGGGGTGGAGGTCCGCGTACCGGCCGTAGTCGTGCAGTGGCACGAGCGTGTCGAGCAGGTCGACGCCGCCCGGGAGGAACACGGACACGAGCACCGGCGCGTCAGGGGCGGCCGCGGCCTCGGCGGCGGCGGCCTCGAACAACCGCTCGGCCGGCATCGCGTTGGCGCCATAGAGCGCGAGGCCCGCGCCGAGCCCGGCGCCGAGGACCTGCCGGCGCGTGAGGGCGGGGCCTCCCAGCCACCTGCCAGGCGCCCCGGGGGTCCGGGGGCGTGAGCCCCCGGCTGTCCATCGCTCGGAGCTGCGGTAGAAGTCGTCACATGCGCGGTGGCGGCTCATCAGTGCACCTGGGCGTCGGGTCCGCAGAGCAACAGCTGGCGCAGGACGCGCTGGCACATGTCCGCGCGTGTCTGTTTGTCCTGGCGCCAGCGCCCGCCGGGCAGCTTCTCGCGGTCGTCGAGCAGCCGGCGCGCGATCCGCATCAGCTCGGCATCGGTCTGGCGCGAGGTCCATGGCTCGCCGACGGCCCGCCGCGCCCGTGCGACGGCACGCGCCGGCGAGAGAGTCTCGGGCGTCGACTCGTCCTCGACGCGCAGCTTCGGCGTATCGAGCAGGTAGTTGGCGGCGTCGAAGCGGATGTGCATCGAGTTGGACGAGAGCCAGGTCGTGCCCCACTCCCAGCCCGCGACCGTGGGCGGCCGGAAGAGCTGCTGGCCCATGCCCGACAGGAGCCAGCCCCAGGAGTCGCGCTCGACGCCCTGCCCGATGCTGCGCAGCGCGCCCGCGACGAACACGACCGGTGCCTTGACCATCGTCGGCTCGTCGAGCCGCCGGTACAGCGCGGGATGGGCGAGGATGGCGCCGACCACGGGCTTGATCCGATGCCCCGAGCGCCGGTAGGTCCGCGCGAGCGCGGTGCGCGTGCCGCGCGGGATCGGCGTGGCGACGAAGAAGTCCCACAGCTTCTCGACGAGGAAGGGCGCGTGCGCCGGATGGCGGATGCAGAGGGCGAGCACGTCGCGCCAGTCGAAGCGCCCGCGTTTCGCGAAGATGCGCTTGCGACCCTTGTCGTGGTACTCGCGGTCGTAGTAGGTCCGGACGCTGCCGTCGCTGTTCCAGTCCGCGCGGAAGCCGGTCAGGGCGCGCGCCGCCTCGCGGATGTCGCGTTCCGAGTAGCCGCGCGCGAGCGTGTAGAGCTCCATCAGCTCGCGCGCGTAGTTCTCGTTGGGCGCCTCCGGGTCCGAGTTCGCCAGCGAGAGGTGCAGGAGCATCGCCGGGTCGGTAGTGACCTCGCGCAGCAGCACCGGGAAGGCGCCCAGGGCGTGGCGCCGGAACGTCCGGTTCTGCGCCAGCATCATCGGCGTGTCCTGGTCGGTGGTGGCGAAATGGTCGTGCCAGAAGAGCGTCAGCTTCTCCTGCAGGGGGCGCGGCGAGCCGACCATGCGGTCGAGCCACCAGAGCGCGTCGTGGCTCCACTCGTTCGTGGGATCGAGTGGCCCGTCCTCCGTGCGCGGCGACGGGATGCGCGGCAGCGGCGCGGGCCCGCCGTTCAGGAGCCAGCGGATCGTCGCGGCCTTGCCCCGCCGAGCCCAGTGCGCGGCCTCGCGCGGCGTGGCGCCAAAGCCGGCGCGCCAGAAGAGCCTCCGTACGTGAAGCTCGGTCCAGCCGTCGGGCCGCCGGCGGCGCGGCCGCCTGCGCCGGCGGCGGCGGCGTGCGGCGGCCTCCGCCTGGGCGCTCACGGGCGCACCCCGCGCGTCTTCGGACCGGCGTGCAACTCGTGCAGTATGAGCTCGTGCGCACGCCCGGCCCAGTCGCAGAGGATCGGGCGCGTGTCGCGCGAGTCGATGATCTCCTCGACGCTGAAGCGCTCCGCGGTCCGGAACGGCGAGGTCACGGCCTCGAGCCGCGCCGCGATCTCCGCGCGCAGCGTCACCGTGTCCCAGCTGCCGGGACGCTCGCCTGCGCGACCGAGAAGAGGCCGCGGGCGCCGCGCCGGATCGTGCCGGCGCGCTCCGCGGCCGTGCCGATCAAGAAGCCCGGCACGTCCACGAAGTTGACTACGGGCAGGTGAAACTGGTCGCAGGTGTCCACGGACCGGGCCATCTTCTCGACGGCGTCGGCCGTAACGCCGCCGCCGTAGTGCTCGGGGTCCGACGCGAGCACCCCCACCGGCCTGCCGCCGAGCCGCGCGAGGCAGGTGATGGTCGGCCGGCCGAAGGCGGCAGCGGGCGAGCCCTCGCGCCGGCGCAGCTGTTCGAGCTCGGCCTCCCGGGTCATCGGCGCGGGAGGCTACCCGCGCCCCCTACGCCTCCGCAGCGAGGGCCTCACGGGCCGCCCCGAGCCGGTGCTCCTCGAGTCCGCGCTGCTGCTCCTCGGCACTGTCGATCAGCCGGTCGAGCTCGGCGGCGTCGAGCGCGGGCTCGGTGTCGGCGATCAGCCGCAACGCCTTCCAGACGGCTAGCTTGCCGGTCACGCCGAGCGCGAGCCCTTCGAGCTCGACCAGCCGGCTGAGCGGCGAGTAGCCGCGCAGCTGACCGTTCAGCTTGAGCCGGCCGGCCTTCTCGATGAGCCAGCCGCCGGCCACCTTGGCGGGGTCCCTGCGAACGTCGAGGTCGTCCATGATCCGCTGAAGCGTCCTGCGGTCCGACTCGATCTCCATCGTGATCTCCGCGAGGAAGCGCCCCAGCTCGGTGCCCTGGTTGGCGTTGCAGGCCCTCCGCACGAGCTCGATGCCCGTCGTCGAGCCCGCGAGGTGGTCGTTCAGATAGATGCCGAGCAGCTTTCGGTTCACGTTCCCGACGGTACCCGGGAACCCGAGGTGCGTACGCTCACCCGATGGGTCCGGCCGCGAGCGAGCTCGACCTGGCGCTCGCCGACGCAGGAGGCGCAAGCGCGCCGCGTGAGTACGGGGCGCGCCTGCGCCGGCTGCTGATGGCCGAGCTGGGCCGCGGTCAGGCCGAGCTCGCCGAGGCGCGCACGGGCCGCGCGCAGCCGATCGTCGTCGCGGTGGCCGCGGGCGCCGAGCGGCTGATCGCCGCGCTGCCGCTCGACCCGCGGCTGCGCGCCGACCCCGCCGCCGTGCCCGATCGCGGCTTCGAGCTCGCTGCGGGCGCCGTGGGCGCGCTTGTCGAGGCATGCGAGCCGGCGGCGCCAGCCTCGAACGCCGACCTCGGCCTGCTGGCGGGCGAGGACGGCGGCTTCCTCGTGCTCGCCTACCCCGCCGACGACGAGAGCTGGCGCGTGGAGTTCGCGCGTGAGGCACTCGACGAGGCGTGCCGACACATCGACCGGCTGCGGGCGCACACCTACACGCTCCCCGGGCACGTGCTCGAGCCCGCCGACCTGCGGCCGCCGACCGGGGCCACGCACCCGCTGCGCGTGGCAGAGACGATCAGCCGGCTGGGTGGCTCACCGCTCGACGACGACTCGGCGGAGGTGCTCGAGGACCAGGTGCTCGCCGTGCTCGAGCCGCCGGGCGCCGTGGCCCGGGCCCACGACGACCCGGACCCGCGCCGGCGCGTGATGCGCCGCATCCTGCAGCGGCTTGACGGCATGGGCAAGTGGGGCGGCTACCACACGGCGTTCGACCATGTGGCGCGCGGCTTCGCCGGCAACGACCGCCAGCTCGCCAACGAGGTCGGCGAGGAGCTCGTGGCGGCGGGCCTGCTCGCGACCAAGCCGAGCGTCGGCCAGCGTCACGTGTTCTTGAACCCGCGCCGGGCGGGCGACATCCGCCGGCTGATCGACGCGGGTGAGCTGCCACCGGAGCTGGCGTGACCGCCGGCGGGCGGAGCTCGCAGCGGCGATCCGGCGGCGGAGTCGCCTCGCAGCGCGCTCAGCCGATCGGCTTGACCTCGAGCCGGCCGTTCTCGGCCACGCTCAGGCTGCGCCGCCCCGCCGCCAGCTCGCGCAGCTCGTCGCCAACGAGCTCGCGCCGCCAGCCCCGGGTCACGCGCAGGCCGTCGCCGTTCTCGCCGCGGCGCAGCGCCGACATCAGCGCGGCGAGTTCGGCCTGAGTGGCGATCAGCTCGACGGCCACTCCCGACTCGCTCGAGCGATGACGCACAAGTGCCTGGGCGAGCGACACGACGGGCGCGTCTGACGAGTCGCGCTGCGGCGGCTCCGGGGGCGGGGGCGGCGGAGTGCGCTCGCGCCCGCGGGCGATCGCTCGCAGCAGGTCGTCGCCGCGGCGGTGGAAGGTCTGCGGCGGCAGGCCGCGGATCTGCTCGAGCGCGTGGCGATCGCGCGGGGTGCGGCGAGCGATCTCGATCAGGGCCTGGTCGGGGATCACCGTGCTCGGCGGCCTGTCCGCCGCGCGGGCTGTCTGCTCGCGCCACTCGGCGAGCTCGCGCGCCACCGCCCGTCCGGAGTCGGAGAGCCGGCCCAGGCGCGGGAGCCGCTCGTAGGCGCGCTCCGGGGTGCGCTCGTCGGTCGACTCGGCGACGAGCCGGGACTCCTCGCGCGCCCAGTCGAGCCGGCCGCGCTCGGCGAGCTGCCGCTCCAGCTCTGTGCCGAGCTCGAGCAGGAGGCGAGCGTCGTCGGCGGCGTACTCGAGCTGCTGGGGGCTGAGCGGGCGGCGGTCCCAGCGCGTGAAGCCCTCGCTTCCCTTGAGCTTGACGCGCAGCACCTTGCGGACCAGCGACTCGTACCCCTCCTGGTTGCCGAAGCCGAGAAAGCCCGCGGCGAGCTGCGTGTCGAAGACGTTCGTCACGTCTGTGTTCCAGCTGCGCCGCATGATCGCCACGTCCTGACGACCGGCGTGCACCACGATCTCGATAGCCGGGTCGGCGAGCACCCGCGCGAGCGGCTCGGGGTCGAGCTCGTGCTCGATCGGGTCGAGCACCTCGGTGCGCACCCCGCCCGGCGCGTCAGGGTCGGGAACCGCCACCTGGGCAAGGCACAGGAGGGCCTGGTAGCGCCGCTCCGAGACGAACTCGGTGTCGATTGCGACCCGTCCGCCCGCAACGGCGCACTCGGCAAGCTCGGTGATCACGCTCATCCGGCGGTCAGCGCCTGGAGATCAGGAAGAAATAGATCAGCTGGCCCAGCGAGGCCACGAAGCCGGCGACGTAGGTGAGCGCGGCCGCCCGCAGCACCGCGCGCGCGCCGTCGACCTCGTCCGCTGCCAGCAGGTCCTGCGAGTCGAGTGCGACGAGGGCGCGCTTCGAGGCGTCGAACTCGACCGGGAGCGTCACAAGCTGGAAGAGGACGACCGCCGAGAACAGGACGAGCCCGACGGTGACGAGCCCGGTGAGCCCCAAGATCAGGCCCATCAGCACGGGCAGGAACCACAGCGACTGGCCGAACTGGGCGGCCGGCAGGACCGTTTGGCGGATGCGCATGGGCCTGTAGTTGCGCGCGTCCTGGATCGCGTGGCCGGCCTCGTGGGCGGCGACGCCGAGCGCGGCCACCGTGGCGGCCTGGCCAACGCTCTCGGAGAGGTTGAGCGTCCGCGAGCGCGGGTCGTAGTGATCGGTGAGGTGACCTGCGATCGGGCGGATCGTCACGCCCTCGAGACCCGAGTATCGGATGACCGCCTCGGCGGCCTGTGCGCCGGTCAGCCCGTTGCGCGTCGGGACCTGGCTGTAGCGCTTGAAGGTCGACTTGACGCGCATCTGCGCCCACAGCCCGAAGAGAAGCGGCACACCCGCGCAGATCAGCCAGATCCAGAGTCCTTCCATGTGCGCGCAGGACCCTAGCTGAGGTCGCGCACGTAATACTCGAGGTAGTGCTGCTAGCCGCCTTCTTCGCAAGCGTGGCCGCGCTCGCGCCTGCGCAGGCGGCGCTGCCGGCCTCGACCGAGACGATCGGCACGTCCGCCGAGGGGCGCGCGATTCGCGCCGAGCTCGTGGGCAGCCCGCGGGCGCCGACGAAGATCCTCGTCGTCGGCTCGATTCACGGGAACGAGCCGGCCGGCGAGGCCATCGCCCGCCGCCTGCGGCGCGTGCGCCCGCCGAGCGGCATCGCTCTGTGGGTCATCGACGACGCGAATCCGGACGGGAGCGCCGCCGGCTCTCGCCACAATGCTCACGGGGTCGACCTCAACCGCAACTTCCCCTACCGCTGGCAGCCTCAGGACGGCGTCTACGAGTCAGGCCCCGGTCCGGCCTCCGAGCCCGAGACGCAGGTGCTGCAGCGCTTCATCGAGCGCGAGCGTCCGCGCGTGACGCTCTGGTACCACCAGGCGCTCCGCATGGTGGTGACGGCGGAGGGCGATCCGGCGCTCGAGCGCCTCTACGCGCGCGGGTCCGGACTGCCGCGCCGGGCCCTGCCGGACTACCACGGCACCGTCAGCTCCTGGCAGAACAGCAGCTTCGAGGGCGACACGGCGTTCGTCGTCGAGCTGCCCGGCGGGCGCCTCGACACGACGAGCGTCCGCAGGCACACGCGCACCGTGCTCTCGCTGGCCCGCGCGATCGCGCCCGCGCGCGTCACGCCCAAGCCGATCCCGTACGGGCCGGAGCGGCGCGCGCAGATGGCGGACTACGCGCAGCGCCACTACGGGATCGCCGACTACCGGCTCCGCGATCCGAAGGTGATCGTCCAGCACTACACGGTCACGGACAGCTTCCCGCCGGTCTTCAACTACTTCTCGGTCAACCAGCCGGATCCCGAGCTGAACGAGCTGCCGGGCGTGTGCTCTCACTACGTGATCGACCGCGACGGCACCGCCTACGAGCTCGTGCCGCCGCGCATCATGTGCCGCCATACCGTCGGGCTGAACTACACGGCGATCGGGATCGAGCACGTCGGACAGAGCGATGCGCAGGTGATGGGCAACTCGCTCCAGCGAGCCGCCTCGCTGCGGCTCACGCGGATGCTGCAGGGCCGCTACGGGATCGCGACGAACAACGTGATCGGCCACAACGAGAACCGCTCGAGCCCGTACCACCGCGAGCGCGTGCCGCGCCTGCGCGCCCAGACCCACGGCGACTTCCCCAAGCCGGTGATGGACTCGTACCGGCGCCTCCTGCGCCGGCTGCCGGCGCCGGCGAGCTTGCGCTAGCCGCGCCCGCGGCGCAGCCGGTGGAGGCCGTAGCGTGCAGACAGGACGGCGATGTCCGCGAGGACGCTCCACAGGTGGCCGAGCGGGCCGGTGATGAGCCATGCCTGGAGCCGCTCGGCGGGTGGGCGGCTCAGCGAGGGCACTGACAGCACGCTACCGCCTGGCTCCACTATCTTCAGACGACCTATGGCCACCGCTGTGAGCACCAAGACCACCGAGCTCGGCGAGTCGCGCGTGCGCGTGGACGTCGAGGTCGAGAGCGGCGCGCTCGAGCGCGAGATGGAGACCGCGGCCGCCGAGATCGGCAGGGACATGCGCGTGCCCGGGTTCCGCAGCGGCAAGGTGCCGGCACAGGTGGTCCTTCGCCAGGTCGGCCGCGAGGCGGTGCTCGACGAGGCCGTCCGCCGCGGGCTGCCGGGGTGGTACGAGGAGGCGATCCACGAGGCGGGCATCGCGACGGTCGGCGACCCCCAGATAGACCTCACCGACCTGCCGGAGAGGGGATCGCCGCTCGCGTTCTCGTTCGAGGTCGGCATCGTCCCGCCGGCGCGGCTCGGTGAGTACCGGGGCGTCGAGGTCGGGCGCCGCGAGCCGGTCGCCAGCCCGGACGAGGTCCAGGCCGAGCTCGAGCGAATGCGCGAGTCGGGTGCTTCCTTGGAGACGGTCGAGCGCGAGGCCGCCGACGGCGACTTCGTCGTCATGGACTTCGTCGGCAGCGTCGACGGCGAGGAGTTTGCCGGCGGCGAGGCGCGCGGCCATGTGGCGGAGCTCGGCGCGGGCCGGCTCATCCCGGGGTTCGAGGAGCAGCTGCGCGGCGCCCGCGCCGGCGAGCAGCGCGAGGTGCGAGTCACCTTCCCCGAGGACTACCAGGCCGAGCACTTGGCCGCGAAAGACGCCGTCTTCTCCGTCGACGTCAAGGAGGTCAAGGAGAAGCAGCTGCCCGAGCTCGATGACGATTTCGCGGTCGAGGCGGGCGGATACGACTCCCTGGATGAGCTGCGCGCCGAGGTCGAGGAGCGCATCAAGGAGGCCGAGGAACGTGCCATCGAGGGCGAGTTCCGCGAGGCCGCCGTCGACGCCGTCGTGGCCTCCTCGACCATCGAGATCCCGCACGAGCTCGTCCACTCGAAGGCGCACGAGATGTGGCACCGCACGTCACGCCGGCTCGCCGCCCAGGGCGTGGACCCCGCGCGCTACCTCGAGATGACCGGCAAGACCGAGGAGGAGCTCGTCGTCGAGTCGGAGTCGGACGCCGAGCTGGCGCTGAAGCGCGAGGCCGTGCTTGCAGCGATCGTCGAGGCCGAGGGCATCGAGGTGACCGACGACGAGCTGAACGAGGCGCTGCGCGCCGCCGCGCCGCCCGACGCCTCCGAGAAGCAGCTGAAGCGCGCCCTGAAGCGCGCCCGCTCCCAGGGCGCCGACGAGGCGCTGCGCGAGGACATCGCGATGCGCAAGGCGGTCGACCTCGTGGTCGACAACGCCAAGCCGATCCCCGTCGAGCAGGCAGCGGCCCGCGAGGCGCTCTGGACGCCCGAGAAGGGCGAGGAACAGGGCGCCGGCGCCGGCCAGATCTGGACGCCGGGCTCTTAGCGGCGCCGGTTGTCGCAGAACCGTTGCTCGTGTAACCCACGCGTGCGCCCCGCCCGGCGACACTGCGGCCCATGGCCGAGGCTCACTACGAAACTCAACCAGGAGTTGAACTTCGTAGTGAGCTCCCGAGGGATGCGGCGATCGCGGCGTTTGCGCACGCGCGGCATGGGGTCGTCACGACGGCGGAGCTGGGTCGGTTCGGGCTCGGGCCGGCCGCGGTGGCCCGGCGCGCGAAGGAGGGGCGCCTGTTTCGCGTGCACCGAAGCGTCTACAGCCTCGGCCGGCCCGACCTGACGCCGGAGGGCCGCCGGATGGCGGCCGTCCTGGCGTGCGGTCCGCAGGCCGTTCTCTCTCACCGCTCGGCCGCCGCCCAGCACGGCCTGCTCTCCGACTGGCGGGAACTGCCCGACGTGACCATTCCGGGCCCGCGGCGCCGTCCGCGCCCCGGCATCCGCGTCCACTCGAGCCTCACCCTCGCTGCCCCGGACGTCACCACCGTCGACGGCATTCCCTGCACATCCGTGGCACGCACGCTCGTCGACCTCGGCGACCGCGAACCCGATCGCCTTGTCGAGCGGGCAGTCGACCAGGCCGAGGTGCTGGGGCTGTTTGACCTGACCGCCGTCGACGACGCCCTGCAACGCGCGGGGCCGAAGCGCGGACCAGGAGTCCTTCGCCGCGTGCTCGTCGAGTGCGGCGAGCCTGCCATCACCGACCGCGAGCTCGAGGAGCGCTTCCTTCTGCTTGTCCGCCACGCCGGCCTCACCGCCCCCGAGGTCAATGCCTGGCTCGTGACCGACGCCGCCTCCTACAAGGCCGACTTCCTGTGGAGACCGGAGCAGCTCGTCATCGAGACCGACAGCCGGACCTTCCACACCAGCCGCGGGGCATTCGAGCACGACCGCCTCCGCGACCAGCGCCTGACGCTGGCCGGCTTCACCGTGGTGAGGTTCACCTGGCGCCAGGTCACGCGCGACCCTGGAGCGGTTGTCGCCACGCTGAAGGCCCTCTTGGACCCGGGACACCGGCGGCCCGTCGCTAGACTCGCCCACCCATGAGTCCACTCGTTCCAATGGTGGTCGAGCAGACCTCTCGGGGGGAGCGCGCCTTCGACATCTACTCGCGCCTCCTCAACGAGCGGATCGTCTTCCTCGGCACTCCCGTCACAGACGACATCGCCAACCTGATCGTGGCCCAGCTCCTCCACCTCGAGTCGGAGGATCCGGACAAGGACATTTCGCTCTACATCAACTCGCCGGGCGGATCCGTCTACGCCGGGCTCGCGATCTACGACACGATGCAGTTCATCAAGCCCGACGTGCAGACGATCTGCGTCGGCATCGCAATGTCGATGGGCGCACTGCTGCTCGGCGGCGGGGCTGCGGGCAAGCGCATGGCGCTGCCCAACGCCAAGATCCTCATCCACCAGGTGAGCTCCGGCTTCCAGGGCCAGGCCACCGACATCGAGATCCACGCGCGCGAGATCATCGACGTGCGCCAGCGGCTCGACAAGATCCTCGCGCTCCACACCGGCCAGGACTTCGAGAAGGTCACGCGCGACACCGAGCGTGACTACTTCATGTCCGCCGAGGAGGCGAAGGACTACAACCTCATCGACAGGGTCATCGACAAGCACTAGCCCGACGAAAGCCGGCTCCCAGTTGCAGGGAGCCGGACATCTGTCGAGTATCTACCTGGGCGAAGCCTCGCTGATACCCTCGCCGACTGAGGAGAGACCTGTGGCCCGACCCACCGATTCCAACGAGCAGCTCCTCTGCAGCTTCTGCGGGAAGTCGCAGCGACAGGTCAAGAAGCTGATCGCGGGTCCGGGCGTCTATATCTGCGACGAGTGCATCGATCTCTGCAACGAGATCATCGACGAGGAGCTGACGGGCGCTCCCACCTTCGACCTCGAGAATCTCCCGAAGCCGAAGGAGATCTACTCGGTACTACAGGAGTACGTCGTCGGGCAGGAACCCGCCAAGCGCACGCTCTCGGTGGCGGTCTACAACCACTACAAGCGCGTGCAGATGATGCAGGCCGAGGGTGAGCAGGACCTGGAGCTGCAGAAGTCCAACATCCTGCTGCTCGGCCCGACCGGCTGCGGCAAGACGCTGCTCGCGCAGACGCTCGCCAAGATCCTCAACGTTCCGTTCGCGATTGCGGACGCCACGGCGTTGACGGAGGCCGGCTACGTCGGCGAGGACGTCGAGAACATCCTCCTCAAGCTGATCCAGGCCGCCGACTTCGACGTGAAGAAGGCCGAGACCGGGATCATCTACATCGACGAGGTCGACAAGATCGCGCGCAAGGCGGACAACCCGTCGATCACGCGGGACGTGTCGGGTGAGGGTGTCCAGCAGGCGCTGCTGAAGATCCTCGAGGGGACGGTGGCGAGCGTGCCGCCGCAGGGCGGGCGCAAGCACCCGCACCAGGAGTTTCTCACGATCGACACCACGAATGTCCTGTTCATCTGCGGTGGGGCTTTCGCGGACCTCGACAAGGTGGTCGAGCGACGGATCGGCCACAAGGGCGTCGGCTTCGGCGCCACCGTGTCGTCGAAGCACAACAAGGACACGGGCGACCTCTTCGAGCAGGTCCTCCCCGAGGATCTCGTCGACTACGGGCTGATCCCGGAGTTCATAGGCCGCCTGCCCGTCGCATCCGTCATCCACCAGCTCACGCGCGACGACCTCGTCACGATCCTCACCGAGCCCCGCAACGCGCTCGTCAAGCAGTTCCAGCGCTTCTTCCAGTTCGACGGCATCGAGCTCGTGTTCGCCGACGACTCGCTCGAGGCGATCGCCGACAAGGCCCTCGACCGCGAGACCGGTGCCCGCGGCCTCCGCTCGATCCTCGAGGAGACGCTCCTCGACGTGCAGTTCGAGCTGCCGTCACGCCGCGACGTCAAGAAGTGCGTCGTCACGCGGGACACGATCGAGAAGCAGCTGAAGCCGACGCTCGTGACCGAGGCCGTCGCGGACGACGAGGACGACTCGGGCGCCGCGCAGGCCGAGTCCGCCTGACGAGAGCCCCCGCGTGAAGCAGGTCGCGGAGGGCGTCTGGCAGCTGCGCGGCTTCCCGCCCAACGCGATCAACGTCTACCTCGCCGAGGACGTGCTGATCGACGCCGGCACGAGGCACTCGGGCCGCCGCATCCTGACGCAGCTCGACGGACGGGCCGTCCACGCGCACGCGCTCACCCACGCTCATCCCGACCATCAGGGAGCGTCAGATGAGGTCTGCGGAAAGCTCGGCATCGAGTACTGGGTGGCGGAGAAAGAGGTCCCGTACGCCGAGCGTCCGGCCACGATCGGCGACGCCCAGCCGGGCCATCCGTACACCCGCTTCGAAATGAGGTACCTCTTTGGGCCCGGGCGCAACGTCGATCGCGTGCTTCACGAAGGAGATGAGGTCGTGGGCTTCACGGTTCTCGAGGTGCCCGGCCATTCGCCGGGCCACATCGCGTTCTGGCGCGAGCGCGACGGCGTTCTGATCGTCGGCGACGTGATCAACAACATGAACATCCTCACCGGCCTCCCAGGGCTCCACGAACCCCCGCGGTTCGTCGCAGCCGACGACGTGGAGAACCGCCGCTCCGCGCGCCGGCTCGCCGCCCTCGAGCCCAGGGTGATGCTGTTCGGTCACGGGAGCCCGCTGCGCGACACGCGCAAGTTCGTCGACTTCGTGGCGGGCCTTTCCGGCCCCTGATTCCGCTAGCCGCGGGCGCTCTGCGCGCGACCGACGCGCTGGATCGCCTCGAGCTCCTCGATCGCGAGCAGGTCCTTCGGCCGGCCGGCGGCGCGCTTCATTGCAATCAGGTCCTCGACCGAGGCCACGGCGACCGAGAACGCGCCGAGGTCGAGCCGCTCCGCCCGCCGGCGGAGGACCTCGTAGGCGGGGGCTCCGGGCGGAAGGGCGACAAGGTCGAGTGGTCCGGCGGACGTGTCGAGCGTGAGGAGCTCGGACTGCCCGAGCGTGCGCTCGTCGGGCACGAACGGGACGGGCTCACCGACCCCGCGCAGCTTCGCCCCGAGCTCGCCCAAGGCCTTGGCCAGGGCCTGCAGGTTCCCCTCGTCGCGCGCAAAGCAGATGTCGACGTCCTGGGTCAGGGTGGCCGACCCGTGCAGCACGGCGGCCAGCCCGCCGATGAGCACGTAGTCGACCCCTCGCGCCGTCAGCAGGCCGAGCAGTCGGCCCGGATCAAGCTCAGCCGGTCCCGTCACCCGACACCCGAGCCGCGCGCGCGAGCCGGCCGACGTTGCGGTGCCAGGACGTGAAGCGCACGAGCCGCTCGGCGGGGGACAGGCGAAGGTTCGCGGAGATAAGCGACTCGTCGACGGACGCGCCGTTCTCTGCGGCGGTCATCTCGAGCCTGTGGCCGGTGGCGTGCATCAGGCGGTCGAGAGTCGCCACGGTGGGGTTCGCTCCGGGGCTCTCGAGCCTCGCCACGGCGGCCTGGCTCACGCCGAGCCGGCGGCCGAGCTCGGCCTGGGTGATGCCGGCGCTGAGCCGCGTCGCGCGCACGAGTTCGGCAGCGGTGTTCATAACTGAAAGCTTATAGAGCACGTGGGTTGTTGGCGATGCACAGGATCGTCTGGAGGTAGTTCGTCGGCGCTCATGGCGCCCAAAAAGTCGCAAATAGCGGGAAAAGTCAATGGAGCCTTGTTGCGTAAGAAGCGTAAAAGGGGTGCCTTTCTGCGCGCCCTGGGGAACTGTTGGAACAGGTTCACGGCCTGAAGCCAGTGCAGAAGTTGCAGTGAATTCCTCCAAAGTGACAATCCGGCGGCAACGGAGAAACCATCTCCGGCTCGCCCGCGCGCGCCCCGCGGCTCTGCTGATCGTGCTGACCGCGTTGCTCGTCGCCCCCGCGTCCGCCGCCGGTCAGGTGCCGGGCGTGCCCGTCGTGGATGAGCTGGTCCAGCCGCCCCCGCAGGCCGCCCAGCCGCCGCCGGCAGTCGAGGCGCCGGTCGTCGAGCAGGCCGTGGCGCCGGTCGCCGAGGTCGTCGAGTCGGTCGCGTCCCCGCAGCAGCCGGCCGCACCGGCCCCGCCGGCGGAGGCAGAGCAGGCCAGCCCGGCCGAGCCCCCCGCCGCGGCCGAGCCGCCCGCCGTCGAGGCCGAGCCGCCCGTCGCAGCTGAGCCGCCCGCCGTCGAGCCGCCGGCCCCGGCTCAGCCCGCCGCCGTCGAGCCGACCGTTCCGGCGCCGACCCCTGCCCCTCCCGCTGCACCCGCCGAGCCGGCGCCCGCCGCGCCACTCGTCGACGAGGTCGCGCAGGTCGTGGAGGAAGTGTCCGCTCCGGTCGCGCCGGTCGTCGAGAACGCGACTGGGCCGTCGGCACCGGCGCCGGCCGCTACTGCGGTCGAAGAAGTCACCGGCCCGGTCGCCTCGGCAGGGGATGACGCAACGGAGTCTCCGGCTCCGGACGTCGGCGCCGTCGTGGACTCGCTGCCGGCAGGGGGCGCAACCGAGTCGGTCGCCCCGGTGGTCGAGGATGTGGCGGAGCCGGTGGCGCCGGTGGTCGAGGACTTGGCTGAGCCGGTCACCTCGATCATGGAGAACGCGACTGAGCCGGTCGCGCCAGTGGTCGAGGACGTGACGGAGCCGGTGGCGCCGGTAGTCGAGGATTTGGCTGAGCCGGTCACCCCGATCATAGAGAACCCGACTGAGCCAGCGACCCTGCTGACAGAGGATATGACTGAGCAGGTGGCGCCGGTGGTCGAGGACGCGACTCAGCCAGTGGCGCCGGTGGTCGAGAACCTGACTGAGCCTGAACCAGTTGCTCCGGTGGTTCAGGATGTGACGGAGCTGGTGGCGCCGGTGGTGGCGGACTTGACTGAGCCGGTTACCCCGATCGTGGAGAACACGACTGGGCCAGCGGCCCCGATGCTTGAGAACTTGACTGAGTCGGTGGCCCCGGCGGTCGGAGTCACTCCGATCGTGGAGGACGTGACTGGGCCGGTGGCGCCGGTGGTCGAGGATTTGACTGAGCCGGTGGCGCCGGTGGTGGAGACCGTGACTGAGCCGCTAGCTCCCATGCTTGGGAACGTGACGGAGCCGGTCGCCCCGATCGTCGAGACTGTGACTGAGCCGCTGGCGCCGCTGGTGGACGACCTGACCGAGCCGCTGGCTCCGATCGTCGAGACCGTAACTGAGCCGGTCACTCCGATCGTCGAGACCGTGACTGAGCCGCTGGCGCCGCTGGTGGACGACCTGACCGAGCCGCTGGCTCCGATCGTCGAGACCGTGACCGAGCCCGTCACTCCGGTCGTCGGGACCGTGACTGAGCCGCTGGCGCCGCTGGTGGACGACCTGACCGAGCCGCTGGCTCCGATCGTCGAGACCGTGACGGAGCCGCTGGCTCCCGTGCTTGGGAGCGTGACGGAGCCGCTGGCTCCGATCGTCGAGAGCCTGACTGAGCCGCTGGCGCCGCTGGTGGACGATGTCACCGCGCCGCTCGCTCCGATCGTCGAGACCGTGACGGAGCCGCTGGCTCCCGTGCTTGGGAGCGTGACGGAGCCGCTCACCCCGTCATCGGAGCGTGACGGAGCCGCTTACCCCGATCGTCGAGAGCCTGACTGAGCCGCTGGCGCCGCTAGTGGAGGAAGTCACCGCGCCGCTCACTCCGATCGTGGAGAACCTGACCGAGCCGCTGGTTCCAATCGTGGAGAACCTGACCGAGCCGCTCGCTCCAATCGTGGAGAACCTGACTGAGCCGCTCGCTCCCGTGCTTGGCAGCGTGACGGAGCCGCTCACCCCGATCGTCGAGAGCCTGACTGAGCCGCTGGCGCCGCTGGTGGACGACCTCACCGAGCCGCTGGCTCCGATCATCGAGAACCTGACCGAGCCGCTCGGCTCCCGTGCTTGGCAGCGTGACGGAGCCGCTCACTCCGATCATCGAGAACCTGACTGAGCCGCTCACCCCGATCGTGGAGAGCCTGACCGAGTCGCTGGCTCCCGTGCTTGGCAGCGTGACCGAGCCGCTCACTCCGATCATCGAGAGCCTGACCGAGCCGCTCACTCCGATCGTCGAGAGCCTGACTGAGCCGCTCACCCCGATCATCGAGAACCTGACCGAGCCACTGGCTCCCCTGCTTGGCAGCGTGACCGAGCCGCTCACTCCGATCATCGAGAGCCTGACTGAGCCGCTCACTCCGATCATCGAGAACCTGACCGAGCCACTCGGTCCCGTGCTTGGGAACCTGACTGAGCCGCTCACTCCGATCGTTGAGAACCTGACGGAGCCGCTGGCTCCCGTGCTGGGGAGCGTGACCGGGCCGCTCACTCCGATCGTCGAGAACCTCACCGCCCCGCTCGCCCCGGTCCTCGGCAACATCACCGCACCTCTGGCGCCAGTCGTTGAGAACCTGACCGCTCCGCTGGCCCCGATCGTCGGGAACGTCATCGCGCCGCTCGCTCCGGCCATCGAGGACCTGAGCGGACTCGCTCCGGTTTCCGGACCGCTCGCCCCCTCGCTGCAGCCCGGTGCGCCAAGCGCGTCGCAGCCGCCGAACACCACGCCGTCCACCCCACAGGCGAGCCCGGTGGCCGGCCTGCCCGTCTCGCCGGTTCTGCCGCAGGCCCCGAGCCTCGCGGCTCCGCCGGCAAGCACGCTGGCCCCTGACGCCCCGAGCGTAGAGGCCGGCCCCCAGGCGTCAGGCCCGCACGCGCCGGCGCCGCTGGTCCAGACCGTCTTCGAAGGCCCCCTCTCTTTGACATCCCCCCTTGCGGCTCCCACGGATGCCGCCGCGGCCGCCGGCTCGCCGTCGAATTCGGCAAGCGGGAACGGCCCCTCGCCGACACAGCCGCTCCCGGCCCCCTCCGGAGCGTCGGCGGCCGCCGGCGGCATCGGTGGCGCCGCCGGAGGCGTCCTCTTCGCACTTCTCGTCTCGCTCGCGGCCTTCGGCCTGCGGCACTCCACGCGTCTGCGCCTTTCGGCCTTCGCGTGGCGCCCGCAGGCCTTCGTGGCCGTCATCGAGCGGCCTGGCTAAGCCCCCTGGGCTTCTGACCAGGACCTCCCCGGGTGCACGACGCGCCCGGGCTAGACGCTCGATGAGGAGAGACGATGGAACGGATACTTTGGACGCCCGGCAGGTGGGCCGGCACGGGGGCTCTCGTGGCCGCCCTGTTGCTGCTCGCCGGTACGGGCACCTGCGTCGCGAGCGGCGCGACCAATGCGGTGCTGTCGGCCAAGATGGCCGATGCGGCGCCGCTCGACCGGGGCGCGGGCTTCGGGGCTAAGGGCGAGTCAATGCGCGTCCAGACGCTCCAGCGGGCGCTGCGGCGGCTCGGCTGGGCACCGGGTCCGATCGACGGCCTGTTCGGGCCGCGGACGGAGTCGGCCGTGCTCGCCTTTCAGGCGGCCACGGGCCTGAGCACCGATGGCGTGGCGGGTCGGGGTACCTGGCGGGCCGTGGGACGCTCGCTGGAAGTTCGTGCCCTGCAGGTGCGCCTGCGGCGCGCCGGGCTGCGTCCCGGGCCGGTCGATGGCCTGTACGGGCCGCGCACCGCAGCCGCGGTGACCCGCCGCGAGCGGGCACGGCGCGTCGCGGCGCGGGCGAACAAGCCCGCAGCCCGGCATGTGCTTGCCCGGGCCTCCTGGGGCACAACGGCGATTCCCCTCTCGGGGGACATGGAGAGCCAGAGCGGGGTCGAGCTGCCGCTCGTCCTGGCGATGATCGCTCTCGCACTCGTCCTCGGATCGCTGGTCGGCGGCGTGTTCATCCGCGGCCGGGGACTGACGGGCGGGCTCCAGCCCGCCGGACCGAGCGGTCCCGGGCCCGGGAGCACGCTCGCGGCGGCGGCGGCGGCGCCGCCGCAGCCGCGGCAACGCGGCACCGTCACCTCCGCCGGCCCGCGTGAGCCGCTTCGCGCGATCGGCTACGTGAGCATCCCGAAGGCGGACGCCGACCGGAGCCTGCTCGACGAGCAGGCGTCGGCGATCGAGCACCTCTGCCGCAAGCGCGGCTGGGAGCTCCTGCATATCGTGCGTGACGTCGAGAACGGCCATCCGAAGGGACTCGAGCGCCCAGGTCTCCAGTACGCGCTCGAGCGCATGGCGGAGGGCAAGGGGGCGTGCCTGATCGTGTCCGAGCTCGAGCGTCTGAGCCGCTCGGCGGCGGACCTCGGCCAGATCGTCGAATGGTTCGTCGAGCACGAGTGCCGGCTGGTGGCCATGGACGTGAGGCTCGACACCGGCTCGTCGTCGGGTGAGGTCACGGCCCGCACGCTGATGTCGGTGGGCGAATGGGAGGGCAGGCGAATCGGCGAACAGACCCGCAAGGGCCTCGCCGCCGCACGCGCTCGCCGCGGCAGTACCGGCAGGCCGGCCGTCGAGGACGTGCCGCATCTGAAGGAGCGGATCTCGGCGATGCGCACGGAAGGCATGACGCTGCAGGCGATCGCGGACCGTCTCAACGAGGAGCAGATCCCGACCCTGCGGGGTGGGTCGCTGTGGCGTCCCTCGAGCGTTCAGGCGGCCGCGGGCTACCGGCGTCCGAAGAAGGGCCGCTCCCCCGTGAAGGCAGGATCCCGGGAGGGTGGGCCATGAGTTGACAAACTTGCGCATCGATGCCCCGCGACCGTCTGCAGGCACTCGAGCAGCGCACCCTCTACGAGCCCTCCGAGGTGGAAGCCCGCGTGTTCCTGCGCTGGGAGGACGCGGGCATCTTCAGCCCCGCCCCGGAGGGCGACGCGTCGGAGAACTACTCGATTGCCGTCCCGCCGCCCAACGTCACCGGCAGCCTGCACATGGGGCACGCGCTGAACGCCTCGATTCAGGACGCATGCATTCGGGTGGCGCGGATGCGGGGGCGGCGAGCCAAGTGGATCTTCGGCACGGACCACGCGGGGATCGCGACTCAGCGCCAGGTCGAGAAGCTGCTCGAGAGCGAGGGCACCAGCCGGGAGGAGATCGGGCGCGAGGAGTTCGTCCGGCGCGTGTGGCAGTGGCGGGAGCAGTACGGCGACACGATCAAGCGCCAGTTCCGGGCGCTGGGTGCGTCGCTCGACTACTCGGACGAGCGCTTCACGATGGACGACGACTACGTCCGCGCCGTGATGCACGTGTTCGTGCGCCTCTACGAGAAGGGGCTCATCTACCGGGACAACTACCTGATCAACTGGGACCCGGGACTGCGCACGGCGATCTCGGACCTCGAGGTCGAGCAACGCACCGTCGAGGACACGCTGTACCTCATCGACTACCCGCTCGAATCCGGCTCGGGCTCCGTGACGGTCGCGACGGTGCGCCCGGAGACCATGCTCGCGGACACGGCGATCGCGGTCCACCCCAAGGACGAGCGCTACTCGCGGCTCATCGGCGAGGCGGCGATCCTGCCGCTCGTCGGGCGGCGGCTGCCGATCATCGCCGACGAGTACGTCGACCCCGAGTTCGGGACCGGCGCGCTCAAGATCACGCCGGGGCACGACCCGAGCGACTTCGAGATCGGCCGCCGGCACGGGCTCGACGAGATCACGGTGATCGGCGAGGACGGCCGGATCACCGACGCCGCGCCGGAGCGCTTCCGCGGGATGGAGGCGGACGAGGCACGCGCCGACGTCGTCGCGGCGCTCCGCGAGGAGGGACTCATCTCGGGGTCCCAGCCCTACGAGCACGACGTGCCGCACTCACACCGCTCGGGGCGCCGTATCGAGCCGCTGATCTCGCTGCAGTGGTTCTGCGACATGAACGAGCTCGCCCGGCCGGCGATCGAGGTGGTGAACGACGGCCGGATCTCCTTCCACCCCGCGAGCCCGTGGACGGGCGTCTATCGGGATTGGCTCGAGAACATCCGCCCCTGGACCCTCTCGCGCCAGCTCTGGTGGGGCCACCAGCTACCGGTCTGGTACCGCGGCGACGAGACCTACGTGGGCACCGAGCCGCCCGAGGGGGAGGGCTGGGAGCGGGACCCGGATGTGCTGGACACCTGGTTCTCTTCCGGGCTTTGGCCCTTCGCCACGCTCGGCTGGCCACAGCAGACCGACCAGCTACGCGCCTTCTACCCGACCGACGTCCTCTCGACCGCCCGGGACATCATCTTCCTCTGGGTCGCGCGGATGGTCATGTTCGGCATCGAGCTGACCGGCGAGATCCCCTTCACGGACGTGAACATCCACTCGGTGATCCAGGCGCCGGACGGGCGGCGCATGTCGAAGTCGCTCGGCACCGGGATCGACCCCTCCGAGCTGATCGCGGGCGGTGAGCGGCCGCCGGTGTTCGCCGGCGGCGGCGCATTCCCCGCCTACGGGGCCGATGCCCTGCGCTTCGGCCTCCTCGCGATGTCGTCGTCGCAGGACGTGCGCTTCAACGAGGAGCGCGTGCGCCAGGGCCGCGACCTCGCCAACAAGCTCTGGAACGCGTCGCGGCTCATCCTGCTGCGGGTGTCCGACGTGCCGCCCGACGCCGGCGCCGCTACGACCGTCGAGGACCGCTGGATCGTCTCACGGCTCGAGCGGCACACCGAGCGGGTCACGGAGCTGCTCGACGGCTTCCGCTTCTCGCACGCGGCGCTCGACCTCTACACCGCGTTCTGGTCCGAGCTCTGCGACTGGTACCTCGAGCTCGCCAAGCCGCGCCTGTACCAGGAGGACAACGCCCAAGTCTCCGCGGTGCTCCTCTGGGCGCTCGAGCGAACGCTGCGGCTGCTGCACCCCGTGATGCCGTTCGTGACCGAGGAGATCTGGTCGCTCATGCCCGGCGACGAGCGAGGCCTGCTCGCGGTGGCCGACTGGCCGGCCGCCGACCCGGCCCGCCTCGACGACGGGGCCGAGGCGGACGTCGATCGCCTGATCGAGGCGGTGAGCTCGCTGCGCCGCTACCGCGACGAGGTCGGCGCGCGGGCCGGCAACGCCGTGCGCGGGCGGCTCCTCGCCGACGGCTACGACAACGTCAGCGACCAGATCGCCCGGCTCGGGCGTTTCGAATGGGTCGGGCCAGACGATTCGAACGGCGACGTGCTCGCCACCGTGCCGATCCCCGGCGGCGGCGTGCAGGTGCTGCCCTCCGATGCCTTCGACGCCGACGAGGCGCGCGCCCGCGTCGAGAAGCGGCGCGAGCACCTGCTCGGCGAGGTCGAGCGAGCCCAACGCAAGCTCGCGAACGAGAACTTCGTGTCGAAGGCGCCCATGGACGTCGTCGACGAGGAGCGGCGGAAGCTCGACGAGTACCGCGACGCGTTGCGTCGCCTCGAGGGCTCGTGACCTTCCGCCAGGCCGAGGAGTACCTGCTCGGGCTCGAGCTCTTCGGCATGCGCTTCGGCCTCGACCGGATGCACCGGTTGATGACCGTGCTGGGGCTGCCGCAGCGTCGCTTCGCCTCTATCCACGTGGTCGGCTCGAACGGCAAGTCGTCGACGGTGCGCTTCGCCGCCGCGATCCTCGAGCGCCACGGCCTGCGGGCCGGCAGCTACACCTCGCCGCACCTGCGCTCCTTCCGCGAGCGCATCGAGGTGGGCGAGGAGCCGATTTCGGAGGGCAGCTTCGCCGCAGCGGTCGAGCGTGCGGCGCACGCGGCCCGGCTTGTCGACCGCACCGCCGAGCCCGACGACAGGGTCACCCAGTTCGAGGCGCTCACCGCCGCGGCTTACCATGCGCTCGCCCGCTCGGGTGTCGAGGTGGCGGTGATCGAGGCCGGGCTCGGTGGGCGCTTCGACGCGACCAACGTGATCCCGTCGAAGGTGCAGGTGCTCACCGGCGTGAGCCTCGAGCACACGCGCTGGCTCGGACCGACGCTGGCGGATATCGCGAACGAGAAGCTCGCCGTCGTGCCCGATCAGGGAAGGCTCGTGATCGGCGAGCTCGATCCCGAGCCGCTCGCCGTGGCCGAGACCGTCGCGGCGGATCGCCATGCAGAGCTGATCCGGCCGCTCACGGGCCCCGAGCCGGCTCTGCGCGCGGCGGGCGGCTTCCAGCGCGCCAACTTCGCGCTTGCCGCCGCGGCGGCCGAGGCGTTCCTGGGGAGGCCGCTCGACCGGCGGGCCGTCGAGGCCGCCGCCGCCGAGACGGTCGTGCCGGGCCGGCTCGAGGTCGTGGCCGAGCGGCCGCTAACGGTGTTCGACGGCGCCCACAACCCGTCAGGTGCGCGGGCCCTCGCCGCCTCGCTCGACTCCGTCCTCGGGTGAGCGCCGGCCGCGCGTGGCGGTGATCGGTGTCCTGGACGACAAGGACGCGGCCGGGATGCTCGAGGCGCTTCTGCCCCACGTGGACCACGTCGTCTTCACCCGCTCGCAGAACCCGCGCTCGCTGTCGCCCGCGACGCTCACGACGCTCGCCGAGCAGCTCGGTGGCCCGCCTGCCGAGACGGTCGCCCACGCGCGCGCTGCGCTCGAGCGGGCGCGCACGCTCGCTGGCGCGGAGGGCAGCGTCCTCGCGACCGGCTCGATCTACCTGGTCGCCGACCTCGTCCGTGAGCGATCGGGCGCGCGCGCGTCGACGCTCTGAGGCGATGCTCCCGACGATTCGCGACGGTCCGCGGATCGAGATGCCCCGATCCGGCCTGCGGCGCGGCGTGGGCAGCCGCCGTTGGCGCCGTGGGCTCCCATCCGATGCCTAGGATGTGACCCGGATGGACGGCGACGGACCTCGTTTCGGCGCGATGATCGCCCTCGTGGCGGTGGTGGTGGCCACCGTCATCCTCGTGTTCTTCGGGATCGGCTACGCGCTCGGGCGCCTCTTTCTGTAGTGCCGCGGCGTTACGGCTGACCCGCCCACTACACTCGCCACCTCAATGGGCGCTCTCGCCGTCTTCGGCATCGAGAACGACGGGCTGAACCTCGCAGTCAACCTGCTGCTGCTGTTCCTGGTCGTCGTCTGGCTGGCACTGATCTACTGGACGTTCGCGGACGCACGCCGCCGCATAGCCGATCCGCTGCTTGTCGGCTGCGCCACCGCGGCTTCGCTGTTCCCGTTCGTCGGGACGATCGTGTACCTGATCGTGCGCCCGCCGGAGTACTTGGAGGACGTGCGCGAGCGCGAGCTCGAGATCGCCGCGGCCCAGGCGCGCCTCGAGAGCATCGAGCACCTGAACTGCCAGTACTGCGGGTTCGAGGTCGAGAAGGCGTTCCTGCGTTGCCCGAGCTGCCTGCGGCGCCTGAAGGAGCCTTGCACCGTGTGCGCCAAGCCGCTCGACCCGCGCTGGAAGATCTGCCCCTACTGCGAGGCGGAGGTGGGCCAGGCGCCGCCCGAGACTCGCAGGACGCGGCCGCGCCGTGCGGCGGCTGCTGCGGCTGCCGCGCCCGCGCGGCAGGCCGCGCCTCGCTCCGCCCCACGCGCTGCCCGGCCCGACACGGCCGAGCGCCCCGCCCGCGCCCAGCGCGAGCGCCCGCCCTCCGCGGGCTGACGCGCCACCGGGTGTCCGGGCGCCTTGCGTCGCCTCAGCCGGCGGTGCGCGCGCTCGGCCGCCTGCCCAGCTCGAGCAGGCCGCCGAGCCCCAGCAGGCCGAAGGTGGCGAGGAACCACCAGACCCCGTCCGGAATCCCGCCGTCGGACTCCTCGTCGCGCTCGCGGCGGGCGGCTTCGACGGCGTCGCGACCGGCCTCGCTCGACAGCACGGCGAGGTCCGCCAGCACGATCCCCTCGACCGAATCGAGCCCGTCCGACTCCTGGCCGTCCGCCTCGACCGACTTCTGCTGGTCACCGGGAGCCGGCGACGGTTGCGGTGGGTCGTCGACCGGTTCGTAGGTTGTGCTCGGCGCCGATGGCGTCACGGGCGTCACAGGGGCGGACGGCGTCACGGGCGCCACGGTGCCGCCGCCCGGGCTCGTCCCACCGGTGCCGGCGCCACCGTCCGGCGCGGTCGAGTCGGGGTTCGCGCCCTCCTCGGGGGCCTTCCCGACCCGGACCGTCACGATGTCGTCGGCCTCGATCTCTTCGCCGGGTCTCTGGGCCCTGACGGTCACGTCGTAGGTTCCGGGCCTGCGGAAGCGGTGCGTGATCTCGCCGCCCGCGCCCCTGCGACCGTCGCCGAAGCGCCAGGAGATCTCGACGGTCTCGCCGGCCTCGGCGCCGCTCACCGTCGCCGTGAAGCGGATTGGCTCGTCGACCTTGACCTTGCGGGGCGACGCCTTCGCGGTCAGTCGAAGCTCGGTCCTGGCGGCGATCCGGACCGTCATGGGCCCTCCGGACGAGAGCTCCGCCGGCTCTCCGGCAGCTCTTCCGGGGCGCAGGAAGCGCGCGTCGCCGTTCTCGGTGTAGAAGACCGGGGGTCCCTCCGGGAAGGTCGTGCGGCCGGTGGCCTCGTCGCGCGTCAGCGCCACGCTGCCCGACGTCCCCGTGATCTTGAGCGAGCCGAACTGAGACGGGTCGATTCCCGCGGCCTCGAGCACGCGCTCGAGCGAATAGCCGGTGATCGGCACGGGCGCCGGGGCGCCGGGAACCGTGTAGGGGCGCGCGACGACGTCAGGCTCGCCGAGCCCGGAGATGGCCAGGGTGCTCGCGTCGCCGCCTGCGGGCTCGATGAGCAGCTGGTCGTCGGCCAGCGCACTCGCAGGAGCGGTCGCGAGTATCACGAGCGAGAGGAGCAGGGGGGCGAGCCGGGGCACGTTCCTCACGGCCGCTCGACGAAGACCGTCCGCCCGTCCTCGAGGCGGTAGACAGAGCCGATCCGCTCGCCCTCGCCGACGACGCGGCGACCCTGCAGCTTGACCGTCTGCACGCGCTGGCCGTCCTTGACGATGACCGTGCTCTGGCCCTGGCCGGAGCGCACCACGGTCACATCCTCGTCGGTGAGCAGGTCGGACAGCTGCAGCGACGAGAGCGCCGCCAGCAGGAAAGCGACGGCCAGGACGATGCCGAGGTCGAAGAGGTTGACCATGCCGTCGAGCGGATCGCCGCCGCGGTCGGCGTGCCGGCGGGCACGGCGGGAAACCGGTATCACGAGGTCGACGCCTCCTTCTCTGCCTCGGCGGGCTTCTGATCCGGCGCGGGGGCGGCCGCGTCGGCCTTCACAGGCTCGGCGGGGGGCTTCGCGTCCGCGCCGGCCGGGGGCTTCGCCGGCTCCTCGGCCTCTGCCGGCTCGCGCTCCTTCTTCTCGGCGTCGGCGTCCTTCTTCTCGCCGTCGCCTTCCTTCTTCTCCGCCTCGTCGGCAGGCGGGCTCGGCACAGGCAGCAGCGGCCCGGTGGAAGTCAGCCGGTTCGCCACGAACTCGAGATCCGAGAGATCTTGGCTGTAGAGGCGGTCGCGCACGAGCGAGATGCCGAAGGCGATCGCCCCGATCAACAGGCCGATGACCGTGACGCTGAACGCGACACGCAGGTTGTCGGACAGCTCCTGGACGTCGCCGGCGGCGAGGCCGGCGAGGGCGGGGGAGAGCGGGATCAGCGTGCCCATCAGCCCGAGCGCGGGGCCGGCGCGCACGAGGATGCGCGTCCGCTCGAGGCGTCGCAGCGAGCCGAAGTCGTGCTCGACAATGGCCTTGTTCATCATGCTCTCGGCGTCCGGCTTGCCCCAGTCGTCGACGAGCCGGCCAAGCGTCCGGCCCATGGCGGCGCTCCAGGCGACACTCGTGACCTGGTTCCGGGCCTGCTCCGCGCTGCCGCCCTCGACGAGCACCCTGCGCGTTCCCTCGGCGACGTTCCTGAGCCGCATGATGTCGCGCCGGCGCCTGCGCGACAGCTCCACGAAGAAGCCGCCGAGCTCGACGAGGACGACCGCGAGCGCGAGGACGATGAGGATCATCACCGGCACCAGAAGCGCCTCCGCGATCTCGAAGATCACATCGTTCTCGACGTCGGCGAACAGAGCCACGGAGCGCGTGAGGCTAGCCTAAGCCCGCGCCGCGGGAGAGCGCCCGCGCCCAACCCCCGAGAGGAGACCAATGGACCGGACCCTGATCCTGGTCAAGCCGGACGCCTTCGCGCGCGGCCTGACCGGGGAGATCATCGCCCGCTTCGAGCGCAAGGGCCTCGCGATCGTCGCCATGAAGCACATGACCGTGGCGAACGAGCTCGCCCAGGAGCACTACGCGGAGCACCGTGACAAGCCGTTCTTCGGCGACCTCGTCGAGTTCATCACGGGTGGGCCGCTCGTCGCGCTCGTGCTGGAGGGCCATGAGGCGGTCAAGGCCGCGCGTCAGGTGATCGGCGCCACCAACCCGCTCGAGGCGGCACCGGGTTCGATCCGCGGCGACCACGGCCTCGAGGTCCAGACGAACCTCGTCCACGGCTCCGACTCGAACGAGTCCGCGGCGCGCGAGACGGCGCTCTTCTTCCCCGAGCTGCAGGGCTGACGGCACGGTGCTCGTCCTCGCCTCCCGCTCACCCCGGAGGCGGGCGATCCTCGAGCAGCTCGGGGTCGAGTTCCGCGTCGAGCCGCCGGCTGTCGAGGAGCTGAGCGAGGGCGATCCGCGGGAGATGGTCCGGGAGAACGCGCTCCGCAAGGCCCGGGCGGTCGAGGGCGAGCGCGTGCTCGGCGTGGACACGGCGGTGGTGCTCGACGGCGAGGCTTTCGGCAAGCCACGCGACGCACGCGAGGCGGAAGCCGTCTTGAAGGCGTTGTCAGGGCGCGGTCACGAGGTGATGAGCGGCATCGCGGTACGCGACGGCGGCTTCGAAGGCAGCGCCGTGGCCGTAACGCGCGTTCGCTTCCGCGAACTCGACGAACAGACCGTCGCCTGGTACCTGGCCGCGGGAGAGTGGGCCGATGCAGCCGGCGGCTACGCGATCCAGGGCAGGGGAGCGGCGCTCGTGGCGGAGATCGAGGGTGACTATTGGAACGTCGTCGGCCTGCCGGTGCCGCTCCTACTGGCCATGGTTCCGGACCTGCTCGCCTGACTCCGCATTTTGCAGCGATTTCGTGCTTTCTGACACACGCGGGAGCGCGCCTGCACCCTTTTCGCGACTCAGAATCAGTCGGCTAGACTGGTGCGCGCCGGCCGGCGGCGTCGCCGGCGCCGCTCGCAGTGCGGCGCCGGGCATGTGTGCTTCCGCCCCGGCGCTTATCCTCACCTCCACACCGCGAATGGGCTTCTTCTCGTATCTCACCGGGATGGGCGGCCGCGACATGGCCGTCGATCTGGGGACCGCCAACACGCTCGTATACGTGCGCGGCCGCGGGATCGTGCTCTCCGAGCCGTCGGTGGTCGCGATCGACTCCCGCACGAGCGAGGTGCACGCGGTCGGCATCGAGGCCAAGCGCATGCTCGGGCGCACCCCCGGCACGATCCAGGCGATCCGGCCGCTGAAGGACGGCGTGATCGCCGACTTCGACGTGACCGAGCAGATGCTGCGCCACTTCATCCAGAAGGTGCACCAGAACCGCTGGGCGCACCCGCGGGTGGTGGTGTGCGTCCCGTCCGGCGTCACCGGGGTGGAGAAGCGCGCGGTCGAGGAGGCCTGCCTCTCAGCCGGCGCGCGCCAGGCCTACCTGATCGAGGAGCCGATGGCGGCAGCGATCGGCGCGGGTCTCCCGGTCGGCGAGCCGACGGGCAACATGGTCGTCGACATCGGCGGCGGCACGAGCGAGGTTGCGGTGATCTCGCTCGGTGGAATCGTCGTGTCGCAGTCGATTCGCATCGGCGGCGACGAGCTCGACGAGGCGATCATCAACTACGTCAAGCGCGAGTACAAGCTGATGATCGGCCAGCAGACTTCGGAGGAGGTCAAGCTCGAGATCGGGTCGGCCTTCCCGCTCGAGGAGGAGGTCCAGGCGGAGATCCGCGGACGCGACCTCGTCTCCGGGCTCCCCAAGACGATCGTGCTGACGAGCGAAGAGGTCCGGATGGCCCTCGAGGAGCCGCTCCAGCAGATCATCGACGCGGTCAAGGAGACACTCGACCGCACCCCGCCCGAGCTCGCCTCGGACATCATGGACCGCGGCATCATGCTGGCGGGCGGGGGTGCGCTGCTGCAGGGGCTCGACGAGCGCCTGCGCGACGAGACTCAGATGCCCGCTCACCTGGCCGAGTCGCCGCTCACCTGCGTGGCGGTGGGCTCGGGTCGCAGCCTCGAGGAGTTCGAGGCCATCCACCGCGCCAACAAGAATTCCCGAACGAGCCGGCGGCGGTAAGCGCCGCGGCCCAGGAGGGCGCGAAGCGTGCACGACAGGAAGGCGATCCGGAGGCGGCGGGCTGGGCTCGCCGCCTTCCTCGCGCTGTCGATCGCCATCCTCACGGCCTACTTCGGCGAGTCGGGAGGCGGCTTCTTCCACGCCCTTCAGCGCGGCGCCCAGGAGACCTTCGCGCCGATCGAGACGGGCACGAGCCGCGCGCTCAAGCCGGTCCGCGACCTGTTCGGGTGGGTCGGCGACACCGTCGACGCCAAGGATAAGAACGCGGCGCTCGAGCGCGAGGTCGACGAGCTGCGTTCCGAGCTCGCCCGTGCGCGCACGGCGCAGCGCGACGCCCAGCAGCTGAAGGGGCTCGTCGGCCTGCACAAGGAGGAGGGCTTCCCGCAGGGCACCGAGCCCGTGACCGCGCGCGTGATCGCGCGCTCGCCGAACGTCTGGTACTCGAGCATCAAGATCGACAAGGGCTCAAGTGACGGGGTCGAGCTCGACCAGCCGGTGATCGCCGCGGCCTCGGACGATTCGAGCCCGACCGACGGCGGCCTTGCCGGCAAGGTCTCGAAGGTCACCGACGGAACCGCCGAGGTCACGCTGATCACCGATGCGTCGATCGGCGTCGGCGCCCAGGTGATGCCGGCCGGCGCGGCCGGCGTCGTTCGCCCGGAGGTCGGCGATCCGCGCGACCTGCTGCTCGACCTCGTGCACGGCGGCCGCGTGACCGACAACGCGATCGTCGTGACCTCGGGCTTCAGGACCTCCGTCGGCGAGTCGCTTTTCCCACGCGGCATCCCGATCGGGCGCGTGACCGACGTCGACCTCGACGAGGTCGAGATCTACCAGCGCGTACACCTGCGCCCGTTCGCCGACCTGCGCCGGATCGACATCGTCCAAGTGCTCACGCGCCGCGGCGCGCCCACCCAGACCGCCGGGGTGGTCACACCGTGAGACCGACGCCGGGTGCATTCCTGCGCGTCGCGCTCCTGCTCATCCTGGCCGTGGTGCTGCAGATCTCGACGCTCAGCCAGATGCCCATCCTGGGCGGCCACTTCGACGTCGTCGTGCTGGTGGTGGCGGCGGTCGGCTACTACGCGGGCTCGCTGTCGGGCTGTGCGGTCGGCTTCGCCGCCGGCTTCCTGCTCGATCTCCTGACAGGCGCCACGATGGGCGTGTCCTCGCTCGTGCTCACGGCCGTCGGCTACGGCGTCGGTAGCTTCCGCGAGCTGCGCGATCCGAGCCACGGCCTGATGCCGCTGGCGGCGGGCGCGGCCGCCACGGGCGCCTGGGTGCTGGCGTTCGCCGCCGTGTCGTTCATGCTCGACGTCGGCGCCACGGTCAGCCCGCTGGTGCTGCGCGAGATGCTCGTGACGGTTCTCCTCAACGCCCTCCTCGCCCTGCCGGTGTTCACCGGCTGCCGGATGCTGCTGCGCCCGGTGCTCGCGGTCGACCCGAGCGAGGTCAGCGCGCGCCGGCGCCCGCCGATGGAGACCGGCCCGATCGGGCTCCGAGGCCTCGAAATCTGATGTACCTCGACAACGAGCGCCGCCCGACGATGACGCCGCAGCTGGCGTTCCGCGTCGCCGTGATCGGCGGCGTCGCGCTGCTGGCGTTCGCGATCATCTTCTTCCGGCTCTGGTACCTGCAGGTTCTCTCCGGCGACAAGTACGAGGCCCAGGCGCGCGGCAACGTCGTGCGCGAGATCAAGGTGCAGGCGCCGCGGGGCGAGATCGTCGACCGCGACGGCAACGTGCTCGTCGAAAATCGCAGCGGGCTCGCGCTCGTCGTCAGTCCGGACAAGCTCTCGGACGACCCGGCCGAGCGTCGCGAGGTGTACGAGCGGCTCGGGAAGCTCCTGCGGATGAAACCGGACCGCATCGAGCGCCGCGCCGAGCGCGACCTGAAGGCGCTGCCCTTCTCGTCGGCGACGATCAAGCGCGACGTGCCGGACGCGCTCGCGGCGTACGTGCTGGAGCGCCTCGACCGCTACCAGGGGGTCGAGGTCGAGCGTCAGTTCGTCCGCAGGTATCCGCACGGCGAGATCGGGGCGCATCTGTTCGGGACAGTCGGCGAGGTCACCAAGGAGCAGCTCGACGACGAGCGCAACAACGGCGTCGAGATGGGCGACCGCATCGGTCAGACCGGCATCGAAGCCGAGTACGACCGCTTCCTGCGCGGGATCAACGGCGCGACCAAGGTCGAGGTGGACGCACTCGGCAACATCAGCCGGCCGCTTAAGGACGACCCGCCCCAGCAGGGCCGCCAGCTGCGCCTCTCGATCGACCTCGACGTGCAGAAGGCGGGCCAGGACGCGCTCGCCGGCGGCACCGGCAAGGGCGCCTTCGCGGTCATGGACGTGACCAACGGCGAGGTGGTCGCGCTCGGGTCGTCCCCCTCGTTCGACGCCAACCGCTTCTCGAAGGACTACACGCGCCTGCGCAAGGACGAGAACGCGCCGCTCGCGAACCGGGCGATCCAGGGCGCCTACCCGACCGGCTCGACGTTCAAGCTCGTGACCGCGGTGGCCGCGCTCGAGGGCGGCGTCATCACGCCGGACACGGTGCTGAACGACCCGGGCGTTCTCGTCGTCGGCGACCAGGAGTTCAAGAACGCGGGCGACGCGGTCAACGGTCCGCTCGCGTTGCGCACCGCGCTCACCGTTTCGAGCGACGTCTTCTTCTACCAGCTCGGGCAGCGCATGAACACCGCCCAGAACGGGCTACTGCTGCAGCACTGGTCGCGCCGGCTCGGCGTCGGGCGCAAGACCGGCATCGATCTGCCCGACGAGCTGCCGGGCCGCATCCCGACGCCGAAGTGGCGTGACCGCGGCTACGCCGAGTTCAGCCGCTGCGTCAAGCGCAAGGACCCGTCGCCGACCGAGATATCCGAGGGCGCCTGCGGCTTCATCGACCGCCCCTGGAGCGTGGGGGACAACATCAACCTCTCGGTCGGGCAGGGCGACATCGCCGCCAACCCGCTGCAGATGGCCGTGGCCTACGCCGCCGTCGCGAACGGCGGCCGCGTGCTGCGGCCGCGGCTGGGCCAGCGGATCGAGGACGCCTCGGGGCGGGCGCTCCAGCAGCTCGAGGCGCCGACTGCGCGGCGTGTGAAGATCTCAGACTCCAACCGGCAGGCCATCCTCGATGGGCTCTACGGCGCGGCCAACGCCGGTGGCGGCACCTCGACCTCGGTGTTCGAGGGCTTCCCGATCGAGATCGCCGGTAAGACCGGCACGGCCGAGAAGGGGCTCTTCCGCGCCGACCAGTCCTGGTACGTGGCGCTCGCGCCGTACCCGAATCCGCAATACGTGGTCGCGGTGACCGACGAGGCCGGCGGCTTCGGCGCCGACACCGCGGCCCCGATGGCGCGGCTGATCCTGGCCGAGCTCTTCAACGTGGACGAGAACCAGCTGGTGGCCGGGGGAGACGCGCCCGACTGATGAACGCGTCCGCCTCCTCACCGGTCAGGGACTTCCGCGACGCGGGCATCCGCGTCCTGCGCATCGACCCGCTGATGCTGCTCGCGACCCTAGGCCTGATCGCGGCCAGCATCTACACGGTCGGCACCGCGAGCCAGGACGACATCCCGGGCGACCCCAACTACTACGCCTACCGCCAGGCGCTCTACGCGGGAGTCGGGCTCATCTTCATGTTCCTGCTCTCGCGCTTCGACTACTCGCGCCTGCGCGAGTGGAAGATCGGGATCTACGCGTTCATGATCGTCTCGATCCTGCTCGTCTACGCGCTCGGCTTCTCGGCGCGCGGCTCGCGGCGAGCGATCGAGTTCGGTTTCTTCAACTTCCAGGCGTCCGAGCTCGGCAAGCTGCTGCTGGCGGTGACGCTGGCGGCCTTCATGGTCGACCGCATGCGGCGCCTGACCGATCGTGAGACCACCAGCCGGATCGTGCTGCTCGCGCTGTTCCCGGCGATGTTGGTGGTCGCCCAGCCGGACCTCGGCTCGGGGCTCGTCTACCTGGCGATCCTCGTGGCGGTGCTGTTCGTCGCGGGCACCCCGTGGACACACTTCGCCGGCCTCGCTGCCGTGGCGGCGGTGGCGATCGCGGTGGTCGTCGTGGCGGCGCCCGCGGCGGGGATCCAGCTGCTCAAGCCGTATCAGACGGACCGCCTCACGGCCTTCCTCAATCCGACCTCGGACCCCCGCGAGGAGGGCTATCAGATCAATCAGTCGCTGACGGCGATCGGCGCCGGGGGGAAGACCGGCCGCGGCGACGATTCGACGCAGACGCGGCTCGACTTCCTGCCCGAGCACCACACGGATTTCGTGTTCAGCGTGGTGGGCGAGGAGTTCGGCTTCGTGGGGGCGGCACTCGTGCTGTCCCTGTTCGCGCTGTTGATCTGGCGCGGGCTGAAAACACTGACGATGGCGAAGAACTTCTACGGGGCGTTAGTAGCCGGCGGAATAACTGCCATGCTTATGTTCCAAGTCTTCGTCAACGTCGGCATGACCATAGGGATCATGCCGATCACCGGCATCCCGCTGCCGCTCATGAGTTATGGCGGCTCGTCGGTGCTGACGACATTGATGGCCATAGGGATTCTGCAGTCGATACACGCGCAGGCGCGCGACACGGCTGCCGGGAAAGCCCTATGACGATATGAAGGGAATCTTCCTTGAGAAAGCAGTTGCTCGTCACGGTGGACCGTGGCGAAACAAGAGTCGCGATCCTCGAATCGGAGGGCAGCCCCGAGGGCGCCCCGAAGCGGGGTCGCGGTAGGCAAAACCAGAAGCAAAGACAGGACGATTGGCGGGTCGCCGAGCTCTACATTGAGCGCAAGACCAACCGCTCGATCGTCGGAAACGTCTACAAGGGCAAGGTCGACAACGTCCTGCCCGGCCTCGAGGCCGCCTTCGTCGACATCGGCCTCGACAAGAACGGCTTCCTGCACGCGGACGACATCGTCTTCCCGGGCGTGGAGGTCGCGCGCCGCGGCCGCGGTGGCCGCGGGCAGAAGGGCAAGCGGATCACCGAGCTGCTCAAGCCCGGCCAGGAGATCCTCGTCCAGGCGGTCAAGGATCCGCTGAAGACGAAGGGCCCGCGCCTGTCCATGCAGCTTTCGATCGCCGGCCGCTACCTCGTGTACGTGCCGCAGGGCGAGGGCGTCGGCGTCTCGCGCCGGCTCGAGGACAAGGAGCGCGACCGGCTGCGCCGGGCCGCGGCCAAGGCGGACCTGGGCGAGGGCGGTGCGATCGTGCGCACGGCCGCGCAGGGCGCGACCCGCGAGGACTTCGAGCGCGAGATCAAGTACCTGCACAAGCTCCACGACGTTCTGCAGCAGCGGGCCAAGGAGACCAGCGCCCCGGCGATGGTCTTCCAGGAGGCGGACCTGTCGGTGCGCGTCGCGCGCGACATATTCTCGGGCGAGTTCGAGAAGGCGATCGTCGACGACAAGAAGCAGCACCACAGGCTCGAGTCCTTCTTCAACCGGACCGCGCCCGAGTTGCTCGAGCGGCTCGAGTTCTACGACGACCCGGACGAGCCGCTCTTCGAGCGCTACAACGTCGAGGACGCGATCCAGTCGGTGCTCAGGCGCCGCGTCGACCTTCCGAGCGGCGGCTACCTGATGATCGACTACGCCGAGGCGATGACGGTCATCGACGTCAACTCGGGCTCGTTCACCGGCCGCGGCAAGGGGGCCAAGCTCGAGGACACGATCACGAGGACGAACCTCGAGGCCGCCGAAGAGGTCGTGCGCCAGCTGCGCCTGCGCGACATCGGCGGCATCATCGTCATCGACTTCATCGACATGTCGCGTGCGCGCAACCGCGACACGGTGCTGAAGACGCTCCGCAAAGCGCTCGACGAGGACCGCACGAAGACCTACGTGGTCGAGATCTCACCGCTCGGGCTCGTCGAGATGACGCGCCAGAACGTGACCGACGGCGTGCGCGAGATCCTCACGAAGACATGCCCGACCTGCGAGGGCGAGGGCGTGGTCCTGTCCGAGGAGACCGTCGCGATCGAGGTCGACCGCTGGCTGCGCGACCTCGCAGCCGAGCGCCCCGATTCGCCGGCCTTCCTGATCCGCGTCAACCCGAAGGTCGCGACGATCCTCGTTGGCGGCCACGGCGTCGAAGGACCGATCCACGAGGTCGAGCAGGAGACCGGGCGTCACTTCCACTTCGAGGGGACGGAGGCGCTTCCGATCGACCACTTCGAGGTGGTGCTCGAGGGCACGCGCGACGACGTCGAGCAGCGGGCGCTCCCGTTCCGCGAGGGCGAGGAGGTGCTCGTCCACATCGAGGAGCCGCACATGTACAACGACGACGACGCGGTCGCGAAGCTTGACGGCTACATCGTCTCGGTGTTCGGCGCGGCGCCGCTGGTGGGTGAGAAGACGCTGGTGCGGATCGAGAAGGTCGGCCGCCAGGCGGCTCAGGCCTCGCTCGTGAACCCGCCCGAGGGGGCGGCGGTGACGGCCGACGGCTCGGAGTCGTCGAACGGGCGCAGGCGCCGGCGCGGGCGGCGCGGCGGGCGCGGGCGGCGCAAGAAGGCGGAGGCGGCTTCGGAGTAGGTCCGGTCTGCCCGGGGCGCGGGTCCTGTCCGGGGAAGTTTCCTTTCGCACCCCTTCGCTGCGCTCGGGGCACGAAAGTTTGCCTTCCCTCGGCCACCCGCGCGCGGGGCGGGCAGGGTCACGTGAGCGGAGCGCGCCTGCTCGGCCGGGGGGCTACGGCTTAGGTGGCTTCTGGTTGCCGCCCGGGTGCTCGGCCGGCGGTCCCGCCGGCGCGGGGACGCTCGGGACCGCCTTGTGGGCGGGCGCGGCCGGCTTCGGCTTCGGGCCCTGGGGCGGCTTCGCGGCAGGGGGCGCCTTCGCGGGTCCGCGTTTGACCGGGGCGCGGCCGGCCGGCGTCTCGACCGGACCGCGGCCCTGCGCAGGCCGCCCGCGAGGGGCCCCGAGCTGAGGCCTGGCCTCACGCGCGGCCTTCTTCTCGTCTCCGAGCTTCCTCCCGGGCTCGCGGCCCACGGCGCGGCCGGGCGGCGCCGCGGGGCGCTGTGGGCCCTGCTCTGTGGATACTCCGGTGCCGTTCTGCTTCGCCGGCGCCCGTGTCCGGTCTCGCGGGCGTTCTCTCACGGCGGGGGTCTGGCCGCCCGCAGCCGGTGCGGCGCGTTCGGGCCGCGCGGCGGGCTGCTCGTGCCCACCACCGGCGGCGGGCGCCTGCACACCCGCGGGCGTGGCCCGGGGTCCGCCGCCGGGATCGTCCGCGAGCATCCGCTCCGCGGCGACGCCTCCCCCCGCCAGGAGCCCGACGAGGGCCAGCTTGGTCAGCAGCATCGACCCGGCCCCTCCGATCGCGGCGCCGGCTCCGGCCGCGGCGATCCCGCCGGCCGCCGCACCTCCGATGGTGGCGCCGCCACCGCCGATGCCCGCCGCCGCCAGCACGCTCAGCTCGAGGCCGCTTCCCGGCGTGACCGGCAAGGCCGCGGCGAGCATCTCGCGCTGGCGCCTGACATCGTCGCGATAGGCGCGGCAACCGGAGCACTCCCGGAGGTGAAGGCGTAGCTCGTTGCGCCGCAGCGCCCCGCCGCGCAGGTTCGCGAGCTGCTCGCGGATCTCCTCGCAAGGCATCGCGCGCGCGTTCCGGCTGGCGATCAGCGCGCTCCGCGCGCGGAAAACGAGCGACTTCACGCGCGCGACCTCGCAGCCAAGCACCTCCGCCACGGCGGCATGCGACAGCTCGCCGAGCTCGGAAAGGAGGAGTGACTCGCGCTGCTCCGTAGGCAGCCTCCCGAGGTCAGCCAGGAGCTCGCGGAGCTCCGCCCGCCGCTCGACCTCCTCGGACAGGTCCGCCGTCGCGAGCTCGGTGAACACGGGCTGGTCGCGCCGCGTGCGCAGCATCGAGACACAGCGGTTACGCGCGATCGTGAACAGCCATGGCCTGAGAACGAGCTCTCGGTCCCCGCCCCGCTCGAGGTCGCGCCATGCGGAGGCGAAGGTGTGCTGCACGGCGTCCTCCGCCTCTTCCGCGGAGCCGAGCATGTGCCGGCAGAAGCCGAGCAGCGCGGCCCCGTGGCGTTCGAACGCGACCTCGAAGGCCAGCTCGTTGCCGCGCCGCATCTGTTCGACGAGTCTGCCGTCGCCGGCGAGTGCGAGCAGGCGCTTCGGGTGCCGCGGACCGGCCGGCCTGTGCGTGGGGACCGAGACGACGGGCATTGCCTGGTTGTTGTACCCCGCGTCCGTATCGGCATGCAAGCCTGCATCGCTTTTATCAACGCGCGGGCGCGACCGAGGTTCGGGCGTTACCCCTGAACTTTCCTTCCCGACGTGCGTTTCAACCCACATGAACAGGACCACGCTAGCCGTCGGGCTCGTCGTAGCCCTCGTGCTGCCGGCCACCGCCGTCGGCAAGCCGCCCGCCGAGCGCGAGCAGATCCAGGCCGCGCATGCGCAGTGCAAGCTCGAGCGCGGAAAGACCAAGGTCACGCGCGAGGCGTTCGAAGCGAAGTACCACGGCATGAGCCGCTGCGTGCGCGAGAACGCCGCCGAGGAGTCCGCAGAGGAGCAGGAGGCGCGCACCAACGCCTCCAAGGAATGCAAGGCCGAGGCGGCGGACGCGAACTTCCCGAAGACGCACGAGGGCAAGTCCTTCGCCGCGTTCTACGGCGCGAACGAAAACGACAAGAACGCCCACGGGAAATGCGTCTCGATCAAAGCCAAAGCCAAGAAGGCAGAGATGGACGCCGCCGACGCCCAGGAGGCCAAGGACTTCAAGAACGCCGCCAAGGCGTGCGCACGGGAGCGGTCACTGGGGACGACGCGCGTTCGCGAACAAGTACGGCACCAATGCGAACAAGCGCAACGCATTCGGGAAGTGCGTGGCGGGCAAGGCCCGAGAGTCGCGGCCCTAGGCCCGACTCCGAGGGCGGACGGTGCCAGATGCACCGTCCGGGGGCTAAGGCGAGGGGCTCCGGAAGCGGAGCCCCTCGCCAATCCTGAGCACTCCCGCGAAGCAAGGAGGCCCGCCGGGGCGGAGCCTCCCCCATGACTCGTTCGCCGCCCGGATCAGGGAGGCGAAACGCCGGCCCGGCTACGGTCCCGGATGGTTGTTCCCACCCGGGTTGGGCACGCCGCCCTGGAGGACGGTCGCGAATCCCCGCCGGTCCGCCGACATGAGCTGACCACCGCTGCAGCGGCTCTGCTGCTACTGGAGCCGGGACAGGGTGGGCCGCCGGGGCGGCGCAGGCTTCGCTTCGTGTACTCGCCCGAGGGGATGGCGGTGAGCGCCGACGGCCGGAGTCGTCGAACGGGCGCCAGGCGCCGGCGCGGGCGGAAATCCTGCGGTGAGGCATGCTCTCCCTTGCGCGGCGGGCGCGGGCGGCGCAAGAAGGCGGAGGCGGCTTCGGAGTAGGTCCGGTCTGCCCGGGGCGCGGGTCCTGTCCGGGGAAGTTTCCTTTCGCACCCCTTCGCTGCGCTCGGGGCACGAAAGTTTGCCTTCCCTCGGCCACCCGCGCGCGGGGCGAGCAGGGTCACGCGTGAGCGGACGCCCCTGCTGGGCCCGGGGCGGTTGCGCCCGCGGCCATACAGAGCGGTGCTGCATTCCCGCGGAAGCGCTAGTCACCCATGGTCAAGGCCTTGGGCCGCATCCGGGCGGCCGGACTCCAGGAGTCCAACGGCGATGAGTCTCGCCGTGGTTCCCGGTCTATCTCCCACACCCGATCAACCGCACTCGAGGAGGGCATCATGACCGCTACCTACACCTTCGACGTCTTTTCCAGCCTCGACGGCTACGGCGCCGCCAGCGCCAACTGGACCGGCTACTGGGGTAAGCAAGGCCCCGAGTTGCTCGAGCACCGGCTTGCCTTGTACGGCGCGGAGCAGCGGATGGTCTTCGGGGCGAACACGTATCGAGCATTCGCGCGGATGCTGGCCTCGAGCACCGAGGAGTCCGAAGTGCGTGACCCATGGGTCACGCGGATGAGGAGCCTGCCGGCAACGGTGGTGTCGACGACGCTGGAAGGCCCGCTCGACTGGCCGAACGCGACCGTCGTGAGCGGTGACGCCGTCGACGTCGTCGCCCGGCTCAAGGAGGAGTCCGAGGTGCCGTTGCGCTCGCATGGCAGCCTGTCGTTGAACCGGGCGCTGATGGCCGCCGGCCTGGTCGACCGCGTGCAGGTGACGCTCTTCCCTGTCATCACCGGTCAGACCGGGCTGGACCCGATCTTCCAGGGTGCGGCCGACTTCGACCTGGAGCTGATCGAGAGCCGGACGCTCGACGGCCACATCCAAGAGCTCATCTACCGGCCCACCCTGCATGTCTGAGCCCACCATGCCCTGCGGAACGCGGTCGGCGACGAGCGGTTCTGCCTGCTGCGCGTCTGGGTCCGCGAGCAGGGCGGCGGCCACGTCACCATCGAGAAGTTCATCGCCACCGCCGAGCGCGTGACGGGGATGCAGCTCGACGACCTGTTCGAGACGTGGCTGTTCAACGCCGTCGAAGCCCGAAGGCATCGAGACCGCGGCCTCGGCGGCGGCGCTCCGAGCGGCGCCCGGCTGGGACCTGCCTGCGCGCGTGCTTAAGCGATGACCGGAGGCGAGCGCGCGTAGGATCCCGCCGGGGTGCGGATCGATCACGTAATCGTCGCTGCGTCCGATCTGGATGTCGCTGCGGCCCGGCTGGAGGCCGAGCATGGGCTCCGTGCCTCCGGGGGTGGGCGGCACGAGGGGCTCGGCACCCACAATCGGATCGTTCCGCTCGGCGGCGGCTATTTGGAGATCCTGGCGGTGGCCGATGCCGGGGAGGCGGCGCGGTCGCAGCTCGGGAGGGCGCTGGCCGCGAGCATTGCGCGAACCGGCGAGGGGCTGATGGGCTGGGCGGTCGCCGTCGACGACGTCGCGCCCGTGGCCGAGCGGCTCGGCACGCCGGTACGCACGATCGTGCGCCAGGGGCTTAGCGCCCGACTTGCGGGTGTCTTGGAGGCGCTGGCCACTCCGTTCCTGCCGTTCTTCTTGGCGCGCGACCCCGGAATAGAGGATCCCGGCGCCTCGGGCCGTGCCGGCGGTATCGAGTGGATCGAGGTGGCCGGCGATCCTGACCGGCTCGATGCTTGGCTGGGCGGAGCGCGGCTGCCGGTTCGTGTGGTCGAGGGTGCGCCTGCGGTTCGCGCAGTAGCGATCAGGGGGCGGATCCTCCGTTAGCGCTGCCCAGTCTCCCCGGCGGCGGCCAGCCGGGCGCCGAGCGGGTGACAGAACACAGCTACCCGGCCCTACATGAAGGGACTTGAGAGATGAGCGACCGGCCCGGCTTCCTGTGCGTGTAGAGCCCGGGCGCCACCGGCGAGAGCTCCGGCGTTGACAGGCCAAGCCGTAAGTGGCATCTTACCGTTCGTGCAGACTTACCAAACCGACGGGTGGACTGCGCTAGGCGACCCGACCAGGCGGGCGATCTTCGAGCGCCTGGCCGATCGTCCGCGTGCGGTGGGCGAGCTCGCCGGCGAGCTGCCGGTCAGCCGTCCCGCCGTCTCGCAGCACCTGAAGGTTCTGAAGGACGCGCACCTGGTGGTCGACCGGCGCGCCGGCACGCGCCGCATCTACCAGCTGGATCCCGAGGGGCTCGGCGCGCTGCGCGCCTATCTCGATCACTTCTGGGACCAAGCGCTGGCGGCGTACAAGGAGGCCGTCGAGCAACGAATGGAGGAGAGCCCATGAGCACACAGGCATCGGAGACGTCCGTCCAGCACTCGATCGTCGTCGAGGGGCCCATCGAGCACGCCTTCTCTGTCTTCACCGACGGCTTCGGCAGCTTCAAACCGCGCGAGCACAACCTGCTCGAGGCCGAGATCGCCGAGACGGTCTTCGAGTCGCACGTGGGCGGTCACATCTACGACCGCGGCGTCGATGGCAGCGTATGCCGTTGGGCGCGTGTCCTCGAATACGAGCCGCCGACCCGCGTTGTGTTCAGCTGGGACATCAGTCCGCAGTGGCAGCTCGAGACCGATCTCGACAAGACGAGCGAAGTCGAGGTGCGCTTCGTCGCCGAGGCGCCGGACCGTACGCGCGTCGAGCTCGAGCACCGCAACCTCCATCGCCACGGTGCCGGTTGGGAAGCAGAGCGCGACGGCGTCGGAGGCGAGCAGGGCTGGCCGCTCTACCTCGGCACCTTCGCCGAGCAAGTTGCGGCTTGAGACTGCGAGCTCAGGCCGCCCTTGCTGCTCGTCGCCTCGCGCCGGCGTGACGCTCACCCGGCCGTCCGTCGCCGAGTTCAGGCCTGGGGCTGAAGCGGCTTCTCCGGCCCGGGCGGCGGCGCCTCCCGTTGGCTCAGCGAGAACGGCGGGTAGCGATCCGTGACGAGGATGAGGGCATACCCGACGACGCGGTTGTGCCAGCGGATCACTCCCTCGACGAAGTCGAAGATCCCGCGCGGGTAGCGGCCGGTGAACAGGATCGCGAACCAGGCGCCGATGACGACGACGATCGCCGCCAGATACAGGAAGAACAGGACGATGTAGTGCGGGATGGCTAGGAACCACTTCACGAGCGGCAGCCAGCGATTGAGATCGCGTTTGGCGTCGGGGTAGGGGAGGTCGAGTCGCACCCACTGCTGCTCGTCGGTCGACGGGTAGCGGTCGCTCATCAGCGCGAAGTAGGTACCGACGCGGTTCGTGAAGCGAAGCAGCTCCAAGTTCCAGTCGTACCACCAGCGCGGGTACTTCTCCCGGAAGAGGATCATCAGCAGGGGCGGCAGGAACAGCAGGCCGGTGCCGCCGATGACGATCGTCGGGGCATCGCCGCCGTCATAGCTGCCACCGCCGCCGGGGTAGCCGCCGATGCTCCCCAGCACGATTGCGATCGGGATCACCGTGAAGATCCGCAGGGCGGTGGTCAGGCGATCCAGGGACCGGTCGGGGTATTCGACCGAGAACCGAACGGGATGCTCCTCGTTCACGTGGCGCTCCTTTGCTCGTGACTCAGATGCATTTTCACCACCCAGGCGGTCAGACCGCATCGGGCGGCGCTTGCGTGCGATCCTCTATATATGCCTGAGGCATATATCTCGCCGGTCGCGAATCGCCTTGGAGCGATTGCCCTGACGCTGAGCGACGGCATCAGGGAGGCAACCGAGGCGGCGACGGGGATGGCAGGTGGTCTCCCGGCCGCGTTGGTATCGCTCCGGGAGTGGGCGGACGGCAGATCGGTGGACGTGCTGGCCGAGGCGATGCGCGTCTCGCACTCCCGCGCGGTGCGCGTAGTCGACCGTCTCGAAGCGGCCGGCCTTGCGCGCCGCGAGTCAGATCCCTCGGACGGGCGCCGCGCGCTGGTGTGGCTCGAGCCGGCCGGCCGTGAGCTGGCCGAACGGGCGCTCGACGCCCGTTCGCGCGTACTGCTTTCCGCGGTTGCGGAGCTCGGTGCTGCAGAAGCGCGCGACCTCGAGCGGCTGCTCGGCGCGCTGCTCGATGCGACGACCGTTGACGTGCGTGCGGCGATGGAGACGTGCCGGCTCTGTGACGCGCACGCCTGCGGGCACTACGAGGGGGCCTGCCCGGTGACCCGGGCGGCCGACCGATACAGAGCACCGGCGTGACCCGCGGTCGCGGCGCAGCGCTTCCGGTCGTTGCGGCCGTGTTCGCGCTCGCCGCGGTTGCACCGCTGTTCTTCAGCGCGGGCGGCCCCGTCCTCAACAACATGGTCCTGGCAGCCATCTACGTGGTGATGGCGCTCGGGCTCAACGTCATCGTGGGCTACGCCGGCCTGCTCGACCTCGGGTACGTGGCCTTCTTCGCGATCGGTGCGTACACGGCCGCCTACTTCGGGTCGGGCTTCTGGGCCAATGCAGGGTCCGACGGCGGCGGCATCGCCATCCTCGTCGGCGACTCCGTGGCCGGCATGACCGGCATCCACGTGAACTTCCTGATCATCCTCGCGCTCGCCGCCGCGACGACGGCGGTCGCCGGCACCCTGATCGGCGTGCCGACGCTGCGGCTGCGCGGCGACTACATCGCAGTCGTCACGCTCGCCTTCGGCGAGATCATCGGCCAGATCGTGTCCAACGGCCGCAGCGTCGAGCTCTTCGGCGGCACGCTCACCTCGGGCCCGATCGGCATCGGACCCATCGACCGCATCGAGCTGCCGCTGATCGGTCGCTTCGAAGCGCTGGACCTGCGCCCGTGGTACTGGTTCGCGCTCGGGCTGGTAGCGCTCGCGCTCGTCGTGAACGTCAACCTGCGCGACTCGCGCATCGGGCGGTCGTGGATCGCGATTCGCTACGACGAGTCGGTTGCCGCCTGCGCCGGGATCCCCGTCGTCCGCACGAAGCTCCTGGCGTACGGGACGGGGGCCGCATACGGCGGGGTTGCGGGCGCGTTCTTCGCCTCGTATCTGGGCGTCGTCAACCCGGCCCAGTTCGAGTACTCCTTCTCGATCTTCATCCTGGCGATGGTGGTCCTGGGCGGCCTCGGATCGATTCCGGGCGTCGTGGTCGGCGCGATCATCCTGTCGGTCGTCAACCACTACCTGCTGCCCGACGTCCTGTACGACCTTCCGAGCAAGCTCGGCCTGGCATTTGACCTGTCGGAGATCAGCTCCGGCATCTACGGCGCGATCCTCTTGGTGGTGATGCTTCTCCGACCGCAGGGGCTCGTGCCGGCCCGGCGGATGGCGGAGCGAAATGCGACGCTGAGCGCGATGAAGCGCCGACCTGCCGATCGGCGCCGCTCCGTCCAGCCGAGAGCTTCGCCTATCCGGACCACGGCTCGGGATTGAGCAGCCGCCGCCCCGCGCCGCGATCAAGAAGCATCAGCCCGCCGCCCGGAGCGCCCGTCCTGCCCGGAGTCACGCGACGTGAGCGGCTCAACGCAGCGTCTGCGCGAGGCCCAGCAGGTTGCCCTCGCTGTCGCGAAACCACGCCGCGCGCTCCCCCTTGCCGCCCTTGCTCGGGTAGTTGCCCTCGACCTCGGCGACGCCGTCGGAGGTCTCCAAGCCAGGCACGTCGACCTCCTCGAACACGACGCCGCGGCGCCTGAGCTCGGCCATCACGGTGTCGAGATCATCGACCTCCACGGCCATCTGAGTGAACGTCCCGGGCGCAGTCCCGGCCGAGCCGTAGAGAGCGAACTCGCCGCTGGGGAAGCGGTACAGCAGGCCGCCCGGCCGCTCCTCGGACGGCTCGAGGCCGAGCCGCTCCGCGTAGAAGTGTCGGGCACGGTCCAGGTCCTGCGCCGGCAGGCGCGTCGCGACACGAGCGTTTTCGAGCATCAGCGCTCCTCCTCCGAGATCGGTGTCGTTGCACACTAGATCCGTCGCCGCTCGACGCCGGCGCGGGATGAGCGTTGGAGCAGCTCCTCCGCGCCCGGGGCGGCCGCGGTACTTTCCGTGGCGACCACGACTGCGAGGGAGGCGTTGGCATGTGCGTTCCCGGCACGCTGGAGACGGTGCGTGAGAGGGTCGAGCGCGAGGGGCCGCCGCGGGTGAGCCGGCGGGTGGCGCTGCTCGCGGGGGCGGGCGCGGTCGCGTCCACGGCGCTGCCGGGGGTGGCGTCCGCGAGCGGGTCGGGCGGGCATGGCGGCGAGAAGCGGGGGCTGGTCGATCTCAGCCACGAGTTCAGGGAGGACTTCCCCGCCTTTCCGGGGGCGCCGGCCACCAGTCGCGAAACAGCGGTGACGATCCCCGCGAACGGCTTCTATGGCCAGGTGTGGACGATCTGGGAGCACATCTGCACCCACATGGACGTTCCGGCCCACTTCATCGAGGGCGGCCGCACCTCGCCCGAGCTCGCCATCGACGAGCTGGTCGCGCCGATCGTGGTCGTCGACATCTCGCGGCGGGTCGCGCAAGAGCCGGACACCGTGGTCACGCCGGATGACCTGGAGCGCTTCGAGCGCCGCTACGGGCGCATCCCGCGCGACGCCGTGGTGGCGATGTACTCCGGCTGGGAGGCCCGCGCCGGCAGCGTGGAGGCCTACCGCAACACCGACGCGAGTGGGACTATGCGCTTCCCCGGCTTCGGCAAGGAGGCGGTGGAATGGCTGTTGAAGCGGCGCCGGATACGCGGCATCGGGGTGGACACGATGAGCCTCGACAATGGCTCGTCGGCCGGCTTCGACGCGCATCTGACCGTGCTCGGCGCCGACCGCTACGGAGTCGAGAACCTGCGCAACCTCAAGCAGCTCCCGGCCCGCGGGGCGACGCTCGTCCTCGGGCTGATCCCTTGGCGCGAGGGTTCGGGCGGCCCCTGCCGGGCGTTCGCAAGCGTCTAGGCCGATCGGAGGCGTTCGGCGCCATCGTCGCGCCCCTCGCGGCGCGAGCGGGGTGAGCCGCCGATTAATGCGTGCGGACGATCCCGTCTTCTAGGGAAGACATGACCGCACATGCCGTAGAACTCCGCCATGGCCAAATCTGACGGCGTGATCGTCGATGCCGGGGGCCGCGACCTGCGGGTCTCGAGCGCCGACCGCGTGATCTTCCCCGAGACCGAGCACACGCTCCCGGTCACGAAGCTCGACGTCGTCGAGTACTACCTGGCCGTCGAGGACGGCATCATGCGCGCGCTCGGGCGGCGGCCCACGACGCTCGAGCGCTGGCCGAAAGGCGTGCACCCGGGCATCGTCCTGTCGACTCGCGAGAGGGGCGGCGGCGACGCCTTCTTCCAGAAGCGCGTGCCCAAGGGGGCGCCGGAGTACGTCGAGACCGCGCGCATCGAGTTCCCGTCGGGCCGCCACGCGGACGAGATCTGTCCGACCGAGGTGGCGGTCGTCGGCTGGGCGGCGCAGATGGGCACGATCACCTTCCATCCCTGGCCGGTGCGAAACGACGACGTCGACCACCCGGACGAGCTGCGCCTCGACCTGGACCCGCAGCCGGGCACGGACTTCGACGACGCCGTGCGGGTGGCCGCCGAGGCGCGCGTGCTGCTGGGCGACCTCGGATACACCGGCTTCCCGAAGACGTCCGGGGGCAGAGGCGTCCACATCTACGTCCGGATCGAGCCGCGCTGGACATTCACCGACGTCCGCCACGCTGCGATCGCCTTCGGGCGAGAGCTCGAACGGCGCCTTCCCGGCCAGGTGACGACCAAGTGGTGGAAGGAGGAGCGCGGCGAGCGCATCTTCGTCGACTACAACCAGAACGCCCGCGACCGCACGATCGCATCGGCGTACAGCGTGCGGCCGAAGCCGGGCGCACCGGTATCGGCGCCTGTCACGTGGGACGAGCTGGCGGAGGTCGCGCCCGAGGACTTCACGGTCGCCACGATGCCCGCGCGCTTCGCCGAGGTGGGCGACCGCCACGCCGCGATCGACGATCAGGTCCACTCGCTCCAGCCCTTGCTCGACATGTACGAGAGCGACGAGTCCGAGGGGGAGGGGGACATGCCCTACCCGCCCGACTACCCGAAGATGCCGGGCGAGCCGAAGCGCGTCCAGCCCTCACGCGACCGCGACCGCAAGCAGAACGACTAAGCCTGCGGCAGCTTCTTCGCCCCGCGCTTCGTGACCGGTGCCGAGGGCGGCGGCACGACCGGACCGATGTTCCCGTCCGGGGCCTCGTCGAGGTCGACGATCACGGGCGCGTGGTCGCTCGGCCCCTTGCCCTTGCGCGCCTGCCGGTCGACCCAGGCCGCCTCGACACGGTCCGCAACGCTCCCGCTCGCGAGGACCAGGTCGATCCGCATGCCGAGGTCCTGGTGGAACATGCCGGCCCTGTAGTCCCAGTAGCTGAACACCCGCTCGCCCGGCCAGCGGTCGCGGACCACGTCATGCAGGCCGAGAGACTGGAGCTCCGCCAGGGCCGCGCGCTCGGGCTCCGTCACGTGCGTCTGCCCGGCATAGGCGTCGGGATCGAAGACGTCGTCATCCGTCGGCGCGATGTTCATGTCGCCGCACACGACGGTCGCCTCGGGGCCGGCGGCCACCATGTCGCGCAGCGAGGCGAGCCAGGCCAGCTTGTACCGATAGTGGTCCGAGTCCGGGACGCGGCCGTTCGGCACGTAGACCGACACGACCCGGATCCCGGCGCAGGTGGCCGACACCGCGCGCGCCTCGGGATTCGGGAAGCCCGGCGCGCCGGGCACTCCCGCCACGACGTCCTCGAGCCCGGCACGCGACAGGATGGCGACCCCGTTCCAGGTGGCCTCGCCGTGAACGGCGACCTCATAGCCGCGCTCGTCGAGCGCCTCGCCGAGCAGCTCTGCGAACGCGTCGTCCGCGAGCTTCGTCTCCTGCAGGCAGACCACGTCGGGCCGCCGCTCGTCGAGCCAGGGCAGGAGGCGCGGCACGCGCTGCTTGACGGAGTTGACGTTCCAGGTCGCGATTCGCACCGACCCCACGATATTGGGGGCGCCGGGGCTTGCCCCTACAACGGGCAGAACAGGTCCACCGAGTTGCCGTCCGGGTCGCGGATGAGCGCGTAGCGCATGCCCCAGGGCGCGTCCCACGGCTGCTTGTGGCCGTCGTATCCGAGTGACACGAGCCGCTCGTAGGCGGAGTCGACCTCCGCCGGGCTGTCGACCCGGAAGGCCAGCCCGATCTGCGGGCCGCCGGTGGCCGGCCGCCAGTCCGGGTCGAAGGAGCGGATCGTCTCCTGCGCGTCCAGCGCGATCCGCAGTCCGCCGGGCAGCGTCGCCTCCACATGCTCGCTTCCGTCCTCGGGGAAGTCGACGCCGAGCTCCCGGTAGAAGGCGAGCGAGCGTCCCATGTCCTCGACGACGATTCCGATGAGGTCAAGTTGAGCGTTCATGTCGACATCATCGGCAACGGGGGCGCCGGAGGTCTTGAAGGTTTCGGCCGCGCTTGCTGTTATTGTTAACTGAGTGGTTAACGATCCGTTCAAGGCCCTCTCGCACCCGATCCGCCGCGGCATCGTCGAGCGCCTCGCCGCCGGTCCGGCGACCGTCGGGGAGGCCACCGGCGGCTTCGGTGTCTCGAAGCCCGCCATCTCGAAGCATCTGAAGGTGCTGGAGGAGACCGGCGTCGTTCGGCGCGACGTCATCGGCCGGACGCACCGGCTGTCGCTCGAGCCCGAAGTGCTGAGCGAGGCGGCCGATTGGATGGATCGCCAGCGCGCCCTGTGGGGGCGCCTGTTCGATGTGGTCGATGAATATCTGAAGGAGGAGAAGTCCAAGTGAACATGAACACGCCGCCCGTCGTATCGCCGCGGGAATGGGACGCCGCCTGGGAGGAGATGCTCGTCGAGGAGAAGAAGCTGACCCGCGCGCGCGACGCCCTTGCAGCCAAGCGTCGCCGGATGCCCCGAATGGCCGTCGAGAAGGACTACCGCTTCGACGGCCCGGACGGGCCGGTGAGCCTTGCGGACCTTTTCGAAGGGCGGCGCCAGCTCGTCGTCTACCGCTTCTTCTTCGACCCCGGCATGGACACCTATCCCGAGCGCGGCTGCGGGGGCTGCTCGTTCATGGCCGACCAGCTCTCGCACCTGGCCCACCTGAACGCCCGCGACACCACGCTCGCCTACGTCTCGCGGGCGCCCCAGGCGGAGATACAGCGCTTGAAGGCGGAGATGGGCTGGGAGCGGATCCCGTGGTACACGGTCACGGACGACTTCGACACCGACTTCGGCGTGGGCGAGTGGCACGGCACGAACGCCTTCTACCGCGACGGCGACCAGATCTTCCGCACCTACTTCGTGAACAGCCGAGGCGACGAGGCCATGGGGACCACCTGGAGCTTCCTCGACCTCACGGCACTCGGGCGCCAAGAGGAGTGGGAGGACTCGCCGGAGGGCTACCCGCAGACGCCGCCGTACCAGTGGTGGGACTATCACGACGACTACGGCAAGGCGTCGTGATCGCCCACGTCGGAGGCATGCCGCTGGAGGAGCTCTTCGCGTCGCTCGCGGGCGCGGGCGGCGCCCTGCTCGCGGCCCGCGCGTGGATAATGCTGCGCCTGCGAGGCGGACGCGAACCCGGGGCATGAACGAGAGCACCACGCTGCGAATGGAGCGCACGTTCGAGGCGCCCGCTCAGGCGGTTTTCGACGCCTGGACGAGCGAGGAGGTCATCCGGCGCTGGTGGCATGCCGAGCACGACTGGGAGACATCCGAGGCGGAGGTGGACCTGCGGGTGGGAGGCACCGTGCGGGTCGTCATGCGCGACCCGCACAAGGACGTCGAGTACGGCGGTGGCGGCCACTACACGGAGGTCGACCCGCCGCAGCGCCTTGCCTTCACCTGGATCTGGGACGGCGACGACACGCGCCAGCTCATCGAGCTCGAATTCGAGGAGAAGGACGGCGTCACCACCGTTCGCTTCACCCACAGCGGGCTGTGGGACGAGGAGGCCGTGCGCTCGCACGAGGACGGTTGGGGCAAGGCCTTCGACAACCTCGAGCGCGCGCTCGCTTGATCGCCGCCGTCACCGCGCGGGCCTACGGCGTGGTGGCCGGGACGGCGCCGGACGGGGTGGACGTGCGCCGGCTGCCCGACGGCCGCGACGACGCCGCCTTCGTGCTGCCGGACTGGAAGGACCGGGAGACCCTCGAGGCGTTGCCGCGGCTCGAGCCGCTGCGGGTAGTCCAGTCGCTCTCGGCCGGCACGGAGTGGATCGAGCCGCTCGTGCCGCCCTGGGCGACGCTCTGCAACGCGCGCGGCGCCCGCGACGCGACCGTCGCCGAGTGGGTGATCGGTGCGCTGCTGGGGGACGCCTACGGGCAGTTCGCCGCCGCTCGCGAGCGCCACTGGTCCGACGCCGTCCCGCGCGAGCTGCAGGGAAGCACGGTCCTGATACTCGGCTTCGGCTCGATCGGGCGCGCCGTGAGATCGCGCCTGGAGCCGTTCGGCGTGACCGTGATCGGGGTGGCTCGCCGCGCTCGTGAGGGGGTCCATGAGCTGGGCGAGCTGCCCGCCCTGATCGCTCGGGCCGACGCCGTCGTGCTGCTGCTGCCGCTCACGCCCGAGACGACCGGCCTTGTCGGCGCCGAGCTGCTCGCGGGGATGCGCGACCGCGCCCTGCTCGTGAACGCAGGGCGCGGACGCGTCGTCGACACCGATGCGCTCGTCGCCGAGCTTCGCTCCGGCCGGCTGCGCGCGGTCCTCGACGTGGTCGACCCGGAGCCGCTTCCCGACGACCATCCGCTCTGGGAGCTGGCGCTCGCGATCACCCCGCACAATGCCGGCGACAGCACGGCGGCCGACGAGCGGGCGGTGCTCCTCGGCGCCGAGCAGCTCGTCAGGTTTGCCCGGGGGGAGCCGCTTCTGAACGTGATTCGCGGGCCGCTTGAAACTCGAAGCGAGTCCCGACCGCGTTCGGGATGAACTCGTCCGGGAAGCGGGCCGCGAGCGCATGCATGGCCCGCCAGCCCGTGCAATGGGCGGGGACCAGGTGGTCCGGGCGCAGCTCGGCGAGCGCGTCGCAGGTCGGCGCGATGATCGGCTCAAAGGCCGGTCCGCTCAGGTGGAACCCGCCGATCACCGCGTGGAAGTGGTCCTGGCCCGTCAGTTTCCGGATGTAGCGCAGGATGTTGACGATCCCCGCGTGGCCGCAGCCGGTGAGCACGACCAGGCCCTGCCCGCGTACGTTCGCCACGAGCGCCTGGTCGTCGAGGATCAGCGGATCGGGGCGCCAGTCTCCCTGCCGGTGCGCCTCGTGACCGGGAAAGCCGCGCTCGAACGCGGTCGTGCGGTCGACCTCCCCCGTCACGAGCAGCGATCCGTCGAGGAGGAAGGACGGCTGCGTCTCCTCGACGATCTCGAAGCCGGCGCCCTCGAGGGCGCCCTTGCTCGTGGACGGCAGCTCGATCGGCGTGCGGCCGGGCAGCGCGACGCGCCGGCGCGACCAGAACTCCGGGTGGATCAGGACCGGTACGTTCCGAGGGCCAAGCTCGCGCGCCAGGCCGTCCATCCCGGTCGTGTGGTCCCAGTGACCGTGGCTCAGGACGATGATGTCGACGTCGCGCGGCGAGAGGCCGAGCCGGCGCATGTTCTCCACCATCCCGTCGGGCGTCCTGCCCGTGTCGAAGAGAACTCGCGTCTCACGGTCACTCTTTGCGATCGTCACGAGGGCCGAGAAGCCGTGCTCGGCCAAGAGTGCGTCGTCGCTCTCCTTCCCGACCAGCATCGACGCCGGGACCCGCGAAGAACCCAACATCGGCGCGCGCTTCGCCGGGCCCATGTCGGCGAGCAGCGAGTCGGTCACGTTGTCGATCAGCGAGGTGACCGTCAGCGCATCGATCGGGTCGAGGGATATCGGCTGCATCGAGCTGCAGGAGCGACTTCGTGGAGCGGCCAAGCCTAGAGTCTGGGAGTCGCCGAGCACGCCTCCCATCACGCAGCCGTCGAGTTCAACGACGCCATCAACCGGCGAGATCTCGACGCCCTCTCGAATCTGATCACCGCCGGCCACACCTTCATCGACTCGGACGAGAACGTCCTCACCGGCAGGGAGGAGGTGCTGGGCGCCTGGAAGGGCTTCTTCGAGGCGTTCCCGGACTACCGCAACGACTGGTCGGAAATCAGGGTGAGCGGCGACACGCTGATCGCTCTCGGCCGATCGGCTTGCGAAACCGAGCCGGCGCTGGCGGGCCCGGCGATCTGGTCGGCCAGGACGGTCGCCGGCAAGGTCTCGGAGTGGCGGGTGAATGACGACACGCCGGCCGTCCGGCGCCGGCTCGGGCTCGCCGTCCGGTCCTCGTAGCAGTGCGGATGTCGATCTTTTCCCCGACCGTTCGTCGTGGGGGGACAGAGGATCACGAGACATGGTGCGGTTAGCCGCACCGGGTTGGTTCGGGAAGCCGGATTGACCGAGAAGGCGGGCGGGCTGAACCTGTCGAGCGATGAGTTCAGCCTCCGTTTGCAGTCTGATGTGGGTGTTGAGACCGGATGAGAACCGAGAGAGGGTGTCCGACGGCAGGGCGTCGACATGATCTGGACTGATAGGTCCATAGTCGAACTAGAGTTCGGAGGCGTGCTCGAATCGCCGAAGACCGCACGAGGCCGCGCGACCCGCGAGCGCATCGTCGCGGCCACGGCCGAACTGATCGCCGAGCACGGCAGCGGTGAGACGAGCCTCGATGACGTGATCGGGCGTGCGGGGGCGAGCAAGAGCCAGCTCTATCACTACTTCGACGACCGGGCAGCGCTGTTGCGGGCCGTCGTGGCGCACAACTCCGAGGCCGTGCTCGGCGAGCTGGGCCCGCTCGACAGCTGGAGGGCGATCCGTGCTTGGTTCGACTCGATGATCGAGCTGCAGGTCGAGCGTCACGCCCGCGGGGGTTGCCCGATCGGGTCGCTCGTCCCCCAGCTCGCCGAGGCCGATGACGAGGCGCGTCGCGCTCTTGACGCCTCGTTCTCGCGCTGGGAAGCCCACCTGCGCGACGGGCTCCGCTCGATGCAGGCGCGCGGCAGGCTCTCCCGCCGTGCCGATCCCGCCGAGCTCGCGACTGCCACCCTGGCTGCGATCCAGGGCGGGCTGCTCCTCACCCAGACGAGACGCGATCCCGGGCAGCTCGGGATCGCGCTCGACGCCGCGTACGCGCATCTGCGTGCGCACGTGTAACACCGGGCGGCCGAACTAGACTGGACCAGATGGTCCATAACGTCTCGAGGGGGCCCCAAGTGAACACGACCGAGAGCGATACCAAGACAACTCGCGGGAGAATCCGGGTCGAGCCCGGGACGAAGCGGGTGCGCGCCTACCTCGGAGGGGAGGTCGTGGCCGATACTACCCGGCCGGCTCTCGTCTGGGAGGTCCCCTACTACCCGGCCTACTATTTCCCGGCCGCCGACGTCCGGACCGAGTTGCTCGAGCCAGACGGCGACCTGGCCCATTCGCCGAGCCGCGGCGACGCGCGAACCTTCACGGTCGCCGTTGGATCCAAGCGTGCAGTGGGCGCTGCGGTGCGCTACGAGGACTCGCCCATCGAAGAGCTTCGCGACCTCATCCGGCTCGACTGGGACTCGATGGACGCCTGGTTCGAGGAGGACGAGGAGGTGTACACGCATCCGCGAGATCCGTACACGCGGGTGGACATCCTCCCGAGCTCGAGGCACGTGCGCGTGGAGGTGGACGGCGTCACGATCGCCGAGTCGGCTAGCCCGAGGCTGTTGTTCGAGACCGGCCTGCCGGCCCGCCATTACCTGCCCAAGACCCACGTCCGGATGGACCTGCTCGTCCATACCGGGAGCACGAGCCACTGCCCGTACAAAGGCGAGGCCGAGTGGTGGTCGGTCAGCACCGGCGACAAGGTGCACGAGGATCTCGCCTGGTCGTATCCGACGCCGCTGCGCGAGAGCCAGGGCATCGCCGGGCTGATCGCGTTCTACGACGAGAGGGTCGACGTCTACGTCGACGGCGTGCTCCAGGAGCGGCCGGTCACGAAGTTCGCCTGAGTCCGTAATGGCCCCGTAAGCAATGCCCTGCGGGGAGCCTGGACTAACTGGTCCACAATCTCCCCGACTCCTCAAGGAGGAGCGCATGTTCACGAGCGCGCCGGCCGCCGTCGGCATCACAGGGGCGGCTGCCGGCTAGCGGGCGCCGTCACCCACCGGGCAGCTGCGGGCGGGGAGCATGATGCGGCCCCGCCCGCGGTGTCCCTAGCGGGTCGACTGGCCGACCTCGATCAGGTGCCCGTCGGGATCGCGCAGGTAGCAGCGGATCTCGGCCCCGCGATCCTGTGGCGGCGTCAGGAACTCGCCGCCGCGCGCGCTCCAGTCCTCGTAGATCGCCTGGATGTCGGCCACCCGGATGTTGAGGAAGCTGCTCGTGCGGTCCGGGTCGCGAGGAGCCTCGAGAACGACCGTCGGCTTGTCCTCGGTCGGGCCGCCGCCGACGTTGATGATGATCCAGCCGTTTGCGAGCGCGACGATCGTCGGCTCGCCCTCCATCACGGTCTCGCCTCCGAGCACGTCGGTGTAGAAGCGCCGCGAGCGCTCGACGTCCTTGGACACGATGAAGTGCGTGAGCACGAAGCCTTCGGTCGGTGCGGGGAACTCGGCCATGTGGGCTACTCCTCGATTCGGTTCGTAAGCCAATCACCGGCGCGTCCCGCCGATTAGTTCCGCCGGTTCGCGCGGTCTATCAGTTCGATGACTATCGAACCGACACTAGCGGAGAGCTCGCCGCCGCCTGCGAAGGCCGGCCGCCGGGAGTGGATCGGGCTTGCGGTCATAGCCCTGCCCTGCCTCGTCTATGCGATGGACCTGACGGTCCTCAACCTCGCGTTGCCGGCGCTGAGCGAGGATCTCCGGCCGAGCAGCTCGCAGTTGCTCTGGATCGTCGACATCTACGGCTTCTTCGTCGCAGGCCTCCTGATCACGATGGGCACCCTCGGCGACCGGATCGGCAGGCGCCGCCTGCTCCTGATCGGCGCCGCTGCGTTCGGGCTTGCCTCGGTGCTGGCTGCACTCTCGACGAGTGCCGAGATGCTGATCGCAGCGCGGGCACTGCTCGGCATCGCCGGCGCCACGCTCGCGCCCTCCACGCTCTCGCTGATTCGCAACATGTTCGAGGACCCGCGCGAGCGGACGCTCGCGATCGGGGTGTGGATCACGAGCTTCTCGACGGGCGCCGCGATCGGCCCGCTGATCGGCGGGCTGTTGCTCGAGGAGTTCTGGTGGGGATCCGTCTTCCTGCCCGCCCTGCCCGTGATGGCGCTGCTCCTCCTGGTGGGGCCGCGTCTGCTGCCGGAGTACCGCGACCCCGAGGCGGGGCGGCTCGACCTCACGAGCGCGGCGATCTCACTGGTGGCGGTGCTGGCCGTGATCTACGGCTTGAAGCGCACGGCCGAGGGCGGCCTCGACCCGGCCGCGGCGCTCTCGATCGTCGCCGGGCTCGGCGTCGGCGTGGCCTTCGTCCGCCGGCAGCAGAGGCTCCTCGATCCGATGATCGACCTGAGCCTGTTCCGCCTGCGGGCTTTCAACGCGGCGCTGGCGGCCAACACCTTCGGGTTCTTCGTCAACTTCGGGATCGCGGTGTTCATCGCGCAATATCTGCAGCTCGTGCTTGGGCTGTCGCCCTTCGAGGCCGGGCTCTGGACGCTGCCGTACGCGGCAGGTTTCATCGTCGGCTCGCTGCTGACGCCGGTGTTCGTGCGCCACAGCCGCCCGGCCTTCGTGATGGCGGGCGGGCTCGTGCTCGCGGCGGCGGGCTTCGTGCTGCTGGCGCAGGTGAGCGGCGACGACGGTCTCGCCACGATCGTGAGCGGCTCCGTCGTCTTCGCGCTGGGGCTCGCGCCCGTCTACACGCTCGCCGCCGACATCATGGTCGGAGCGGCTCCGCCGGAACGGGCCGGCGCGGCCGCCGGGATCTCGGAGACGAGCTCCGAGTTCGGCGGCGCGCTCGGCATCGCCATCCTCGGGGCCATCGGGACGGCCGTCTATCGCGCCGAGATTGACGACGCGGTCCCCGCCGGTGTTCCGGCCGAGGCCGCGGAGGGCGCGCGCGACACGCTCGGCGCGGCCGTTGCAGGGGGCGACGGGCTACGCGGTCTCGTGGAAGCGGCGCGCGACGCCTTCACGGAGGCGCTCCAGCTCGCCGCCACGGTGAGCGCAGCCGCGGTGATCGGCGCGGCCGTTCTGTTGCTCTGGCTGGCTGGTCGGGCGCGCCCGCGCGCGGAGTCCGGGCACGCGCTGCCGGAGGCCGGATAATGAAGAGCCGCGTGGTCGAGCTGAACGGTGCCGCGATCCACTACGAGGAGGACGGCGTGGGCCCTCCGCTCGTGCTGCTGCACGGAGGGCTCGGTTCGAGCGCTTACTGGGCCCCCGTCGTGGGCGCGCTCGCTCCCGGCTTCCGGGTGATCATGCCGGACAGCCGCGGGCACGGGCGCTCGACCAATCCGGCGGGCGAGCTGTCCTACGCGCAGCTGGCCGACGACGTGGCGGCCCTGATCGCGGCTCTCGAGCTCCGGCGTCCCGTCGTCGGTGGCTGGAGCGACGGGGGCCAGGTCGCGCTGGAGCTGGGCGTGCGCCACCCCGGCATCGCGGGCGCGCTGATCGCGGGCGCCGCGTACCCGGACTTCGACCACGGGGTCCGCGAGGCGAGCAGGTCGCTGCTCTCCGCGAACGAGGCCGGCGTGCCGGACCTCGAGGCGCTCGACGTGCTGTTCGGCGCGTACGCGGAGGAAATGAAGTCGCTCCATCGTGGCGGCGAGGAGGGCTGGCACGAGCTGGTGCGGCAGACGGCGCCGATGTGGCTCGACTACGAGGGCCTTCGCCCGGATCAGCTCGAGGCGGTCGACGAGCCGGTGCTCGTGCTTGCCGCCGACCGCGACGAGCTCATCCAAGTAGAGCTCGGCGTGTCGCTCTTCCGGTCGTTGCCGAACGCGGAGCTGGCCGTCTGCCCCGCGCTCGGGCACGAGGGGATCACCCCTGACCGGGCCGAGATCTTCGCGGCCATCGTGCGCGATTTCGCCCGGCGCCACTGAATCCGCAGGCACAGGGCCGAGATCGTGGCTAGTCTCGTTCAGTTGATGAGCGTCGAGCCCGGCACCGACTCCGCACCGGCCCAGGGCCGGGTCTGGCTGCTCCAGGATTCCCGCCAGCCCGAGCTCGTCTTCGACTTCCCATTCAACGAAGAGCTGAACGAGGCGGTCAAGGAGCTGCCCCGCCGCTGGTTCGACTGGCGTCGTCGCAACTGGCGCGTGCCGGCCGACGCGCGGCTCGGCAAGACGATCGAGGCACTGCTGGCGCGCTTCCCGGAGCTGTTGGCGTCGCCCGAGGTGCTGGCCTGGTTGAGCGACTCCGACCGCTGGCGTGCGCTCGTGACCGTCGTATCGCAGAACGGACGCGGGGCGTTCGTGCTGCGCACGGTGTCGGGCGAGCCTCCGGAGGAGCTCGAGGGCGATACGAGCCTCGGCGAGGGCCGGCTCGTCCTGCCGTTCGATGCCGACACCGCCGCGCGCCTGCAGTCGCTCGACGGCGTCGAGCTCGACGACCTCGCGAAGCCGTGCGCGCGTGAGCTGCGCGACGGGCTCATCCCGGCGCCGGCCGAGCTGACCCTCGAGATCGGCGACAGCGGTGAGCCTGAGCTGTGTCTGTTCAGCGTCTGGGACCCGGTGCCGGCGCGCGACTTCAAGAAGCTTCCCGAGGCCCGGCCCGTCTTCCGCGCCGGCCGCTATTTCCGCCGCGATGCCACCTGGGGCGTGGGGGTGCCGGCGGACCCGGCGCTCGCCACGGCGCTGGCGGACTTCGTCGGCGATCACCCCGGGCTGCGCATCGACCTGCGGGTGCGGGAGCTGCTCGACGAACTGATCGCCGAGTACGAGCGGGCGGCGGCGACCGTGGCGCTCTCTTACGCGGAGGACGCGGAGCTCGACGGCCTCGTCCTGGGCGGCGAGCTGCACCCCTTCCAGCGCGCCGGCGTGCGTTATGCGCTCGAGCGGCGCCGCACCTTCATCGCTGACGAGCAGGGGCTCGGCAAGACCGTCCAGGCGCTGGCGGCGCTCGAGTCCGACGGGGCATTCCCGGCGGTCGTGATCTGCCCGGCGAGCATGAAGCTGACCTGGGCGCGTGAGAGCTCCCACTGGCTGCCGGAGCGGAGCGTGGCGGTCCTCGACGGGCGCACCGACGAGACCTGGACCCCTGAGACGGAGCGCGCCGAGATCACGGTGCTCAACTACGACATCCTCGAGGCCCACGCCGAGCGGCTCGCGGAGCGGGCGCCGCGCGCGCTCGTGCTCGACGAGTCCCACTACATCAAGAACCCGGGCGCGCAGCGGACGAAGACGGCGCTCGAGCTGGCCGGCCGGCTCCCGGACGGCGCCCTGCGCCTTGCGCTCACCGGTACCCCGATCCTGAACCGGCCCGAGGAGCTCGTCTCCCAGTTGCGCGTGCTCGGGCGCCTGGAGGAGTTCGGCAGCGGGGCGCGGCTGACGCGGCGCTTCCGCTCGGCCGGCAGCGACGATCGCCTGCACTGGAACCTGCGCGCCCGCTGCTACGTGCGCCGGACCAAGAAGCAGGTGCTGCCCCAGCTGCCCTCGAAGCGCCACGACACGGTGCCGATCCTGCTCTCGAACGAGCACGAGTACCGGCTCGCCGAGAACGACGTGATCGCCTGGCTCCACACGCTGCCGCTCGACCTGCGCACGATGGACGCCAAGATCGCCGCTGCTCTGCGCGCCGAGCAGCTCGTCCGGCTCAACAACCTGCGCCAGCTCGCCGCGCGCGGCAAGCTGCCGACCGCGCTCGCGTGGATCGCGGACTTCCTCGAATCCGGTGAGCCGCTCGTCGTCTTCGCCGAGCACGTGGAGATGCAGCGGGCGATGCTCGAGCGCTTCCCGGGCGCCGTGCACATCATGGGCGCCGACTCTTCGCTCGAGCGCCAGCGGGCGGTCGACGCCTTCCAGAGCGAGGACGGCCCTCAGCTCATGGTCTGCTCGATGCGCGCGGCGTCGCAGGGCATCACGCTCACGCGCGCGTCGAACGTCGCCTTCCTCGAGCTCGACTGGACGCCCGCGCGGCACGACCAGGCCGAGGACCGGCTCCACCGCATCGGCCAGGAGAGCGCAGTCACGGCCTGGTACCTGCTCGCGCCGGACACGATCGACGAGGCGATGGCGCAGGTGCTCGAACGCAAGCGCAGCCTGATCGACGCCGTCACCGACGGGCAGGTGCAGGACGACGAGCGGCTCGTCGACGCGGTCATCCGCGACCTGCGCGGGCGCCCGTATCGCCACCTGCGCGTGGTCGCGTAGGCTGCCCGCAATGCCGGAGCTGATCGAGTCGCCGGTGCGCGTGGAGGCAGCGGGTGAGCCGCCCAAGCTGATCGACGAGTTCGCCGGACGGGCGAGCAACGGCGAGGAGCGCGTGAGCGTTGCCCGCATGCGCTCGCCGGCGGGCTGGCAGGAGCCGGGCCAGCGGCCGGAGTTCGACGAGTACACGGTCGTGCTGGGCGGCTCGCTCCAGGTCGAGACCGAGGAGGGCATGCTCGAGGTGCCGGCAGGAAAGGCCGTGCTGGTGCGCGCCGGCGAGTGGGTTCGCTACTCGACTCCGGGCGGCGCCGAGTACGTCGCCGTCTGCATGCCGGCGTTCTCGCCGGACACGGTCCACCGCGACGACTAGCCCCGGCCAACGTGGGCGGGCGTGAGTCGGCCTCAGCGCCGCAGTGGCCGGGCCCGGTCGGTTCCGTTGGCGCTCGGGAAGCGGATCGCTATAGGTCGGCTTCCTTGGACGACGACGCGGGATCTCCTGTGTTAAGAGCGGTGGCGGGACCCGTTCAGCGCCTTGCCCGGCGGCTGCTGCCATCCATGCGAGGCGGGAGCGTAGTGCCCGGCCTCGCAATCGGAACCTGCTCGGGATGGCTGCCGATGTCGCCGAAGACGAGCAGCACCCCGCCCCGCAGGCTGACCCCGAAGCAGTGACAGTCCTGATGCTGCCCGGGTGGTCGACCGGCGGTGATGCGCTCCACGTCCGCCCGTGAGATCAGCACCGCGGACGGCGACAGGTCCGGATCGTACGGGTTGCTGATGTGCACGACGACCCGCTCGCCTCCGCGGTAACCGTCCACGACCTTCTCGGGCGCCCTGAGCTCACCGGGGATGATGAGCACCGGCCCTTCCCCCTGGCCGTGCGTGTTGAGCACCCGCAGCACGACCGGCTCGCCACTAAGGGCGACGAGCCGCTCGAAGAGCGCCAGCCAGCTGTCGTCGGTGTCGGCGGGACTCATCCTCCGGAGGCGCGTACGGATGCCCCCCGCCCGGCTCTAGCGCGTTCCGCGCGACCAGTTCCTCACCGCGATCGTCTCGTCGCGGCCCGATACGGAGGCGGGGGCGAAGGCGCCCGGAGAATCGCCATGGACATCGTGGTAGGGATGCTCGGCAATCCCGCTTCCCTCGACGGTGTAGTAGCCGTACACAACGCCGATCAGCAGGACGACACAAACCACGAGGATCTCCATATGCCCAGCGTGTCGCCTCCGGGCGCGCCAAACTGTGATGTGCGTCACGCCGGTCGAACGGCGCACGTGTAGACCCGGGCTCACCCGCTTGCCGCCGGCAGGCGCGAGCGGGGGCGGCTACACCCATTCCCGCGCCCCCGCCGAACGCGAGCTACGCGCTCGTCTCGACGCGTCGCCCGCCGATCTCCTTCTTGAGCGCCGCGATCAGCGCGCGATTGGTTGGCTCGTGGGCGCGGTAGCCGAGGACTTCGCGGGCTGCTGCACGCAGAAGCTCGAGGCGTCGCCCTCGCTGCTTGCGCTCGCCGACACATGTGGTGAGGATGGCCCCGACCGCCAGAGAAGGAGTGAGTGATGACCGAAGGGACCGCATATGTCCTCGGTAGCGACGACGCGGAGATCGCGCGCCTCGACGCGCAGGCGAGCTCCATCGCGGGGGCGACAGAAGCGCTCCTGCGCGCGGCGGGGATCGGCGGTCCGATGCGCGTCCTGGATCTCGGGACCGGCCTCGGCCATGTGGCCTTGCAGATCGCCGGCCTGCTCGATCATGACGGCTCGGTGCTCGGCATCGACCAGGCGGAGCGGCTGCTCGAGATCGCCGAGCGGAGGCGCGTGGCCGCGGGCGCCGAGAACGTCGCGTTCCTGCGGGCCGACGTGCGGACGTTCCGTGCGAGCGAGTCCTTCGACGCGATCGTGGCGCGCCTGCTGCTGTTCCACCTGCCCGACCGCCAGGAGGTACTGGGTCGCCAGCTCGACGCGCTGCGCCAGGGCGGCACCATGGTGCTGGTCGAATTCGACATCGGCGCGATGCGCGCGGAGCCCGAAGTGCCGCTGGTCGAGGCGGTGCGGGTTTGGATCGAGGCGGCGTTCCGTGCGGCGGGTGCAGATCCGCGCATTGGCACGCAGGCCGCGCAACTGCTGCGTCGTGCCGGGTTCGCGGACGTCTCGACGTTCGGGATCCAGCCCTACTTCGCGCCGAGCGATCCGTTCGGGCCGCAGCTGTGCGCGGGCATCACGCGCTCGCTGGCGCAGCAGATCGTGGCGCAGGGCGTCGCGGACGAGGCGGAACTGGGACTCGACACGCTGCAGGCGCGGATCGCGGAGGAAGTCGGCGCCCGCGACGCGGTGGTTCTGCCGCCTACCGTTGTCGGCGCATGGGGCACGCGCCCCGCTTCCTGACGCTCCGTGCACATGCGTGCATGACCGGCGGGCGCACCCGCCCTCTACAGCTCTACCAAATGAGCGCGCACGGACGCCGCGAGAATTGGCGATGGGACTACAGGCCAAGTCCAGGCCAGGCGGAGGACGTGCTCCGAAATGTCTGCCCGCAGGCGCGCCGCCGAGCCGGGGCCCCCGAGGCCGGGCGCGGAAGGGCTCCTCTGTCAGGCTGAGAGCGTGTCTCGCTCCGCCGTCGCCGGGCTGTACGCGCTGCTCGTAGTCATTTGGAGCAGCACTTGGGTCGCGATCAAGTTCGGCCTCGAGGACTCGCCGCCGCTGCTGGGCGCGGGCGCCCGTTTCGCGCTCGCCGGGCTCGTGCTGCTGGCGTTCGCGGCGATCGCCCGCCGCTCGCTACGTACGGACTGGGTGCTCGCCGCCGTGCTGGCCGTGGCGCCGTTCGCGTTCGCGTACGGCCTCGTCTATTGGGGCGAGCAGCACATCCCGTCCGGCCTCGCGGCCGTGCTGTTCGGTGTGCTGCCCCTCTACACCGCCGTCCTCGCGGGCATCTTCCTGCCCGAGGAGCCGTTACGCCGCCGGCTCATATTCGGCGTCCTCGTCGCGATCGGCGGGCTTGCGCTCGCCTTCGCCGAGAGCCTCGAGCTCGGCGACGACGAGCTCGCGCTGGCGGGCGCGGCCGCGCTCGTCCTGTCGCCGCTCGGCGCTGCGGTCGGCAGCGTCGCCCAGAAGCTCCGGGCCGCACAGCTCGACCCGGTGGTGCTGAACGGCTGGGGAATGCTCGGCGGCGGGGTGCTGCTGCTGGCGGTCTCGGCGCTCGGCGAAAGCTGGGGCGAGTTCGCCTGGACACCGGAGTCGATCGGCTCGATCTTCTATCTCGCGATCCTCGGCTCGGCGGTCACGTTCGTCGCGCTGACCGTGCTGCTGCGCCACCTCACCGCACAGGCACTGTCCTTCCTGGCGATGCTGCTGCCGTTCGGCGCGCTCGTCTTCGGCGCGGTGCTGTACGACGAGGCGATCACCTGGCGCGCGCTCGTCGGCGCCGCGCTCGTGGCAGCCGGCCTTCTGATCGCCCAGACGAGGCGGCCGGACCCGCGCCCGGCCGAGCATTCACCGGCGCTGGCAACCGCCGGCCCGGCCCGAACCGGCACCCGTTAGAGCCGCCCCCGAGTCGCTACACTCGCCTACCGGCGTCCACACCCATGTGGCCGCCGTTTCCATGTCATGAGCTACGCAGTCGTAAAGGTTGGCGGTAAGCAGTACCGCGTCGAGGAGGGCGATTCGATCGTCGTCGATCGCCTGTCCGCGAGCGAGGGCGACAAGGTCGACCTCGAGCCGCTGCTGTTCGCCGACGGCGACAAATCGCTGCTGGGCGGCGACGAGCTCGCCAAGGTGAAGGTCCAGGCGACCGTCACCGCCCACGAGCGCGGCAAGAAGATCCACGGGCTGAAGTTCAAGCCGAAGCGCGGCTACAAGCGCCGCTACGGTGCCCGCGCGCACCTAACCCGGCTCGAGATCAGCTCGATCAAGGCGAGCGCCCGGAAGCCGGCCGCGAAGAAGGAGGACGGGGATGGCTCATAAGAAGGGCCTCGGCTCCAGCCGGAACGGCCGCGACTCGAACGCGAAGCGCCTCGGCGTCAAGGTGTTCGCCGGCCAGCAGGTGAGCGGCGGCGAGATCATCGTGCGCCAGCGAGGCACGCGCTTCAAGCCCGGCGACGGCGTGGGTATCGGCAGGGACGACACGATCTTCGCCATCCGTCCGGGCACCGTGCAGTTCGCGAGCGGGCGCCGCGGCCGCGTCATCTCGGTCGAGCCGGCCGAGTAGCCTCCCGGCCCTGACCTACTCGATCGTCGCCCGTGACCCGTCGAGCGGGGCGCTCGGCGTGGCTGTCCAGTCGCACTTCTTCGGCGTCGGCTCGGTGGTGAGCTGGGCCGAGGCGGGAGTGGGCGCGGTCGCCACCCAATCGGTCGTCGAGCCCTCCTACGGGCCACGCGGCCTCGAGCTGATGAGCGGCGGCAAGAGCGCTCCCGAGTCGCTGCACGAGCTGCTCACGCACGACGCTCAGGAGAACGTGCGCCAGGTCGCGATGGTCGACCGGGCAGGGCGGGTGGCGGTCCACAGCGGCAGGGGGTGCATCGACCACGCCGGCCACGCCCTCGGCAACCAGATGAGCGCGCAGGCGAACATCATGCTGCGCGACACCGTGCCGGCAGCGATGGTTCGCGGCTACGAGGCGGCCCGCGGTGAGCTCCCCGAGCGACTCCTCGCCGCGCTCGACGCCGCCGAGGGCGAGGGCGGAGACCTGCGCGGCCGCCAGTCGGCGGCGCTGCTCGTGGTGGCAGACCGCGGGAGCGGGAGGGCGGGCGAGGGCACGCTCGTCGACCTGCGCGTCGACGACCACGAGGACCCGCTCGGCGAGCTACATCGCCTACTCCGGCTCCAGCGCGCGTACGCGCGCGTCGACACGGGCGACCAGCTCGCTGCGCAGGGGGATTCCGCGGGGGCGCTCCGCGAGTACGCGGCGGCCCACGCCGCCGAGCCCGGCAACCCCGAGCTCGCCTTCTGGCACGGCGCCGCGCTGGCGGCAAGCGGGAGCGAGCAGGAGGCGATCGCGATCCTGCGCAAGGTATTCGAGCAGCGGCCCGGATACACCGACCTGCTCGAGCGCCTGCCGGCGGCCGGCCTCTTCCCGGATGACGGCCAGCTGATCGCGCGCCTGATCGGCACGAGGGCCGAATCGGCTCCGTCCGGCCCCGGCCGCGTCTGAGCCGCCGCCCGTGTTCCACGACCGGGCCCGCATCTACGTGAAGGGAGGGGACGGCGGCAACGGAGTCGTCTCGTTCAGGCGCGAGGCGCACGTGCCGAAGGGTGGCCCCGACGGCGGCGACGGCGGGCGCGGGGGAGACGTGGCGATCGTCACCGATCCCTCGCTCCGCGACCTGTCGTCGTTCCGGCGCGGCGCCCACTTCAAGGCCGCCCGCGGTGGGCACGGCCAGGGAGCGGGCAAGCACGGAGCGACGCCGGACCCGCTCGCGGTGCGCGTGCCGCCCGGAACGGTCGCCGAGGACCCGGAGTCGGGCGACCGCTGGGAGTTCGCGCAGGCGGGGCAGCGCGCGGTCGTGGCACGGGGTGGGGCGGGCGGGCGCGGCAACCGCCAGTTCGCAACCTCGACCCGCCAGACGCCGCGTTTCGCCGAGCGCGGGCTGCCGGGCCAGGAGCGCTGGCTCGAGCTGCGCCTACGGTTGCTCGCCGACGCCGGTCTTGTCGGCCTGCCGAACGCCGGCAAGTCGTCACTGCTGGCGCGCCTCACCCGCGCCCAACCCAAGGTGGCGGACTATCCGTTCACCACCGTCGAGCCGGTGCTCGGGACGCTGCAGCGCGACGACCGCCAGCTGGTGATCGCGGACATCCCCGGCCTGATCGAGGGGGCCAGCGGCGGGGCGGGCCTGGGGCACGAGTTCCTCGCCCACGTCGAGCGCTGCCGGCTGCTCGTGCACGTGCTCGACATCGCCCCCTTGGACGGATCCGACCCGCTGGAGAATCACGCCACCGTCGAGGAGGAGCTGCGCCTCCACGGCCACGGGCTCGCCGAGCTGCCACGCATCCTCGCCCTCTCGAAGGTCGACCTGGTTCCCGAGGAGACGGCGCGGGCAGCGCTCGACGAGTGGAGCGAGCGCCTCGGCGGGGATGTCCTCGCGGTGATCACGACCTCGGCGGCGACCGGGGAGGGCCTCGACGGGCTCGCCGCCTCGATCTTCGCCCACGTCCCCGCGGCCGAGCCCGCCGGCGTGGACACGGCCGACACCCCGGCCAGCCACCGCGTCTACCGCCCGGGGCGGGGGGACGCGTTCCGCATCGAGCGGACCCCGGCCGGAGGGTTCCGGGTGGCCGGAGAGGGCGTCGAGCGGCTGATCACGCGTCACGATCTCGACAACGACGAGGCGCTCCGCTACGTCGAGGAGCGCCTGCGCACGCTCGGCGTCATCCGGGCGCTCGAGGCCGCCGGCTTCGAGCCGGGCGACGACGTCGAGATCGGCGGGGTGACCTTCGAACTCGATCCGGGCGCTCCGTTTGGCTGATAGAACAGGCCGCCCGATGCTGCGCCCCCTACTGATGCTGTTGCTGGCCGTCGCGTCGCTCTCCGTCGCCGCCTGTGGCGACGACGAGCAGGAGGACGTCGAGCAGACGGTCCGCGACTTCGTGAGCGCGTCGAGCGAGCCCGATCCGGAGGCGTTCTGCGGTGAGATCGTGACGCAGGAGTTCCTCGAGCAGGCCACAGGCGCCACGGGCGACAGGGCCGAGGACGAGTGCCGGCGCCAGCTCGAGGAGGCGTCCGGAGTCGACGCCGAGCTCGTCGAGATCCGGAACACCGAGATCGACGGCGACGAGGCGCGCGTCCGTGCCGTGATCAGGACCCAGGGCCAGTCGGGCACCCAGACCCTGCGGCTCGAGAAGGAGGACGGGAAGTGGAAGCTGTCGGGCGGCGGCCCCTAGCCGGGGCGGCCTAACCTCTCGGCCATGTCGACCGTCGTCGTCAAGCTCGGGTCGAGCATCGTCGCGGATGACGCCGGCGAGGTTCGCGCTGAGGTGCTCGAGGGTGTCTGCGCCGAGGTCGCGGCCCGTCACCGCGCTGGGGACGACGTCATAGTCGTCACCTCCGGCGCGATCGCTCGCGGTATGCGCCTCATGGACCTGCCGATGCGCCCGTCAGGCATGGAGGAGCTGCAGGCGGCGTCGGCGGTCGGCCAGGGCAAGCTCTACCGCCACTACGACGAGCTACTCCAGGCGCAGGGCGTGCGCTCGGCGCAGGTGCTGCTCACGTTCTTCGACATGTCCGCGCGCACCCACTACCTGAACGCGCGCCACACCCTTGGCACGCTGCTGCGCTGGCGGGTCGTGCCTGTCATCAACGAGAACGACACCACGACGACCGACGAGATCTCCTTCGGAGACAACGACTTCCTCGCGGCGCAGGTGGCGATCCTGCTCGTGGCGGACCTGCTGGTGCTGCTCACCGACACCGGCGGCCTCTACAGCGCCGATCCGCGCCACGACAGCTCCGCGAAGCTGATCACCGACGTGCGAAGGCTCGACGAGCTCGAGCGCTACGAGATCGGCCTGTCCACGTCGCCGCTCGGCTCGGGCGGGATGCGCTCGAAGGTGGTCGCTGCGGAGATGACCACCGCGGCCGGCATCCCCGTGACGATCACGAGCGGCGTGGAACGGGACGCTGTTGCCGCTGCGCTGGCCGGCGCGCCCGGCGGCACGCGCTTCCATCCCCAGGCGGGCCGCGTGTCGAGCTTCAAGCTCTGGCTCAAGTACGCCAAGCCGACGCAGGGCCGGCTCGTCGTCGACGAGGGCGCCGAGCACGCGCTGCGCGAGCGCGGCACGAGCCTGCTGCCGGTCGGCGTCGTCGAGGTCGAGGGCGATTTCGAGGCGGGCGACGCCGTCGAGGTGCGCTGCGACGGCCGGGCGGTCGGCAAGGGCATCGTCGGCTACTCCGCGGAGGAGCTGCGGCGGATCAAGGGACTGAAGACCGACCAGGTGCGCGAGCTGCTGCCGCGGGCGACCGAGGAAGCGGTGCACAGGGACTACTTCGTATTGGAGTAAGCGCGGACGTTCCGGTAGGTTCTGCCGTCCCGTGATCCGGCGCGCTGCGTGGCTCCTCGTCCTCATCGGCGTACTCGCGCCCACGCAATCCGCCCACGCCGATCGTCCCTTCACGCCCCGCTTCGCCGCCAACGACACGGGCGACATCGTGATGGCCGCCAACACGCTCTTGAGTTGTCAGGACGGCGCGGCAGGGTGCGCCGACGCACGGGCCGGGAGAACCGGGGCCAAGCTCGGGAACAACTCCTGGGACATGCGCTTCGTGGACGTCGACTCCGACGCCGCGACCTTCAACTCGAGCAGTGCGGACGTTGCTCTGCCCGCCGACGCGAGCATCCTGTTCGCCGGCCTCTACTGGGGGGCGAACACCAGGGCCGGCGCGAGCGGAGGACAGGCGGCGCCCAACGCCAACGCCAAGAACACCGTTCGGTTCGCGACGCCGACGAGCGCTTACGTCACGGTGAGCGCGAATCGTGTCGACGAGGGCACGGCGACCTCGCAGGCCGGCGCGTATCAGGCGTTCGCGAACGTGACAGCGCTCGTGAGCGCGGGCGGCGCCGGCGCCTATACGACGGCCAACGTGCAGACCGGCAGGGGGCTCGATCGCTACGCCGGCTGGTCGCTCGTCGTGGCCTATCACTCCCCCAGCGCCTCGCCCCGCAACATGACGGTCTTCGACGGCCTCGAGACCGTCAACAGCGGCGACCCCCCGCATGAGCTCTCGGTAAGCGGGTTCCGAACCCCGGCCTTCGGCCCCGTACGTTCCGCGCTCGGCTTCGTGGTATATGAGGGCGACCGCTCATTGGGCGGCGACAGCGGCTCAATGAACGGGGTGGAGAGCCGGGACAACCTGTTCGACTCGCGCATCAGCCGGGCCGGCCAAGCGGTCACCACCAAGACACCGAACTACGACAACCAGCTCGGCTTCGACGCCGAGATCCTCGACACCACAGGGGTGCTCCGCAACGGGGCCACGAGCGCCGCGATCAGGCTCAAGACGACGGGCGACACGTACCTCCCGGGCGTGGGGTGGTTTGTGACCGAGCTGTTCGCGCCGGATGTCCAGTCGAGCAAATCGGTGACCGACGTGAACGGTGGACTGGCGGAGCCGGGGGATGAGCTCGAGTACGTGATCACCGGTACCAACCGGGGCCAGGACGCGGCCCTCAACACCGTCGTGACCGACCCGGTGCCGGCGAACACGACTTCGTGCCAGGCTCGCTGCGGGTCAGCTGGAGGCGCGGAGACGCGGCTCCGCTGAGCGATGCCGCGGGGGACGATGCGGGCGAGTTCGATGCGAGCGCAGGCCAGGTCGTGTTCCGGGTGGGAGCGGGCGCTGGGACCCCGCCGGCGGCCGGCATGCGCGCCGAGCGAGCACGCTACGAGGTGCGGTACCGAGTGCGCGTAGCGGCCGGAACGCCGTCCGGCACCGTGATCACGAACCAGGCGCGCGTGAGCTTCCTCGCCGACACGCTCGGCTTCCCGTTCGAGAAGACCACGAACCAAACAAGCCTGACGACGAGGGCGCCCGACCTCGCGATGAACAAGAGCTTCGGAATCGTGGCGCCGGGCACCTATGGGTTCACGGTCACGAACGTCGGCGACGCTCCCAGTCGGGGACCGGTCGTCGTGACCGACACCCCGCCGGCGGGCATCTTCACGGTGGTTGATGCAGGCGGATTCAGCTGCACCGGATTGGCCACGCTGCGCTGCGAGCGCTCGGACCCGCTGGCCCCGGGCCAGAGCTGGGTCGTCACCGCCACGATCGGCGTCCCCCTCCTCTCGAACACCGCCGTCGTCGAGGGCGGCGGCGACGTCAACGAGTCCAACAACCGGGACACCATCTTCCTGCCGCAGCCGTCCCTCGCTGTCGAAAAACAGGTGACGCCGGACACCGTCGCGCCAGGCGAGCAGGTGACCTACCTACTCACGGTCACGAACAGGAGCAGCGCCACTGCCGCGCAGTCCGTGCAGCTCACCGATCCGCTCCCGCCCGGCCTGACGCTCGACTCGGTCGAAGCGCTCGACCAGGGGACCTGCGATGCCGCCGTGAACTGCTCGCTCGGCACGATTCCCGCGTTTGGCTCCGCCCGGGTGCGGATCCGCGCCAGGGTCGGCGCTCAGGTGGTGCCCGGCGCGGTGACGAACACCGCGACCGTCAGCGGCCCGCTCGACGACGCGGGCCAAGGGGACGACAACACGGATACGGGGACCTTCACGGTCCGACGGACGGCTCGCCTGGAGGCCTCGAAGCGCCTAAACGGCACGCCCAGGGCGGGGCAGCCGGTGCAATGGACGGTGACGGTTCAGAACGCCGGCCCGCACGCGAGTGTCGGAGCGGATTTCGTCGATGTGCTGCCCGAGGTCGTCCAGAACGCGAGTGCGACCGTGCCCGGTGGCTCGTGCCAGACCGCGGGGCGCGCGCTGAGCTGCGCGCTGCCCGAGATCGCCGCGGGCGGCCGAGTTGAGATTTCGGTGACGGGGACCCTGCGCTCCAACGCGGCGGCCGGGCAGCTGCTCAACGGAGTCCAGATCCAGTCGGGTGGGTTCCGGTCGAGTCCACGGCCGCCCCGCCGGTTTGCCCCGCCCATGTCGTCGCCGCCGTTGGCGCCACCAGCGCCCTCTGTGCCGCCCGGGACGCCCGGCTCACCCGGGCCGCTCGGCCCGCTTCCGCCGCCGCCCGCCACCGGGGCGGCAACGCCACCCGGCGTGGTCGTTCGCCCCGCTGCCGATGTGGGCGTGGCCAAGGTGGCCGCCCCGGATCCCCTGGTCCGCAACGGCAGGGCGACCTGGCTCATTCGCACCACCAACCACGGCCCGTCCACCGCCACCGACGTCAGGATCCGCGACACCCTCCCGGCCGGCGCCCGCTACGTGCGCGCCACGGGAGCGGGACGCTGCACGGTCAAGGGGCGCGTCGTGACCTGCCGGCTCGGTGACCTGCGCGCCCGGCGCTCGGTCGAGACCACGATCGTCGCGAGGCTGAGCGCCGGCAGCAACGCGGGTACGCTGCGCAACTCGATCGTCGCCAAAGCCACGCAGCGGGACCCGGCGGCCGCCAACAACCGCGACAGGATTCAGTCGCCCCTGGCACCCCGACTCACGCTCACCAAGACCGCCGGCGCCAAGCGCGCCGGTGTCGGCGACACCGTCACGTACAAGCTGAGGCTGCGCAACCGCGGCCCCGGCACCGCCCGCAGCCTCGTGCTCTGTGACACGCCGGGTCGGGGCCTGACGCTGCGGCGCACGCCCGACGCACGGCGGCGCGGGCGGATCGCATGCTGGCGGATCGCCTCGCTCCGAAGCGGACGGAGCGTTACGCGCCGCGTCGTGGCGAGCGTGACCAAGGGCGCCTCGGCACGCCGGACCAACATCGCGACCGTGCGCGTGGGCGGCGCACGAGCCGCCAGCGCCCGCGCGGCCGTCGAGGTGCGCCGCGCGATCTTTGGCTGCCCCTCGGTGTTCGGGCCGCTGGCCGGCCCCGCCTGCTGAGGCTGAGCCCTCAGCCCGCCTGCTTGACTCGCCGTCGTGCGGCTGCGCTCGCCCTACGACCGCGACATCCTGAAGCTGGCGCTGCCCGCGCTCGGCGCGCTCGCCGCGGAGCCGCTCTACCTGCTCGCCGACACGGCGATGGTCGGCCACCTGGGGACGGAGGAGCTGGCCGCCCTCGCGATCGCCGCGGTGCTGCTCGCCGGCGCCTTCACGCTCTTCAACTTCCTCACCTACGGGACGACCGCGCAGGTGGCGCGGCTCCACGGCGCAGGGGAGGAGGAGGCGGCCGGACGCATAGCCGCCCAAGCGCTGTGGCTGTCGAGCGGGATCGGCGTCCTGCTGACCGTGCTCATAGCCGGCTTCGCCGTTCCGCTCGTCGACCTGATGGGCGGCGACGGCCGCACGGGCGATCTGGCGGTGCTGTACCTGCGGATCGGCTCGATCGGCCTGATCTTCGCGCTCGTCGCGCTCGCCGGGCAGGGCTACCTGCGCGGCATCTCGGATCTGCGCACGCCGCTCGTCATCGTCGTCGTCGCGAACGCGACCAATGTGCTCCTGAACCTCCTGTTCATCTATGTCTTCGACTGGGGGCTGGCGGGTTCGGCGTGGGCGACGGTCGTGGCGCAGGCGGGCATGGGCGCGGCGTTCGCCCGCACACTGCTGGCCGCCCCTGCATCCTCGCGCCGGCCGTCACTCGCCGCGATGCGGCCGCTCGCGCGGATGGGCGGCGAGATCTTCATTAGGACGGCCTCCCTTTACGGCTCCTTCCTGGTGGCTGGAGCCGTGCTCGCCCGAGTCGGTGACGACTCGCTCGCGGCGCACCAGATCGCCTTCCAGCTGTTCGTCTTCCTGGCGCTCGTGCTCGACGCGATCGCGATAGCGGGCCAGGTGATCGTGGGCCGCTCGCTCGGGGCGGGCGACGCTGAGGGAGCGCGCCGCGCCGCGCGCCGGATGATCGAGTGGGCGGTGGTGGCGGGGGCGATCTTCGCGGCGATCATGCTGGCTCTCGTCGACCTGCTGCCGCACGCCTTCACGGGCGACGACGAGGTCGTCGAGCGAGCGCAGGAGATCTGGGTCATCTTCGCGCTCATGCAGCCCGCCAACGGTGCCGTGTTCGCCCTCGACGGGATCCTCATCGGCGCCGGCGACACGCGCTACCTGATGTGGGCGATGCTCGCCTCGACGTTCGGCGTGTTCATTCCGATCACGCTCGCGTCGCTCGCGTTCGGCTGGGGGATCGTGGGCGTCTGGTTTGGCCTGCTCGGGTTGATCCTCGCGCGCCTGGCGACGCTTGCGTGGCGCTTCAGAGGACGGCGCTGGGCCAGGATCGGGGTGAGCCGGGTCCCGGCCTAGCCTCGGCGCTGCGAGCGTCGACCGGCTCGCCGCACTCGGTGCAGATGAAGCGCTCGTCGACTTCGCCGCCGCAGCCGCGGTGCAGGATGAGCGTGGGCGGCCCGGCCTCCTCAGGCGCGTGGCGGTCGCCCCACTTCATCAGCGAGACGAGTACCGGCCATAGGTCGATGCCCTTCTGCGTGAGCCGGTACTCGAAGCGCTCGGGACGCGCTTGATAGGGCCGGCGGTCGAGGATGCCGTCGTCCACGAGGCGGGCGAGCCTGTCGCTCAGCACGTTGCGGGCGATGCCGAGGTCGCGCTGGAAGTCGTCGAACCGGCGCATCCCCAGGAACGCGTTGCGGACGATCAGCATCGTCCAGCGGTCGCCGATCGTCTCGAGCGTCCGGGCGACCGAGCACACCTGCGTCTCATAGGTCCGGGGGAGCACGGTGAGGACAGCGTAGCGGTCTGCGTTGCGTGAAGCAACCGACTCGTGTAGGGTGCGTTTCGTCAAGCAACTCAGTCTGGTTCGGGAGGCCGGAGCGTGGAACGTCGCTGGCAGGTCCTCGCAGTCACCGCAGTCGCCGTGTTCATGAGCTTCCTCGACGTGACGATCGTGAACGTCGCGTTCCCGGACATCGAGAGCGACTTCGCCGAGTCGTCGCGGGCCGACCTGTCCTGGGTCCTGAACGCGTACAACATCGTCTTCGCGGCGCTGCTCGTGCCGGCCGGCCGCCTGGCGGACCTCGTGGGGCGCCGGCGGATGTTCCTGATCGGGGTCGTGGCCTTCCTCGCCACCTCGTTGCTGTGCGGCCTCGCTTCCTCGGCCGAGCTGCTCGTGGGGGCGCGCATCCTGCAGGCGGCGGCGGGCGCGATCCTCGTTCCGACCTCGCTCGCGCTGCTGTTGCCGGAGTTCCCGGTGGACAAGCGCGCGACCGCCGTGGCGATCTGGAGCGCCACCGGCGCCGTCGCGGCCGCGCTCGGGCCGTCCGTCGGCGGGTTGCTGGTCGACGCGGTCGGCTGGCGCTGGGTCTTCTTCCTGAACGTGCCGATCGGGCTGCTCGCTCTGATCCCGGCCCGTCGCGTGCTGCGCGAGACGCGGGACCCGGGCGCAGTGTTCCCCGACGCGCTCGGCAGCGCGCTGCTGGTGGCGGGCGTCGGTGCGCTCGCCCTCGGGATCGTCAAGGGCCCCGATTGGGGCTGGGACAGCGCGGGCGTCCTGGGCGCGCTCGGCGCCGCCGCGTTCCTCCTGCCTGCGGTGGTGCTGCGCTCTGCGCGCCACCGCGCGCCGGTGATCGAGCTGGGGCTCTTCAGGGCCCGCTCGTTCGCGGTCGCGAACGTCGGCATGTTCGCTTTCTCCACAGCGTTCTACGCGCTGCTGCTGGCGAACGTGCTGTTCCTGACCCAGATCTGGGGCTACTCGATCCTCGAGGCCGGCTTCGCGGTCACGCCCGGGCCGCTGATGGCGGCCCTCACGGCGCCGATCGCCGGGCGGCTGGCCGATCGCTTCGGTCAGCGGGTGGTGGCGCTGCCCGGCGCGCTGCTGTTCGCGACAGGCTGCACGCTGTTCGCAACCGGGATCGGCACATCGCCGAGCTACGTCTCCGAGTACCTCGGCCCGACGATGCTGACCGGCGCGGGCGTCGGCTTCTCGTTCGCGGCCTGGGGGAGTGCCGCCGTCGCTGAGCTGCCGGCGGCGCAGTTCGCCACCGGCAGCGCCGTGCTCGCCTGCCTCCGCCAGATCGGCGCTGTGCTCGGCATCGCCGTACTGATCGCGGTGCTCGACGGCGCGCCGGCCGGCGATCCCCTCACCGGCTTCACGACCGCATGGACGCTGATGGCGGCCGTCGTCGGGCTCGTCGCGGCGCTCGCGCTCGGCCTCGGGCGGCTCCGCGTTGGCGCGCCGGCGCCGGTGGAGGCCCCGGCATGACCGGGCTCGAGCTCCTGAGGGCGATCGGCTCCGGCGAGCTGCCCGCCGCCCCGATGGCCGAGCTGATGGGCCTCGAGCCGCTCGCCGCGGACGAGGGGCGCGTGGCCTTCGCCGCCGAGCCCGGACCGCGGCACGAGAACGCGCTGGGTGTGGCGCACGGCGGGCTCGCGGCGACCCTGCTCGACTCCGCCATGGGCTGTGCCGTGCACTCGACGCTGCCCGAGGGCGTGGGCTATACGACGCTCGAGCTGAAGGTCAATTTCACCCGGCCGATCACGGGGGCGACCGGCCGTGTCGTCTGCGAGGGCACGGTGGTCCATCGCGGCGGGCGGATCGCGACGGCGGAGGGACGGGTGGTCGCCGAGGCGTCCGGCAAGCTGCTCGCGCACGCGACGACCACCTGCATGATCTTCTCGCCCGAAGCGTGAGCGCGGCGGGCGCGGCGCCCGGTACCCTTGCCGCGATGGCCACGACAGCCCAGTCCGTCGCGGAAATCTGCGCCCAGGCGAGGCGCGCCGCGCTCGAGCTCGCCACACTCAGCACCGCTACGAAGAACGCGGCGCTCGAGGCGATGGCCGACGCCCTCGAGCAGCACAGCGACGAGATTCTCGAGGCCAACGCGCGCGACATGGAGGCGGGCGAGGAGGCCGGGCTCCACCCGGGCCTGATGGACCGCCTGAAGCTGGACGAGGGACGGCTGTCGGGGATCGCGAGGGACGTTCGCGCGATCGCCGCGCTCCCGGACCCGGTCGGCGAGACGATCGAGGGCCACCGGCTCGAGAACGGCCTCGACGTCAGGCGCGTGCGCGTGCCGCTCGGGGTCGTGGCGGTGGTGTACGAAGCCCGCCCGAACGTGACCGTCGACTGCTCGGCGCTGTGCCTCAAGTCGGGGAACGCGATCGTGCTGCGCGGGTCATCGACGGCGGCGCAGTCGAACGCCGTGCTCGCCCAGATCGTCTCGCTCGCCGCGCGCGGCGCCGGCGTCCCCGAGGGCGCGATCTCGATCGTCACGGGAGGCGATCGCGACGAGCTGCGCCAGATAGCGACGATGGATGGAGTCGTCGACCTCGTGATCCCGCGCGGGGGCGAGGGCCTGAAGGCCGCGCTGAAGGAGCACGCCACGGTCCCCGTGATCTATGCCGCGGGCGGCAACGGCCACGTGTTCGTCGACGCGAGCGCCGACCTCGATGACGCCGTCGCCATCACCGTCAACGCGAAGGTCCAGCGTCCATCGACCTGCAACGCCGCCGAGACGCTGCTGGTGCACGCCGGCGTCGCGGGCGAGTTCCTGCCGCGCGTGCTCCGCGAGCTACGCGAATCGGGGGTGGAGCTGCGCGTCGACGGCCGCACGCGCTCGCTCGCGGGCGACCTCGCCGACTCGCTGTCGGACGCCGACGAGCAGGACTGGGCGACCGAGTATCACGCGCTGATCCTCGCCGTGAAGGTGGTGGACTCGGTCGAGGAGGCGATCGAGCACGTGAACCGCTACAGCTCCGGTCACTCCGAGGCGATCGTCACGGGCTCGACCAGGTCGGCGCAGGCGTTCACCGGTGGGGTCGACGCCGCAGCCGTCTACGTCAACGCATCGACACGCTTCACCGACGGCGGCGTGTTCGGGATGGGTGCCGAGATCGGCAACTCGACCCAGAAGCTGCACGCGCGCGGCCCGATCGGCCTGCGCGAGCTCACCACCTACAAGTTCGTGGTCGAGGGATCCGGACAGGTTCGCGAGTAGGTGCTGCAGCGCTTGCGGGTAGGAGTCTTCGGAGGAGCATTCAACCCGCCGCACCTGGGCCACCTGGTCTGTGCCCAGGAGGTCTTGCTCCGGCTGGAGCTCGACCGCGTCTTCTGGGTGCCGATCGGGCAGGCGCCGCACCGCGAGCTCGACGAGGACCCCGGGAGCGAGGCGCGGCTCGCGATGGTCGAATTGGCGATCGCGGGCGACGAGCGCTTCGCGGTGTCGCGCGTGGAAGTCGATCGTGAGGGGCCCTCGTACACGTCGGACACGCTCGAGTTGCTGCGCGCCGAGTCGCCCGACGACGAGCTGTTCCTGATCCTCGGCGGAGACCAGGCAGCGGCGCTGCCGACCTGGCACGAGCCGGAGAGGGTGCTCGAGCTCGCGACGGTCGCGGCCGTCGAGCGTGTGGGTTCGAGCCGCAGCGCGATCGGGATCAAGCTCTCCCGGCTGCGCGGCGCCGACCGGGTTCGCCATCTCGACATGCCGGCGATCCAGGTCTCCTCGACCGGCATCCGACGGCGGGTTCGCGAGGGCCGGCCCATTCGCTACCTCGTGCCCTCGGAGGTCGAGGAATACATCGGCACCCATGGGCTGTACAAGGCGAAGGCGGAGGCGGCGACGGCGGACGCGGCGAGCGCATGAGCGCGGACGAGTTCGACTCCGCCGCACTGGCCGAGCGCATCGCGAGCCTGGCGTCCGATCGCAAGGCGATCGACATCCGCGTGATCGACCTGCGAGGGATCGTCTCCTACACCGACTTCTTCGTGATCTGTTCCGGCAACACCGAACGGCAGACGAAGGCGATCCACGACGCCATCCTCGAGGACCTGAAGCACGCCGACGACCGGCTCCTCCCCCGCCGCACCGAGGGTGACCGCGAGGCCCGCTGGATCCTCCTCGACTACTGGGACGTAATCGTCCACATCTTCACGCCGGAAGCGCGCGAGTACTACCGGCTCGAGGCGCTGTGGGGCGAGGCGCCGGCCCGGAGCGTGGGCTAGCGGCGCCTCCGTCCGGCGTTTAATGCCCGCGATCGCGGCTGCCGCGACGAAGCTGGGCGTGAACGCCAAGCGTGCGTGCATTAACCTGGCATCAGATTTCGAGTTCCCTGGGGCTATAGCTCAGCTGGGAGAGCACTTGCATGGCATGCAAGGGGTCGCCGGTTCGAGTCCGGCTAGCTCCACTGGCGGTTCGCCGATCGGCGTGGCGCCCGGAGTCGCGGCTTGACGGCGCCTCCCGTCAGCGCGGATGAATGCCGCCGTCAAGCGTGACGACCTTGCTCGTGAGGTAGCCGTTTCTCAGCATCGCGAGCGCCAGGTCGGCGACCTCGGCCGGCTTGCCGAGCCGCGCTACCGGCACCCCCTTCGTGAGCTCGCCCGGGTCGCCGGGGAGCATCGCCGTGTCCTCGATGAGCGCCGGCGCTATCGCGTTCACCGTCACGCCATCGGCGGCGACGCGCGGGGCGAGGAAGTGGGTGAGGCCGTGTAGGCCCGCCTTGGACGACGCATAGTGGGGCCCGACGATGCCGCCTGTGAGCGCCGCGACGGACGAGGTGAAGAGGATGCGGCCGAAGCCGCGCTCGCGCATGCCTGGCAGGACGCGGCGGGCGAGCAGGAACGGAGCCCGCAGGTTGACCGCGATCGTCTCGTCGAAGGCCTCCGCGTCGACCTCCTCCCAGGTCGCCGGCCGGCTCAGGCCTGCGTTGGCGGCCAGGATGTCGACCGGGCCGAGTCCGCGCTCGACGTCGGCGACGAGCCGCTCCGGCGCGCCGGAGTCGCCGAGGTCCGCGCCGAAGTCCAGCGCCCTCCCGCCGGCGGCCTCGATCTCGGCGGCCAGCTCGCGTGCGGCCGGATGGTTGGACGCGTAGTGGACCGCGACCGCCGCCCCGGTGCGGGCGAGCCCTCGGCTCAGCTCCGCGCCGATGCCGCCGCTCGCTCCAGTGACGATCGCGACCCGGCCCGCGAAGGGCGAGTCGGTGCTGTGGCCAGGCGCCGCCATGGGCGCCGAAGGCTAGTCCCGCAGGTCCTCTAGTCCCGCTTCACCGCGATGCCGCGCAGCGTGTGCGCCACGCGGTCGCACGCGTCGATCGCCTCCTCGACGCGCTCGAAGATGTCCTTCCAGCGGATCACCGCCATCGGATCGACGCCGCCCTCGAACAGGGCGGTCAGCCCGGCGCGGAGAATGCGGTCGCCCTCGTCCTCGAGCCGGTCGATCTCGGCGAGGTGACGGTTGGCCTCCGCCATATCGGCGCTGCCGTCGAGGGCGCCGAGCGCAAGCGCGACCTCGGAGCCGGCGGCCGCCAGCGTGTCGGCCAGCTCGATCGCTTGATCCATCGGCGCCTCGACGCGATAGAGGCCGAGATAGTCGGCGACCTCCTCGGCGTAGTCGACGACGTCATCGAGGCCTGAGGCGAGAGCGAGGACGTCGCTGCGCTCGAACGGGACGGCGAGGCGCGCATGGAGAAGGTGGACGATGTCGTGCGTGACGGCGTCGTTGGCGTGCTCGATATCCACCATCTCGAGCCGTTTCTCGTCGCCGTCGGGCCACGTGCGCATCAGCTCACGCAACAGCGCCGTGGAGAGCTCGACGTTGCGGCCCGCGCGACCGAGCAGGTCGTAGAGCTCGCCGTAGTCCGGTCGGAGGCCCACGATCCGGCCGAGCCGGCCCCTCGCGGTCTCAGCCGCGAGGCCGTTTGCGGCTGAGCGTGCACGAACGGTGAAGGGCCCACCCATGCGCCAGAGCGTAGGCACGTTGAGCCCCTGCCGGGTGAACAGCCGGTGAAGCCACCCGCGTCGGCCGGCGCTGCGCTGACTAGCCATCAGTTGCGGATGCCCGGATCTGGCGCCGGAACTCACCGTGGCGCATCGACTCGTACGCGATCAGCACGGCGGCGAGCCCCGCCGCCAGCCCGACGGCGACGAGCGAGTCGACCTCCGTCGCGAGGGGGATCAGCGCGAGGCATGCGAGCGCGGCGGCGAGCCGCTCCGGGCTGATCCTGTGCTCGGCGCGCAGGCGGAACGCCACGTGGGCGGCGTAGTAGAGCGCCATCCCGCCGAAGAGTGCGACCGCGGGCACTGTCTTCAGCGGCTCGTCGACGTCGCCGAGCGTCTTCTTCACGCCGAGCGCCACGAGGATGATCCCCGCGATCAGCGGAAGGTGCAGGTAGCTGTAGTAGTCGCGCGCCATCACCACGCGCTCCAGGCCGCGCATCTGCCGGAAGCGCTCCTCGGCGACGAGGGCCGTGAGGTCGAAGTACGCCCACCAGAGCGCCGCGGACAGGGCCACGCCGAACACGGCGGCGACCACGAGCCCGGTATCGAGCTCGACTCCCGCGATCCCCGCGCCGATCGCCACGATCGACTCGCCGAGGGCGATGATCACGATCAGCCCGAAGCGCTCCGCGAAGTGCCCCGCCGACACGCGGAAGCCGCGCACTCCGAAAACGAAAGGGCCCGCGAGGTCGATCGTGAGCGCCACTATCCAGATCAGCGCTTGGGCGGTGCCGTCGAAGAAGGCGGCCGCGATGAGGAGCAGCGGCGCCGGCAGCGCCGTCCGCGCCAGCACCCTCACCGCCGTTGCGGTGTCGACGTGCTCGTTCGCCTCGGCGAAGATGAAGATGTGCAGCCAGCGCACGGCTGCGTAGGCGATGCCGAAGATGAGCGCGTCGTCCGCGAAGACGTGTGGCGTCGCGAGCGCCGCGACCAGCATCGCCCCCATCGCCGCGAGCATGAGGAGACGCTCCGTGTCCTGCTCGGTGTCGATGTAGTTCGTCAGCCAGGCGTACGCGCCCCAGGCCCACCACAGCGCGGCGAGCACGAGCATGCCCTGGCCGAGGCCCTCCCAGGTGGGGTTCTCCGACATCAGATACGTGATCTGCGTCAGCGCGAAGACGAAGACCAGGTCGAAGAAGAGCTCGAGCGGCGCGACGTGTTTCTCCGAGGCCTCCCCGGGCTCCTCGACCGCAGCCGCTCCCCGTTCGTCGACGACGCTCATCGAACCTGCCACGACTATCGCAGGCGCCGGCGCCGGCTCGTCCCGGTCGGACCGGGCCCCGCCGATAACCTCCTCGCTTCGATGGCGGATCGCTACGACCCGAAGCAGATCGAGCCCAAGTGGCAGCGCGTCTGGGCCGACGAGCACACCTGGGAGGTGTCGAACGACGACGCCGCCACGCAGCCGAGCGCCTACATCCTCGAGATGCTGCCGTACCCGTCCGGCGAGCCCCACATCGGCCATCTGAAGACGTACTCGGTCGGGGACGCCGTGGCGCACTTCCGGCGCCGCAACGGCGACATCGTCCTGCACCCGATGGGCTACGACGCCTTCGGGCTTCCCGCGGAGAACCACGCCATCCGCACCGGGCAGCATCCGCGCGATTCGACCGAGGCGGCCATCCGCGAGTTCCAGCGCCAGTTCCGCGAGTGGGGCATCTCGTTCGATTGGACGCGCGAGTTCGGCACACACGAGCCGCGCTACTACCGCTGGACCCAGTGGATCTTCCTGCGCCTCTACGAGCTCGGGCTCGCCTACCGCAAGGAGGCGGCGGTCAAGTGGTGCCCCCACGACCAGACCGTGCTGGCCAACGAGCAGGTGATCGACGGCCGCTGCGAACGCTGCGGGCATGTCGTCGAGGTGCGCCAGCTCGAGCAGTGGTTCTTCCGCATCACCGACTACGCGGACCGGCTGCTCGACGACATGAAGTCGATCGACTGGCCGCGCCACGTGGTGACGATGCAGCAGAACTGGATCGGCCGCTCGGAGGGCGCGGAGGTCATCTTCCGCTCCGAGGAGCTGGGAATCGACTACCCCGTCTTCACCACCCGCCCGGACACACTGTTCGGGGCGACGTTCTTCGTGCTGGCGCCCGAGCACCCCGACGTGTTCAGGCTCAACGACTCGCCCGCGGTGCACGAGTACGTGAACCGCGCGCTGAACGAGTCGGCCGAGGAGCGCGGGGACGAGCACAAGGAGAAGACCGGCGTCCCGCTCGGTCACACGGTCACCAACCCCGTGACTGGCGAGCAGATCCCGATGTTCGTGGCCGACTACGTGCTGATGGAGTACGGCACCGGCGCTGTGATGGGCGTCCCGGCCCACGACCAGCGTGACTACGAGTTCGCCACGAAGTTCGGGCTGCCCATCCGCCAGGTGATCGAGGGCGACGAGGCAGCGCCGGACGACGAGGCCTTCGTCGCCCACACGGAGAACGAGCGGCTCATCAACTCAGGTCCGTTCAGCGGCATGCCGGCCCCCGAGGGGGCAACGGCGATCGTCGCCTGGCTCGAGGAGCGCGGGCTCGGAAGTCCGGCCGTGAACTACCGGCTGCGCGACTGGCTGCTCTCGCGCCAGCGCTACTGGGGCTGCCCGATCCCGATCGTGCACTGCGCGTCCTGCGGGCTCGTTCCCGTGCCGGACGATCAGCTGCCGGTCGAGCTCCCCGAGATCGAGGACTTCGCGCCGAAGGGCAAGTCGCCGCTCGCAGCCGCGGAGGACTGGGTCAACACGACCTGCCCGCAGTGCGACGGCCCGGCGCGGCGCGAGACCGACACGATGGACACCTTCGTCGACTCGTCCTGGTACTTCCTGCGCTACTGCGACCCGCACAACGACCAGGCGCCTTGGGACCGCGAGGTGCTTCGCCACTGGATGCCCGTCGACCAGTACATCGGCGGCGTCGAGCACGCGATCCTGCACCTGCTCTACGCGCGCTTCTTCGTCAAGGCGCTCGCCGACATGGACCTGCTCGACGTCCAGGAGCCGTTCGCACGCCTCTTCACACAGGGGATGATCCTGCGCGGCGGCGACAAGATGTCGAAGTCGAAGGGGAACGCCGTGTCCCCGGAGGAGATCATCGACCGGCACGGCGCCGACGCCGCGCGCTGCTACATCCTCTTCCTTGCCGCCCCGCGCGACGATGCCGACTGGCAGGACGAGGGCGTCGGCGGCGTGCACCGCTTCCTCTCGCGGCTGTGGACGGCGACCGCCGAGGCGCCCGAGGGCTCGACCGAGCCCGAGGGCGAGCCCTCCGAGCTCGTCCGCAAGGCGCACTGGGCGATCAACAAGGTCACCCACGACATGCAGGCGCGCTTCGCGTTCAACACTGCCATTGCGGCCGTGATGGAGCTCGTCAACGAGATCTACCGGCGTCGCGGGGAGGCGCCCGCCTCGCACGTCCGCTTCGCGCTGGCGACGGCCGGCTCGCTCATCTTCCCCTTCGCGCCGCACCTCGGCTCGGAGGTCTACGAGATGATGACGGGCCGTCGTGTCTGGGAGGAGCCGTGGCCGCAGGCCGATCGGGCGCTGCTCGTGGCTGACGAGATCCAGCTCGTCATCCAGCTGAACGGGAAGCTGATCGACCGGCTCCCGGCGCCCGCCGAGGCGTCGCAGGAGCAGCTCGAGGAGATCGCACGCGGCTCGCAGAAGCTCGCGGCGCGCCTCAACGGGAAGGAGATCGTCAAGGCGGTCGTCGTTCCCGGCAAGCTGGTCAACTTCGTGGCCCGATGAGCTCGCGCCCCAGGCAGACGACCATCCCACTCGGCCCGCTGATCGCGGCGATCGGCGCGGTGATGCTGCTGGTGAGCCTCTTCCTCGACTGGTACGAGGGGCTCACGGCGTTCACCGTGTTCGAGCTCGTCGACATCGTGCTCGTGGTTTGCGCGCTCCTGATCGTCCTGCAACTCGCGGGGGGAATGGGGCTGATGAAGCCGCCGGTCTCGCCCGTGGTGTCACTGCTGGTCGCGCTGTTCGCGCTCGGCGTCGTGCTGACACAGCTTGTGAACGATCCGCCGGCGGTCGCCGGGGGCAACGGGCCCGACCGCGACATAGGCATCTGGCTGGCCGTCGGGGGCGCGTTACTGATGGCAACCGGGGCCTTCCTGGCGACGGCCAACATCTCGCTCGCGATCGAGCCGCGCGGCGCGGCGGAGGCCCCCGGGTCGCGCGTCGATCACGATGCCGAGACGTTCGCGAATCCCGCCCGGCCGGCCTCGAAGCGCGGCGACGAGCCGCCCGCGACGCCCTGAGCGCGCGCCCGTATGTCGCCGTCGTTGGGCCGGGGGATGCCGAGTCCTCCGACCTCGACGCTGCCGTCACGGTCGGCCGAGAGATCGCGCGCGCAGGAGCGGTCCTCGTGTGCGGCGGGCTCGGCGGCGTGATGGAGGCAGCTTGCCGCGGCGCGAACGAGGCCGGGGGCGTGAGCGTCGGGATCCTGCCCGGCGCCGATCGCGCCGCGGCCAACCGGTTCGTCGACATCGCGATTCCCACCGGGCTCGGGGAGGCGCGCAACGCCCTCGTCGTGCGCAGCGCGGAGGCCCTCGTGGCGGTCGGCGGCGGTTACGGCACGCTCTCCGAGATCGCGTTCGCGCTGAAGGCGGGCAAGCCCGTCGTTGGTCTCGGTAGCTGGGAGATCGACGGCGTCCGGCCGGCGGAGTCGCCCGAGCTGGCGGTCTCGGCGGCGCTCGCCGCGCTCACCTAGACTCGGCGCGCTCATGCCCGCGACCCCGTCCGACACGCCCTATCTCGACGCTCTGCGCGCCTACGCCGCGCGCCTCCCCGGCCGCCTGCACGTTCCCGGGCACAAGGGCGGGCCCGGCGCCGATCCGGGCCTCACCGAGGCGATCGGCCCCGAGGCGCTCGCGCTCGACATCCCGGCGCTCACCTGGGGCATCGACGTCGGCGAGGAGCCGACCCCGTTCGTCGAGGCACAGCGGCTCGCGGCCGAGGCCTGGGGCGCGCGCCGCACCTGGTGGCTCGTCAACGGCGCGTCGCAGGGAAACCACGCGGCACTCCTGACGCTGGCCCACCGCGGCACCGAGGTCGTGACCCAGCGCAACGCCCACTCGAGCACGATCGACGCGCTGGTCGTGTCGGGGCTGCGGCCGACCTTCGTGGCGCCAGAGCTCGACCCCGAGCTCCACATCGCCCACTGCATGACCCCGGAGGCGCTCGAGCGCGCGCTCGACGAGACGCCCGGCGCGGTAGGCGCGACCGTCGTGTCGCCCACCTACTTCGGCGCGGTCGCGGACATCGCCGGCCTGGCCGAGGCCGCACACGCCCGCGGCGTCCCACTCGTCGTCGACGAGGCGTGGGGCGCGCATCTGGCCTTCCATCCGGATCTGCCCGCGCACGCGCTGTCGCTCGGCGCCGACCTCGTCATCTCGAGCATCCACAAGATCGTCGGCAGCCTCACCCAGTCGGCGATGATCCATCTCGGTCACGGCGACCTGATCGAGGAGAGCATCGTCGACCGCAGCGTGACCCTGATCGAGTCGACCAGCCCCAACTCGCTGCTGTTCGCGTCGCTCGACGCGGCACGCCGCAGCGCCGCCGTCAGTGGGGAGGACATGCTCGGCGAGACGCTCGCCGCGCTGCGGCGCGTCCGTCAGGCGGTCCGCGAGATCCCGGGCCTCGAGGTGCTCGATGAGCGGCTCGCCGGAGCACCCGGCGTCTTCGACTACGACCCGCTCAGGCTCGCCATCGACGTGCGCGGCACGACCGCCAGTGGCTTCGAGCTCGCGCGCCTGGTGCGTGAGCAGAGCGACGTCAATCTCGAGCTCGCGGGCGAGAACGTGATGGTTGCGGTGTTCGGGATGGGCGAGCCCGCCGGCCTCGCCGCCAAGCGCCTGATCGGCGCGCTGCGGCAGGCGGTCGACACCGTCTCCGAGCAGCCTGCCGCCGCCGCGCAGGAGCCCTTCGCGCCACCGCCGCCGTGGGGCGAGCTCGTGATGACGCCGCGGGAGGCGTTCCTCGGGCCGCAGGAGGTGGTTGCGACCGCGGACGCCGTCGGCCGCGTCGCCGCTGAGTCGCTCGCGGCCTATCCGCCGGGCATCCCGAACGTGCTGCCGGGCGAGCGGCTGACCGCGGAGACGCTCGAGTACATCGAGCAGACGCTCTCCCACGGCGGCAGCCTGCGCGGCGCGAGCGACCGCGAGCTGCGCACGCTGCGCGTTGCCTTGGAGCGATGACAGCCGGGGGCTCGCGCCCCCGGACCCCCGTGGCACCTGGCCGGCCTACGCAACCCGTTCCCGCCTGATCGCCTGCATCAGACAGTGCGCGCCGCCACCGCCGAGCGTGAAGGCGGCGAGCTCGGGGTCGTAGACCGTCAGCCCCAGGGCGCGCAGGCGCTCGTTCAGGTCCTTCGACTCGGCGCTCGTGAGCACGCGATCGCCGCCCAGGCAGACCCCGTTCACGCCCAGCTTCAGCGAGTCGGCGAGCGAGACCGGGACGATTTCGACGCCCTTCGACTCGAGCCAGCGCGTGAAACCGGCGCCGACCTGCTCGACGCACACGGCGGCGAGCTTCTCGCCGAGCATCGCGGCGAGCACGTCGATGTGCAGGAAGTGGGGCGGGATGCGCTCGATCCGGACCTCCCAGCCGTCCGTCTCGAGCCAGCCGGCCAGCTGCCGTGCCGCCGGCTCCTGGGTGCGCTCCTCGCCGTTGCCGATCACGGCCACGCCCGGCTCGACGATCATGAAGTCGCCGCCCTCGAGCGCGGCGGCGGTGACCATCCGATGGATCGGGATCCCGGCTCCCTCGTAGAAGCGGATCACCGGCGCGTACTCGCCGCGGCGCCACCACTGGTGACACTGAGTGACGATCGGGCCCTGCGGGACGTTGATGCTCGAGTCGCGCGCGAACACCTGGTACGGCAGGGCCGGGTCCGGTTCGAGCAGGTGGACGCGCACACCGTTCTCCCGGTACACGCTCACCATCTCGGCGTGCTGGCGCAGCGCGTTCTCGCGGCTGAACGTCATGCCGCTGGCGAGCGTGGCGCGTGCGATGGCGCTCGCGGGCAGCCACTGGAAGTTCTCCGGAGGGCACACCAGCACGTCGAGCAGGCGGCCATACTCCGAGTCCACGCCCCAGGCGGGCTCCGTCATCTATGTCACCTCTCCTCGCGCATAGCCCAGGCGATCCGGCAGTCTGCCAGCGCGGGAACCGGGGGGCGCGGCGGTGAGCGAGACGGTGCGGCGGCGTGTCGTGGTGCACGGGCGGGTGCAGGGCGTCTTCTTCCGCGACTCGACGCGCAGCAGGGCCGGCGAGCTCGGTGTCGCCGGGTGGGTCCGCAATCGTGCGGACGGAGCGGTCGAGGCGGTCTTCGAGGGGCCTCCCGACGCGGTGGCCGCGATGGTCGACTGGTCACGGCAGGGCCCGCGAAGCGCGAACGTCGCCAGGGTGGAGGTGAACGACGAGAGGCCCGAGGGGCTGAGCAGGTTCGAGGTTCGCTAGGGAGCGGCCTCGCGGAGCATCTCGAGCGTACGCGCGACGCGGCGCGCGCGCGTGTCCTCCCGCTTGGCCTCGGCGATCCATTCGGCGTACTCGCGCTGGTGGGTGTACGAGAGCCGGTCGAAGGCCTCGCGCGCATTCCCGTCATCGGTGAGTGCCGCCGCCAGCGCGGGCGGCGGCTCGACCGTGCGCGGCTCGTCATCCCGGTCGATCGTTATGTCGACCTCGTCGCCGATGGCGATTCCGGCCCGTTCGCGCAGCTCTCGGTTGAAGCCGATGAGGTGGCGGCCGCCGTACACCGCGACGGTCGTGCGGAACTCGGTTCCGTCGACCGTCCCGCGCACCGGCGCACGCGCCTTGCCGAAGCGCTCCTTCGCGTCGAACGGCAACTCGACGGTCGGCGCCTCACCGTCCTCGCCGCCGAGGATGGCCTTGAAACGCTCCACGCGCGAGATCGTAGCCCTCTTTTCACACTCCGCACCCACGCGTAACCCGCTTCTTGAGACCGTCGCCCGGTGCTCGAAGGCTCACGCGGAACAGTCATCGTCTGGGTGGTTGCGGCGGTGCTCGCGACGCTCGCGGCGGCCCGGTTGCTGGACGGAGGCGGCAGGGGTGGGGCGCGCCGCCGGTGGCGCTCGACGGCGGTCAGGCGGCGGCCGCCCGGACTGGGCCGGGGCCGGGCTCGGGCTCGGGTGCCCGTCGGGCGGGCGACCTCGTGTTCGTCCACGTGGCGGGCGCGGTGCGGCGCCCCGGCCTGTACCGCCTCGGCTCCGAGGCGCGCGTGGCGGAGGCGCTGCAGCGCGCGGGCGGGCCACTGCCGCGCGCCGAGCTCACGGCGGTGAACCTGGCGGCCCGGGTGGCGGACGGCCAGCAGGTGGTGGTGCCGGTGGCGGGGAAAGCGACCGGTTCACCCGTCAGCCGTGGGGCAGCGCCCCTGCCGGAGGGCGCGGCGGGCCCCAAGCTGAGCCTGGCGAGCGCGACCGCCGAACAGCTCGAGGAGCTGGACGGGATCGGTCCGACGCTGGCCGGGCGCATCATCGAATACCGCGACGCCCAGGGCGGCCTGACCAGTCTCGACCAGCTGAACGAGGTCGACGGGATCGGAGAGCAGCGCCTGGCCTCGCTGCGGGAGGGGCTGCAGCCGTGACGCCCGAAGCGGGGAGCGCCCCGTCGCGCGTGCCGTCTGGGGCCCGGAGCGCCCCGTCGCGCGACCCGCCGGCGGGGCCCGGACATCTTGAGGCTCGGGCGCGGCAGCCCCCGGGGATCGCGGCCGCCGTGCGGAGCGCGGCGAATCTGGTGGCCGCGCGACCCTGGCACGTCGCGATCGGCAGCCTGGCCCTCGGCCTTGCCCTGTCGACGGGTTCGCCCACAGCGGCGCCTGGAGCGACGGCCGCCGCGCCGGCGGCGCTTACAGCGCCCTCGGCGCTCGCCACGCTTGCGGCGGCGGCCTCCGCGCCGGCGACGGTCGCCGCGGCGGCTACCGTGCTCGCGCTCATGTGCGCCTGCCGGGCGGCGCGGCTCGGTGTGCTGTCCGCCGCGCTGGTGATGGGCGGCTCCGCGATCGGCGACGCCCGGCTGCGTGCGATCGACAGGCCGGGTGCGCTCGTCGTGGACGGCCGCACGGTCGACGTGTCGGCGCATCTGCTGACCCCGCCCCGGCCGTCGGCCTTCGGGGCCTCGGCCGAGGTGCGCGTCGCAGGAGGCCGACTCGAGGGCGCTCGCCTCCTGCTCCGGGTCCCGCAATGGTCGGAGTTGCCGGCGGACGTCCGCATCGGCGACGAGTTGCGCCTGCGAGGGCGGCTGCGGAGGATCGACGCCGCCCGCGCCCGGCCGAGCGACGGCTCCTTCGACTTCGCCGCCCACCTGCGCCGGCGCGGCATCGCCGGCGAGCTCCTGCTGGACCGCGCGCGGGCCACCGGTCGGCATCGCGGCGGCGTCGTGCATGCCCTCGACCTCATGCGTGAACGGGCGCAGCGGGCAGTAGCCGCGGGCCTGCCCGCTGCCGAGGCAGCGCTCGCGCGCGGGATGGTGCTCGGCCAAGACGAGGCGATCGCGGAAGGAGTACGGGAGGACTTCAGGGCCAGTGGTCTTGCCCATTTGCTCGCGGTCAGCGGGCAGAACGTCATGCTGCTGGTCGCGTTGGCGCTGCCGCTGCTCGCGGTCGCCGGACTCGGGCCGCGCGGCCGCGGCCTCGCGCTGCTCGGGCTGGTCGCCTTCTACGTGCCGCTGGCCGGAGCCGGGCCGTCGCTCCAACGCGCGGGTGTGATGGGCGCGGCGGGCATCGCCGCGATGACGCTGTCGCGGCCCGCATCGCGCTGGTATGCGCTCCTGCTCGCCGCCGCGGCCACGCTCGCCCTGAACCCGCGGGCTTGGGAGGACCCCGGCTGGCAGCTCTCGTTCGCCGCGGTGCTCGGAATCCTCTGTCTTGGGGCGCCGCTCGCCCGCGCCCTCAGGCGTGCCGCCGAGGGCCTCCTCGCCGCTCCGGGGCGAGCCCCGGACGCGGTTGGGTCGACGGTCCAGGGATTCGCTGCGCTCCGGTCTCGCCTGCCGGAGCTGCGACCAGCCCTCGTGCGCGGCCTTGCCGAAGGCGCCGCCATCACCCTCGCCGCCACGCTTGCGACCGTCCCCCTGCTCGCGCACCACTTCGGCGCGGTTCCGCTCGCCGGCCTGCCCGCGAATCTGCTCGCGCTGCCCGCCGTGGCGCCCGCCATGTGGCTCGGGATGGTCAAGGCGGCGCTCGGCCTCGTCGCGCCGGTCCTGCCGCCGGCGGAGTGGCTCGCCGCTGCCATCGGGCCGGTCGCGCGGCTCCCCGTCGCGTACATCGGCCGGCTTGCCGAGCTCTTTGCCCAACTGCCCGGGGGCCAGGTGTCGTTGCCGCTGCCGTCGCGGGCCGGGGTGCCGCTCGCGTATGCGCTGCTCGTTCTGGCCGCGCTTGGGGCGAGCCGGGCATGGCGGCGCCTCGGCCCGCTTGGGGAGGAGCTCGGCGCAAATTGGCGCAGGCGCCCGCCCGGCCTCAGGCTCGCCGCCGGCGCCGCAGTGGGCGCCGCGACCGTCCTCGTGGCGCTGCGTGCGCTGGGCCCGCCGGCGCCGCCCGACACGCTCAGCGTGCGCTTCCTTGACGTGGGCCAGGGCGACGCCACGCTCATTCAGCATCCGGACGGCAGCGCGGTTCTGTTCGACGCCGGCCCGCCGGAGGCCGGCACGGCGCGACTGCTGCGCAGGGCGGGCGTCCGCGAGCTCACCGCCGTCGTGGCGACACACGCTTCGCGCGACCACCACGGTGGGTTCGCCGAGGTGCTCGAGCGGTTCGACGTCGGCCTGCTGATCGACGGTGGCGACGCCAGCGCCGACCCGGCCTTCCGGGCAGTGCTGGCCGAGGCGGCCCGCGAGCGCGTCCGGACCGTGCGGGCATACGCGCCGATGACAGTTCGTGCGGGCGGCCTGACGATTCGCATTCTGTCGCCGGCTCCTCGGCCGCCCGGCCCGGCGCCCGAGGATCCGAACCCTCGCGCCGTGGTGGCCGTCGTGAGCGCCGGCGAATTCGACCTGTTGCTTTCGGCGGACGCCGAGAGCGAGGCGCTGCTGCCGCTCGCCCTGCCGGATGTCGAGGCGATGAAGGTGCCACATCACGGCAGCTCCGATCCGGGCCTGCCGGAGGTCCTCGAGCGGGTGACCCCGCAGGTCGCCGCCATCGAGGTGGGCGTCAACACGTACGGCCACCCGGCGCCGTCGACGCTGGGCGCGCTCGAGCAAGCCGGCGTGCGGACCTACCGGACCGACCGCGACGGCACCGTGACCCTGACGGTCGACGGGGAGGGGATGCGCATCGCGACGGAGGAGTGAGAGACCAAGGGAGCGCGCGAGATCCTCCGGCCCCGCCCGCTCGTAGACTGGCTCGCGTGGCCGACCTGAAGCCCGCCTACCTCGTCTGCGGCGACGACGACGCCAAGATCGACGCCTGGCGCAGCCGGGTGCGCCGCCGTGCCGACGAGGAGCGCGGCACCGGGGGCCTCGAAAGCTTCGACGCGCGCCAGACGCAGCCCGAGGAGGTCGCCGCCGCGCTCGGGGTCCTCAGCTTCGATACCGGCACCCGCTATCTGCTCGTCGACGACGTGGGCGCGTGGAAGGCCGGCCAGCTCGGCCCGCTCGAGCAGGCGCTCGCCGCGCTGCCGCCGGAGACGGTCCTCGTGCTGATCGTGCGCGGCAAGGCGCTCAAGCAGCTCTCGAAGGCCGTCGAGACCGCAGGCGGGGAGGTGCGCGAGTACAGCGCCCCGAAGGCATGGCAGCTCCCGAAGTGGTGCGTCGAGCGCGCCCGCGAGCTGGGGCTGCAGCTCGACCAAGACGCCGCGAAGGAGCTGGTCGGGCGGGTCGGGCAGAGCCAGCAGCGGCTCTCGCGTGAGCTCGAGAAGATTGCCCTCGCGCTGCATCCGTCCACCAACGTGACGCTGGCCGACGTCGAGGAGCTCGCGGCTTCCGACAACGCACCCCAGGTCTACGACCTCGCCGATGCCCTCGTGGCCGGCGACCTGCGCGAGACCCTCTCACTGGCCGAGGAGCTCGAGACATACGGCGAGCGTCCCGCCCGGCTCGTCTTCCCGATCATGCGCAGGCTGCGCGAGGTGCACCGCGCCGCCGCGCTGCTCGAATCGGGGATGCCCGAGCAGAAGGTGACGGATGCGCTCAAGGCTCCGCCGTGGCTCGCGAAGAAGACCGTCGCGCGCGCCAAGAAGGCGGACCGCGCCTCGCTCGAGCGCGCGCTGTGCGTGTTCGCGGACCTCGAGGTCGAGATGCGCGGCGGCGCCGACCTGCAGCTCGACGAGGACACCGCCTTCTCGCTGGCGCTCGCCCGGGCGGCGGGCTAGGACAAGCCGTGGCTCAGGCCCCGGCGCCCGAGGGCGGGCCCGAGTGCCCGGGCGCGTACGGGTACCACCACTCCTTGGGGGCGATCTTCGTCTCGATGTGGACGTGCTTCGTGTCCTGGAAGGCCTCGAGGCCCTCCTGGCCGAGCTCGCGCCCCAGGCCGGACTGCTTCATCCCGCCGAAGGGCCCCGCGTCGTTGTCGGTGAGCGGATCGTTGATCCAGACCGTGCCGGCCTTGATCTCGCGCATGCAGCGCACGGCGGTCTCGAGGTCGCGGGTGTAGACGTTCGCGCCGAGGCCGAAGCGCGTCGAGTTGGCGAGCGCGATCGCCTCGTCGAGCGACTCCACCGGCACGATCGGGGCCACCGGGCCGAAGGTCTCCTCGCGCAGCAGGTCGGTCTCGGCCGAGGCACCCGTCACGACGGCGGGCGCGAAGTAGTGCCCGCGATCAAGGCCGGCCCGGTCGCCGCCGACGACGAGCTCGGCGCCCGCCGCCACGGCGCTCTCGACCTGGGCCTCCACCTTCGAGCGCTGGGGGGCGGAGACCATCGGGCCGACGTCGGTCGACTCATCCAGCGGGTCGCCGACGCGCAGCCCGCGTGCGTGGTCGACGAAGGCGGAGACGAAATCGTCGTAGACCTCCCGCGCGACGTAGAAGCGCTCCGCCGACGTGCAGACCTGGCCGGCGTTCAGGTACGCGGCCCAGGCACCTCCCTTGGCGGCGACCTCGATGTCGTCCGCGACGTCGGCGCACACGATGAACGGGTCCTTGCCACCCATCTCGAGGTTCATGCGGGCGATGCGGTCGGAGCACACGGCGGCCACACGCTTGCCGGTCTCGACGGAGCCCGTGAAGGCCACACCCGCAACGCGCGCATCGGAGACGATCGCCTCGCCGACATCGCCCGCCCCCGCGACGACGTTGAAGGCGCCGGCCGGCATATGCGAGAAGCACTCGGCGAGCATGAGCGTCGACAGCGGGGTCAGCTCGGACGGCTTTGCCACCACGGTGTTGCCGGCGGCTAGAGCAGGCGCCAGCTTCCAGGAGAGCAGCAGCAGCGGATAGTTCCAGGGCACGATGCAGCCCCAGACGCCGATCGGCTCCTTCACGACGAGGGCGAGCTGGGTCGACTCGATCGACGGGATGACGCGGCCGGCGAAGTTGCGCCCCATCTCGGCGTAGTAGTCGAACACCGCGGCGGTCCAACCCACCTCGTCGGAGTTCTCGACGAGCGGCTTGCCGCCCTCGAGCGTCATGACGCGGGCGATCTCGCCGGTCCGCGCGCGCATCCGGGTCGCCACCTCGTGCAGGAGCTCGGCGCGCTCGACGGCGGGGATGCTCGCCCACTCCGGCGCGGCCTCGTGGGCCGCGGCGATGGCCGCGTCGACCTGCTCGGCCGACGGAGTGCCGACCTCGGTGACGGTCTCCTCGGTGGCGGGATTCTCGACGGGCAGTGCCTCCCCGTCGCCAGCGACCTGCTCGCCGCGGATCAGCAGCCGTGTCTCCATGGCGGAGACCCTAGTCGGAGCGAGTAGCGCCGGCCTAGGAGACGCCGCTGCGAATGCGGGCGGCGCGGGCCTTCTTGCGGGCGCCGTTGTTGCCGTGGAGCGCGCCCGACTTCACGGCCTTGTCGATCCGCGACGTGAGCGTCCGAAACTCGTCGTCCGCGCGCGCCGAGTCGTCGTTCTGCACGGCATCCTCGAGCCTGCGGAACCAGGTCTTGACCTGGGAGGTGCGCCGGCGATTCTCGAGCCGCTCGCGCTCCGCCCGGTGGATCCGCTTTTCTTGTGAAGAGATGTTGGCCATAGACGAACCGAAGCCGCGACAGGCAGTTCCGGCGCGGCGGAGGCCTAGTGTAGCGGCCGTCCGGTGAGCACCGACGCCCCCGAGCGGCCCGGCCACGCGCGCCGGCTCGCTCGCAACACCGCCTTTTTCTCGTTCGCGACCGGCCTGTCGCGCCTGCTCGGGCTCGCGCGCGAGGTCGTGGCCGCGAGCTACTTCGGCGTGAGCGGCGCGATGTCGGCGTTCACGATCGCCTTCCAGGTGCCGAACCTGGTCCGTGCCCTGTTCGCGGACTTCGCCCTTCAGGGGGCCTTCGTGCCCGTCTTCACCGAGCTGCTCGAAAAGGGCGAGCGGCGCGAGGCCTTCCGGGTCGCCTCATCGCTCTTCTTCCTGATCCTGCTCGTGCTGAGCGCGGTCACGGCTCTGTTCGTACTGTTCGCCGAGCCTTTGATGAGCCTGTTTGCGCCCGGCTTCGACGACGACCCGGCGCTCAAGGACCTGACGGTCAACCTCGCGCAGCTGATGTTCCCGATCGTCGTGTTGCTGGGGCTGTCGGGGCTGGTCGTCGGGATGCTCAACTCGTTCGACCACTTCGCTGTGCCGGCGCTCGCCCCGGTGGCGTGGAACGCGGTGATCATCCTCGCGCTCGTCGGGCTCGTGCCGACGCTGCCCGAGGAGGACGAGATCTACGCCTACGCGATCGGCATCCTCGCCGGGACGATCGTGCAGTTCCTGCTGCCGCTGCCATGGCTGCGGGGCCGCGGCGGGCGTCTCACGGTGCGGCTCGACTGGCGCAACGAGCACGTCCGGCGCGTGCTGTGGCTGATGCTGCCGGTGACGATCGCGCTCGGGCTGATCAACGTGAGCCTGCTCATCAACTCGCTGTTCGGGACGCTTGTGTCCGTCGAGGCGCCCGCCGCGATCGACAAGGCGTTCCGGATCTACCAGCTCCCGCAGGGTCTCTTCTCGATCTCGATCGCGACGATCCTGTTCCCGACCCTGTCCCGCTACGCCGCTCGGGGCGCGCGCGACGATCTGCGCCGCACGATGTCAAACGGCGTTCGCCTGATCAGCCTGCTGCTGATACCGAGCGCAGTCCTGATGGCGGTGCTCGCGGAGCCGATCGTCCGGCTCGTGTACGAGCGCGGCGCGTTCGGCGCGGAGGCCACCGACCTGACCTCGACCGCGCTCCTCTGGTGGTCGCTGTCGCTCCCCTTCCAGGGCGTCAGCCTGCTGTTCTCGCGCACGTTCTTCTCGCTGCAGCGCCCCTGGGCGACCACCGCCCTGGCCGGGCTCAACCTGGTCGTGAACGCGGCGCTCGCGGCCGCCCTGTACGCACCGTTCGAGATCGCCGGGATCGTGCTCGGCACGGTCGCCGGCACGATCGTGATGTGCGTCGCCCAGGGCTGGATCCTGCGCGACACGCTCGGTGGGATCGAGGGGACGAGGCTCATGGCGGCGCTGCTGCGGATGCTCGTCGCCGCCGTCCTGACGGGCGCGGCCGCCTACGGCGCCTGGCGGGGGCTCGACGAGCTGCTGGGCGGCTCGCTCGCCGCTCAGCTCGTCGAGGTGCTGGTGCCGCTGGCGGCCGGCGCGGCCGTCTATACGGCGGCGGTCTGGGCGCTGCGGGTGCCCGAGGCGCATCAGATCCGCGAGCTGCTCGTTAGCCGGGGCCGCCGGGCGGGGTAAGAGGCGCGCATGCCGCCAGAAGAGACGATGGAAGTCGAGCAGCAGATCGAGTGCCTCAACAAGGCGCTGCGACTCCAGCACCGCTCTGTCATCCACTACTCGATCGTTTCGGGAAGCGTGATCGGCCTCGAGTTCCAGGCCCACGCGGACAAGATGAAGCGGCACGCCCTGTCTGAGCTCGAGGACGCCACCCGGCTCGTCGAGAAGATCGCCGCGCTCGGCGGCGAGCCGACCACCGAGGTGGCGCCGCTCAGCTTCACCGCCGACCCATCCGAGGCGCTCGAGGGTCTGATCGAGGCCGAGGGCGAGACGCTCGAGGCGCTCCAGGCGGCGATCGAGCCCACCGGCCGCGAGGCCGCGTCCGAGGCGGTCGAGCACCGGCTCGAGCACATGATCATGCGCAAGCAGGAGCAGGTCGACTACCTCCTGCGCGCACAGCGCCGGCCCTAGTCGGGGCGGATCGCCGCGCGCGCCTCGGCGGCGGAGGCGTAGACGCGCACGTACAGGACGAGCCCGTCGCGGACGCGCCAGACCCAGCCGGTCGAGCCGCTGATCCTGCGCGCGGGCGAGCGCGCGCTCACCCTGCCGGTCACCAGGATGGCGTCACCCACCTCCTCGAATTCACGGGGGGAGAGGATCAGCTCGTCCCAGACCCGGTCGACGTCGCGGAAGTAGGCGCGCATGCCATCGTGACCGCGGTAGGGCTCGGTCCTGCCGAGGATCCCGCCGGTCACGGCGATGAAGACGACGTCCGGGTCGAGCGCCGCCACCACGCGCGCGACGTCGCGCGCGGCGAAAGCCGCGAAGACCTCCTTCACGACGTCGATATCGCTCCTCCCCACGAGTCCTGTGGAGATTCTGACCTATGAGGCTGGCTCCATGGGCATACTCAGACGGTCGTGCGTGCTCCCGCCGCCAACATCCGCAACTTCTCGATCATCGCCCACATCGATCACGGGAAGTCCACGCTGGCCGACCGGATCCTCGAGATCACCGGCGCCGTCGACTCGCGCGACCACCGCCCGCAGCTGCTCGACTCGATGGACCTCGAGCGCGAGCGCGGCATCACGATCAAGGCTCAGGCGGTGCGCGTCGAGTACACGGCGAGCGACGGCCAGCTCTACCGGCTCCACCTGATCGATACCCCCGGCCACGTCGACTTCACGTACGAGGTCTCGCGCTCGCTGGCCGCCTGCGAGGGGGCACTCCTGCTCGTCGACGCCTCGCAGGGGGTCGAGGCGCAGACGGTGGCCAACACCTACCTGGCGGTCGACTCCGGCCTCGAGCTGATCCCCGCGATGAACAAGATCGACCTTCCCGGAGCCGAGCCCGAGCGGGTGGCCGGCGAGATCGGCGAGCTGCTCGGCGAGGACCCCGACTCGGTTATCCAGATCTCGGCCAAGACGGGCGAGGGCGTGACCGAGCTGCTGGACGCGCTCGTGGAACGCGTCCCGCCGCCCCAGGGCGACCTCGATGCGCCCGCCCGCGCGCTCATCTTCGACTCCGAGTTCGACCAGTACCGCGGCGTCGTCGCCTACGTGCGCGTCGTCGACGGCGCGCTCCGCAAGGACGACGCGATCCTCGCAATGCAGGCGGGCACGCTGGCAGAGATAGACGACATCGGCTTCTTCGGGCCCGGCATGATGCCGGTCGACCAGTTGCGCGCCGGCGAGGTCGGCTACGTGATCACGGGCATCAAGGACGTGTCGCAGCTTCGCGTCGGCGACACGCTCACCACCCGCGCCGGCGCCGCCAGCGAGCCGCTGCCGGGCTACCGCGAGATCAAGCCGATGGTGTTCTGCGGGCTCTTCCCCGTCGAGACGAACCAGTTCCCCGACCTCCGCGACGCGCTCGAGAAGCTGTCGCTGAACGACGCCGCGCTCACCTGGGAGCCGGAAACGAGCGAGGCGCTCGGCTTCGGCTTTCGCTGCGGCTTCCTTGGCCTGCTGCACATGGACATCGTCCGCGAGCGACTCGAGCGGGAGTACGACCTCGAGCTGCTCGCGACCGCGCCGAACGTCGAGTACGACGTCCACCTGACCGACGGCAGCGAGGTCGTCGTCCACTCGCCGGCGGACATGCCCGACCGCGCCAACATCGCCTCGATCGAGGAGCCCTACATCCGCGCGACGATCCTGTGCCCGAAGGAGTTCGTCGGGGCCGTGATGGAGCTGTGCCAGGAGCGCCGCGGCACCCACGTCGACATGACCTACCTGTCCCGGGAGCGCGTGCAGCTCCACTACGACCTGCCACTCGCCGAGATCGTGCTCGACTTCTTCGACCAGCTGAAGTCGCGCACGAAGGGTTACGCGTCGCTGGACTACGAGCTGACCGGGATGCGCGAGGGCGACCTCGTCAAGCTCGACATCCTGCTCGCCGGCGACAAGGTGGACGCGCTCTCGATGGTCGTGCACCGCGACAAGGCCTACTACGCGGGCCGCGGGATCGCCGAACGCCTCCGCAAGCAGATCCCGCGCCAGCAGTTCGAGGTGGCGATCCAGGCTGCGATCGGGTCGCAGATCATCGCCCGCGAGTCGGTCAAGCCGGTGCGCAAGGACGTGATCGCCAAGTGCTACGGCGGCGACATCACGCGCAAGCGGAAGCTCCTCGAGCGCCAGAAGGAGGGGAAGAAGCGGATGAAGCAGGTCGGCCGCATCGAGGTGCCGCAGGAGGCGTTCCTCGCCGTGCTCGAGCTTTCCGGTGATGGCAACGGCAAGAAGTGATCGTCCTCGTCCACGCAGGCATCGGCGACGCGTCGATGTGGGACGGGTTCGAGCTGCCCGGTGCCGAGCGCCACGAGGTGCGTGGCTTCGGGAACACGCCGCTGCCGGACAGGGGGGAGGTCTCGGACGCGGATGACCTCGAGGCTCGCCTGAACACCGGCCCGGCCGCGCTCGTCGGCGCCTCGTTCGGCGGCCAGGTCTGCCTCGAGGTCGCGGCGCGGCGGCCGGAGCTGGTCAGCGAGCTCGTCCTGCTCGCCGCGCGCGTGCCCGACCACGACTGGTCGGACGAGATCATCGCCTTCGCCGAGGAGGAGGACCGGCTCCTCGAGGAAGGCGACCTCGATTCCGCGGCCGACCTCAACGCCCGCTTCTGGGCGCCGGCGGTGGCGGACAGGGTGCGGACGATGCAGCGGCGCTCGTTCGAGCTGCAGGTGAGTTCGGCCGCCGAGGCGCTCGAACCCGAGAGCATCGACCTGCGGGCCATCCGTGCGCGCACGCTCGTCGTGGTGGGGGAGGACGACAAGGCCGACTTCCGGGCAATAGCGGCGCGGCTTGGCTACGAGATCCCGGGCGCCGAGCTCGTGACGATGCCGGGCGTGACGCACCTGCCCTCGCTCGAGCGGCCGGACGAGACCGCCGCGCTTGTGCGTGGCTTTCTCGGGCTCTAAGCTGGCGCCCGACGCCTCTGCTTTCGCGACGTCACATCGAGCAGCACCTCGCCGCCGGCTCGGCGCGCTGAATCCAGCGCTTTTTCGACCAGAGCCGAAAGGAAGTACCCAAGTGCATGCTCAGGCTGCCGACGACTGGTTCGTCGGCTTCCACGAAGGACTGAAGGCGAAGTTCTGGCGCGCGGCCTCGGAGCCGTGGGCCGACGACGAGGCCGCCGCGATCGCCGGCCTGCTCGATCTGCCTCCTGGTGGCAGGGTGCTCGACGCCCCGTGCGGCGCCGGGCGCATCTCGGTGCGTCTCGCGGAGCGGGGCCTCGACGTCACAGGCATCGACATCTCGGCGCCGGAGCTCGCGATCGCCCGCTCCGCGGCGGCGGAGCGCGGCGTCAGCGTGCGCTTCGAGGAGCGTGACATCCGCGACGCGCCCACGGACGATTTCGACGCGCTCCTCTGCTGGGGCAACAGCTTCGGCTACATGCCCTATCAGGGGACGCTCGCCCATCTGGCGGCTTGCAGGCACGCGCTGCACCGCGGCGGCCGGCTCGTGCTCGACACGGCGACCGCGGCCGAGTCGGTGCTGCCCGGGCTCCGCGACGAGCTCGACTACGACCTCGGCGAGGTGCGCATGCGCGCCCGCCAGTCCTACGACGCCGCCGGCGGCCGGATCGTGACCGCGATGCGCTTCACCGCGCCGGGAACGGAGCCGGAGGAGGACGTCGTCGTTCACCACGTCCATACGGCTGCCGAGATCGGACGCATGCTCGTGGCCACGGGATTCGAGGTCGAGGCGCTCCTCGGCGATCCGGGCGAACGCAGGCCCTTCGCTCTCGGCGACGGCCGGCTGGTGATCGTGGCGCGAGCGCACTGATCCGACTCTGGGCACGCACGCGCAGACGGGGTATGCAGAAACCAACTCAGGAGCAGGGGCCTGGGGCTATGCGCCAGCTTGCGGAGGACGCCGGCTCGCGCAAGCGCTTCCTCAAGATGATGGGCGGCGCCGGCGCGGCCGGTGCATTCGCGATCTTCCTCGCCGCGTGCGGGGACGATGACGATGAGGGCGCGCCAGCCGGCGGCTCGACCACCGAGAAGACGCCGATGGCCGATCCCGTCGACCTCGAGATCGTCCAGTACGCACTCACGCTCGAGCACCTCGAGACCGACTTCTACAACGCCGTGCTCGACTCGGGCGTGGTGAAGGATCCGCAGCTCGGCGAGACGGCAAAGCTGATCCGCGACGCCGAGCAGGCGCACGTCGACACCCTCACGGGGGTCGTCAAGGACCTCGGCGGCACGCCGAAGCGGCCCAAGACGAACTTCGACGCGGTGCTCGAGGGCGGCGAGAAGAAGATCCTCGAGACCGCGGCCGCGGTCGAGAACCTGGGCGCTGCCGCCTACCTCGGCCAGGCCGGAAGGATCCGATCGAAGGACATACTTGCCGCTGCCTTGTCGATCCACTCGGTCGAGGCGCGCCACGCCGCCGCGCTCAACAGCCTGGTCGGCAGATCGATCGTCCCCGACGGCGCCTTCGCGAAGCCGGCCTCGATGGACGAGGTCCTTCCGCAGGTCAAGCCGTTCCTGGCGTAGGAAGGCAGACCGTGCGCAGCCGGCCGAGCCGGCTGCATCGCCAACAGCAGAGAGGAATTGAACATGAGCAGGGAGACACTCGCCGCCCCTGAGCTGGCCGCGATCGAAGTGAATGGGATCTCGCGCCAGGCGTTCCTGGTGCGCGGCGCACTGACCGCGGGCGCGGTCTACGGGATTGGCGCCGTGGGGCCGTTCGTCGGCCAGGCGATGGCTCAGGACGGCGGCGGCGACGTCGAGATCCTGAACTTCGCCCTCACCCTCGAGTACCTGGAGGCGGCCTTCTACATGCAGGCGCTCAAGCGGGTCGGCGGCCTGTCGGGCGAGGTCAAGGCGCTCGCGACCGAGATCCGCGACAACGAGAACGAGCACGTGACGGCCCTGATGGGGACGCTCAAGCAGCTCGGCGGCACGCCGGTGAAGGCGCCGGGCGTCGATTTCGGCGGGGCCTTCCGCAGCGAGGGGTCGTTCCTGAAGCTCGCCGAGACGTTCGAGGACACGGGCGTGAGCGCCTACAACGGCGCGGCGCCGGGGATCGAGTCGACGGAGGTGCTCGGCGCGGCCGGCTCGATCGTGCAGGTCGAGGCGCGTCACGCCGCCGCAATCCGCGGCCTGAACGGCAAGCAGCCGGCCGAGGGCGCTTTCGACCCGGCGCTCGAGATGCAGGAGGTCCTCGATGCCGTCAAGCCGTTCGTGCGTGCTTAACGCCCTCGAAAGCCGGTCCGAGAGCGGGATTGCAACATTTATGGACGCCTTAGGGGACGGTCGTAGGTTGGCCACCGTGAGCACGGACACCCTTAGCCCGACTGCCCCCGATCCCACCCTCGACGCCCTGCAGCAGTTCCTCGACGGGATCGCCACTACCCCGCTGCTGACGGCCGCCGAGGAGATCGACCTGGCCAAGCGGATCGAGCGCGGGGACCTCGACGCGAAGGACCACATGACGCGGGCGAACCTGCGGCTCGTGGTCTCGATCGCCAAGCGCTACCGCAATCAGGGGCTCCCGTTCCTCGATCTCATCCAGGAGGGCACGGTCGGCCTGATCCGCGCGGTCGAGAAGTTCGATCACCGCAAGGGCTTCAAGTTCTCGACCTACGCGACCTGGTGGATCCGGCAGGCCATCTCACGGGCGATCGCCGACAAGGCGCGCACGATCCGGATCCCGATCCATATCGACAACGTGCTCAAGAAGCTCGACAGCGCCCAGCGCAAGCTCGAGGCCCACGGCGACCGCGATGCCTCGATCGAGGAGATCGCCGAGCTCGCCGGCGTCGACCCCGAGGAGGCCGACGTGATCATGCGGGCGGCCCAGCAGCTCGTCTCGCTCGACAAGCCGGTGGGCGACGACGGCGACGCCGCGCTGTTCGGCGACCTGATCCCGGACGAGTCGACGGCCTCGCCGTACGACGAGGCCATGGAGTCGATGCGCGACGAGCGCCTCTACAGCGTCCTCGAGCACCTTCCCTACCGCGAGCGCCGCGTTCTCGAGCTCCGCTACGGCCTGAACGGCGAGCCGGCTCAGACGCTCGACAAGGTCGCCAAGCTCTTCAAGCTCACGCGTGAGCGCACCCGCCAGATCGAGGAGGCCGCGCTGCGCAAGCTCGCGACGCTCTCCGACGCTCAGGCGCTGCGCGACGCGGCATAGCCCCTTCGGCCGGCCTGCCTCCCCGGGCCGGCCCAGGGGCTATTCTCACGCGCCGTGCCCGTGAACGAGTCCGCGATCGGCAAGTCCTTCCCGCCCTTCGCGTACGAGGTCGGGAAGGAGAAGATCGGCGAGTACGCGCGCGCGGTAGGAGAGGACAACCCGGTCTACTTCGACCGCGAGCGGGCGAAGGCGGCGGGCTTTCGCGACGTCCCGGCCCCGCCGATGTTCGCCGTCGTCTACTCGTCCGGAGCGGTCGCCCCGGCGATCTTCGACCCGGACGTGGGGATCAACTTCGCGCTGATGGTGCATGGGGGTCAGGAGTTCGCCTGGGGCGAGCCCGTGTGCGCCGGCGACGTGATCACGACTGAGACGAGCGTCAAGGACATCTCCGAGAAGGGCGGAATGGGCTTCTACGTCTTCGAGTCCGTGTCGCGCAACCAGGATGGCCAGGAGGTCGTGCGCGGGACCTGGACGAACATCGTCAGGGGGGTCTCGTGAACATCGAGCTCAAGGTCACGCCCGACAAGTACCTCCCGCACCGCTACGCGGGCGCGAGCGGCGACTTCAACCCGATCCACATCGACGTCGACTTCGCGAAGTCGGTGGGCCTGCCGCAGAACATCCTGCACGGGCTCTACTCGATGGCACAGGTCGCGCGGGCATGCACGAACGCGGCCGGCGGCGACCCGCGCAGCCTGCGGCGACTGTCCGTGCAGTTCCGCGGCATGGGTCTGCCCGAGCAGGAGATCCACGTGACCGGAACCGTCGAGGAAGAGCGCGACGGGGTGAGCGTGGTCAAGGCCGAGGCCGTCCAGGGCGACAAGCGGATTATCCGAAACGCCGAAGCTGAGCTCGTCGGCAGTAGCTAGCTCTAGATTTTCGGGGGTGGAGATCTCCCCCCGCCAGAGCTTCATCCTGCGCAAGGTGGTCGAGTCGCATGTCGAGCTCGACCAGCCGGTGGGCTCCAAGTGGCTCGCGGAGCTCGAAGACGTGCCCTGGGGGCCCTCGACGGTGCGCGCGGAGCTGGCCCGGCTGGAGGAGGCCGGGCTGCTCGAGCATCCGCACACCTCCGCCGGCCGTGTCCCAACCGACCGCGGTTACCGCATCTACGTCGACGACATCATCAGCGAGGGCGGCCTGCCGGTGCCGCGGCAGCGGCTCGAGCTGTCGACGATGCGCCGCGAGCTCGACGAGGCGATGCGCGCGACCTCGGCCCAGCTCTCGCAGGTGACCAACCTGCTGGCGCTCGTGACGGCTCCGCGTCCCGAGGCGGCCACGATCCGGCGCGTCGAGGTGCTGCTACTGCAGCCTCAGGTGGCGATGGTGGTTGTAATCACCTCCACCGGCGGCGTCACAAAGCGCGTGATCTCCTACGACGCGCCCGTCGATGCGGGCCTCGTGGACTGGGCGGTCAGCTACCTGAACGAGGCGGTCCGCGGCCTCGACATCGGCTCGCGCCTGCTTGCCATGCGGTTCTCCGACCCGGAGCTGAGCGAGCGCGAGCGCGGCTTCCTGTCGACGCTCGGCTCCGCCTTCACGCAGCTGGACGACAGCGCCATCTACATGGACGGCGCGGCGCGGCTGCTCTCGGAGCACCGCTTCCAGGAGGTGTCTCAGCTCGGCGCGCTGATGGAGGTGCTCGAGCACCGCCGCGTGCTGCTTGGCGTGCTGCGCGACTCGCTCACCGAGCCGAGCGTCTACCTACGCATCGGCAGCGAGAACGCGACGCCCGAGATGCGCTCGCTGAGCCTCGTGGCAGCCAACTACGGGCTGGCGCGGCGCAACCTCGGCGCCGTGTCGGTGATCGGGCCGATGCGCATGGACTACCGCCAGGCGATCACCTCCGTGCGCCAGGCGGCGCGCGAGCTGTCCCGTTTCGTGGCTGAGGTGTACGACGAGTGAGGCGCGACCCGTACGACGTCCTCGGTGTCACCAGCGACGCCGAGGACGATGAGATCAAGCGGACGTTCCGCAGGCTCGCGCGCGAGCTCCACCCGGACGTCAACCGCCACGACCCGGAGGCCGAGGAGAAGTTCAAGGAGGCGGCCGAGGCGTACGAGATCCTCTCCGACCCCGAGCGGCGCGCCACATACGACCGCTACGGCTTCGACGGGCTCGACTCGCGCGGCTTCTCGTCGCAGGCGCACGGCTTCGGCTCGTTCGCGGACATCTTCGACGCCTTCTTCGGCGGCGACCCGTTCGGGGGCTCGTTCGGGCGCGGCCCGGGGCGGGTCCAGGGCGGCGACCTGGCAGTCGAGGTCGAGGTCTCGCTCGAGGACGCAGCCCGGGGCGTCGAGGCGGAGGTCTCGTACGAGCTCGTCGACACCTGCGAGCACTGCCACGGGAACGGCGCGGAGCCCGGCACGCCGATCGAAACCTGCGAGCGCTGCGGCGGCGCGGGCCGGCTGCGGGCGGTCACGCGCACGGCCTTCGGCCAGCTCGTCCGCGAGCAGGCCTGCGACGTCTGCGGCGGCGACGGCAAGGTGCCGCAGCAGCCCTGCGTCGAGTGCCAGGGGCGCGGGCGGCGCGCGGTGCGCAAGTCGCTCAAGGTCGACGTGCCGGCGGGGATCGCGGACGAGCAGCGCATCAGGCTGTCGGGGCGCGGCAACGCCGGCGAGCGCGGTGGCCCGGCCGGGGACCTGTACGTGCTCGTGCGGGTTACCGAGGACGAGCGCTTCCTGCGCGACGGCAGCGACCTCGTGAGCGTTGTGGACATTCCCGCCCCGGCCGCGGCGCTCGGCTCGAGCGTGAGCGTGCCGACGCTCGACGGCGAGGAGGAGGTGGAGGTTCCGGCCGGCACACAGCCGGGCACGGTGGTGACCCTGCGCGGCCGCGGAATGCCGACGATCGGCCGCGGCCGGCGCGGCGACCAGCGCATCGTGCTCAACGTCGTGATTCCGCGCAACCTGTCGGACCGCCAGCGCGAGTTGCTCGAGGAGCTGCGTGACTCGATCAGCGAGCACAACCTCGAGGAGGCCGACGAGTCGCTGCTGGCGAAGGTGAGGCGGGCCTTCCGCTGATCCGCCTTGCGATTCGCGCTCCGGCCGAGGAGGGCGAGCGCGTGCTCGCGGCGCTGCTCGAGCTGGCGCCGGCGGGCTTCGAGCAGGTCGACGGCGACGGCTGGGTCGAGTTCGCGCTCTACGGTGCGCCCGGCGAGCTGCCCTCGTTCCCGCGCGGGCCGGGCGAGGTCGGCGGCGTCGAGGTGACGGTCAGCGGCACCGAGCTTGCCGACGACTGGGCCGAGCGTTGGCGCGAGTTCCACCGCCCGGTGCTGGTGGGGGAGCGGGTCTGGGTCCGGCCCCCCTGGGCCGAGACGCGCCCCGGCGCGCTCGACCTCGTGATCGACCCGGCCCAGGCGTTCGGCACCGGCGCCCATCCGACGACCCGGCTCAGCCTCGAGTTGCTGCTCGGCGTGGAGGCGCGCGGCCCGCTCGCCGACGTCGGCTGCGGCTCAGGCGTGCTGGCGATAGCCGCTGCGCTGCTCGGCTTCGATCCTGTGATCGCGCTCGACAACGATCCCGCGGCGCTCGCGGCGACGCTCGGCAACGCACGCGCGAACGGGGTCGAGCTGGCGCGGGTCGAGCTCCTCGATCTGCGCAGCGACCCGCTGCCGGCCGCGTCCGTCATGACCGCCAACCTGGTGCGGCCGCTGCTGCTCGAGCTCGCCCGGAGGATGCCCGAGTCGCTCCAGGTGCTGATCGCGTCCGGGCTGCTCGAGGGAGAGGCCGACGAGCTGGCCGCCGCGTTCGGCCGGCTGCGTGAGCGCCGCCGCCTGCAGTCAGAGGGGTGGAGCGCCCTTTTGCTGGTCCGGCCCTAGGTACCCTGCGGCGATGCCGCTCGTCGACCTGTCTGCGCCGATTCGCCAGAGCCCGCCTGACACGCCCGAGCCGTTTCGCACGGACATCGAGTACTCCGGCCACGCGCAGGGTGCCGCCCAGGTCGAGACCCTGCTCGGCGTGCCCGCCCGGCTGCTGCGCGACGGCGAGGGCTGGGCAACCGAGACGCTGACCCGCTTCGGGACGCACAACTCGACGCACGTCGACGCGCCCTGGCACTACAACTCGCGCGTGGCCGGCGCGCCGGCTCAGACGATCGAGCAGCTCCCGCTCGAGTGGTTCCTGGCGCCCGGCGTGGTGCTCGACATGACGGCGAAGGGGGACGGCGAGCGAATCGGGGTCGCTGAGGTGGAAGCCGAGCTCGAGCGGATCGGGCACACGCTCGCCGAGCGCGACATCGTGCTGGTGCGGACAGGCCGCGACACGGCACTCGACGACCTCTCATACCTGGCGCTCGGCCCGCGAGTGACGGCGGAGGCGACGCACTGGCTGTTCGACCGCGGCGTGCGTGTCATGGGCATAGACGCATGGGGCTGGGACGGCCCCCTGCACCTGCAGGCGCAGGAGGCGCTCGAGCGCGACGAGCCCGGCTTGTTCTGGGCGGCGCACCAGGCGGACCTGCCGTACGCGCAGATCGAGCGGCTGGCGAACCTCGGCGCGCTGCCCGCCAGCGGCTTTCAGGTCGCGTGCTTCCCGCTTCCCATCGTGGGCGCCAGCGCGGCGCCGGCGCGCGTCGTCGCCATCGTCCCCGACTGACGGAGCCGACCTGCCCCGCCTACGAGCCCGTGGGCGCCAGCGCCTGCACGAGCGCCGGCAGGTCGCCGGCGCTGCGCGTCCGGCCGCTCGAAGATCTCGGGGTAGGTGGTGCCGGCGCGGTTGAGCCAGGCAGCGCGCAGGCCGGCCCGCCGGGCGCCGTGGACGTCCCAGGGGTGCGCCGCTATCAGGACCGCCTCCGACGTCTCCACAGCGAGCTCGCGGCAGGCGTACACGTAGGGCTCAGGCGCCGGCGGGCGGTCGGCGCAACCCGTCCACTCCGGCGAGGAGCGCCATGAGGTTCGCGTGGCCGGCGTCGCGGAAGTCCGCATACGCGCCGCTCGCCGCGAGCGCCATGCCGTCGCGGAGCGTGGCCGCGAACCAGATCTGGAGCAGGTGAGCCGAAGCGCCGAGCCGTTCGAAGCGATCGCCAAGCGGCGACAGGTCCGAGAGCGTCTCGTTGACGTCGAAGATCGCGACCGCGGGCGGCGTCACCTGCCGGCGATCTCCGCCAGCGGCCAGAGGTCGGTCCACTCGTGGTCGGGTCGCTCGGGCCCGGGCGCCGGCTCGCGATGGCGGTTGACCCAGGCCGTTCGGAGGCCGAGCTGCTGCGCCGTGCCGATGTCGTACTTGAAGCCGAACGCCACGTGCAGCACCTCGTTCGCCGGCACGTCCATCTCCCGCAGGGCCCTGTCGAACGGGTCGCGGGACGGCTTGTACGCGCGCGCGTCCTCGGCGACCGTCACGCCGTCGAAGTCCACCTCGAGGTGGCGGAGCGTGTGCTCCATGATCGCGCGGTCCGTGTTCGAGATGATCCACAGCCCGAGGCCCGCTTCCTTGGCCGCGCGCAGCGCCGGGATCGTGTCGGGGAACGGCTGCCAGCTCTCCATCGCGCGCGCGAGCTCCTCGCCGTCGTGCTCGTTCCAGCGATAGCCGCGCTCCCCGGCCCACTCCGCGAGTGAGTCCGATAGCACCCTTCGGTAGCTCATCCAGCCCGACTGGAGACGATCGAACTGGAGCTCCTCCCAGCGCTCGCGCAGCTCGCGCCCCGGAGGGGGATCGGGCTCGTGCCGGCGCGCCAGTCCATATAGGAAGCCGGCGGCCCCGCCCTCCCAGTCGATCAGCGTCCCATAGCAGTCGAATGTCGCTATCCGAATCTTCTCGTCTGCGATCCCTCGGTCCTCCTACACTCCATACGTGGTGTCAGTCCTCGAGCAGGTCCAGCATGACGTGAAGAGCGCCCTGAAGGCGGGCGAGAAGGAGCGCGTGCACGCGCTTCGCCTGATCGCCAACGAGCTCCAGCGCGCGGCGAAGGAGAACGGCGGCGACGACGTCGACGTTCTCCAGCGCGAGCGCAAGCGCCGGCTCGAGGCGGCCGAGGCGTATCGCGACGGCGGTCGCACGGACCTCGCGGACGCCGAGGAGCGCGAGGCCGAGATCATCACCTCCTACATGCCCGAGCAGCTCTCTGACGAGGAGCTCGGCGCAATCGTGGGTGACGCGGTCGCCGAGTCCGGCGCCTCGTCACCGCAGGAGATGGGCAAGGTGATGGCGCTCGTGATGCCGAAGGTCAAGGGACGCGCGGACGGCAAGCGCGTCAGCGCGGTGGTGAGGGAGAAGCTGACGCCCTAGTGCGGGTCCAGCTCGAGCTTCCAAACGATGTGGCCGCCGAGCTCGCGGGCCCCGGCGACCTGGTGATGAAGACGCTCGAGGAGCACCTCGACTGCGAGGTGTTCCTGCGCGGCAACGTGCTCACGCTCGACGGTGAGGACGACGACGTCGGGATGGGGCGCACGGTTGTGCGCGAGCTCACCGACCTCGTCAGGCAGGGCCACGAGATCGCCCCGGGCACGATCGAGGCGATCGCCGGCGCGCTCGACCGGCACGAGTCGCCGAGCCGCATCCTCGAGGACGTCGTCTGGCGTCACCGCGGTCTGAAGGTGGCGCCCAAGACCGTCAACCAGAAGCGCTATGTCGACGCCATCCGGAGCTCGACGATCACGGTCGGCATCGGGCCGGCGGGCACCGGGAAGTCCTTTCTCGCCGTGGCGATGGCGGTCGCGGCGCTGTCGCGGCGCGAGGTCAATCGCATCGTGCTGACCCGCCCGGCCGTGGAAGCCGGCGAACGGCTCGGCTTCCTGCCGGGCGACATCGCCGCCAAGGTCGACCCCTACCTGCGCCCGCTCTTCGACGCGCTCTACGACATGCTCGAGCCCGAGCGCGTGAACCAGCACCTCGAGCGCGGCGTGATCGAGGTGGCGCCGCTGGCATTCATGCGCGGCCGCACCCTGAACGACTCTTTCATCATCCTCGACGAGGCCCAGAACACGAGCCCGGAGCAGATCAAGATGTTCCTCACGCGGCTCGGCTTCAACTCGAAGATGGTCGTGACAGGCGACATCACCCAGATCGACCTCCCGAAGGACCAGCGCTCCGGCCTCGTCGTGGTCGGCGAGATCCTCGATCGCGTCGAGGGAATCGAGTTCGTGCGCTTCGGCGGCGAGGACGTCGTGCGCCACAAGCTCGTGCAGCGGATCGTCGCCGCCTACAACGAGTACGCCGAGCAGCAGGCGCCGCCGCTGCGCCAGGCGCGCCGGAGCCAGGGCTAGCGCGGCGGACGGCCATTCGGGCGACCGCGTACTAGCGTGGGCGCCGTGGACATCGAGGTGATCGGAGCAGGCGCGAGCGCAGACCCACTGCGGCAGGCGGCGCATGCGGCGCTGCGCGCCGCGGGAGTCGTGGACGGTCACCTCGCCATCGAGCTCGTGGATGCCGAGCAGATCCGCGAGTTGAACCGGGTACACCGCGGCCACGACCGGCCCACCGACGTGCTCTCGTTCCCCGTGGACGAGAACGGGCCGGCGGCCGGCCCGCGCGAGCTCGGCGATGTCGTCATCTGCCCCGAGCACACGCGCGACCTGAGCGAGGCCGTGGTCCACGGCGTGCTGCACCTGTGCGGCTACGACCACGAGACGGACGACGGCGAAATGCTGGCGCTCCAGGATGCGGTCATGGAACGGTTGTGACGCGCTCCGGCTTCGTCGCGCTGGCCGGCCGGCCGAACGCGGGCAAGTCGACGCTCGTCAACCAGATCGTCGGCGGCAAGGTGGCGATCGTCTCCGACAAGCCTCAGACGACGAGGCGGGAGATCCGCGGGATCGCGACCGGTGACGACTGGCAGCTCGTGCTCGTCGACCTGCCCGGCGTCCAGCGCCCGCGCGACCCGCTCACCGAGCGCATGCAGCGGAGCGTCGAGCGCTCGGTCGCCGAGGCCGACGCCGTGTTGTTCGTCCTGAACGGCGAGCAGGAGATAGGCGCCGGCGACCGCTTCATCGCCCGGGCGATACAGAACGCCGGGCTGCCGTGCGTGACCGCGCTCAACAAGGTCGACCGGCTCGACAAGGGCCGGACGGTCGCCGCGCTGCAGGCCGCAGCCGATCTCGGCGTGCCGGGCGAGGTGTACCCGGTGAGCGCGCTCAGCGGGGCCGGCGTCGCCGAGGCGGTGGCCACGCTCGTCGAGCTGCTGCCGGAGGGGCCTTTCCTCTACCCGCCCGAGGAGAAGAGCGATCTCGCGCTCGAGGTGCGGCTCGCGGAGCTCGTCCGCGAGCAGGTCCTCCGCCGCACGCGCGAGGAGGTCCCGCACTCGGTGGAAGTCGAGATCGACGAGCTCGAGGAGCGCGACGACGGCCTGCTCCTGGTGCGTGCCCGTGTGTGGGCCGAGACGGAGTCGCAGAAGGGCATCCTCGTCGGGCGCGGCGGGCAGATGGTGAGGGCAGTCGGCACCGCCGCGCGCAAGGAGATCGAGGCGATGCTCGGGCGCCGGGTGCACCTCGAGCTGATCGTGCGCGTCCGCAAGGGCTGGCGCCGCGACGAGGGCCTGCTCGACCGCCTGGGGATCGAGTGAGCGAGGCGGGGGAGCTGGGAAGGATCCTCAGCTTCTTGCGCCGTACGGAGGAGGCGGTCTGCGACGAGGTGCTGCCGACGCCCCACGGCGCGGCGATGCTCACCCCGAGCCTGCCGCTCGTGTGGCAGCTCAACGCCATCCACGTGGACGATCCAGACGCCGAGGCGGGCGCTCTCATGCAGGAGGCCGACGAGATCCAGCACGTGTTCGCGCATCGCAAGCTCGTCGTGCACGATCGGTGGCTCGGCGAGCGCCTCGCGCCTGCGCTCGAGGCGGCCGGCTGGAACGTCTTCCGGTTGCTGGTGATGGTGCAGGCGCGGGGGCCCGATCGGCCTATCCCGGACGGCGCCGGGGCCGAGGTCGGGCGCTCCGTGGGCGCCGCGGCTCTCGCCACCTTCCGGCGCGAGCAGCCGTTCGGCTGGCAGGCCGCCGCCGTTCGCCAGCTGGCGGCCATGGACGATCGCTACGGCAGCGCCCTCGAGGCGCGGGACTTCGCGTCCCCGCCCCACAACCCCGCCTGCGCCTGCCGGCTCTACATGGACGCCGAACTCGCTCAGGTCGACGAGGTGGGCACAGTCGAGGGGCGCCGCGGGCGCGGCCACGCGAGCGCTGCAGTGCATGCGGCGAGCTCGCATGCGGCCGCCGCCGGCCGCGCCCCCGTGTTCCTGCTGACGGACGGGAACGACTGGCCGCAGCACCTCTACCGGCGGCTCGGCTTCGACGAGATCGGAGTCGTTCACGAGTTCCTGAAGATCCCGCTCGGGAGGCTCGGGCCATAATCAGGCGGTGGAATTGCTGCCTTGCATAGTTCAGGACGCGCGGACCGGCGAGGTCCTGACGCTCGCGTACGTGAACGAGGAGTCGCTCGCGCGCACGCGCGCGACCGGGGAGATGTGGTTCTGGTCGCGCTCGCGGCAAGGAGCTCTGGCACAAGGGCGCCACGTCGGGCAACGTCATGCGCGTCCAGGCGCTGCGCTACGACTGCGACGAGGACGCGTGGGTCGCGCTCGTCGAGCCGGCCGGGCCGGCCTGCCATACCGGGGAGCGCAGCTGCTTCTATCGCGGCGACATGGAGCTTCAGCCCGCCGAGGCGCTGCCTGCGCTCGAGCGCACCATTGCGGAGCGGCGCTCGGCCGACCCGGCGGAGAGCTACACGGCGCGCCTGCTCGCGGAGCCGGACAAGATCGGCGCGAAGGTCGAGGAGGAGGCAGAGGAGGTGGCGCGCGCCGCGCGCGAGGAGTCCGGCGAGCGCGTGGCCGAGGAGGCGGCCGACGTCCTCTATCACCTGACCGTGCTGCTCGCGTCGCGCGGGCTGTCGCTCGCGGATGCCTACGAGGTGCTCGGTGAGCGTCGCCGTTGACCTCGAGCTGACGCCCTCGCTCGGCGAGGTGCGTGAGCTGGCGCGCGAGCACACGCTCGTGCCGCTGCGGCACACCTTCATCGCCGACTGCGAGACGCCGGTGTCCGCGTACCTCAAGCTGCGCGGCGACGGCCCGTCGTTCCTGCTCGAGTCGGCCGAGCAGGGCCAGCGCGTCGGGCGCTGGTCGTTCCTCGGGCTGCGGCCGCGGACCGTGATCAAGGTCGGCCGTGGCGAGCACCCGGACCCGTACTCGCTCGTGACGGAGGCGCTCGAGCGCGACCGGATCGCCCAGCTTGACGGGCTGCCGCCGTTCGCCGGCGGCGCGGTCGGGATGTTCGGATACGACCTGGTGCGCACCTTCGAGCCGACGGTCGGCCTCCCGAACCCCGAGGAGACAGGCGTCCCGGAGCTGGCGCTGATGGTCACGGACGTGCTGCTCGCCTTCGACCACCTGCGCCACGAGCTGACCGTGCTCGCGAACGTGGTGACCGAGGGCGACGTCGAGCGTGCCTACGAGGAGGCGGCCGCCACGATCGCCGACGTGCGTGAGCGACTGGGCGCCCCGGTTCCGCTCGCCGCCCGCGGAAAGCGCGACGCCCCCGAGTTCTTCGCGAACCTCGGGCCCGGCGGCTATGCCGCCGCCGTCGAGCGCGCCAAGGAATACATCCGCGCGGGCGATGTCTACCAGGTGGTGCCGAGCCAGCGCTGGACGGCGAACTGCCCGGTCGATGCGTTCTCCATCTACCGCGGCTTGCGCGCCATCAACCCGAGCCCGTACATGTACTTCCTCGACTTCGAGGACTTCGAGATCGCCGGCGCCTCCCCGGAGTCGCTCGTCAAGGTCACGGGCCGGCGCGTCGAGCAGCGGCCGATCGCGGGCACGCGGCCGCGGGCCGGCACGACCGAGGAGGACCTGCGCCGCGCCCACGAGCTGCTCGCGGACGCCAAGGAGCGGGCCGAGCACGTGATGCTCGTCGACCTCGGCCGCAACGACCTCGGCCGCGTCTGCGAGTACGGCAGCGTGCAGGTCGACGAGCTGATGGCGGTCGAGACCTACTCACACCTCATGCACATCGTCTCGTCGGTCTCGGGGACGCTGCGCGAGGACGTCGCGCCGATGGACGCGCTGCGCGCCTCGCTGCCCGCCGGAACGCTGTCCGGCGCGCCGAAGATCCGCGCGATGCAGATCATCGACGAGCTCGAGCCGAGCGGCCGCGGCCCGTACGGCGGGGCGGTCGGCTATCTGTCCTACACGGGCGAGCTGGACACCTGCATCTACATCCGCTCCGCGCTCGTCAAGGACGGCCGCGTGCACGTGCAGGCGGGCGGCGGCATCGTGGCCGACTCCCAGCCCGACTACGAGGTGCGCGAGATCGAGGCGAAGGCGGGCGCGGTGATGGACGCGATCCGGCTGGCATGCGCGCAGGGGGACTGGGCATGAACGCGGACGCGGCCGGCCAGGTGCCACGGGGTGACCCGCAACCCTCCGCGGCCGGCCAGGTGCCACGGGGGTCCGGGGGCGCGAGCCCCCGGGTGCTCATAGTCGACAACTACGACTCCTTCACCTACAACCTCGTCCAGTACCTCGGCGAGCTCGGCGCCCAGGTGGACGTGGTCCGAAACGACGTGCCGGAGCTGCTCGAGCGCGAGGCCGACCGCGTGATCGTCTCCCCCGGGCCCTGCACGCCCGAGGAGGCCGGGCTCTCGAAGCAGGCGACGCGCCACTACGCCGAGGCGGGCGTGCCCGTGCTCGGTGTCTGCCTCGGCCACCAGGCGCTGGCGGCCGAGTTCGGCGGCACGGTGGTGCGCGGCGAGCCGGTCCACGGCAAGACCGCCGAGGCCGAGCACGACGGCAGGACGATCTACGGGGGCCTCGAATCCCCGCTCGTGGTCGGTCGCTATCACTCGCTCGTGGTGCGCGCCGACGGGCTGCCGGACGAGCTCGAGGTCTCCGCGCGCGCGGGCGACGTGATCATGGGGCTGCGCCATCGCGAGCTGCCGCTCGAGGGCGTGCAGTTCCATCCCGAGTCGGTCCTGACACCGCACGGCAAAGAGCTGTTGCGCAACTTCTTGAATGACTGAGCCGTGCCGAACCCCGTACTGACCGAAGCCATCGACCGGCTGGCCGGCGGCGAGGACCTGTCCGCCGGCGAGGCGGAGCGCGTGCTCGCCGAGGTGATGGAGGGGAACGCCTCCGAGACGCAGACGGCGGCGTTCCTGATCGCGCTGCGGACGAAGGGCGAGTCCGTGAGCGAGATCGCCGGGCTCGCGAGCGCCATGCGCTCGTTCGCGCTGAAGGTGGACGCCGGCGACGACCTCGTGGATACCGCGGGCACCGGCGGCGGGCGGCCGACCTTCAACGTGTCGACGACGGCCGCCTTCATCGCGGCCGGCGCCGGCTGCCGCGTGGCGAAGCACGGCAATCGCTCCGCGACCAGCCAGTGCGGATCGGCCGACGTGCTCGAGGCACTCGGCGCGCGCATCGACCTGGAGCCGGACGCCGTTGCCGCCTGTATCGACTCCGTGGGCTTCGGATTCATGTTCGCGCCGCGCCACCACTCCGCGATGAAGCACGTGGTGCCGGTGCGCAAGGAGCTAGGCGTCCGCACGATCTTCAACTTCCTGGGCCCGCTCACAAATCCGGCCGGTGCGAAGCGCCAGGTGATAGGCGTATCGGACCCGGGGAAATTGGAGACTATGGCCGCCGCGCTCGGAGAGCTTGGGACCGAAAGGGCCCTGGTAGTGTCGAGCGCGGATGGACTCGACGAGTTTTCGGTCTCCGGTTCGACCCGCGTTGTCGAGTTGTCCGGCGGCGAGCTCGAGGCCTACGAGGTGTCTCCCACGGAGGTCGGACTGGAACCGGTCGCCGACGGCGCCGTGGGCGCCGGCAGCCCCGACGAGAACGCCCACGTGCTGAGGGCTGTGCTCGCGGGCGAGCCGGGCCCGGAGCGCTCGCTGGCCCTGCTGAACGCCGGCGCGGCGATTCAGGTGGCGGGGCGCGCGGAGTCGCTCGCGGACGGGGTGCGCAGCGCCGAGCAGTCCGTCGACTCGGGCGCCGCCGCGAACGTGCTCGAGCGCTGGGTCGCGGAGACGCGCGCGTGAGCCCGCGCCTCGACGAGATCGTCGACGCGACCCGCGAGGCGCTTGCCGCGCGCAAGCGCGAGCGGCCGCAGTCGGAGCTCGAGGGCCAGATCGACGTGCGGCGCGAGGGGCGCCCGTTCGCCGAGGCCCTGGCGCGGCCCGGCACGTCGCTGATCGCCGAGCACAAGCGCCGCTCGCCGTCGGCGGGGACGATCCGCGAGGGCGCGAGCTGCTCCGAGATCGTGCGCGCCTACGAGCGCGGCGGAGCGGCGGCGTTGTCGATCCTCACGGAGGAAGCCCACTTTGGCGGCTCGCTCGAGGACCTGCGCGAGGCGCGCGCGGCGTGCGACCTGCCGATTCTGCGCAAGGACTTCACGATCGACCCCTACCAGCTGTACGAGGCGAAGGCCGCCGGCGCCGACGCGGTGCTGCTGGTGGTCGGCTCGCTCGACGACCAGGAGCTATGGGACCTGTGGTCGCTCGCCAACGAGATCGACCTCGACGCGATCGTCGAGATCCACGACGACGAGGAGCTCGAGCGGGCCCTGGAGGTCGACGGCGACGTGATCGGCATCAACAACCGCGATCTCGAGAGCTTCACGGTGGACATCCAGCGGACGTTCGACCTCCTGGCCGACGTGCCCGCCGGCAAGGTGGTCGTGTCCGAGTCGGGCATCCACGACCGCTGGCAGATCGAGGAGCTGGAGCAGGTGGGCGTTGACGCCGTCCTGATCGGCGAGGTGCTGATGCGCGCGCCGGACCCGGAGGCGGCGGTCCGCGAGCTCACCCGATCCGAGGAACCAACGCAGGCTTGACCACTTGGCGCCGGAACCGAGAAGCCGGATGAGCCGTATCCCTACCATGGTGCTCCATGGCGACAGCCCCTGAGCTGAACCCATCGCAGGTGGCCGAGCTCGGCGCGCGGCTGCGCGACAACGTCGCGCGCGCCGTCAAGGCGCCCGAGCATGTGATCCGCGATGTGCTCGTCGCGCTGTTCGCCGAGGGCCACGTGCTGATCGAGGACTACCCGGGCGTCGGCAAGACCGCGCTGGCGCGCGCGCTCGCGCGCTCGCTCGACGCCGAGTACGCGCGCGTGCAGTGCACTGCCGACCTGCTGCCCGCGGACGTCGTCGGCACGAACGTCTACAACCAGCGCGAGAACCGCTTCGAGTTCCGCCCGGGTCCGGTGTTCGCAAACGTCGTGCTCGTGGACGAGGTCAACCGCGCGTCCCCGAAGACGCAGTCGGGCCTGCTCGAGTGCATGCAGGAGCGCCACGTGACCGTGGACAAGCACACGCACGAGCTGGCGCGTCCCTTCCTCGTGGTGGCGACGCAGAACCCCGTCGAGTACGAGGGCACATATCCGCTTCCGGAGGCGCAGCTCGACCGCTTCATGGTGCGCGTGTCGCTCGGCTATCCGACCCCCGACCAGGAGTCGTCGATGCTGCTCGAGCACGCCGAGAGCGACCGCGTGCTGGATCTCGAGCCGGTGGCCGACGTGGCCGACATTCTGGCCGGCCAGAGCGCGGCAGCGTCCGTACACGGCAGCGAGGCGCTGCGCCGCTACGTGGTCTCGATCCTCGAAGCCACCCGCGCCGATTCGCGCGTCGAGCTCGGCGCGAGCCCGCGCGCCGGGCTGATGCTGTTCCGCGCGGCCAAGGCCTACGCGGCGCTCGACGGCCGCGATCACGCGCTGCCGGACGACGTCCAGAAGCTCGCTTCTGCTGTCCTGACGCACCGGCTGCTGCTCTCGCCCGGAGCGAGCAACGACGAGCGCGAGGGCGTGGTGCGCGACACCCTGGAGCGGGTCCCGGCGCTCTGATCGCCGTGCTCCGCCCACTCGTCACGGCGCTGCTCGGGTTGGCGCTGTGCCTGGCCGGGGGCACCTTCGATTCGCCGTCGCTCTACGTCCCCGGCATCGGCCTGCTCGCGATCGCGGTGGTTGCCGTCGCCTGGGTGCTGCTCGCCGCCCAGGGCGCGACGATCAAGCGCACGCCGGGTCCGTCCACGGTCGTCGAGGAGGACCCCTACCCGCTCCGCATCGAGGCCCGCAGCGGGATCGCGCCGCCGCCCGGCGGCGAGCTCCTCGAGCCCCTGCTGGGCTGGCCCGTGCCTATCGCGGGGCGCTGGTCGCGCCGGCTGCGCATCAACGTCCGCTTCTCCCGCCGCGGGCGGCGTGAGCTCGAGCCCGCGCTGCTCGTGATCCGCGACCCGCTGCGGCTGTTCAGCCGCGAGCTCAGCGCCGAGGGTGGGGAGGAGGTGCTCGTCCTTCCGCGCGTCGAGCAGGTGATGGCGCCCGGCAGCGGCGGGGCGGGCGCGGGTGCCCGCGGCGGGTTCGGAACTGCGCCCGGGCTGTCGGGCAGGCGCCTCGATGCCTCGGTGGCGGAGCTCGAGATCGACGGCCTGCGCCCGTACCGCGAGGGCACGGCCGCCTCCCGCATCCACTGGCCGTCGGTCGCCCGCACCGGAGAGATGCTCGAGCGGCGGCTCGTGGCCGAGCTCGACTCCGCGCCGCTGATCGTGCTCGACCCATCAGCGCCCGAGAGCGAGGAGTCGCTCGACAAGGCGGTGCGCGCCGCCGCCTCGCTGTGCGTCTGGCTGGCGCACGACGGCGGCTGCTCGATCCTGCTTCCCGGTGACCGGCGCCCCATCGAGGTCGGGCACGACATGGGCGCGTGGCCCGCCGTGCACGTCCGCCTCGCGCTCGCCGAGGAGGGCCCGGCGCCGCCCGCGTCGACGCTCGGCCCGCGCGGCGGCGCGGTCGTGTGGGTCACCGGCGCCGACCTGCGCAGGGCGCCGCGCACACTCGAGCGGCTGCCCGCCGGCGCCCGCTACGTCGTGACCCCGGGAGCGCTCCCCGGCGCACGGCCCGCCTTCGAGGTCGCGGGCTGCACCGGTTGTCTCGTCGAGCGCGCGCGGAGAGGGCTGGCGGCGTGAGCGGCCCGCTCGGACCCACTCCCGCGCCGGTAACGGCAGGCGCTCCTCTGGGAAGCGCCGCGGCGGCCCGGGCCGCCACGGCGCCGCGCGACTCGCTCGTCCTGCGGCTCTGCGCGTTCGGCGCGCTCGCCGCATTCGGGGCGGCTCACTGGGTCCTGCTCGTCGAGAACGCAGCGGCGGGCCGCACCGTGCTCGTCGTCCTCACGGCTGTCGGCGGCGGCGCGGTGCTCGCGCTGCTCGGCCGGTTGCCGTTCCCGCGGACGCTCATCTGGGGCCTCGCCGCCTTGGCGGCGGTCGCCACCCTGCTGCTCGGCCTCATGGCCGCCGGCCTGCCCGGCCGGCTGCTGCTCCCCGAACACTGGAGCGAGCTCACGGACGGGCTCGACCGCGGGCTCGCGGGCATCCAGGGCGTCGAGTGGCCCTACGACGGGCCCGATCCGTGGATCCGCCTCACGCTGCTGATGGGCGCGCCGCTGCTGCTCGCCCTCGCGGCGGCGCTCGCCTTCTGGCCGGCGCGCCGGGCGGCGCCCGTGCTGCGCATCGCCGGCCTGGCCGTGCTGCTCGTGTTCTACGGCGCGGCCGTGACCGAGCACGACCCGGGCTCGGCGCTCGGGCGCGGCCTGGTGCTGCTGCTGCTCGTAGCCGCCTACCTGTGGCTGCCGCGCCTTCCCCCGCGCGAGGCCGCGGCCGGCGCCGCCGTCGTGGCTTCCGTCGGCGTGCTCTCGCTCCCGCTCGCGGCCGTCCTCGACGGCGAGGGAGCCTGGTGGGACTACCAGGCCTGGAGCTGGTTCGGCGCGGGCAAGGTCGTGACCTTCAACTGGAGCCACGAGTACGGGCCGCTCGACTGGCCGCGCGACGGCACCACGCTGATGAACGTCTCCTCCGACCGGCCGCACTACTGGAAGGCGGAGACGCTCGACGCCTTCGACGGCTTCCGCTGGTACCGCTCGGGCGAGATCGACCGGGCGCGGACCGGGGCGGAGATCCCCTTCGATCGCTTCTTGAACAGCGGCGCCGAGTGGGACTACGGCGAGTACAACGGCGCCTGGGACGAGACGATCGACTTCACGGTCCGCTCGCTGTCGAGCAACCTCGTGGTCGGCGCCGGCATCACCTACGGGGTCGACGGCGTGCGCGCGACGAGTTACGCCGACGGCACCACCCGCCTGATCGGCTCCGAGGTGCTGAGGCAGGGCGACTCGTACACGATCGACGCGTATGCACCCGACCCCACGGCGGCACAGATGCGGGGCGCGCCGTCGGGCTACCCCAGCAGCCTCATCTCGTACACGGGCATCAGCCTGCCGAACCCCGGCGAGAGCGCCACCGAGGTCACGGGCCTCCAGGACGGTGCGGCGGGCGAGGCCGCGGCCGAGCTGCGCCAGCGCGTCTTCGTCCCGCTGCGCGGCAATCCGCTCTCGGGCGACGGCGCCACGGCCGCCGAGGCCGCCCTGCAGGACTCGGGCTACAGCCGCATGTACGAGCTCGCCCTGGCGCTCACCGCGAGTCGAGCCGACCGAATACGACGCCGTCAAGGCGGTCGAGCGCCACCTGCAGACCAACTACGCCTACAGCGAGCGCGTGCCGACCCGGCCGCTGCCGCTGATGGGCTTCCTGTTCGAGGACGAGCGCGGCTACTGCCAGCACTTCTCGGGGGCGATGGCGCTGATGCTGCGCATGTCCGGCATCCCCGCGCGCGTTGCCGCCGGCTTCTCGCCGGGCTCCTACAACAAGGACACGAAGGAGTACCGCGTTCGCGACCTCGACGCCCACTCGTGGGTCGAGGTCTGGTTCACCGGCATCGGCTGGGTCCCGTTCGACCCAACGCCCGCGGCGGCCCCCGCGCAGTCGCAGTCGAGCGCGAGCGCCACGAGCGCGGCCGCCGCCGACGCCGGTGAGGTCCGTGTCGGCGGGGCGGGCGTCGCGCCGGAGCGAGTCGCGGCCGGGAGCGCCGCGGCCGCCGGCGACGACGGCGGCGCCAACACCCTGGTCGTGGGCGCGCTGCTGCTCATAGCGGCCCTGGCGGCAGGCGGCGCCTTCGCCGTAAGCCAGCGGGTGCGCCGGGTCCACGCGCTCGGGCCCGACGAGCGCGCCGAGGTCCAGCTGCGCGAGCTGCGCGGCACGCTCCTCAAGCTCGGCTGGGACGTGCCCGCCACGACCACCCTGCTCGGCCTGGAGCGCCGCCTCGGGCGCTTCGCGGGCCCGCGCTCGGCCGCCTACGCCGGCGCGCTGCGTGCCACTCGCTACGACCCGCGTGAGCCCCCCGGGCCAGGCCTGGACGAGCGCCGCGCGGTGCGCCGCGAGCTGACCCGCGGCAACAACCTCCGCGACCGCCTGCGCGGCCTCCTCGCGATGCCCCCGGGCGGCCCGCGCCCGTAGCCGGCGAGGGCCCTTTCCGTCGACATTCGCGGGCATTCTCGCGGCCTCGGCCCGCTTTTAGACGAATCTAAGGTTGCCCTTCCACACTCGGTTCCATGAATAACCCGATCGCGAACATCCTCGCCGGCCTGCTCGGCGGCCTGATCGTGCTGGTCCTCGGCGCGATCCTGATCTCAACGGACGTCATCGACACGGGCGACTCCAGCACCGTCGTGCAGCGCCAGTCCCCGATGACCCAGCCAACCTCAGACGGGGACGGCGGCCGGACGGTTCGCGACATCTACGCCTCGGAGGGCCGCGGCGTGGCCTTCATCTCGGCGCAGGGCGTCAGCTCGGAGGAGAGCTCGCCCTTCGGCGCGCCCCAGGAGGGGTCGGCAACCGGGTCCGGGTTCGTGGTCGACAAGGACGGGACGATCATCACCAACGCGCACGTCGTGGACGGCGCGGACTCGGTGACCGTCAGCTTCGAGGACGGCGGCAAGGAGATCCCGGCGGAGGTCAAGGGCGTCGACACGTCGTCCGATCTGGCCGCGCTCAAGATCGATCCCTCCGAGGTCGAGGACCTCGAGGTGCTGCCGCTCGGCGACTCGTCCAAGCTCGAGGTCGGCGACCCGGTGGTCGCGATCGGGAACCCGTTCGGCTACAGCCGCACGGTCACGACAGGCATCGTCTCCGGCCTGCAGCGCGAGATCACCGCGCCCGACGGCTTCCAGATCTCCGACGTGGTCCAGACCGACGCCTCGATCAACCCCGGCAACTCGGGCGGCCCGCTGCTCGACGCCAACGGGCGCGTGATCGGGATCAACTCCCAGATCGCGACCGGCGGCGGCCAGGGCTCGGTGGGGATCGGGTTCGCGGTCCCGGTCAACACCGCCAAGAAGCTGCTTCCGCAGCTGCGCCAGGGCGGCGAGATCGAGCACGCCTGGCTCGGCGTCCAGATGAGGGACGTGAACGCAGACGTCGCCGAGCAGCTCAACCTGCCGGTCGACCACGGCGCACTCGTCGTCGAGGCCACCGAGGACGGGCCGGCCGACGAGGCCGGCATCCAGGGCGGTGACTCGCAGACCGGCGAGGGCGGCGACGTGATCACCGCCATCGACGGCGAGACGGTACGGACTAGCGACGATCTCGCCGGGGCGATCGCGGCGAAGCAGCCCGGCGACAAGATCGAGATCGAGCTCTACCGCGACGGCGAGAAGCAGACCGTCGAGGTCGAGCTCGGCGAGCGCCCCTCAGCGCAGGATCAGGCCGAGCAGCAGCAGCCCGAGGAAGAGGACGACGGCGGCGGGCTCTTCCCGCTGCCCTGATCCCAGGGTCTCCGCCCGCCTGCGACCATAGGCGGGCGATGACCCGCGTGAAGATCTGCGGAATCACCGGCCCGGAGGATGCCCTCCGGGCCGCCGATCTGGGCGCCTGGGCGCTTGGGATGATCTTCTGGCCGGACAGCCCGCGCCTGTGCCGGGTCGATGAGGCCGAGGCGATCGGCAGCGAGCTTCACCGCCGGGTCGAGCTGACCGGCGTGTTCGTCAACGCGAGCCTCGACGAGGTCGCGCTGCTCGCGGACCGCTGCCGCCTCAGCCTGCTGCAGCTCCACGGCGACGAAGGGCCCGCCTACTGCCGCGAGGCCGCGCGCCGCACGGGCTGCCGCGTGATGAAGTCCGCGCGCGTCCGCGACGGCGCCCAGGTGCGCGCGCTACGTGCCTTCCCGACCGACTTCCATCTGCTCGACGCCCACTCCGCCGAGGCGCCCGGCGGGACCGGGAGGACCTTCGACTGGGACCTGGCCCGCCTCCACCCCCGAACGCCCCCGGTCGTGCTGTCGGGCGGGCTCACACCGGACAACGTCGGCGAGGCGATCGCCGCCGTGCATCCGTTCGGCGTCGACACCGCCAGCGGCACCGAGGCGGCGCCGGGGCGCAAGGACCCCGCCAAGCTCGAGGCCTTCTTCCGGGCGGTCGCCGCCGCCGACACTCCGGCCGGCGAGGCGGCCGTCTCCGCGTGAGCACGGAGGCCGTCGAGCGCCGCTTCGGGCCCTACGGTGGCCGCTACGTCCCCGAGACGCTGATCCCGGCGCTCGACGAGCTCGAGCGCGAGTGGCTGTCGGCGCGCTCCGATCCACGCTTCGACGACGAGCTGAACGCGCTGCTGCGCGACTTCGTCGGCCGCCCGACGCCGATCTACCACGCGCGCGGGCTCTCGGAGCTGACCGGCGCCGAGGTGTGGCTGAAGCGCGAGGACCTCGCCCACACCGGCTCGCACAAGATCAACAACGCCCTTGGGCAATCCCTGCTGGCGCGCCGGATGGGGAAGCCGCGCGTGATCGCCGAGACCGGTGCGGGCCAGCACGGCGTCGCGGCGGCCACCGCCTGCGCGCTGCTCGACCTCGAGTGCGTCGTCTACATGGGGACCGAGGACATACGCCGCCAGCAGCCGAACGTTCAGCGCATGCGGCTGCTCGGCGCGGAGGTCGTGGGCGTCGAAGCCGGCGCGCGGACGCTGAAGGAGGCTGTCTCGGCGGCGATCCGCGACTGGGTCACGAACGTCGAGACGACGCACTACGTGATCGGCTCGTGCGTCGGCCCGGCCCCGTATCCGGCGATGGTGCGCGACCTCCAGCGCCGCATCGGCGACGAGGCCCGCGGGCAGCTGCTCGAGCGAACGGGCCGGCTGCCTGATCGCGTGATCGCCTGCGTGGGCGGCGGCTCGAACGCGATCGGCAGCTTCATCCCGTTCGCGGGCGACGACGGTGTCGAGCTGATCGGCGTGGAGGCCGCGGGGGAGGGGCTCGCGACGATGCGCCACTCGGCGCCGCTGACGACCGGCGCGCGCGGCGTCCTGCAGGGCGCGATGTCGGCGGTGCTCCAGGACGAGGAGGGACAGATCCTCGAGGCCCACTCGATCTCCGCCGGGCTCGACTACCCGGGCGTCGGCCCGGAGCACGCCTGGCTGCGCGACAGCGGCCGCGCCCGCTACGTGGCCGTCGACGACGCTGAGGCGCTCGCCGCGTTCAAGCGAGTCGCCGAGCTCGAGGGGATCCTGCCGGCGCTCGAGTCGTCGCACGCCGTGGCCTGGATGCTCGCCCACCCCGGCAGCGGGCTCGATCTCGTGACGCTGTCCGGCCGCGGCGACAAGGATCTCGCCGAGGTGCTGGCCCTCGAGGGCGGCTCGTGACGGTCGCCGCCACCGGGCTCGATCGGATCGCAGCGGCATTCGCGGAGCACGGCAAGCAAGCTGCGCTCATGCCGTACCTGATGGGCGGCTACCCCGACCTGGAGAGCTCGGCCGAGGCCGGCCTCGCCGCGGCCGACGCGGGCGCGGACCTGATCGAGCTCGGCGTCCCGTTCTCCGACCCGCTCGCCGACGGCCCGGTCATCCACGCAGCCGCCACCGACGCGCTGGCCGCCGGTGCCACGCTGCACGGGGTGCTCGGCGTCTGCGAGCAGATCGCGGCCCGGTTGCCGGTCGTCCTGCTCGTCTACACCAACGTGATCCTGACCGCGGGGGCCGAGCGCTTCGCCCTGCGCGCTGCCGCCGCGGGCGCCTCCGGTCTGATCGTCCCCGACCTGCCCCACGACGAGGCCGGCGAGGTGCGCGCCGCCTGCGACGCCGAGGGCCTCGCGCTGGTCCCGCTCGTCGCTCCGACGAGCACGGCCGAGCGGATAGCGGAGATCGGCGCCGGTGCCCGCGGCTTCGTCTACACGGTCTCGCTCACGGGCGTGACGGGCGAGCGCAGCGAGCTCTCGCCGCGGCTCGTCGAGACGGTCTCGCGCGTTCGTACGGCCACCGAGGCCCCCGTCGCGGTTGGCTTCGGGATCTCGACTCCGGACCAGGCGCGCGCTGTGGCGGAGATCGCCGACGGCGTGATCGTGGGCAGCCGGCTCGTGCGCGCGGCGGGCGAGGGCGGCTCCGCCGCCGTGGGGGAGCTGGTCGGCGAGCTGGTGGCCGCGCTGCGCTGACGGCGGAGGCTCGCGCCGTCCGCTCCCGAGCATTTGCGCTTCGGAAGTGATTGTGGAACAATTCTACAAGTCATGGCGCGCACGCAGGTCCTTCTGGCGGCGATTCTGTTCGGCACAACGGGCACGGCCCAGACGCTCGCCCCCGGGATCGAGCCGCTCCTCGTCGGCGCTGCGCGAATCGCCGTCGGCGCAGCGCTGCTGCTGCTCGTCGCCGCGCTCGTGGGCCGGATGCGCGTTGGGGGCGCACGCGCCGCGGTTCTTCTCGGCGGAGCGTGTGTCGCCGCCTACCAGGCGACCTTCTTCGCCGCGGTGGCGGAGACGGGCGTGGCGATAGCCGCGGTCGTGGCGCTCGGCTCGGCGCCCGCGTTCACAGGCGTCCTGGCGCGCGCCTTCGCGGGTGAGCGGCTCGATCGGCGCTGGCGCGCGGCGACGGGTCTCGCCTGCGCGGGCGTCGCGCTGCTCGTGCTCGGCGGCGGTGCCGGGGGAGAGGTGGCACCCGCCGGCGTCGGGCTAGCGCTCATGTCGGGCTGCGGCTACGCCGGCTACGCCGTGCTCAGCAAGCGGATGCTCGAGGCGGGCGGGGCTCCGGAGGGCGTGATGGCCGCCGTCTTCGCGACCGGAGCGCTGCTCCTGCTGCCGCTGTTCGCGGTGGTCCCGGCCGGCGAGCTGACCTCACCCGGCGGGCTCGCCCTCGCCCTCTACCTCGGCGCGATCCCGACCGCGCTCGCCTACATCCTGTTCGCGCGCGGGCTCGAGCGGATCGGCGCCGGTGAGACCGCGACGCTGACGCTCGCGGAGCCGCTCACCGCCGCGGCGCTCGGTGTGATCGCCCTGGGCGAGCGGCCCGGCGCAGCGGCCGCGGCCGGTGCCGCGCTCGTGCTGAGCGGGCTCGTGCTGCTGGCGCTCCGCCCGCGGGCGCTGAGGGGCCCCGTTCGGCCGGCGGGCGCACCGGCCTGATCCCGCTCCGCTGAGCGCTTTCCGGCTGCAAATCGCTGGTAGGGTGGCGTCATGGCTCAGACCGAGGCTGCCGCCAAGCCCAAGCGGATCAGCAGGCGCAAGGCGGTCGAACAGCACGTGAGCTCCTACATCGAGGCCATCGGGCGCCGCGACGTGAACGACCTCGGCGAGCACTGGAGCGTGGACGGCGTGGAGGACCTCGTCCCGATCGGCATCCTGCGCGGCCGCGACGAGGTCAAGGAGTTCTTCCGCGGCGTCTTCGCCGCGATGCCGGATGCCGAGACGCGGCTGCTCCGCGTCGTGGCCGGCGAGACATCGGCCGCCGTCGAGTGGCGGATGACCGGCACCTTCACGGGCGAGCCCTTCCAGGGTGTCGAGGCGACCGGCAAGGCGATCGACGTCCGTGGGCTCGACTTCATCGAGATCGAGGACGGCCTCATCGTGAGCAATACCGCCTACTTCGACCAGATGGACTTCGCGCGCCAGCTCGGCATGATGCCGCCGATGGACTCGGGCGCCGAGCGGGCGATGAAGAGCGCCTTCAACGCGGTCACCAAGGCGCGCCGCATGATCTCCGAGCGGACCGGCGGCTGATGGCGATCCTGGTGACCTTCACGATCGGGCTGATCTGGTGGGTCTGCGCCTGGTCCTTTGGCATCAAGGCGTTCGACGCGTTCCTGCTGACCATCTTCATGACGATCGTCGCGGCCACGGTCGTGATCTTCAAGCCGTTCGTGGACCAGCTGATGAGGCGCGACGTCGTGCCGGCCGAAGAGCGCGGCGCAGCCCGCTAGCCGAAGAAGACCTCGGCCGCCGCGTAGTCCTCGGGCGGGACCGTGCGCAGTTCCGCCACGGCCTCCGACAGCGGCACGAGCTGGATGCGCGTGCCGCGCAGCGCCGGCATGACGCCCCAGCTGTCGTCGTTCGCCGCGTCGATCGCCGCCACGCCGAGGCGGGTTGCCAGCACGCGGTCGAACGCGGTCGGTGTTCCGCCGCGCTGGATGTGGCCGAGTACGGTCGCGCGCGACTCGTAGCCGGTGCGCGACTCGATCTCGTGCTCGAGGCGCTGTCCGATCCCGCCGAGCCGGGCGGTGCCCGAACTCGTCTTCCTCGGCCGCGACCGTCTCCATCGAGCCCTCCTTCGGCAGCGCGCCCTCGGCCACGACGACGATCGAGAAGTAGCGCCCGCGCGAGTGGCGGCGCCGTATCAGGCGGCACACCTCCTCGATGTCGAACGGCCGCTCGGGGATCAGGATCACGTCGCCGCCGCCGGCCAGCCCGGAGTGAAGCGCGATCCAGCCCGCGTGGCGGCCCATCACCTCGACGATCATCACCCGGTTGTGCGACTCGGCGGTGGTGTGGAGGCGGTCGATGGCGTCGGTGGCGATCTGCACCGCTGTGTCGAAGCCGAACGTCATGTCGGTTCCGCCGAGGTCGTTGTCGATCGTCTTCGGCACCCCGATCACCGGCAGGCCATGCTCGCCATGGAGGCGTGCCGCGGCGCCGAGCGTGTCCTCGCCGCCGATCGCGATCAGGCCGTTCAGGTTGAGCGTCTCCATGTTCTCGCGCACTTGCTCGGGCCCGTTCTCGCGCTTGAACGGGTTGGTCCGCGACGAGCGCAGGATCGTGCCTCCGCGCGGAAGAATCCCGCGCGTCGACTCGATCGTCAGCTCCTCGTAGGCGTTCTCGAGGGGCCCGCGCCAGCCGTCCCGGAAGCCGATTATCACGTGGCCGTGACCGTCGATCCCGCGGCGCACGATCGCGCGGATGACGGCGTTGAGACCGGGGCAGTCGCCTCCTCCGGTGAGCACTCCGATGCGCACGGGAGGCACCATATATCCGGCCGTCAGAATCAGCGGCTTGGTTCTAGGGACCACAACCACGATCTGTGCCGCGCTGGCGGCGGTGGTGCTCCTCGGCGGATGCCTCGGGGGCGATGAGCGCCCCACCCGTATCGAGGGCGGGACCGTCACCGTGTACACCAGCCTGCCGAAGCACGGCGTCTCCGCCGCCGCGGCACGCGCCACGGCCGCCGGCGAGCGGCTCGCGCTGCAGGATGCGGGCGGGCGCGCCGGCGATCTCGAGGTCAAGCTCGTCGAGCTCGACTCGTCCGAGCCGGGAGAGCGGTTGTGGGACCCCGACCGGGTAAGTGCAAACGCGGGGGAGGCGGCCGACGACCCGCGCGCGATCGCCTACCTGGGTGAGCTCGACTACGGCGCCTCGGCCGTGTCCGTGCCGATCACGAACGAAGCGGGGGTGCTCCAGGTGTCGCCCGCCGACGGGCTCACCAGCCTCACCCGCGTCCCGCTCGGCCAGCCGCGGGCGGGGCCTGAGCGCTACTACCCGGAGGACGAGCGCAGCTTCGTGCGGCTCGTGCCCCCCGACGAGCTGCAGGCCGAGACCCTGCTGGCCCGGGTCCGCGCGACCGGCGCCAGGGATGTCGCCGTCCTATATGACGGTGAAATCCATTCGCGCGAGCTGGGTACCGTCCTGGTCGCGCTCGCGCGCCGCGACGGCCCCGACCCGGTGGAGGCGGAGGAGTACCGCGGCCGGGTGGACGAGATCCCCGACCTCGTCCGCGACCTGGCCGAGGAGCGGCCGGACGCGCTTCTGTACGCCGGCATCGCCGGCCCTGGGACCGGACGCATACTCGCCCAGGTCGACCGCGCGCTGCCCGGCGTACCGGTATACGCGACGACCGGCGTGCTGGCGCGGGACCCGTCCGTCCCCATCCCGGCGGCGCCGGCGATCGTGGAGGCCGTAGGTCCGATTCCCCCGGCCCGCGCACTCCCCTCCGAGGGGCGGCGCCTGCTCGCCCGCCTGCGCGAGACGATGGGCGGAGCCGTGGCGCGCCCGGAGGCGCTGTACGGCTACGAGGCCATGCGGCTCGTACTCGACGCGATCCGAGTCGCGGGTGCGAACCGGGCCCGGGTCGTCGACGAGGCGCTTCGCATCCGCGAGCGCCGGTCGCCGCTCGGCGCGTACCGGGTGCGCGCCACCGGTGAGGTGGAGACGACACGCTTCGGGCTGCATGCGCTGCGCCACGGCCGCTTCGAGTTCGAGCGGATGCTCGAGTGACAGACGGCGAGCACCGCCCGGCCCGCGGCTACCTGCTGGCCGCGACCGGTGCGGCGCTGTTCTCGCTCAACGGCATCTGGGCGCGTTACCTGCTCGACGACGCCGTCGACGCGGCGCCTCTCGCAGCTGTGCTCGGCCGGCGCCTCGCTGATCCTGCTCGCCGCGCTCGGCCACGGGCACGGCGCCCTCGGCCACGACGACGATCGAGAAGTAGCGCCCGCGCGAGTGGCGGCGGCGGATCAGGCGGCACACCTCCCCGATGTCGAACGGCCGCTCGGGGATCAGGATCACGTCCGCACCGCCCGCCAGGCCCGAGTGGAGCGCGATCCAGCCCGCGTGGCGCCCCGTCACCTCGACGATCATCACGCGGTTGTGCGATTCGGCGGTCGTGTGCAGCCGGTCGATCGCATCGGTCGCGATCTGCACGCGGTGTCGAAGCCGAAGGTCATATCGGTGCCGCCGAGGTCGTTGTCGATCGTCTTTGGCACACCGAGCACGGGAAGCCCGTGGTCGCTGTGCAGCCGCGCGGCGGCGCCCAGAGTGTCCTCGCCCCCCGATTGCGATCAGGCCCCTCGAGATTGAGCGTGCGCAGGTTATTTCCGATCCGATCGGGGCCGTCGTCGTGCTTGAACGGGTTGGTACGAGACGAGCGCAGGATCGTGCCTCCGCGCGGCAGGATTCCCCTCGTCGACTCGATCGTCAGTTCCTAGCAGGCGTTGTTTGCCGGCCCGCGCCAGCCGTCGCGAAAGCCGACGATCGTGTGTGCGTGGGCGTCGATTCCCTTGCGCACGATGGCGCGGATGACCGCATTGAGGCCGGGACAGTCGCCTCCTCCGGTGAGCACTCCGATCCGCACGCGTGGGGACCATAAAGCCGACCGGGCAGAAAGCGACGCTTGCCCGCACCCTCGCCATCACCGCCCTCGCCCCGCCCTCGGCTTGGGCGGCTGCTTAGGTAGCGACAAGCACCCCCGCACGTGAAGGACACGGTCGTGGTGTGCGCGAGCCCTCCCGCCACCGGGGTCTGCGCACCGGCCGCCCGGGCCGTCACCGCTGGCCAGCGGCTGGCTCTAAAGGAGGCCGGCGGGCGGGTGGAAGGGCTGCGCGTGCCCTCGTGGAGCTCAACACGTCGGGCGCGGGCGAGGGTCCTTGGAGTCCCGAGCGCGTCAACGCCAACGCCGAACGCGCCGCCGACGATCCCGGGGCGATCGCCTACCTCGGCGAGCTCGCCTACAGCGCTTCGGCCCTCTCCGTGCCGATCACGAATCACGCCCAGTGACCGAGCGCCTGGCTGGTCTTTGGCCGTGGGCTGGCGGGTCAGATCATCGCTGCCCGCCGCGGCGTTCGCCTGGTCATTCACGACGAGCCTCTGGCGGCGACCCAGGTGGGCGGCGGGCTAGCGGTTGTGGCGGTCGTGGCCGAGGTGGCCTGGGTCCAATCGAGGCGGCCGGACCTGGAAGCGGAACTGGCACCGGTCAGGGCTGAGGTTAAGCCGGGATGATGCTTAGGCGGGCCATTGTCCCTACACGACGAACAGGGCTAGGATGCGGCACGTTGGAGTGATCATGACCTGGAGGAGGGAATTTTGCGTGGGCATTGGATGACGGTGGTCTGTCTCTTGGGGGCTCTCGCGCTTGGCGTGAGCGCCTGCGGGGATGACGACGATGACGATGGAGGCGGCGGGACGACCGCAAGCAAGAACGTCACGATCTACTCGAGCCTGCCGCTCCAGGGGGCGAGCCGAGTCCAGTCCCTGGACGTCCAGAGGGGCGCGACGCTCGCCCTCGAGCAGCGGAACGGCAAGGCGGGTGCGTGCACGGTCGAGTACAAGAAACTCGACGACTCCACGGCGCAGGCCGGCACGTGGGATGCGGGTGCGACCTCGGCGAACGCGCGGAAGGTCGCGAACGACGACAGCGCGATCGCGCTGCTTGGCGAGTTCAACTCGGGCGCCTCGGCGGTCTCGATTCCGATCACGAACGAGGCGGGCCTCCTGCAGGTCAGCCCCTCGAACACGGCGCTGGAGCTGACGAAGGACGCCGGCCCGGACGACAAGGGCGCCCCTGAGAAGTACTACCCGACGGGCGAGCGCACCTACGGGCGCGTCGTGCCCGCCGACCACATCCAGGGGTCGGCCCAGGCCGAGTGGATGGCCGAGGAGGGCGTCAAGAGCGTGTACGTCCTCGACGACAAGCAGGTGTACGGCGTGGGCGTCGCCAAGACCACCGCCGATGCCGCGGAGCTGAACGACATCGAGGTCGCCGGAACCGACTCGATCGACCCGAAGGCGCCGAACTACCGGTCGCTCGCGGCCAAGATCGCGGACTCCGGTGCCGACGCGGTGTTCTTCGGCGGCATCGTCGACAACAATGCGGTCCAGCTGTACAAGGACCTCGGCGCGGCGTTGCCCGATGCGACTTTGTGGGGTCCGGACGGCGTTGCCACCTCGACGTTCACGAACGACCTGCCGCCGGACATCGCGGAGCGCACGTTCATCACGGTCGCGACCATCAACCCGAAGGACTACGGGCCCAAGGGGCAGACGTTCTTCGAGGACTTCAAGTCGCAGTACAAGCAGGACGTCGTCCAGCCGTACGCCATCTACGGCTTCGAGGCGATGGACGTCGTCCTCGACGCGATGGACCGCGCTGGTGATGCCTGCAACGACAAGCAGGCCGTGATCGACGAGTTCTACGCAACGAAGGGCAAGGAGGGCGTGACCGGCATCTACGACATCGACGAGGATGGCGATGTCAACCTGAGCCAGTTCGGCCGCCACCTGGTCGTGAACGGCGAGCTCTCGCCGATCAAGACCGTTCAGGTCAAGCAGGACAGCAACGGCGAGCCGCTCGGCTAGCCAGATTCGTGAGCGGGGCCCGGGGGGATTGCCTCCCGGGCCCGCTTGCGCTCGCCACTCCCAGTTAGAGTGCAGAGATGGAAGCCGCCAGCTCCGCAGCACGGCGCACGCCGATCCAGCGCCGGGCGATCGAGCGCGCACGCGTCTGGATCGACCGCTATGGGCTGATCGTGATCCTGCTGATCCTCCCGGTCGTGTACGGGATCCAGGACCTGCAGGACGACGGGGACCTCTCGAGGCTCGCGAGCAACCTCAAGGACGGGCTCTCGAACGGCGCCATCTGGGCGCTGATCGCGCTCGGCTACACGATGGTCTACGGCATCATCCAGCTGATCAACTTCGCCCACGGCGAGCTGTTCATGCTCGGGTCGTTCACCGCCGTGGGGCTGTACGGGACGGTGGGGCTGGCCACCGGCAACCCCGTGATAGGGCTCGCCACCGGACTCCTGGTCGTCCTGGTGATCACGATGGTCGTCTGCGGGGTGCTCAACGTCATGATCGAGCGCGTCGGCTACCGGCCGTTACGCAACGCGCCCAAGCTCGCTCCGCTGATCACGGCGGTTGGGTTCTCGTTCATCTTCCAGAACGTTGGCATCCTCTGGCTCGGCCCCGCGCAGTCGGCGGCGCCCGACCTGATCAGGTCCCAGAAGGAGCTCTTCGAGGTCGCGGGCGTCTCCGTGACGCAGGGGGACGTCCTGGCGATCGTCGCCACCGCGCCGCTGCTGCTGCTGCTGGGCGGGTTCGTCACGCGCAGCCGCATGGGCAAGGCCATGCGGGCAACGGCCCAGGACCCTGAGGCCGCACGGCTGATGGGGATCAACGTCGACACGACCATCTCGTTCACGTTCCTGGTCGGCGGGCTGATGGCGGGGGCGGCCGGCCTTATCTACGCCCTCTACCAGACCACGATCTGGTTCTTCCAGGGCTTCACCGCCGGGCTGATCGCGTTCACGGCCGCCGTCATGGGGGGCATCGGGAGCCTCCCGGGAGCGGTGCTCGGCGGCGTGATCATCGGCTGCATCCAACAGATCTCCGACAACCGCATCGGCGGCGAGTGGACTCCCGCGGTCGTGTTCGCCTACCTTGTGCTGATCATGGTCTTCAAGCCTCAGGGGCTGCTCGGGGAACAGACCCGGGAGGCCGGATGAGCCTGCCCGTCATCGGCCGCCATCGCGACCTCGCCATCGCGATCGCGTTGCTCGGCTTCGGGCTCGTTCTCCCGTTCCTCTTCGAAGAGTCCAGTCCGTTCATGGACGACGCCGTGACAGCGCTGGCATACGTGGGGATGGCGCTCGGGCTCAACATCGTGGTGGGCTTCGCGGGGCTGCTCGACCTCGGCTACGTGGCGTTCTTCGCGATCGGCGCGTACACGATCGGCTGGCTGGCCTCTGGCTTCGCGTTCGACATCAACAATGGGGAGGGCATCCACGTCGGCGTCAGCGAGTTCGTGCAGACCCTGCCCGGAATCCACCTCAACTTCCTGCTCGTCGCCGTGGCGGCGGTGATCACGACCGCTATAGCGGGCGCCCTGATCGGCTTGCCCACGCTCCGGCTCCGGGGCGACTACATCGCGATCGTCACGCTCGCTTTTGGCGAGATCATCCGTGTGTTCGCGCTGAACGGCAACGAGATCGAGTTCGGCGGGTACACGCTGACCAACGGCGCGCAGGGGATCACGCCGGTGGACAAGATCGACCTGCCGTTCACCGGGCAGTTCACCTCGCTCAACCTGAGACCGTGGTTCTGGACCGCCCTTGGCATCGTGGCGCTTGTCCTGTTCGTGAACTTCCGTCTGCGCGACTCGCGCCTGGGGCGGGCCTGGATCGCCGTGCGTGAGGACGAGGTGGCGGCGGCGAGCATGGGCGTGCCTCTGGTGAGGACGAAGCTGCTCGCCTACGCCACGGGGGCGGCGTTCGGCGGGATCTCGGGCGCCTTCCTGGGCTCATACCTGAACACCGTGAACTCCGAGCAGTTCCAGTTCTCGTTCTCGATCTTCGTGCTCGCGATGATCATCCTCGGCGGATTGGGGAACATCTGGGGGGTTGTCCTGGGGGCAGTGGTGCTGTCGTTCGCGAACACGTACCTCATTCCCGACGTGCTGAACGAGCTGCCGGCGAAGGTCGGTCTCGACTTCGACCTCACCGAGTTGAGCTTCGGCATCTTCGGGTTCCTACTCGTGATCATGATGGTGCTCCGGCCGGAGGGCCTCCTGCCGGAGCGCAGGCGCAAGCTCGAGCTTGGTGGCGTCGGGGCCGGCGACACCACAGGGGTCGGACAGTCCGAGACCGTGCACGAGGCGCGCGCATGACGGCGGACGAGGGCCACGTCGCGCAGCAAGGCGGAGCGGTGCTGGAGACGCAGTCGGTGACGAAGGCCTTCGGTGGATTGGTAGCGGTCGACGACGTGAGCTTCGTGATCCCGGAGAAGTCGATCGTCTCGATCATCGGGCCCAACGGCGCCGGCAAGACCACGTTCTTCAACATGCTCACAGGGCTGTACCGGCCGACCGCGGGGCGCCTCTACTTCGAGGACCGGGACATCACCTACGTGCGCCCGGATCGGATCCTCGCGCGAGGCATGGCGCGGACCTTTCAGAACATTCGGCTCTTCGCGACGATGTCCGCGCTCGAGAACGTGCTCGTGGGACAGCACGCCCGCATGCACGCGGGCCTGTTCCGTTCAATCGTGCGGACGCCAGGGGTGCGGCGCGAGGAGCGCGAAGCACGAGACAAGGCGCGTGAGCTGCTGGAGTACGTCGGTCTCCAGTCCGACGTCTTCGAACAGATGGCGGTCAACCTCTCGTATGGCGACCAGCGGCGAGTGGAGATCGCGCGGGCGCTCGCCTCGGATCCCAAGCTCCTTCTGCTCGACGAGCCTACGGCGGGCATGAACCCCCAGGAATCCGGACGCCTGACCGAGTTCATGCACCAGCTGAGGGACGATCGAGGCCTGACCATCCTGCTGATTGAACACGACATGAAGGTGGTCATGGGCGTCTCCGAACGGATCACGGTCCTCGACCATGGGGAGAAGGTCGCCGAGGGCTCGCCGGAGGAGGTCCGGCACAATCCGAGGGTGATCGAGGCCTATCTCGGGACGAAGGCGGCCTAGCTCATGGCGATGCTGACGCTCGAGAACGTCCACACGTTCTACGGCAACATCGAGGCCCTCAAGGGCATTTCGCTCGAGGTCAACGAGGGAGAAATCGTGACCCTCATCGGCTCGAACGGTGCGGGCAAGTCCACCACCTTGCGATCGATCTCGGGCCTCACCCCTCCGCGCGAGGGCTCGATCAACTTCGAGGGCGAGGAGGTGGGCGAGACCCCGCCCCAGGAAATTGTGCAGCGGGGAATCTCTCAGGCGCCGGAAGGGCGGCGCATATTCCAGCGCATGACCGTGCACGAGAACCTGGAGCTCGGGGGGTACCTGCGGCGCGATTCAGAAGCCGTGGCGAAGGACCTTGACCGGGTGTACAAGCTCTTCCCGAGGCTGAAGGAGCGCGAGCGCCAGAAGGCAGGAACCATGTCCGGAGGCGAGCAGCAGATGCTCGCCATCGGGCGCGCGCTGATGGCGGACCCCAAGCTGCTGCTGCTGGACGAGCCCTCGATGGGCCTGGCCCCGATCCTGGTCGAGCGGATCTACGAGACGATCGCCGAGATCAACAACCAGGGAACGACCATCCTGCTGGTGGAGCAGAACGCGAACTTCGCGCTCGAGGTCTCGAAGCGCGGTTACGTTCTCGAAACGGGACAGATCGCGCTTACCGACAAAGCGGCGGCGCTGCGCGAGAACCCCGAGGTGCAGAAGGCCTACCTGGGAACGTGACCGTCCTGGCAGTCATCGGCGCAAAGGCCCTGTACCTGACGTTCGTCTGGCTCGGGTCGGGCATCGTCGCGTCGTGGCTCTCCAACCGGAAGGGCTACGGGGAGAGGCCCGGGCTGGCGGCGGGACTCCTGTTGAGCGCCGTGGGAGTTCTCATCTGGCTCTTCTGGCCTGCGCGATCGGACTCCCGCTGGAAGGTGCAGGGACCTCTCGGCCGGGGCGAGAAGACCGTCGCCGAGGCCCGGGCGGAGCGCGCGGGCGGCAGCGAGAGCTGAGGGATCACTGGGCTCGGACGACGGCCTTGGGCGCCTTGAGAAGCTCGGCGTCTGGCTGGGCGTGTGGACGGCGCCCCGCGATGCCGTCGTACCGCCGCCGCCCGGGCGGAAGATCGCGCTCGGAGCGCTCGTCGGGCTTGCCATCGTGGGCGGCGCCGCGGCACTCATCGCGCCTGCCATCGAGCGCGGCAAGGAGGAACGCTCGGCGGCCGACCGGCGTCGGGATGCCGTTTTCGAGGCGGCCAAGCGCAGACGGCTGGCCGAGGAGGGCAGGCCGCACAGCGGCCGTACCGAACGCCCAAGCGGAAGGCTCTCCCGCGCCGTAGCGCTCCGCGCGCGCCGGGCGCTCGTCGGCGACCTCGAGCGTGCGATCACCCGCGACGCGCAGGGGCGGGTGCGCGCGGGGAAGCTCGACGGGCCGGTGCTCGCGACCAAGTGCGAGATCAACCCTCCTTCGCAGCGGCGGGTCGAGCGCGACCTCAACGCTCGGGGCTCGGACTACGACTGCCTCGCTGTCACCTCACGTGACCCGGAGGGCCGCTTCTTAGTCGGCTACACGTTCGATGCGACGGTCGACTACCGGCGCTTCAGCTTCAGGTGGGCCAAGGCGTGCCGGCCGCCGGGCGAGGGAGCCGCGCGGCTCGCGTGCTGAGCGGCCGCGCTCCTGTAAGCAGTCGCGGCGTCCCGACCTCGAAGCCGAGGGTGCTCCGCGAAGACCGCGTGAGGCCACGTTGTCCCCGCATTAAGGCGCGGGCGGGGACCGCGCGAGATCCGAAGCGCCGGTTAGGATTCCCGCGGAGCTCGAGCCAATCTCCACTGGTCTCGCTAGGAGGTAAGATCTTGGGAGTACGCGGGCTGGCAGTTCTTGGCTGCCTCCTCGCCGCGTTCGCTGTGGGCATGACCGCCTGCGGTGACGATGACGACGAACGCGGCGGAGGTGGAGATAGTCGCGGTGAAGGCGGCGGGGGAACGGTGAACGTCTATTCGTCGCTGCCGCTGCAGGGAGCTCAGCGGTTGCAGACGGTAGCGGTGGTGAACGGCATCAACCTTGCGCTCGAGCAGCGCGGCGGCAAGGCCGGCAAGACCACCGTCAACTACACGTCGCTGGACGCCTCGACCGCCCAAGCAGGCACGTGGACGCCCGAGGCCACTCAGGCGAACGCGCACAAGGTCGCTCAAGACGATGCCGCGGTGGCCTATATCGGCGAGTTCGACTCCGATGCGAGTGCCATCTCGATCCCGCTCTTGAACGAGGTCCCGATCGCCCAGATCAGCCCCTCGAACACGGCCGTAGGCTTGACCTCGAACGAGCCGGGCGCGGGCGAGGGCGAGCCCGAGAAGTACTACCCGTCGGGCGAGCGCCATTACCTACGGATCATTCCCAAGGACACTATTCAGGGTGCCGCGCTGGCGACGATCATGAAGGAGGATGGGTGCACCAGCGCGTACATCCTCAATGACAAGCAGCTGTACGGCGCAGGCCTGGCGCGCAACATCGAGCGTGCGGCGAACGAGCAGGGTTTCGAGGTCGCGGGCAACGAGGGCATCGATGCGAAGGCTCCGAACTTCCGCTCCGAGGCGGCCAGGATCAAGGAAAGCGGCGCGGACTGCTTCGTATTCAGCGGCGTCCCGCTGAACGGCGCTGTGCAGGTCTACAAGGACGTGTCAGCCGCCCTTCCGGACGCGAAGCTGTATGGGCCTGACCGCGTGTCAACTCCGGATTTCCTCGACCCTAGGGAGGGCGGCATCCCCGGCGAGGTCGGCGCGAAGACGAAGGTGACCGTGGCCGCTCTCTCGCCGGATCAGTACTCGGCCGAGGGGCAGAGGTTCTTCGAGGACTACAAGCAGAAGTACGGCGCGGAAAGCGTCAGTCCGTACGCCATCTACGGCTACGAGGCGATAAGCCTCGTGCTCGACGCCTGCGAGGAGCTGGGCAGTGACTGCTCGGACAAGCAGGCGATGATCGAGGCGCTGCTGAACACCGAGGACCGCGACTCCGTCCTGGGCACGTACGACCTCGACGAGAACGGCGATACCACCATCACCGACTACGGTGTCTACACGATCGAGGCCGGCGGGCTGCGATTCGAGCAAACGGTGAGGGCCGAGGGCGGCTGATACCGCCGATCTGGTCGGCGTCGCATGCCACCCCGCACCACCGCGGGCGAGCCAGTCGGTTGTCGCGTCGTCGCTACGGAGAGGATCTGATGAGGAAGTCCCGGCCACTTGCCGCGCTTGTTGCGGTCACTCTATTGCTGCGACGGCGCTGCTCGTGGTCGGCTGCGGCGGCGACGATGACGACGAGCAAGGCGGGGCGGCGCGGACGCACGCAACGAAGGTCGATTCAACTTCCTGCGCGTGCGGCACAGGATCGACACGATCAGCGAAGGCAAGCTGACCGTTGGCTCGGACATCCCCTACGCCCCGTTCGAGTTCGGTAAGGCGCCGGACTACAAGGGCTTCGACGTCGAGCTCGTCAGGGGGATCGCGAGGCAGCTCGAGCTCGAGGTCGAGTTCGTGAAGACCCCTTCGACACCATCTTCCGCAACCTGGCGCAGGGGAAGGTCGACCTGGTGGCCTCGTCGACCACGATCACTGAGGAGCGGCAGCGGACCGTTGACTTCTCGGCTCCCTACTTCGCAGCCGACCAGTCGCTGATGGTGAAGAGGGGCGACGACATCGCGACGGTCGCGGACCTGAAGGGGGAGGTGATCGGCGCTCAGATCGGGACGACCGGTGCCGACTACGCCAAGGAGGAGATCGACGCCGAGACGGTACGCACCTACGATCTGATCGACGACGCGTCAAGGCGCTCCAAACCGAGCAGATCGCCGCGGTAATCAACGACTGCCCGGTGTCGAAGTACGCAGAGCGATCGAAGCCCGATCTGAAGGTGGTGCGGGCGATCGAGACGGGCGAGAGCTACGGTCTCGCCTTCGCCAAGGACTCGGATGCGCTGCGCGAGGCGGTTAACGGAGCGCTCGACGAGATCAAGTGAGACGGGACCTACGAGCGGATCTTCGCCAAGTGGTTCGGCTCCGACCCGTGCAGAAGCATCGTCGAAGAGCAGCAGGGCGGCGGCGCCTAAGGCTTGCCCTAGCCGCCGCGAACCTCGGCGAGAGGACTCAGCACCAGGCGCGAAGCGGTGGAGGGGGCCCCTCGCCATGATGTCGCCTGGGCCCACCGCCGGACATCTTCTGGTACGGGGTGCTGTCGATTGCGCTTACCTACGGCGCGTATTACGCCGAGGTCTATCGCGCCGGCTCGAGGCCGTTCCGTTCGGACAGACTGAGGCGGCCCGCTCGCTGGGGATGAGCCACACGGTTGCGTTGCGCCACGTGATCGTCACGCAGGCGGTCCGCAAGGTGATCCCGCCGATGCTGAACGACTTCATCGCGCTGATGAAAGACACTTCGCTAGTCCAGGTGATCGGAGTGGTCGAGGTGGTAAAAGCCGGCCGCGAGGTCCAGGCCGAGACCTTCAACAGCTCGGCGCTGACCCTTGGAGCCATCCTCTTCATCCTGGTGACGATCCCGCTGGCCCGAATCGTGGACCGCCAGATCTCGCGGCAACACCTCCGCTTCCAGAGGACTGCGTGAACGACGTGGAATCGATGGTCCGCCTGGAGGGGGTGCACAAGAGCTTCGGAGACCTGCACGTCCTCTGCGGGGATCGACCTCCAGGTCGCCCCCGGTTCCGTCGTGTGCATCCTGGGACCCAGCGGCTCCGGCACGCTGCTGCGCTGCATCAACCTGCTCGAGCCTCTGGATGAGGGTCGGATCTTCCTCGAGGGCAAAGAGATCACGACCACCGGCAGGGACGAGGTCGACTTCGTGCGGCGCCAGGTCGGAATGGTGTTCCAGCAGTTCAACTTCTTCCCGCATAAGAGCGTGCTCGAGAACGTCACGTTGGCGCAGAGAACCGTGCTGAAGCGCCCCGAGGAAGAGGCGCTGGCGAAGGCCGCGGGCGCTGCTGGGGCGAGTCGGCCTGTCCGACAAGGTGGACGAGTATCCCGAGCGGCTGTCCGGGGGCCAGCAGCAGCGGGTGGCTATCGCCCGGGCGCTGGCGATGGACCCACATGTGATGCTCTTCGACGAGGTCACCAGCGCACTCGATCCCGAGTTGATCAGGGAGGTGCTCGACGTTATGCGCGAGCTCGCGTTCGACGGCATGACCATGATCGTCGTGACCCACGAGATGGGTTCGCGCGCGAGGTAGCGGACCGCGTCCTGCTCATGGACGAGGGGGTTGTCATCGAGGAGGGCGCGCCGGCCGAGGTCTTTGGAAGCCCCAGGCAGGAGCGCACCAAGCGATTCCTGGGGCTCGTGCTCGAGCACGGAAGGGTCAGACGGTCGCGCTCAGCGCCGCTTCGAAATCCGGCCGGCGAAAGCGGTAGCCGGATTCCTCGAGGCGCTGGGGCACGACGCGCTGCCCGGTTGTGACGATCGTGGCCATCTCTCCGTAGAGCGTCTTGACGGCGAAGCCGGGAACCGGCGCGAACGCGGGACGCTTGAGCGCCTTACCGAGCGTCCTCGAGAGCTCCCTGTTGGTTACCGGTTCGGGGGCGGTCACGTTCACGGGGCCGGTCAGCTCGCCGTCGAGGCAGGCTACGAGGACGCCGACCACGTCGTCGAGGTGAATCCACGGCACGTACTGTTTCCCGCCCGCCACCGGCCCGCCAACCCCGAGCTTGAAGAAGGGCAGCATCTTCTCCAGAGCGCCGCCCTCTTGCGAGAGCACCACCCCGGTGCGAGTCAGCACCACCCTCAGACCGAGCTCGGTGGCCTTTTGCGCCTCGGCCTCCCAGTCGCGCACGACGGTGGCCAAGAAGTCGCTTCCCGCGGGCTCCGTTTCGCTCAGGCGCTCGTCCCCGCGCGGGCCGTAGAAGCCGGTGGCCGACTGGGACACGAGCACGTGCGGCCGCTGGCCCTGCGGAAGCTCCGCGAGCGCGACAACGAGGTTACGCGTCGAGAGGATGCGCGAATCGCGTATCTCGCGCTTGGCCTCGTCGCTCCAGCGCTGGGCGATCGTCTCGCCGAGCAGGTTGACGACGGCATCGCTGACGCGCAGCGCGTCGAGCGGCGCCGGCTCGGCCTGAGGGTTCTTCCACTCGAATGCCTCGACGCCGAGCGCCGCCTTCGCCCGCTCGGCGTCGCGGGACAGCGCGACCGGCTCGTCGCCGCGCTCACGGAGCGCCTCGACGAGCGCGCTGCCGATCACCCCGGTGGCGCCGGTTACCGCGACTCGCATCAGCCGAGCGCGGCGCGCTCCACCGTCGGCTGCTCGGGCACCTCGACGACGTCGCCCTCGCGCGCGGCGACGTCGGCGACCGCGCTCGCGACCGCCCGGGCGACGTCGCGGTTGAAGACGCTCGGGACGACGTAGTCCTCCTCGAGCTCGTCGTCGTCGATCACGCGTGCGATGCCCTGCGCGGCGGCAAGCTTCATCTCCTCCGTGATGGCGGTGGCGCGCGCGTCGAGCGCGCCGCGGAAGACGCCGGGGAACGCAAGCACGTTGTTGATCTGGTTCGGGTAATCCGAGCGCCCCGTGGCCATCACGCGTACGTGGGCGGCCGCCTCCTCGGGGCGCACTTCGGGGTTGGGGTTGGCCATCGCGAACACGAAGGGGTCGGGGTTCATACGGCGTAAGTCCGACGCTTGGATGATTCCCGGGCCCGAGAGTCCGATGAACAGGTCCGTGCCCTCGATCACCTCGCGCGGCTGGCCGTCCCGGCGGCCGCGGTTCGTGTTCTCGGCGAGCCAGCGCTTGGGCGCGTTCATCGAGCCCGCCTCGTAGTCCTCGCGGCCGGTGTGGATCGCGCCGAAGCGGTCGCAGGCGACGATCGAGCTGATCCCGGCGTCCATGAGGATCTTGGCGACGGCGACGCCCGCGGCGCCGGCCCCCACCATCAGCACCTCGAGGTCCTCGAGCCGCCGCCCGGTCAGCCGGCAGGCGTTGATGAGCGCGGCGAGCGTGACGATCGCGGTGCCGTGCTGGTCGTCGTGGAAGACGGGGATGTCGAGGGCCGCCTGGAGCCGCTGCTCGATCTCGAAGCAGCGCGGCGAGGAGATGTCCTCGAGGTTGATGCCGCCGAACGTGGGCGACATGTGGATCACCGTCTCGACGATCTCGTCGACGTCCTTGGTGTCGAGGCAGATCGGGAAAGCGTCCACGTCCGCGAACTCCTTGAAGAGCATCGCCTTGCCCTCCATCACCGGCATGGCCGCCTCGGGCCCGATGTCGCCCAGGCCGAGCACCGCGGTGCCGTCCGAGACGACGGCGACCGTGTTCGCCTTGATCGTGTACTTGAACGCCTTCTGGCGGTTCTCCGCGATCGCGGTGCAGACGCGCGCGACGCCCGGCGTGTAGGCCATCGACAGGTCGTCGCGCGACTTGACCGGGATGTTGAGGCCGGTGTGGATCTTGCCGCGGCGATGGACCTCGAAGGTGCGGTCGGTGATCTCGACGAGCTCGGCGCCGCTCACGCCCTGGACGGCGCGGATCACCTCGCCGCGGTGCTCGACGCTCGAGCACTCGACCGTGATCTCGCGCAGGCCACGCTCGGTGCGCGGCTCGACGGCGTCGACGGCCACGATCGAGCCGCCGGCGCGCGTGATCGCGCTGGTCACGCGGCTGAGGGCGCCGGACGCCTTCTGCGGCAGCGCGACCCGCAGCGTCAGCGAGAACTGGGCGGACGGCACGGCCACGGGGGCCGATGATAGGGAGGCGCTGGAATACGGCCCGCGCGAGGGCGTCTCAGACGGCAACTATTCCGGAGCGTGCGAGCTGCGCGGCCGGGCGTCCGGGCCGGGATCGTGAAAGCCGCAAGACCGTGGCGCTAGGGTGGAGCCGTGCCGGATGAATCGCGTCCGCAGCTCTTTCTGATCGACGGCAACAGCCTCGTCTACAGGGCCTTCTTCGCCCTTCCCGAGTCGATCTCGACCTCCAAGGGCCAGCCCACGAACGCGATCTTCGGCTTCGCGTCGATGCTCGTGAAGATCATCTCGGAGTACGGCGCCAGCCCGACGCTCGTGGTGTGGGACGCCGGCATGTCCGGCCGCGACGAGGTGTACGACGAGTACAAGGCGGGCCGCCGCGAGCGCCCGGACCTCCTGGCCGAGCAGTGGCCCTACATGCATCCGCTCGTGGATGCGTTCGGCTACGAGAACGTCAAGGTGCCGGGCTACGAGGCCGACGACGTGATCGCCACGCTCGCCGGCGAGGCGCGCGAGCGCGGCCTCGACGTGATGGTCGTGACTGGCGACCGCGACCTGTTCCAGCTCGTCGAGCCGGGCGTCCGCGTGATGGCGACCGGGCGCGGCATCACCGACACGAAGATCTACGACCGTGAGGCGGTGCTCGACCGCTACGGCATCCCGCCGGAGCAGATCCCCGACTTCGTGGGGCTGAAGGGCGACACCTCGGACAACATCCCGGGTGTCCCCGGCATCGGTGAGAAGACCGCCTCGCAGCTGCTGCAGGAGTGGGGCTCGCTCGACGGGCGTGCTCGACAACATCGAGTCGATCTCCGGAGCGAAGCGCAAGCAGAACCTGACCGAGCACGCCGAGGACGCGCGAGTCTCGAAGCAGCTCGCCACCGCGGTGCGCGACGTGGACCTGGCGGACATCGACCTCGACCACGTCGCCGCCCGCGAGCCGGACCGCTCGCGGTTGCGCGAGACCTTCCGCGAGTTCGAGCTGCGCGCGCCGCTCGAGCGGCTCGAGGAGGCCCTCGGCGAGGACGACGCGGCCCCCGCGGAGCGGGTCGGCGAGCTGGTCCGGGTGACCGCGCGCGAGGTGCCGGTCGCGGAGCTGGGTGCGCTCGACGGGGAGCTCGTGGCCGTGGCGGCGCTGCGCCCGGGTGAGGAGCCCTCCGACGCCTCCGCCGTCGATGTCGAGCCGGAGGACCCGGACATCGAGCTCGCGGCGGAGGAGGAGGCCGCGCTCGAGGCGGCCGTGAGCGAGCAGCCCGTGGTCGCGACGGTCCCAGCCGCGGGGCCCGTTCAGGGCACGTTCGACCTCGATGGCGCCGTCCGCGGGCCGCTCACCGTGGCGGCCTGGGCGGGGGACGAGGTGCTCGTCGCCGAGGCGGAGACGCTCGCCGCGTTCACGCTCGCCCGCGGCGAGCAGCCCATCGTGGCCCACGACTGGAAGACGATCGCCACGGCGGACGAGCCCGCGCAGGCGCCGCGGCTCGAGCACGACACGATGGTCGCCGCCTATCTGATCGACCCGGCGCGGCGCGGCTACCCGCTCGACGAGCTGGCGACGGAGTCGGGGGTGGGGGCGCAGGTCGAGGGCGCCGACGGCGTCGCCGAGCGCGCGGTGCTCACACGTGTGCTCGCCGAACGCCAGCGCGCGCGGCTCGAGGAGGACGGGCTCACGCAGCTCTTCCACGAGATCGAGTTGCCGCTCGTCGACGTGCTCGTCGAGCTCGAACGCGCCGGCATCAAGCTCGACGTGACGCGCCTGCAGGAGATCAGCCGCCGCTTCGCGCGGCGGGCGGAGGAGCTCGAGCGGCGCGTCTGGGAGCTCGCGGGGGAGGAGTTCACGATCGGATCGCCGCAGCAGCTTGCGCCGATCCTGTTCGAGAAGCTCGGCCTGTCCCGCAAGCGCCGCGGCAAGACCGGCTACTCGACCGACGCCCGCGTCCTGCAGGCGATCCGCCACGAGCACGAGATCATCCCCGCGATCGAGGAGTGGCGTGAGGTCACGAAGCTCAAGTCGACCTACCTGGACGCGTTCCCCGACCTGATCGCGCCCGACGGACGCCTCCACACCACCTTCAACCAGGCGGCGACGGCGACCGGGCGGCTGTCGAGCACCAACCCGAACCTGCAGAACATCCCGATCCGCACCGAGCAGGGTCGCGAGATCCGTGCCTGCTTCGTCGCCGAGAAGGGCTGCCGGCTCATCTCCGCCGACTACTCGCAGGTCGAGCTGCGGCTGCTGGCCCACATCGCCGACGAACCTGTCCTGAAGGAGATCTTCAGGCGCGGCGAGGACGTCCACACGGCGACCGCCGAGGCAATCCTCGGCGGCAGGACCGATCCCGGCACGCGCTCGAAGGCGAAGATGGTCAACTACGGGATCGTCTACGGCCTCTCCGCGTACGGGCTCGCCGACCGCCTCCAGATCCCGCAGGAGGAGGCACAGGAGTTCATCGACCGCTACCTCGAGCGCTTCCCGAAGGTCAAGCAGTTCATCGACGAGACGATCGAGCGGGCCCGCGAGGAGGGCCACGTGACCACGCTCTTCGGCCGCATCCGGCGCGTGCCGGAGCTGCGCTCGCGCCAGTTCCAGACGCGCTCGCTCGGCGAGCGGCTGGCCGTGAACATGGTCATCCAGGGGACGGCGGCAGACATCATCAAGGTCGCGATGGTCCGCTGCCGCGACAGCCTGCGCGGCGCCGGGCTCGAGACGAAGCTCGTGCTCCAGATCCACGACGAGCTGCTCTTCGAGGGCCCGCGGGAGGAGGTCGAGCAGGCCTCCGAGATCGTGAGGCGCGAGATGGCCGGGGCGTTCGAGATGGACCCGCCGCTCGAGGTGGACGTGGGCTCGGGCGAGAACTGGCTCGAAGCCAAATGAGCAAGGAGGTCGCCGTCCTCGCCACCGTCGCGGCGGGCGGGGTGGTGGCCCTGCAGGCTCCGGCGAACAACGTCCTCTCGAAGTACCTCGGCAGCTTCGGCGCGGCCGTGGCCAGCTTCAGCGTCGGGCTGATCGTGATCGTCTTCGTGACGTTCGCCTTCGCCGGCGGCATCGAGACCGACGGGGCGGCGCCGCCCTGGTACTACTGGATCCTCGGCGGCGTCGGGGGCGTCGTGATCGTGACCGTCTCACTGATCGCGGTGCGCGAGCTGGGGGCGGGCGGCGTGACGGCGGCGACGATCGCGGGGCAGCTCGCGCTGTCGGTGGTGATCGACCGCATGGGCGTGCTCGGCCTGGACGAGCGTGCCATCAGCTGGCAGAAGCTGCTCGGCATCGGGCTGCTGGCCCTGGGCACGCTGCTCATCGTGCGGGAGTGAGGAGCGCTGCACGCGGCCACCAACGCCGCCACGACACGATTCCGGCACTCCTGGTGCCGGAATCGTGATCTCGTCGAGGCCGCGGTTGACCTGAAATAATCGATTATCTAGGATCGCGCGCGGGTAGGAAAGCAGCGCGGCAACCGAAGTCAGGAGGAGCGATGGCCGTCACGAGCGCCGGCGAGGAGGTTCTCGGCAGCTTCCTCGGGAGCGACGAGTTCCCTATCGAGTGGGAGGAGGGCGAGCAGGAGCTCTTCTGGATCTACGACGACCTCCACTGCCCCAACCCGGTCTCCCCGATGTTCTTCGACATCGGCGGCTGGTGGCTCACCTGCGACCACATGTTCCGGCGCTTCGGAACGCCCTTCGCGTGCGACTGGATTGCAAAGGAGATAAACGGCTACGTCTACACGGCGGCCGTGCCCGCCGACTCGCGCATCCACTCGGAGGCGACCGAGTACCAGTCGCGCTACGTCCCGCGTGTGCCGCGCGACCCCGAGCACCCGGCCAAGATCGGCGCCTACCTGGGCTGGGTCCTACCGCACTATGCCGAGAACTTCCTCGACTGGTGGCAGGACCGCCTGCGGCCGGAGATCGAGCGCAACTTCGAGTACCTCGACGGCTACGACACGGACGCCGCAGGCTTCATCGAGCTCGCAGTGCTGCTCGAGGACGCGATCGACATCCACGACCGTCACTGGAAGATCCACTGGATGCTCAACTTCGCCCAATTCGCCTCGACGCAGGCGCTCAACGCGCTGCTCGAGGAGGAGAAGGGGGAGGCCGCGGGGGCGCTGATGGGCCGCCTCCAGAGCTCGGTCGCGGACCGCAACTGGGATTCGATCGAGGACCTCTGGAGGATGAAGGAGGAGATCAAGGCAGATGCCGAGCTCTCCGCTGCCTTCGAGGGCGAGACCGCCGTGGACATCATGGCCGCGCTGGAGGGCTCGGAGGCCGGGCGGCGCTTCACGAGTGAGCGCATCGTGCCCCACCAGAAGTCATTCGGCTACAAGTCGATCTGGTCGCACGAGTTCGCCTTCAAGACCTGGCGGGAGGACCCGGCGCCGATGATCGAGGCGGTCCGTGGCTACCTCGCCACGGACTACGACTACCCGTCGAACATCGCCGGCGTCCGCGACGATCTCGAGGCGGCGAGGCGGGAGGCGCTCGAGGGCGTGGAGGGCGGCGAGCTGCAGGCGGCGCTCGAGCGCTCGCTCAGCATGAACCCGCTGACGCCCGACCATCACTTCTACATCGACCAGGGCACGAACGCGCGGCTGCGGCTCGTGCTGATGTCAATCGGCCGCAAGCTGGTCGACTCGCGCACGCTCGACGACCCGGAGGACGTGATGTTCCTCCGCTACAACGAGCTGCGTCTGCTGATGGCCGACCAGGGTGCGCTCGACGCGCGCGCGACCGTCGGCGACCGCCGCGACGCCCGCGAAGCGGCGTTCGAGAAGCGCCCGCCGTCGTGGGTGGGCACGGCCACGCAGACGGCGCTCGACTTCCCCTACAACGCGCTCTGGGGCTTCCCCGAGAAGTTCCACGCCGGCGAGCCGGCGACGACGCGGCGAGGTCAAGGGGCTGGCCGCGTCGCCGGGCGTCGTCGAGGGGCCCGCCCGCTACGTGACCTCGCTCGACGAGTTCGATCAGGTCCAGCAGGGCGAGATCCTCGTCTGCCGCATGACGAATCCGGCCTGGGTCGTCCTCTTCACGAAGATCACCGGCCTCGTGACCGAGGCGGGCGGGGCGGTCTCGCACCCGGCCGTGGTCGCGCGCGAGTTCGGCATCCCGGCCGTCGTCGGCACGACGAACGCGGGCGAGCGGATCGCGACCGGGGACCGCGTGCGGGTGAACGGCAGCACCGGCGTCGTCGAGATTCTGGAGTGACGTGACCGATTGGCTCGCGCCGGAGAGCCTCGAGGAGGCGCTCGTGCTGCGCGCCGAGCACGGCGGCGACGCCACCGTGCTCGCGGGCGGGACGTTCCTCGGCATCCTGATGAACCAGGGCTTCCTCGCGCCCGACACGCTGCTCAGCCTGGGCCGCGTGCGCGGTCTCGACGAGATCGAGGTCGCGGATGGGGAGCTGCGGCTCGGGGCGATGGCGAGCCACCGCGCCGTCGAGCGCTCGGCGGTCGTGCGCGAAGGCTGGCCGGTGCTGGCACGGGCCTTCTCGCTCGTGGCAAGCCCGCGCGTGCGCAATCAGGCGACCGTCGGCGGCGTGCTCGCCGATGCCGACTACGCCTCCGACCCGCCGGCCGTCCTCACCGCGCTGGGCGCGCGAGCGCTCCTGCGCTCGGCGCGCGGCCGGCGTGAGGTCGGCATGGACGAGCTGATCCGCGGCCACTACGAGACCTGCATCGCGGACGACGAGCTGCTCGTCGAGGTGCGCGTGCCGCCCTGCCCGGAGCGGGCCGTCTACCGCAAGTTCCGCTCGCGCTCGAGCGAGGACCGGCCGTGCGTGGCGGTTGCGGCAGTCCGCGGCGAGGCGGGCCTGCGCGTCGTGGTCGGCGCGGTGGCCGGTCGCCCACAGGAGCTGCCGGAGGTCTGCGCGAACGGCGCCGGCCCTGCGGAGATCGGGCGCGCCTACGCCGAGGCGATCGAGCCGATGAGCGACTCGCGCGGCAGCGCCGCGTACCGGCGCCGGGTGATCGGCGTCGAGGTGCGACGGGCGCTGGAGGCGCTCGGGTGAGGCTCGTCGACTACGCCCACGACGCCGCGGCCGAGGACATGTGGCACGCCGCCTTCGTGCGCTCGCCGCACCCGCACGCGCGAGTGCTCGCGATCGATCTGGCCGCGCTCCCGGCGGACTGCGTTGCGCTCCTGCCCGACGACACGGCGGGCCTCGGCCGCTACGGCTGCCAGCTGAAGGACCAGGACGTGCTCGCCGACCCGGCGCGCTTCATCGGCGACATCGTCGCCGCCGTGGCCGCGCCCACCCCGGCCGCGGCACGCGCAGCCGCGCGGACGCTCAGCGTGAGCTACGAGGAGCTCCCCTCGGTGTTCGATCCGCTGGACGCGGTGGCCGAGGGCGCGCCGCTTCTGCACCCGTCCAGCGGCAGCTCCGCGGACGACGCCGTCTCGATCGGGGTGCGCCCGCTCGCAGGCACGAACGTCTGCCATCGCTTCCGGCTCGTGCAGGGCGACGACGAGCGCGGCTTCGCGGACGCGGACGTCGTCGTCGAGGAGACGTTCCGCACGGCGGGCGCCCAGCACGCGCCGATGGAGCCGCACGCGACGCTCGCCCGCTGGACGGAGGACGGCCGGCTCGAGCTCGTGACCGGCACTCAGACGCCGTTCAACCTGCGCGACGACCTCGCGGGCGTCTTCGGCCTCGATCCCGAGCACATCCGCGTGATCGCGCCGCCGATGGGCGGCTCCTTCGGCGCGAAGACGTTCACGCGCCTCGAGGCCGTCGTCGCTTGCCTCGCCCGCAAGGCCGAGCGGCCGGTCAAGGCCGTGCTCGAGCGCTCGGAGGAGTTCGTCACGCTCGGCCGCCACCCGGCGGTGGTTCGCGTGAAGGTGGGCGCCGCGCGGGACGGCACGCTCGTTGCGAAGCGGCTCGACTGCTGGGCGGACACCGGCGCGTACGCCGACTGCGGCCCGGGCGTCGCGACCAAGATGGGCTACGCCGGCGTGGGGCCGTACCGGATCCCGCACGTGCGTGTGGACTCGCTCGCGGTCTACACGAACCTGCCGCCCAACGGCGCATTCCGTGGCTACGGCGCCACGCAGTCGGTGTGGGCGAGCGAGCGCGCGATGGACATGCTCGCCGAGCGCCTCGAGATGAGCCCACTCGAGCTGCGACTGCGCAACCTGCTGCGCGACGGCGACCGCTTCGCCACCGGCGAGACGATGCACGACGTCCACTTCGAGGACTGCCTGCGCGCGGCTGCCGAGGCCGTCGGCTACGAGGACGACCCGCGCGGGAAGGGCCTGTGCGTGCTGCTCAAGGGCATGCAGACCCCGAGCCGCGCCGCGATCTCCGTCGAGCGCACCCCGGTCGGCTACACGATCCGAAGCGCGTCGTGCGAGATGGGCCAGGGGGTGCGCGACTCGCTGCGCCTCCAGGGCGCCACGCTGCTCGGCTGCGAGCCGGGCCAGATCGAGGTTCCGGACCCGGACACGGACAGCTCGCCGTTCGACACGCGCACGACGTCGAGCCGCTCGACCTACATGATGGGCATGGCGCTTCGCGAGGCCGTCCGCGATCTGGGCTCGAATGGCGGCGAGCGCGGCTACGGCGAGATCGTGAACGAGGGCGGGCTCGACCCGGACACGGGCCAGGGAGTCGCCTCGACGCACTGGCATCAGGGCGCGGCCGCCGCCGAGGTGAGCCTCGACGAGGAGACCGGCGAGCTGACGGTTGAGCGGCTCCATGCGGCCGTCTACGCGGGCCGGGTCGTGGACCGCCCCGGCGCCGAGCTGCAGAACGAGGGCTCGATGATCATGGGGCTCGGCACCGCGCTGCTCGAGTCGGTCGAGCACGCCGGGGGTCAGATCACCAACGCGAACCTGTCCGACTACTGCCTGCCGGCGCTCGGCGACCTCCCGCGCTCGATGACCCACGAGCTGATCGAGAGCGACGGCGCCGATCCGCACGGCCTCGGCGAGACGGCGCTGCCGCCGGTGCCGGCGGCGATCGGCAACGCGCTCGGCTCGCTCGGCGTGCAGCTGACCGAGCTGCCGATGACCGCCGAGCGCGTGCTGGAGGCCGCCGCATGAGGCTCGAGCTGACGCTCAATGAGCGTCCGGCTGCGCTCGAGTGCGAGCCCGACGAGATGATCCTCAGCGTCCTGCGCCGCGAGGGGCTCGGGAGCGTGCGCGCGACGTGCGGGATCGGCGTCTGCGGCGCCTGCACGGTCCTCCTCGACGGCGAGCCGGTGTCGGGCTGCCTGCTGCTGGCCGGCCAGGCCGCGGGCCGTGAGCTCACCACCGTCGAGGGCCTGCCGGCGGAGCACCCGGTGCCCATGGCCTTCGAGGCGGAGCACGCCTTCCAGTGCGGTTGGTGCACGCCCGGCATGGTGCTGACCGCCAAGCGCCTGCTCGAGGAGAACCCCGAGCCGAGTGACGAGGAGATCGCCGAGGGACTCGGCGGCAATCTCTGCCGCTGTGGTTGCTACGTGAAGATCCGCGCGGCCGTGCGGAGGGCCGCCGCGTGAGGCTCGTGACCTACGACGCCGGAACGGGGCCGCGCGTGGGAGTGCTCGACGGCGAGCGCGTGCTCGACGCGGGCTTCGATGGCGACATGGTCGCGTTCATCGAGGCGGGCGCCCCTGCCGGCGATCGGCGTGAGGTGGGAGGCGACGCGCGGCTGCTCGCTCCGCTGCGTCCACGCTCGCTGCGTGACTTCCTCGCCTTCGAGGGCCACATGAAGGCTGCGCTTGGCCGTCTGGGCCGCCCGATTCCGGACGAGTGGTACGAGGTCCCCGCCTACTACAAGGGCATGCCGGACACCGTGATCGGCCCGGAGGACGAGATCCCGTGGCCGTCATGGACGGAGCGCCTCGACCACGAGCTCGAGCTGGCCTGCGTGATCGGCAGCCGCTGCCGCGACGTCGGTGCGGCGGACGCGCCGAAGTTCATCTTCGGCTACACGATCTGGAACGACGTCTCGGCCCGCGACGTCCAGGGGCGCGAGCTGCCGATAGGGATGGGCCCCGGCAAGGCGAAGGACTGGGACGGCTCGAACGTCCTCGGGCCCTGTCTCGTGACCGCGGACGAAGCTCGACGCGGGCGCGCTTCCGATGAGCGTGCGCGTGAACGGCGAGACCTGGGGCGAGGACTCGAGCGCCTCGATGCACCACGGCTTCGGCGACATGATCGCGTACGCCTCGCGCAGCCAGACGCTCTACCCGGGCGAGCTGTTCGGGTCCGGGACGGCGGCGGGCGGGTCCGGGCTCGAGCTCGACCGCCTGCTCGCGCCGGGCGACGTCGTAGAGCTCGAGATCGAGGGGATCGGAGTGCTCAGAAACCGAATCGGAGCGAAGGGAGCGGGCTGATGGCCTTTGTCGTGTCGGCGCTGTGGAGGGCGAACGAAGGGGAGGGAGACCGCATCGCGCGGATCATCGAGGAGCTGACGCCGCTCTCGCGGGGCGAGCCCGGCAACCTCTTCTACCAGGGCCACCGCTCGCCGGACGACCCGCGGCTCTTCTACCTCTACGAGCAGTACGTCGACGAGGAGGGGTACCAGGCCCACCAGGACACGGAGCACTTCCAGCGGCTCGTCGTCGGCGAGGCGATCCCGAACCTGGAGTCGCGCGAGCGGGCCTTCTACGACACGATGGTCGACGAGCGCGGAGGGTTTACGCGTTGAGTCGGATCGTCGACCTCAGCCCGACCGTTCCCGAGGGCTTTCGCGGGCCGCCGTCCACCGACGCCGGCGTGAGCTTCGAGGTCCGCACGAAGCCCGGCTATTGGCAGTCCTCGCACGCGGCGTTCAGCGTCCACACGGGCTGCCACGTCGAGTCCGAGCTGCATGTGGTCGAGGAGGGGCGCGCGATCGACGCGCTCCCGCTCGAGCGCGTGATCGGCAGCGCCGTCGTGCTCGACCTGACGCCGCCCGAGGAGTGCGGGTCGATCGGGACGGATGCGCTCGACGCTGCCGCGGTTCGGCTCGCGGCTGCGGGTGAGGAGATCAACGCCGCCGACATCGTCCTGCTGCACAGCGGCTGGGCCGACGCGGCGATGGGCTCGCCCGACTACTTCCGGCGCTCACCGGGCCTCACGGCGGACGCCGCCGAGTGGCTCGTGGCGCGCGAGCCGCGCTGCGTCGGCTGCGACTTCTTCGAGGAGCCGGCGGCGCGCGAGCCGGGCTGGGAGGCGCCGGACTTCGTGGTGCACCGGGCGATCCTGGGGGCCGGGGTGCCGCTCGTCGAGGGGCTCGTCGGCCTCGGTGCGCTGCCTCCGCGCTGCGAGTTCTTCGCTCCGTTCTTCAAGTTCGGGGGCATCGAGGCCGCCCCGGCGCGCGCGTTTGCGATGGTGCCCGCATGAAGCTCACCAACGAGATCACCGTTCCCGCCCCGATCGACGACGCCTGGGAGCTCATGCTCGACGTCGAGCGGGTCGCGCCGTGCCTCCCCGGCGCGTCCATCGAGGGCTCGGAGGGAGACGAGTACAAGGGCTCGATGAAGGTCAAGATCGGCCCGATCGTCTCGAACTTCAACGGGACCCTGAAGATCGAGGAGGCGAACGAGGAAGCCCGCCGCGCCGTGATGAGCGCGAAGGCGCGCGATTCCCGCGGCAAGGGCAGCGCCAACGCCACCATCAGCTCGACGCTCGAGCCGGCCGGCGAGGGCACGAAGGTGACGGTCGAGACGGACCTGAGGGTGACCGGGCCGGCGGCGTCGTTCGGCCGCGGGGTCATGCAGGACGTGAGCGCCATGCTGATGACCCAGTTCGCGGACTGCCTGGCGACGAAGCTCGGCCGTGAGGAGCCCGGCGAGGACGCGGCCGCCGCCGCCCCGGCCGCCCACGATGCGGGCGCGTCCGAGGAGGGCGAGCCCGTGGCGCGTGCGCAGGCGCTTCCCGACGACGTGCCGAAGCCACCCGTGGCGGAGACGCAGGTGAGCGAGCCTGTCAGGAGCGAGCCGCCACAGCCGGCGGCCGAGGACGACGTGCTCGACCTCGGGGCGGTCGGCCGCGAGGCGCTGGGGCGCCGGGCGGCCGGGCCGGCCGTCGGCCTGCTCGCGCTGCTCGTGCTCCTGGTCCTGTTACGCCGGAGGAGCAGGTGACGGACAGCGCCGCCGCGATCCCGGTCACGCGCAGCAACCTGCGTGAGCAGATCCAGGACGTGCTGCTCCAGCGCATCGTCGAGGGCACCTACCAGCCGGGCGAGCGCATTGTCGAGACCCGCATCGCCCAGGAGCTGGGGGTGAGCCAGGGCCCGGTGCGCGAGGCGCTGCGCGATCTCGAGCAGCTCGGCTGCGTCGTCCACGAGCCGGGCCGGGGCTGCTCTGTGCGCGAGTTCTCCGCGGAGGAGCTGCTCGAGGCGTTCCCGGTGCGCGCGGCGCTCGAGGCGCTTGCGGCGCGGCTCGCCGCCGAGCGCATCACGCGCGCCGAGCTTGCCGAGCTCGAGCGGCTGCTCGAGCGCATGCGCGCCGCGGCGCGCAGCGGCGACGCGCACGAGCAGTCGCAGGCCAACGCGTCCTTCCACGCGACGATCGTGCGCGCGACCCGCAACGAGACGCTCGAGCGCCAGTGGCGCATGCTCGAGCCCTACTCGCGCACCTACCTGACGGTGTCGCGCCCCGGCATCGACCTACTGCACCTCTCCGACCGCCACGAGCCCGTGCTCGACGCCCTGCGGCGCGGCGACCCCGAGGCGGCCGCGGAGGCGATGCACGAGCACCTGATGGGGGCGGCCGAGCTGCTGACCGAGGAGGGCGAGTGAGGCGGATCGTCGACCTGTCGATGCCGGTCCACCCCGACATGCTGACATTCCCGCGGGTGCCGCCGCCGGCGCTCGCGATGCTCGAATCGCATGAGGAGTTCGCCGAGCGGATCGGCGCGGCCGAGCACGGCGTGGGCTCGCTGACGGCCCACTACCTCGTCGTGGCGGACGACCACGTCGGTACCCACTGCGACGCGCGCAAGCACATCGTCCCCGACGCAGGCGGACCGGAGACGATCCCGCTCGAATGGTGCGTCTCGGACGGCGTCGTGCTCGACTTCACCGCCGCCGAGAAGGGCCACGGCATCACCTCCGCCGAGGTCGAGGCGGAGCTCGACCGGATCGGCTACGAGCTCAAGGAGCGCGACATCGTCCTCATCCACACGGGGGCGGGCGCCTACAACGACGAGGAGCGCTACCGCACCGACCACAGCGGCATGACCGCGGAGGCCACCAAGTGGCTGATCGAGCGCGGCGTCCGGATGATGGGCATCGACGCGATCACCTTCGACCCGCCGGTCTGGGCGATGTTCGAGCGCAAGCAGTTCTGGGAGGCCCACCGGGTGATGTGGGAGGAGGAGTACTGGCACCTCGAGAACCTGATGAACCTCGACCAGATCGGCCGCCCGCACGGATTCGAGCTCGTCGTGCTGCCGGTCAAGTGGGTCGGCTGCACGGCGGCGCCGGTGCGGGCGATCGCGATCGTGGAGGACGACGAGGAGTGACCGTGCTTCGCTTCGCGGACGAGGCCTGCGCGGAGGTAGCCGCGGCGGGCGGCAAGGGTGCCTCGCTCGCGCGCATGACGAGCCTCGGACTGCCGGTGCCGCCCGGGTTCGTGGTCCACGCCGGCGCGCTCGCCGACAGCCTGCCGGACGGCGGCGACGAGCTGCTCCGGGCCGTGCGCGAGGAACGCGCCAGGGCGCCGGGGCTCGTGGCCGCCGCCGAGATCGCAGCCGAGCTGCGAGGCGCGGTGGCGGACGCCTACGCGGAGCTCGGCGACGGCGATCACGCCGTGGCCGTGCGCTCGAGCGCCCGCGCCGAGGACTCCCAGGAGGCGAGCTTCGCGGGCCAGCAGGAGACCTATCTGCACGTGCGGGGCGCCCCTGAGGTCCTCGACCGGGTGCGCGACTGCTGGGCCTCCTTCTTCTCGGAGCGCGCGCTCTTCTATCGCGAGCAGCGCGGCTCGCTCGACGATCTCGGCATGGCGGTCGTGGTGCAGCGCATGGTGGATGCCGACGTCGCCGGCGTTCTGTTCACGATGGACCCGGTCCAGCGGCGCCGCGACCGCATGGTGGTGGAGTCGGTGTTCGGGCTCGGCGAGGCGGTCGTGTCCGGCCAGGTCACGCCCGACCACTTCGTGCTCGCCCGCGACGGAACCGTCAAGCGCGAGCGGCTCGCCGTACAGCCGCTGGCGGTCGTCAGCGGATCCGGGGGCGGCACCATCGAGCGCGAGCTCTCGCCCGACGAGGGCGGGATGGCGAGCCTCGGCGCGGACGAGCTGCGCGAGCTGGCCCGGATCGGCGCCGAGCTCGAGGAGCGGCTCGGCGGGCCGCAGGACATCGAGTGGGCGCTCGAGGGCGGCGAGCTCTACGTGCTCCAGTGCCGGCCGGTGACGGCGTGAGCGACCACGACCTCGTCGAGCGGGCCCGCCATTGGATGGCCGAGCGCCATCCGCACTTCGACCACATGCAGCGCGCGCTCGATTGGGCGATCGTGCTCGACCCGGACGCAAGCGACGCCGTGCGCATCGCCGCCGTGACCCACGACGCCGAGCGGGCCTACCCCGATCCCGACTCGCCTTGGGATTCCGCGGTCTCGTGGGCCGACCCCGAGTACAACCGCTGGCACCAGGAGCGTTGCGCGCGGATCGTCGGCGAGTGGCTGCAGGAGCAGGGGGCGGAGCCGGGCCTGACCGAGGAGGTCGAGCGGCTCGTCAGCGTGCACGAGGAGGGGGGCTGGCCCGAGGCCGACGTCGTCCAGGCGGCCGACTCGCTCTCCTTCCTCGAGACGATGGTGTGGATCCTCGGCGAGTGGATTCAGTCGGGCCGCTGCTCGCGCGAGAGCTCCGAGGGCAAGGCGCGCCACTCACTGGAGCGCATCAACCCGCAGCTCGTGCGGGCGCGCGAGGAGGCCGCCCAGCTGCTCGCCGCCGCGCTACAGCGGCTCGCCGCCGTCTCGAGCCCCGCGGAGGTGCTGGCCGCAATCAGGCACGTGCGTGAGGGCCGCATCCTGCGGCTCGCGCGGGCGCGCTTCCCGCGCATGCCCGTCTTTCCAGGCCATCCGACCTTCGAGGTGCTGTCCTACCGGACCCCGCAGGGCATCCGTGCCGCCGGCGACACGCCCTGGGGCCCCGGGAACGAGGCGGGCCTCGGCTACATGAGCGAGCTCGTGATGGGCACCACCCACAGCGGCGCGCACATCGACGCTCACGCGCACATGACGATCGGCGCGGAGGACCGCTGGAACGGCGGCTCCGCGCAGCAGCACCTCGGCGACTTCGGCCCGCTGCGCGGCGACGCCACCGAGATCCCGCCGCTGTGGCGGCGCGGTGTCCTCTACGACGTACCGGGTCACCGTGACGTCGCGCATCTCGGGCGCGGGGAGGCGGTGAGCGCGCCCGAGCTCGAGGAGATCGAGGCGGCGACCGGCGTGGAGGCGGGGGCCGGCGACGTGGCGCTCGTGCGCACCGGCTACATGCGCCACTGGCCGGACGAGGCGCTGATGGCGGAGCACCGCGGGCCGGGGCCGGACGAGTCCGCCGCGCGGCTGCTCGCCGACCGCGGCGTGATCGCGGTGGGCTCGGACACGGAGACCTTCGAGGTGCAGCCCGCGCCGGACCCCGGTGAGCCCTCCAACCCGCAGCCCGTGCACACGCTGCTCCTGATCGAGCGCGGCATCTACATCATGGAGAGCCTCGATCTCGAGGGCCTTGCGGGCAGCGGGTCGCGCGAGTTCCTGTTCGTTGCGCTGCCGCTCGGGATCCGCGGTGCGACCGGCTCGATGATCGACCCGGTGGCGGTGATCTGATGCGCGCGCTCGTCGTGCACGAGCCCAACCACTTCTCGATCGAGGACGTGGAGCGCCCGCGCCCGGGGCGCTACGAGCTGCTCTGCCGGGTGAGGGCAATCGCGATCTGCGGCACCGACCCGCACATCATCCAGGGCGACTTCCCGGGCTTCTGGCCGAAGGGATTCCCGTTCATCCCGGGCCACGAGTGGACGGGCGAGGTGGTCGAGCTGGGGGAGGGGGCGGCCGACCTCGGCTGGGAGGAAGGGCAGCGCGTGGCCGGCACCTCGCACGCCGGCTGTGGCTTCTGCCGCCTCTGCATCGAGGGCCGCTACAACCTCTGCGAGAACTTCGGCGACGAGCGCCTCCACCGCCAGTACGGTCACTACACGCAGGGCGCGTACGCGGACTACGTGGTGCATTCGGTCAAGTCGGTGTTCGCGGTGCCGGACGAGCTGAGCGACGAGGAGGCTGCGATGCTCGACCCCACGTCGATCGCGCTGCACACGGTCAAGCGGGGCGCGCATGCGCCCGGCGATACGGTCGCGGTGATCGGGGCCGGGGCGATGGGCCTGCTGGTTGCCGAGTGTGCCCGCGCCCTGGGCGCCGGCCGCGTGCTGGTGGTGGGGCGCGGCGCGCGGCTCGAGAAGGCGGCCTCGCTCGGCCACGAGACGATCGACTTCACCGAGGAGGACACGGTGGCCGCGATCCGCGAGCGCACCGCGGGCCGCGGCGCTGATGTCGTGCTCGAGTGCTCGGGCGACCCCGTGGCCGTCGGACAGGGCGTCGAGGCGGTGCGGAAGGGCGGCCGGGTGGCGGCGATCGGCATCCCGCCTGGAGCGGGGAGCATCCCGCTGCGGCGGCTCGTGCTCGACGAGGTCGAGGTGGTGGGCGTCCGCGCGGCGGCGGGAGAGATGCCCGAGGCGATCGCGCTCGTGGCGGCCGGGAAGATCGCGCTGCGCGACCTCGTCACGCACCGCTTCTCGCTCGACGACTACGCGGAGGCCTACCGGGTCTTCACCGAGCGCGTCGACGGCGCGCTCAAGGTGATCGTCCGCCCGTGAAGGGCTGGCCACTCCTAGCGGCGCTCTTCCTGGGCGCGCTCGCCCTGCGTCCGCAGCTCGTCGGCGTCGGCCCGCTGATTCCCGATATCGACGAGGACCTCGGCGTCTCGCACGCGGTGGCGGGACTCCTGACGACCATCCCCGTCCTCTGCATGGGGCTCTTTGCGATCCCCGGCGCGTACGTCGCGGCACGGCTGGGCACACGCGCGGCGATCGGCGCCTGCCTGGGCGGGATCGCGGTCTTCGGCCTGTTGCGAGCGGCTGCGCCGGGGGCGCCGCTGGTGCTCGCCCTCACCTTTCCGATCGGCGTGGGGATGGGCCTCGCGGGCGCCCTGATGCCGGTTGCGGTGAAGGAGCGCTTTGCTCACCGGCCGGCCTTCGCGAGCGGGGTCTACACGACGGGGATCAACATGGGCTCGGCGCTCTCATCGGCGCTCGCGGTCCCGATCGCCGCCGCCTGGGGCGGCTGGCGGGCGGCCCTGGCGGTGTTCTCGGCTTGCACGATCCTCTGCCTGGTGGGGTGGCTGTTCTTCACGCCGCCGGTGCGCGGCGAACGCGTCCAGACCGAAGCGCCACCGCTTCCCTGGGATCGGCGCGTCGTCTGGGGCCTCGCGATCGTCTTCGCCCTCCAGTCGATCGTCTACTACGGCCTCGTCGCGTGGATGCCCGACTCCTTCCAGGAACGCGGCTGGAGCGACGCCACCGCCGGCGCCCTCCTGGGCGTGATGAGCGTGGCCGCGCTCCCGGCCGGGCTCATCGTGCCCTACCTGGCGGACCGCGGCGGCTCGCGGCGCCAGTGGCTCACGCTCACGGCCGGGATGCTGCTGGTGGCGACCGTGGGGATCGCCGCAGTGCCGGGCGGCGGCTGGGTGTGGGCAGCCCTGGCCGGGTTCGGCATCGGGGCCACGTTCCCACTTTCGCTGACCCTGCCGCTCGACGTCGCGCGCGAGCCGGCCGAGACCGGTGCGGTCGTCGGGCTGATGCTGGGCGCGGGCTACACGATCACCGCGATCGGCCCCCTCGCGCTGGGCGCGGTGCGCGACCTCACGGGGTCGTTCTCGGCCAGCCTGTGGGTGCTCGTGGCCGTGGCGTGCGGGTTCGTGGCCTCGGTGCTGCCGCTCTCGCCAGAGCGTCTACGGCCGCTGCCGGAGCAGGAGGCGGTGGCGCCGTGAGCCTCGAGCCGGTGTTCCTCTCCTGCGCGATCACGGGCGGCATGAGCGTCCCCGGACAGAGCGAGGCGATCCCTGTGACGCCGGAGGAGATCGTCTCCTCGGCCGCCGGCGCGAACGAGGCCGGCGCGGCGATCGTCCACATCCACGTGCGCGAGCCGGAGACGGGCAAGCCGGTGGCGGACCTCGGGCTGTTCAAGGAGGTGCTGGCCGGCATCGGCGAGCGCTGCGCCGCGATCGTGCAGCCCACGAGCGGTGGTGGCGTCGGGATGACGATCGAGGAGCGGGCGCGCGTCGTGACCGAGTGCCGGCCGGAGATGGCGACCTTCAACTGCGGCTCGTTCAACTTCGGGATCTTCAAGGTGAGGCACAGGCCCGAGATGGCGGAGTGGGAGCGGGACTACCTCGAGTCGACGCGCGACTACGTCTTCCGCAACACCTTCCGCGACATCGAGCGGCTCTCGGAGCTGTTCCGGGAGGCGGGCACGAAGCCCGAGTACGAGGTCTACGACGTCGGCCACCTCTACAACCTCCAGCACCTGGCGGAGCAGGAGCTCGTCGACTTCCCGTTCCACGTCCAGTTCGTGCTCGGCGTGCTGGGCGCGAACGCCGCCACGATCGACCAGCTCGTCCACATGCGCCGCACGGCGACCGACCTGTTCGGCGCGGAGAGCTTCACCTGGTCGGCCGCGGGGGTCGGCTATCCCGGCCAGTTCCACCTCGCGGCGACTGCCCTGATGATGGGCGGTCACATGCGCGTCGGGCTGGAGGACAACCTGCGCGTCGCTGCCGAAGAGCGCGCGCCGTCGAACGCGGCGCTCGTCGAGAAGGCAATCACGCTCGCGCCGCTCCTCGACCGCGAGCCGATTGGCGCCGACGGCGCACGACAGCTTCTGGGTCTCCGCGTACCCTGACGAGGACATATGGCCCCCAATCGGGACCCGTGGTCGAGCGGCGGAGACGCTACCCGCCGGGAGGTGCGCGAGATCTTCGCGCGGCACGCCGACCGCACGGCCGAGGCCCCGGCCGCCGAGGCCGAGGAGCGCCGAGCGGCGGTCCCGAACCTGCTGCGCCTGCCGCTACGCCTGTGGCAGCTGCTGCCCGGCTGGGGGCGCGTGGCGGTCGGGGCGTTCACGGTCGCGCTGGCGGCCGCCGTGGCCATGCTGTTGCCGCCCGCGCTCGAGAACGCGGCCGAGAACCGCGAGAGCCAGCGCCGCGCCGAGGCGGCCAATCTCGAACAGATCCGCCGCGACCTCATCGAGAGCCAGCGCCCGCGGCGCGCCGTCGTGCCGCGGCCGGTGACGCCCGCCGCGATCGCGTCCGCGGTTCAGGCCGACTTCGTACAGCGGGTCGAGGACGGCGACCTCGAGGGACCGGCCGGCCGGACAACCTGCAGGCCGGTGCGCCCCCAGCCGGATCGCGTGGCGCTCGTGCTCACCTGCATCGCCGAGCGCGGCGAGGAGAGGGGCAGGTACCTCGACCGCAACCTCGTCAGCGGCTACCGCTTCAAGGCGCGGGTCATGCGCGCGACGGGCGCCGCCGCGTGGTGCAAGGAGAACCCGCGGCCGCTGCATGCGGACCAGGAGGAGTTCGTGATCGTCCCGCTTTCGCGCGCCTGCACCGGCTGAGCTACGATCGCTCGTGTTGATCCGCGCCAGGCACGGGCATGACCACCTTCGGGTCGCCCAGATCCTCTGGGCGACCTGCGCTGCGCTCGTGCTGCTGTTCATCGCCCTGGCTGCTCTCGACGTCATCGAGACGGCCGACGCCGTGCCGCTGACCGTGGTGATCGTGGTGCTGGCCGCGTTGTGGTCGGCGCACGAGTGGCTGGGGCTGTGGCGCGACGAGCGCCGCGGCCGCTAGCGCCGAGCCGTCCGCTCCGGCTCGGGCGCCAGGCGCCTGCAGCGGGAGCTCACTACGAAACTCAACCGTGAGTTGACTTTCGTAGTGAGCCTCGTTCAGACGCCGCTTTGAGCGGCCGTCGAGCCGGCCCTCCCCTCAGCCGCTGCAAACGATTGCGCTATTGTGGGCCGCCGGTTGAGCCAGGAGCGGACAGCAGCTGACGAGACGCCGGTGGGGGAGCCCGAGCGCTCGGCCATGAGCGACGTCGAGCTGCCCGTCGAGGGGCCCACCGAGGAGGCTGAATCGGCGGCGCCCGCCGCGACCGCGGAGGCCGGCACGGCCCCGCCGCTCGACGAGCCCGAGCGCTTCGTGGCCGGGTTCGAGCGGATGGTGCTGATCCGCGAGTTCGAGGAGGAGATGCACCGCCTCTTCCTCAAAGGGGAGGTCCACGGCACGACTCACCTGTCGGCCGGGCAGGAGGCGGTCCCGGTGGGCGTCTGCATGGCGTTGCAGCCCGCTGACTACGTGGCCGGGACCTACCGCGGGCACGGCCACGCGCTCGCCAAGGGAACGGAGCCGGAGCCGCTCGCGGCGGAGATGCTCGGCAGGGCGACCGGCGTGTGCGGCGGGCGCGCCGGGTCCATGAACGTGATCGACCTCGAGCATGGGCTCGTCGGCTGCTTCGGCATCGTCGGCGGCAGCATCGCGGCGGCCACCGGTGCCGGTCTGACCGCCAGGCGCGAGGGCGGTGTGGCGGTGGCGTTCTTCGGCGACGGCGCGACGAACCAGGGCTACTTCCACGAGTGCCTCAACTTCGCGCAGGTGCTGCGGCTGCCGGTCGTGTTCGTATGCGAGAACAACTTCTACGGCGAGTTCACGCCGATGCATCAGGTCACGGCCGGCGCTGCGATCTCCGCCCGCGGCGCGGCGTACGGGATCCCGTCGCGCGTCGTCGACGGCAACGACCTGCTCGTCGTCGAGCAGGCCGCCGTCGAGGCGGTGGCGTTGGCGCGCTCCGGCGGCGGCCCGAGCCTGCTCGAGTGCCAGACCTACCGTCACTACGGCCACTCGAAGTCCGACCCCGCCACCTACCGCCCGAAGGGCGAGCTCGAGAGCTGGCTCGAGCGCGACCCGCTGATCGTGACGCGCGCGCGGCTGGTCGAGGCGGGCGTCACCGACGAGCAGCTGGACGGGGCGGCGGAGCGCGCGAAGGACAGCATGAGGCGGGCGAGCGAGGCCGCGCTCGCCGCGCCCTACCCCGATCCGGAGAAGGAGCGCGCCACGGAGTTCGCCCCGTGAGCGACACCCTCGAGTTCCGGGCCGCGATCCGCGACGCGCTGGCCGAGGAGATCGAGCGCGACCCGGCCGTCATCTTCTTCGGGGAGGACGTGGCCGCGGCCGGCGGCGTCTTCAAGGCGACGCCCGAGCTGCACCAGCGCTTCGGCGACGAGCGCGTCTTCGACACGCCGATCTCGGAACTCGCGCTGGCGGGCGCGGCCTTCGGCGCCGCCGTCACCGGGCTGCGCCCGGTGTTCGAGGTGATGTTCGGCGACTTCATGGCGCTGCCCATGGACAGCCTCGTCAACCAGGCCGCCAAGTTCTGGTTCATCTCGAACGAGCAGGGGCCGGTGCCGCTCGTCGTGCGCTCGGCGGTCGGCGGCGGGGGCCGCTTCGGCGCGATGCACTCGCAGTTCCACGCCACCTGGTTCCAGTCGATCCCGGGGCTGAAGATCGCTGCGCCCTCGAGCCCCGCGGACGCGAAGGGACTCCTCAAGGCGGCGATTCGCGACGACAACCCGGTCATCTTCCTCGAGCACAAGCGCCTCTACTCGGTCAAGGGGCCGGCGCCGGAGAACGGCGACGTCGTGCCGCTCGGCGAGGCGAGCGTGATTCGCGATGGCTCGGACCTGACCCTCGTCTCGATCGCCAAGGGCGTGCCGGACTCGCTCGCGGCGGCTGAGCAGCTGGCCGGGGACGGCATCGACGCGGAGGTGATCGACCTTCGCACGCTGCGTCCGCTCGACCTCGAGACGGTGCTGCGCTCGGTCGAGAAGACCAATCGGCTCGTGGCTGTTGAGGAAGGCCCCCGCCTGGGCGGCTGGGCGGCGAACCTCGTCGGCACGGTCGCGGCCGAGGCGCTCCACGACCTGGACGACGCCTGGGTGATCGCCACCGGGGAGACGCCGATCCCCTACAGCCCTCCGCTCGAGGACGCGTTCATGCCGACGGCCGGCTCGATCGCGGCCGCCGTGCGCGAGCGCGCCTAGCGCGCCGGCTCGGGCGCGAACCCGGCCTTCGTGCCGGGCATGTACTCGCCGTGCTTGATGCGCACCGTCTTCAGCATGCGCTGCTGGCCGAGGGTCAGCGCGATGAAGTGGCCGAGCTCGATCAGCTGAGGCTCGGTGAAGTGCTTGTGCAGGTCGACCCACGCCTCGTCGTCCGCGATGTCCGCGTCCCACGCGATCGCCATCGCCCACCGGAGCGCCGCCTTCTCACGCTCGTCGAAGCGCTCCGAGGTCTCGAACTCGAGGATCTCGTCGATCTGGTTCTCGCTCGTGCCCTGCTCCGCAGCCGTCACGGAGCGCTGACCGCCGCAGTACTCGCAGTCGACCGATTTCGAGATGTAGAGCCGGCACAGCTCCTTGATCGAGTGGTCCGTGATGCCGTGGCGGAAGAACGTCTCCCAGGCCTGATTGAAGGCCTTCATCACCTCCGGATGATGAGCGCGAGCGTCAGCAACGCAGGGCGATCCTGCGTCTCACGCCAGCGCGGCCGGCAGCCCCGCGCGGCCCGACACGTCGAGCTTGCGATAGGCGCCCGTCAGGTGCATCTCGACCGTCCGGCGCGTGAGAAAGAGGGCTTCGGCGATCTCGCGATTGCTCAACCCCTCGCTGGCCATGGCCGCGATCCGGCGCTCCTGAGGGGAGAGGGCCGCGACACCGCTCACGACCGGGCGGCGCGGCCGCGCACCGGTGGCCCGCAGCTCGTCGAGCGCCCTTTCGGTCTCCACGACGGACCCGCACCGGTTGGCGAGGTCGAGTCCTTCGCGCAGCGGCTCGCGAGCGTCGCGGCGATGCCCTCGTCGCCGCAGTGCCGCGCCGAGGTCGATCAGCGCCCGCGCGTGCGCCACCCGCAGCTCCGAGCCGGCGAGCACGTCTGCCGCCTCGCGCGCAAGCTCGGCCATCTGGTCGGCCGGCGCGAGCAGCGCCTGTATCCGAAGCGCCTCGCCGATCGGCTCCGGGGCCCCGAACCGTCGTGCGATCTCGAGCTCCTCATCGACCAGCTCGCGGGCGCGATCGTGCTCCCCGAGGCGTGCCGACGCGAGCGCCGCGTAGCTGCGCCACATCAGCGCGCAGGGGTTCAGGTAGGCGATCGCCAGCGATCGTCGGCCGGCGTCCTCGAGATCGCTCAGGGCCGCGCTCGGGTCGCCCATGCGGAGTGCCAGCCGGCCCCGGGAGGCGAGCGCCTGGCTGATGCTCAGCGACAGCGGCAGCTCCCCGGTCGGCCAGCCTGTCCGCAGGAGCGTCCGCGCCTCGGCGAAGGCGCCCCGCTCGATGTAGACGTCGGCGAGCGCGGACAGCGCGGCGGGCCGGATGATCGGGTCGCCGGCAGGCAGCAGCTCGAGGGCCGCAACGGCATCGGCCTCGGCGTCGGCGAGGTCGCCGCGCCAAGACCTCCCGGAAGCACGCAGGCCGAGCGAGTTCGAGTAGAGGAGCATCGAGCTGCGCGCGCGGCCCTCGTCGACGCCGGCGCTCCAGACCTCGATCGCCCTGGTCAGCCTGCCGGTGAGGGCGAGGGCGATCGTCGCGGCCGTCAACGCGATCGCGGTCGCCGGCGCCGCGAGCGCGGGGTGCTCGGAGCGAACCTCCTCGAGGAGCCGGCCGTCTCCCCAGGCCGCTTCGGCCAGCGCGGCAACCTCGGTCGCGCCTCGGGCGGTGGTGCCGGCAAAGACGATCGCCATCATCGCGAGCAGGCTGCGCTCGGCGGCCGTCTCACCGCGGCTCACCTCACCCTCGCGCGACAGCAGTCGCTCGAGCGTCTCCGCGCTGGGCAGCCCGCCGACGACCCGGGTGGCAGCGGCCTGGAACTCGAGCGCCAGATGGAGCTCGCGGTCGAGATCACCGGGTGCCTCCAGCACCTCCTCGCACGCGGCCACCGCCTCGGGCAGCTCGGCGGCCAGGAAGCGCACCATCGAGAGGCCCAGCGCTGCCTGTGCGCGCTCGGCCGGAGTGCTCGCGAGGCCACGTGCCTCCTCCATGCGGCCGGCCGCCGCGGGCATGCGTGCGGCCGACTCGGCCGCGCCGAGGTCGAGCAGGAGCGACCGGCGCTGTGCCCTGGGCGCCTCCTCGACGAGCGCGCGGCGCAGGAAACGCACGGCCTGATCGGCCGAGCCGCGCTCGCCGGCCCGTCGGGCCGCGGCGGTGAGCACCTGGTATGCCCACCGCCCATCTGCCGGGCCGGCGGAACTCGCCGCGAGCAGGTGGGCGGCGGCGCGCTCACACCGAGCGCTGTCCCCGGAGAGCTCACGAGCCGCGGCCATGTGCAGCCGCACGCGCTCGGCCGGCGGCACGGAATCGTGCAGCGCCTGCTGGATGATCGGGTGCACGAAGCTCGGCGGAAGGCCTGGATGCAGCAGTTCCGCCTCGATCAGGGCATCGACGGCTTCAGCCGCGGTATTGCGATCGACCCCCGCCACCTTCGCGGTGTCCGCCAGTGAGGCGTCGTCACCGAGCACCGCCAGCGCCTGCGCGACAGCCTCCACCGCCGGGGCCCGTCGTCGCAGCTGGGCGGTTACGAAACGAGCCACGGATGGCGGGCCCATGGAGGCGATCGTGTCCACGTCCAGACTCGTGGGAGCGGGGCCCTGCTCCTCCTCCAACGCAACGACCAGCTGGCGCGCCAGCAGCGGATTCCCGCGAGTCGTCCGCGCGCACTCGAAGCACACCTCGTCGGCCGTCTCCGCACCGAGCCGGGCGCGCACCAGGGCGGCGATCGCTTCCGGGCTGAGCGGCTTCGGCCGCACGACCGCCTGTGGCTCTCGCTCGATCAGCTGGGTCAGGGCGTCGGGAGCGGCCTCGATCTCCCCGGGGCGCATGGCCACGACCAGGCACGCCGGAATCTCGTCGATCCTCGCCTGCAGATAGGCGAGGAAACGGAGCGACTGCTCGTCGGCCCAATGGGCATCGTCCACGAACAGGGCGAGCGGCCGTTCCTCCGCCAAGCGCGCGCACAGCCAGTGCAGGCCATGGAAGCGTGCGAACAGGCGGTCGTCTGCGGCGGCTCGGTCGGGGACCTCCTCGAACAGCGGACGCGCCAGCCCGGCGGCGCCCGTGAAAACCTGTTCGCGCTGCCGGTTTGTGAGCTGCTCGATGCTGGGCGCGAGCAGCTGCATCAGGACGCCGAGCGCGAACTCCCGCTCCATGACGGCGCCGCGGGCGCGCAGGAGGGCCATCCCCTCTGTCGCGGCCAGATCGGCAGCCTCTCCCAGGAGCGAGGTCTTGCCGATTCCGGGCGCACCCTGGACCAGGACGACGCCTCCCGACCCGGTCGCTGCCGAGAGAAGGGCACGGCCGATCTGCTCCAGCTCGGTCTCGCGCTCGAGAAGGTGGGTGCGCCTGGGCACGTCCATCCGGCCAGGTGCGGCCGGGGGGCTCTTCATGTGTCGCTCCTGGGCCGGCGGCGGCTGATTCCAAGCGTACCCGTGTGGGCCACGAGCCACCGGGACGGGGTGCCCTGAGCCCTCGATAAACCTGCGGTGCCTCCACGTAGCGAGCGCGGCTGGTGGGCCGTAGCGTGGCGGCGCGATGAGCAAACGGACACCATGAGCAACGGACCGCTGCTCGGAACGCTGGTCGCGCGCGCGCTCGACCGCCGCGAGGCTGCCCGGCCGGAGCGCTCCCGTGGCCGGCAGCTGGTCGAGCGCTTTGCGCGCCGCGTCGAGAGGCGGATCGCGCGCCCGGCGCAGCACGCCGGCCGGCCGCCAGCACGGGACAGGGATGCCGCGATCGAAGGGTGACGCGCTGAAGCGTCGCGCCGCGCCCGCCCGCCTGGTGGGCGCCGAGACCGAGGTCCCATGCATCGACGGGCGCACGCGCCGCTACGTGAATCTCGACTATGCCGCCAGCACGCCCGCCCTGGCCGAGGTGTGGGAGGCGGTGCAGGCCTTCCTTCCCTGGTACAGCAGCGTGCACCGCGGCAGCGGCTTCAAGTCACAGCTCGCGACGGCGGCGTTCGAGGGAGCACGGGAGAGCGTTCGGGAGCTGGTGCGCGCTCGCAGCGATCAGGACGTCGTGTTCGTGCGCAACACGACCGAGGCGATCAACGTGCTCTCGGAGACGCTGCCGCCCGCGGCGCGCGTCCTCAGCAGCCCAGTCGAGCATCACTCCAACATGCTTCCCTGGCGGCGCCGCGATCTGCAGATGCTCCCGTTCACGCGCTCCGCCGACGAGCTCTGCGCGGCCTGTGAGCACGCCTTCGGGACGGCGCGCCCGGGAATCGACCTGCTCGCCGTGACCGGCGCCTCCAACGTGACCGGCGAAGTCTGGCCGATTGCGCGGCTCGCTGCCCTGGCTCACGACCACGGGGCCGAGCTGTTCGTCGACGCCGCGCAGCTTGCCCCGCATCGTCCGGTCGACATGGCGGGAGCGGGCGTCGACTACCTGGCCCTCTCGGGCCACAAGATGTACGCCCCGTTCGGAGCCGGCGCGCTCGTGGGCAACCACGAGCGCCTGCGGGGAAGTGAGCCGCTCCTCCGAGGCGGCGGGGCAATCAAGCTCGTAACGCTGGACGACGTGATCTGGGCCGACGGCCCCGAGCTGCACGAGGCAGGATCGCCCAACGTCGTCGGCGTCGTGGCGCTCGGCGCGGCTTGCCGGCAGCTCGCCGCGCTGGGCATGGATGCGGTCGTCGAACACGAACGAGAGCTGTCCGCCCGCCTGTGGACAGGGCTGTCGGAGGTGGAGGGATTGCAGTCGCTTCGCCTCTGGCGGGGCGCGGATCGCGTGGGGCTCGCCACCTTCAACCTCGACGGCTACCGGCATCCGCTGCTTGCGGCGGTCCTGAGCGCCGAGCACGGAATCGGGGTCCGGAACGGGTGTTTTTGCGCGCATCCGCTGATTGCCAGGCTCCTCGGCCTGTCGAGCCGGGAGCTCGAGCGCCTCCGCGTCGAGCTGGGTGCCGGGAACCACCCGCCGCTTCCGGGAGCCGTGCGCGCAAGCCTCGGGCTCGGGACGACACGTGAGGACGTCGACTACCTGGTCGCCGCCCTTCACGCGATCGCCGAGAGGGGACCTCGAGCGAGCTACGAGCACGCACCGGAGCTCGACGAGTACCGGCCCGCAGCCGACGCGCTGTTCCTGCCCGGGCGTCCCTTCGCGCTGGACGCCGCTGCCTAGTCGCGCTCGCGTTGTGAACTCTCCGGTGTTCCGGGTAGACGAGCCGTCCGCAAGCGAGATGCGAGCGCGCCTCCGTGGCGAACGACGAGCTCAACATCCCACCCGAGGAAGTCGAAACGCAGCGCAAGCGCGCGTTCGTGGCGTCCGGGCTCGGGTGGGGCCTCGACGGCTTCGACTGGACCATGTTCGCCTACGCGCTGCCGGCGATCACGGCGTCGCTGAGCCTCTCGGCGTCCGACGGGCCCTTCGTGGTCGCGGTCAGCCTGGTGGCCTCGGCGTTCGGCGGCGTGGTCGGCGGGACGCTGGCGGACCGCTTCGGCCGGGTGCGGGTGCTCACGTTCGTGATCCTCGGCTACTCGCTGTTCAGCGCTCTTACCGCGACGGCGCAGAATCTCGAGCAGCTGCTCCTGTGGCGGACGCTGCACGGCTTCACGTTCGGGGCCGAGTGGGCGGTCGGGGCGGCGCTGCTGGCCGAGTACGCGAACCCGAAGCAGCGCGGCCGGACGATGGGATTCCTGCAGAGCACGTATGCAATCGGCTGGGCCGCGTCCACGGCCGCCTACCTGATCCTGTTCGACGCGCTCAACGACGACCAGGCCTGGCGCTACCTGTTCCTCCTCGGAATCCTGCCGGCGGCCGCGGCGTTCTTCATCCGGCTGACCACCCGCGACCGCGTCAAGACCGGGGCATCGAAAGGCTCGCCGATCTCGTTTCCACTCCTGTTCCGGCCGGAGATCAGGCGAACCTCGATCCTGGCCACGTGTTCGGTGTCGGCGGCCAGGGGACCTACTACTCGGTGTTCGTGTTCCTCCCGACGTTCCTCGTGGAGGAGCGCGGTCAGACGGTCGTCGGCACCGCCACCTACAGCTGGGTCGTGATCGCCGGTTCCTTCGTCGGCTACATCCTGGCCGGCTTCATCCACGACGCCCTCGGCCGCCGGCCCGCGTTCACGCTCTACTTCCTGGGCTCGGCCGCGGCGATCGTCGCCTTCGTGACGGTCCCGATCGACGGCAGCTTCGTCACCTACGTGGTCTCCTTCTTCCTGGGCTTCTTCGCGTCGGGCCAGGCCGCCGGCTACGGGTCGTTCCTGGCCGAGCTGTTCCCCTCGAACATGCGCGCCGCCGGCCAGGGGCTCGCCTACAACGTGGGCCGCGGGCTGGCCGCACTCGGGCCGGGCTTCATCGGGATCACCGCGGACGAGATCGGCCTGGGCGAGTCGATCGTGATCGTCGGCCTGGTTGCCTGCACGCTCGCCATCACCTGCTGCTGGCTGCTGCCGGAGACGCGCGGCAAGGTGATCGTCGAGGAGGAGCGCGAGTCCCCGCCGGCGAGGCCACCGGCACCTCAGCCGACGGCCGTGTCCTGAGCCGTCAGTCGTTCACCCAGCCCCTCCGGTCGTAGACCGCGTCGCCGCCGCGCAGGGTGAGCAGCGAGCGGATCTCGCCGATCCGCGTCGCGGGGACGCGCAGATAGGGCGCGTCGAGGACCGCGAGGTCGGCCAGCTTGCCCTCCGCCAGCGAGCCGCGGTCGTCATCGTCGAACGCGAGCCAGGCGGAGCCGAGCGTGTACGACCGCAGGGCCTCCATCCGGGTCATGCGCTGGTCGGGCGGCCGCACCACCGCATTGCCGAGCGACGCGCCGGTGACCTGGAACTCGACCGCCGGCCAGACGCGGTAGTCGCCGATGCGTGTGGCGTCGGTGCCGCCCGCGACGACGAGCCCCTGGTCGAGCGCGGCCCGGGCCGCCGACCTCAGCGCGACCTCGGGCCCGTTCGCCTCGAGGATCGCGGGGCCCTCGAAGTACGGCCCCATCTGAACCGAGAACGCCATGCCGAGCGCCTTCATCCGCGCGATCGTCTCCGGCGAGCCGGTGTTGAGGTGCGCCATCGCCCAGCGCAGGTTGCGGATGGGGTGGACGGCGTCGACCTCTTCGAAGACGTCGAGTATCTGCGACGCGGCGTCGTCCGTGTATGCGTGGATCTCCAGCGGGATGCGGCGCGACGCCGCAAGGGTCGCAACCTCCTTCAGCTCGGCCAGAGCCTCGGGCGTCGCCTGGAAGCCCGGGCCCATCCTCACGCCGTCGTTGACGCCGAAGACGACGGCCTCTCCCATTCCCACGAATGGGGTGGGGCCACCGCGCTCGCGCGGTGCGCGGAAGGCCATCAGCGACTCGAAGAAGGCGGACTCGTTACCGGGCGCCTGCGCCGGCACGCGGAATCCCGCCCGCAGCGACAGCCGGCCCTCGTCGTTCAGGGCGAACAGCGTCTCGTAGCTCGCCGCGGGGCCCGCGCTGTCGTCGATCAAGCCCGTCACGCCGGACGCGCCCAGAGCGGTGAAGTAGTTCTCGAGGCTGTCCTTGCGCTCCTCGAACGTCGCCGGAAGGATGCTTGCCACGAGCGTGTTGAACGGGCCGATGCCGCCGAGGAGCCGGCCGGTCGCCTGGCCGTTCGCATCGCGCTCGACGACGATCCCAGGCGCGGGCGGCGTCGGCGACGTGTTGAGGCCGAGCGCCTCGATGCCCGCCTCGTTGACGAGCGCGTAGTCGTAGAGGTACTGGACGTAGACGGGGTTGGTGGGGGAGGCCTGGGTCAGGTCGGCGACGCTCGGCGGCCTCCCTTCCCTGAACTGGTTCGGATGCCATGAGCCGACCACTGCGACCCACTGGCCCGGCTCCCGCTCGCCCGCCGCCTCGGTGACCCGGGCGAGCGCCTCCTCGAGCGAGCCGGCGTCCAGCCAGTAGGTCTCCTGGTCAAAGGTCTGCCCGCCGCGGATGGCGTGCGTGTGCCCGTCGACGAGCCCGGGGATAACCGTCCGGCCGCGCAGGTTGATCGTCTGGGTGCGGCGCCCGGCGAGCCTGGCGACGGAGCGGCTCGACCCGACCGCCGTGATCTCGTCGCCGCTGATGGCAATCGCCCCCGCCCGCGGCTGGTCCTGATCCAGCGTCAGGATCTCGCCGTTCACGAGGATCAGGTCGGGCTCGTCGACGCCTGAGCCGCCGAAGGGAAAGCCGCCGCCGACGCTCGTCCCGGCCGCCAGGAGCCCGCCGGTGAGCAGCACCGCCACGGCCGCTGTCCCGTGTCGCCTGCGCCGCGTCTCCACAAACCGTCGCACGAACTTCATGCCGGTGCTCCTCCCATTCCGGCCTCCGAGCAGCGCGCGCAGGCCCAGTGACTGCGCGACAGCATACGATTGCAGTCAAGTCGCCCCGGGGTCCGCGAACGGCCGCGTGAGAGGCCCTACGCCGGCTGGGGCTCCGCGTTGAAGAGCGGGGCGAGCGTCTCACCGGCCAGCGCCACTGCGTCCAGGTCGTGGACATCCGGCATCGAGAAGGTCAGGCCCTCGATGCCTACCTCCTGGTAGGCCTCCGCGTCTTCGAGGACCTGCTCGGGCGTGCCCGCCACGGTGGCGGCTATCCGCCGCTCGGGGACCCCGGCGGCCCGCATCGCCTCGAGCTTGGCCTGCGCGGCGTCCTCAGTCTCGGCAATCGCGATCGTCCGCATCGACGTCTTCGTGATCTCGTCCGGATCGCGGCCGACCCGCTCGCAATGGGCCTCCAGCACGTCGAGCAGATGCCGGGCTCGCTCCGGATCGCCGAACAGGTTGCAGCCGTCCGCGTACTGGGCGACCATCCGCAGGGTCTTGCGCTCGCCGCTGCCGCCGATCAGGATCGGGATGTCGCCGCGCAGGGGCTTCGGGTTGTTGTAGGCGCCGTTGACCGAGTGGTGCCTTCCGGCGACGGTCGCCTGCTCGTCCGTGAACATCGCACGGGCGATCTGCAGGTGGTCCTCGAGCCGCTCGAAGCGCTCCTTGAGCGGCGGGAAGTCGTAGCCGTAGGCGTCGTGCTCCGCCTCGAACCAGCCCGCGCCGATGCCGTGGAACGCGCGGCCGCCGGAGATGACGTCGAGCGTCGTCGTGATCTTGGCGTGCTGGGCAGGGTTTCGGTAGGTGACGCCGGCGACGAGCAGGCCGAGGGCGATGGTCTCCGTTCGCGCCGCGAGTCCGGCGAGCATCGTGTTGCCCTCGAACATCCAGTTCTGCGGCGGCCCGAGCGGCGCGATCTGGTGATAGTGGTCCATCACGGTCACGGAGCTGAAGCCCGCCTGCTCCGCGGTCGTGACGATCTCGACCAGCTTCTCGAAGACGGCCTCGGGCCCGACGCCCGGATAGTTGAAGTTCGGCAGATGCAGGTCCAGCTGGATCGGCGCTCGCATGCCCAGCCACGCTAGCGCGACGGCTAGGTGGAGGTCGCCCGAGTGCGCGCGGCGAGGAAGTCCCGCTCCGCCGCGTTGTCGCTGAGCTCCCGCGCCGCCGCGTAAGCCCCGGCGGCCTCCTCGTCGCGGCCAAGGCGATGCAGGAGGTCGGCCTTGGTTGCGGGCAGGTAGGGATAGCCCGCCAGGCGGCGGTCGCGCTCGAGCGCCTCCACCTCGGCGAGCGCCGCCTCCGGGCCGTCGACCATCGACACCGCCACCGCGCGGTTCAGCTCGACCACCGGCGACGGCCACACCCGCAGCAGCTCGTCGTAGAGCGTCAGGATCTGCGGCCAGTCGGTCTCCGCGTAGCTCGGCGCCTGTGCATGCAGGGCCGCGATCGCCGCCTGCAGCGTGAAGCGCCCGGCCGGCCCCGCGCGCAGCGCCATCACGAGCAGCCGATCGGCCTCGGCTATCAGCTCGCGATCCCACGCCGAGCGGTCCTGATCCTCGAGGCGGAGCAGTGTCCCACTCGCGTCGGTGCGGGTCGCCCGGCGCGCGTGATGAACGAGGAGCAGCGCGAGCAGCCCCGCGGCCTCGCGCTCGTCGGGCATCAGCCCGTGCAGCATGCGCGCAAGGTCGAGCGCGCGGTCGCTGAGCTCGTCGCGCGTGAGCTCCGCGCCCGAGTAGGCCGTGTGGCCGGACGCGTAGAGCAGGTGGATGACGGTCAGCACGGCGTCGACGCGCTCCGGCAGCTCAGCTCCCGAGGGCACCACGTACGGGATCCGGGCGGCCGCGATCTTCTTCTTGGCGCGGGTGAGGCGAGCGGCCATCGTCGCCTCGGCCACGAGCAGCGCACGGGCTACGTCAGGCGTCGCGAGGCCGCACACGAGCCGCAGCGTGAGCGCGATCTGGGCCTCCGGCGCGAGCGCCGGATGGCAGCAGGTGAATATGAGCCGCAGGCGGTCATCGGGGATCGCCTCGGCATCGGGCTCGGGCATCTCGGTGTCCTCCCGCTCGACGAGCAGCGGCAGCCGGGTATCGAGCGTCCGCCGCCGGCGCATGACGTTCAGCGCGTTGCGGCGCGCGACCGTCGTGAGCCACGCGCCGGGTCGCTCGGGCACCCCGTCGCTCGCCCACGTCCGCAGCGCCTGGACGTACGCGTCCTGGACGGCCTCCTCGGCAGCATCCAGTTCGCGCGTCACGCGCACCGTCGCGGCGAGCACGAAGGCCCACTCGCGACGGTGCGCGGCGTTCACCGCCTGCTTGACCGCGTCGTCGCCGACCGGGCTCAGCTCCCCTCCGCCACCTCGAAGCCGAGCAGGGGCCTGACCTCGACGCCGCCGTCGACGATCGGGGTCAGCTTGGCCAGGGCGAGAGCGTGGTCGAGGTCGCGTGCCTCTATGACGAACACGCCGGCCAGCACCTCCTTGGTCTCGATGAACGGGCCGTCGGTCACGACGCCGCCGCGGATCGAGGTCGCCGTCTCATTGGGATGGAGCGCCATCCCCGCCACCTCGCGCCCGCCCTGCTCGGCGATCCGCCCGGGCAGCTGTGCGTGGGCGGCCTGCACCTCTGGCGGCAGCTCCTCGGGAGCGACGCGCTCGTAGATCATCACTGCGTACTGGGCCATCACGCCACCGCCTTGCGACTGTAGGTCGCGGCGACGACGCCGTTCGCGTATGGCTTGACGGCGGCCAGCTCGAAGTCCTGGCGCTCGGTCCCGTTCGTGAACAGCGGCTTGCCCGCTCCCAGCAGGACAGGGTGCACGTAGAGCCGGTACTCGTCGATCAGGTCCGCGCGCGCGAGCGCCTGAACGATGCTGGCGCTCCCCTGGATGCTGACGGCCTTGCCCGGTTGCGTCTTCAGCCTGGCGATCTCGTCCTCCAATCTCCCGTCGACCACTCGCGTGTTGCTCCAATCCGGCGAGTCGAGCGTCTTCGAGAACACCACCTTGGGAGAGTCGTTGAGTGCCGCGATCACGCGCGGGTCCTCCTTCCCCTCCGCCGGCTTCAGCTCGTCGCCCTCCTCGTAGGGAACCGCACTGGGCCAGTACGCGGCGAAGATCTCGTACGTGGCCCGCCCGAACACGAAGACATCGGACCACTCGCGCATGGCCTGCGCGATGTCCGCCTGCATCTCGGGGTCGAAGCGCTCGATCGCCCAGCTCATGTCCTCATCGGGCCCGACCATGTAGCCGTCGAGCGTCACGAAGGTCGTCGCGACGACGGGCCGGCCTCCGTCCTCCGTCGAGTCCAGTCTCTCAAATCCCGTACCCATCTCATCTCCGTCGGTTGTAGCCTCGAGCCGCCCTCGCGGCCCCTCTACAGAGACGACAATCGGGACCGGCCGAAATCGACAACGGGTCCGAGGCAGGGGTCAAAAACGTCCAAGACCAGGTCCAGGCCCACCCGCAACCATGGTCCCCATGAACGGTGAGCTGAGCTTCTTCGAGCTGGGCGTGGGCGACCTCCCGCGCGCCCGAGAGTTCTACGGCAGCCTGTTCGGCTGGGAGTTCGTCGACGAGGGAAACGGCGCGACGATCGAGACGCCCAACATCCCCGGCGGGATCCACGCGGGCGACGACGGCGCGAGCCCATACGTCTTCTTCCGGGTGGACGAGCTGGATGGCGCGCTCGCGCGCGTGCGTGACCTGGGCGGCGAGGTCGGCGCCTACGTGTCGAATGAGGATCCCGACTCGATCGCCCGCTTCGGGCGCTTCGTGCTCTGCAAGGACGACCAGGGCTCCGGCTTCGGCCTCCACGAGCCGCCGCGCGAGCGATAGCCTCGGTCGCAGACATGCCTCTGCAGGCCCCTTCGCGGCTGCGAGTGATACGCCACGAGTCCGAGCAGGACCGCTGGGAGCTCGTCTTCGGCGACCCGGATCCGCGCCTGCGCCCGTACGTCGTGCACTACTGCGGGTACGACGAGGAGACGTCGACCTTCACGCGGCGGATGGAGGCGCCCGACCTCCGCGCCCCCCTTATCTTCAACCTCGGGCCGCCGCTCGCCGTGCGCACCCCGGTCGACGGGGGCGACTGGCGGCTGTTCGGCGAGGGGTTCCTCGGCGGCCTCCATGACACGTATGCGCTGGTCGATACCGGCGGCCGCCAGAGCGGCGCGGAGGTCTACCTGACACCGGTCGGGGCGAGCCTCGTCGCCGGCATGCCCATGCGTCACCTCCGAGGCCGGCTCGTGACGCTGGAGGAGTGCTTCGGCGGCCTCGGAGGCCTGGTTCGAGAGCAGCTGCTCGAGGCGGCCGGCTGGGAGGAGCGCTTCGCCCTAATCGACTCGTTCCTGCTGGCGCGGGTCGGCGCGGCGGACCCGCCGCCGCCCAGCCTGGTGTGGGCGCTCTCGCGCCTGCACGCGACCCGCGGCGCGCTCGAAATCGGCTCCCTGACCGAGACGCTCGGTTGCAGCCGGCGCTACCTGATAGGCGTCTTCAACGACTACGTCGGCCTGCCGCCGAAGCTGTACGCGCGCATCCTGCGCTTCAGGCACGCGCTCGAGCTGGCTCAGCCCGGCGCCGGCAGCGGCTGGGCGGAGATCGCCCAGCGCTGCGGCTACTACGACCAGGCGCACATGGTGCGCGACTTCCAGCAGTTCACGGGACACTCGCCCACGGCCTACCTGCGTCTCGCGCTGCCGGACGGCGGCGGCGTCATCGGCGACTGACCACCACCACCGCCCCCGACCCGGCGCTCTCCCGGATCAGCGAATGCGCGACCGCGCGGTCGAACACGGCTAGCGCTCCTGCTCGCGGGCCCGCTGCGCGGCCCGAGCCGAGAGCAGGTGGCGCGCCACCGGCGGCCCCGGTCCCTCGTGGATCTCCTTGACGCGCCGCTCGACGTCGAGGTCCGCCACCGTGCCGCGCTCGTGCTGGCGCAGGTGCTCCTGCCAGGAGCCGACCGTGAACGTCTCGAGGAAGCGGCCGCGGTCCTCGAGGTCCTCGTAGAGGTCCCAGGCGTAGGCGCCGTCGCGGCGCCGGATGCGGCCGAGCTCCGTCATCGCCGCGACGAACTCGTCCGCGCGCTCCATGGGCACGCGGTACTCGAGCGTGACGAGCACCGGGCCGTCGGCCGGGTGCGGCTCGAGGGCGAGCTCCGGCGATGCCCAGTGCGCGGCCGGCGACACGTCGACGTCCGTCCCCGGTCCCAGCGGCCAGCGCCGGCCGGCGATCACGCCCGCCAGCAGGCCGCCAGCGGCGACCATGAGCGCAGTCCGCACCGTCGTCGCTCCGGCGGTGAGCCCCCAGACGAGGCTGCCGAGCGCGAGCGAGCCCTGCATCACGAACTGGAAGCTCGCCAGCGTCCGCGCGCGCACCCATCCGGCGGCCGCCCATTGCGCGGCCGTGTTGAGCGACGACAGCACTGTCAGCCACGAGGCCCCGGTAAAGAGCAGCGCGCCGCCGACCACGACGGGCTCGTCGACCCAGGCGAGCACGGCGAGGCCGCCGGCGAGCGTCAGCGAGGCGAGCGCGATCATCAGGTCGAACCCGAGCCGAGCCCGCAGGCGCGGCATCACGGCGGCCCCGCAGAGAGCACCGGTGCCGACGCAACCCATCAACAGGCCGAGCCCGCGCGAGTCGAGGTCGAGAGGCCCCAAGGCCACAACCGGCAGGAGCGCCCAGAGCGCGCTCGCGCAGCCGGCGAACAGGCCGGCGCGGATCAACATGGTGCGCGCGGGGCCGAAGAAGCGCACGTAGCGTGCACCCGCTCGCAGCGCCTCGAAGAGCGGCTCGGGCGACTCCGGGCGCTCGAACGGGACCTTCAGGCGGAAGACCACACCCATGATCAACAGCACCGCGGCCGACTCGATTGCGAACAGGGCGCCCGCGCTCAGCGCGACGATCAGGAGGCCGGCGAGCGCCGGGCCGACCGCGCGAGCGATGTTGATGGCAACGCTGTTGAGCGCCACCGCCTCCGGCAGCTCGTCCTCGCCGATCGCGTCGGGCGTCATCGCCTGGTAGGCAAGGATGGTCGGCGCCATGCCCGCGCCGAGCGCGAGCGTCAGCGCGAGCGTGAGCCCTGCGGTGACCGTGTCGGTGAGCGTGAGCACGGCGAGCGTGGTCGTCGCCGCCACCATCCAGCCCTGCGCCGCCAGCACGAGCCGGCGCCGGTCGACGATGTCGGCGGTCGCGCCCGCCAGCAGGCTGAGCACGACCGCCGGGGTGCTGATGGCCGTCTGGACCGCGGCGATCAGGACCGGCGAGTCCGACAGCGACGCCACCACCGTGACGGCGCCGACGGTGTGCATCCAGACGACGAGCTGCGACCCGAGCAGGGAGCTCCAGATCGCGCGGAACAGCGGCCGCCGGAGCGGCGCCCACGGGGAGCCGCGCTGAACGGTGTCCGTCGTCACTCGGAAGCGACTGCAAACGCGTGCATAATCGTCCAATCATGGCGCTGGGATCCGAGAGTGCGACGACACGTGTGACCCTGAGGGACGTCGCAAGGGTCGCGAACGTGCACCCCGGCACGGCCTCGCGGGCGCTGGGCGAGGAGACCCGCGCCCTCGTGAACGAGGAGACCGCGCGCCGTGTGCTGCAGGCGGCGGAGGAACTCGGCTACCGCCCCAACCCGATCGCCCGCGGCCTCAAGACGAACCGCTCGTACACGATCGGCGTCCTCATCCCGGACCTGACCAACCCGCTCTTCCCGCCGATCCTGCGCGGGATCGAGGACCGGCTCGAGGAGAGCGGCTACACGCCGCTCATGGCGAACACCGACAACGACCCGGAGCGCGAGCGGATCGACTGGCACGCGATGCGCGCGCGCCAGGTCGACGGCATCGTGGCGGCGACCGCGCGCCGCGACCACGAGTTCCTCGACGAGCTCATCGACTCCGGCATCCCGGTGGTGCTCGTGAACCGCCGCGCCCCCGACAGCGGCATCTCCTCGGCGACGGCCGACGACCGCAAGGGCATCCGCCTCGCCGTCGAGCACCTCGCGGAGCTCGGCCACACGCGCATCGCCCACATCGCCGGCCCGCTCGAGCTGTCGACGGGGCTCGACCGGCACGAGGGCTTTCACGAGGCGATGCGCGAGCTCGGCCTGGAGCCCGACCCCGAGCTCGTCGTCGTGACCGGGGCGTTCACCGAGGCCGAGGGGGCGAAGGCGTGCGCCGAGCTGCTCGGGCGCGGCGCCGGCCCCACGGCGATCGCCGCCGCGAACGACCTGATCGCGCTCGGCTGCTACGACGTCTTCGCAGAGCGCGGGATCGCCTGCCCGGATGAGATCTCGGTGGTGGGCTTCAACGACATGCCGTTCGCGGGCCGCTTCCAGCCGCCGCTCACGACCATCCGCATCCCGCACTACGAGATCGGCATGGCGGCCGCGGAGCTGATGCTCGAGAACCTGCTGAACGGGGGCGCGCCGCCGCGCGACATCCGGCTCGAGCCGAGCCTCGTGGTGCGCGGGTCGACCGTGTCCCCGGCTGAGGCACGGTAGAACCCGGCACCGTTACGCTGCCGTTGAGAGCGGCGCCGCGCTGTTGACAAGCCAGGCGGACACGGCTTAGGCTGCACACGATTGCAGCAAACGTTTGCAACCAAGGCCGACGGGGCAGATTCCCAACACGGCCACGGTTGTGAGGAGAAGCTCCCGCCGTCGGTCGCGCCGGCTCGAGCGAACGAGTGGAGGAGATCGAATGCAGAAGCGTGGTTGGCTCGCTCTCGCGCTGCTGGCGCTGGCGATCTTCGTGGTCGCCGGCTGCGGCGACGACGATGACGACGGCGGCGGCGGCGGTGGCGGCGGAGGCGGCGAGCCCGTCAAGGTCGGCGCCTCGCTCCCGCTTACCGGCGAGTTCTCCGAGCCCGGCAAGGCGGCTCAGCAGGGCTACAAGGTCTGGGAGGCGCTCGTCAACGAGAAGGGCGGCCTGATCGACGGGCGCAACGTCGAGATGGTGATCAAGGACGATGCGTCGAACCAGAACACGATCGTCGCCGACTACAACGCGCTGATCAGCCAGGACAAGGTGGACCTGCTGCTCGGCACGTTCTCGTCGCTGCTCAACCTGCCCGCGTCGGCCGTCGCCGAGCGCAACCGGATGCTGTTCGTGGAGCCCGCCGGCGGCGCCCCCGAGCTCTTCGACCGCGGCTTCAAGTATCTGTTCTTCGCCCAGCAGGCCACGGCCGACAAGCAGGGCGATGCCTGGGCAAACTGGCTGACCACCGAGCTGCCGGAGAGCGAGCGGCCCAAGACGGCGGCCTACCCGACGCTCGACGACCCGTTCGCCCAGCCGACGTCCGAGGGCATCGAGAAGAAGCTCACGGCGGCCGGCATCAAGACCGTCTACCGCGAGACCTACACGATCGACAACCCGAACTACGACGCGATCGCGAACGCGGTCAAGTCGAGCGGGGCCGAGCTCGTGGTCCACGGGGCCACCTTCGAGGACGGCGTGGGCATGGTCCGCGCGCTCCTGAAGGCGAGCTTCATCCCGCAGATGCTCTACCAGACGACGGCCCCGTCCCTCGGTGACCAGTACGCCCAGGCGATCGGCAAGGACGCCACCGAGGGCATCTTCTATGGGGTGAGCCACTCGAAGGAGGCGTCGACGCCGGGCAACCAGGAGTTCGTCGCCAAGTACCAGGAGATGTTCGGGGGCAACGAGGTGCCCGAGGACGCCGCGGACGGCTATGCGGCCGCGCAGGTGCTCGAGGCGGCCGTGAAGGCGGTCGGCTCGGTGGCGCGCGAGGACCAGCTGAAGCTGGCCGACTGGCTGCGCGAGAACGAGGTGGACACGATCCTCGGCCCGCTCAGCTGGGACGAGACGGGCGCTCCGACCGGCGAGTTCCTCGCCGGGCAGTGGCAGAGCGGGGTGCCGGAGATAATCCTGCCCGAGGAAGCCGCGACGACCGAGGAGATCCTGACCAGTTGGGACCCGGGGGTGTCCAACTAGGTAGGAGGCGAGGCCCGCGGGGATACTTCCTCGCGGGTCCTCCGCCGCCCTTGATGCTTTGACCGAGTTCCTTCAAGCACTACTCCTCGGCCTCCTGATCGGCGGCGTCTACGCCCTGCTCGCGTCGGGGCTGACGTTGATCTTCGGCGTGATGAACGTGATCAACATCGCGCACGGGGCGTTCCTCATCTTCGCGGCCTTCCTGACCTGGTCGCTGTGGGAGTCGACCGGCATGGATCCGCTCGTCGCGATCCTCATCACCACGCCGGCGATGTTCCTGTTCGGCTGGGTGCTCTACCTGACCGCGGTCGGGCGGATCCGGAGGGCGCCGCCCGCTGCGACGGTGTTGCTCACGTTCGGGCTCGCGCTGGTGCTCGAGGGGCTGATGGGCGAGATCTGGGGCAACACGTCGCACTCGGTCCGCCCCGCCTACGGCAACCAGTCCTTCTCGATCGGCGAGCTGTTCCTGCCGAAGGCCCAGGTGTACGGCGGCCTCGTGGCGATCGTGGTGCTGTGCGGCCTCTACGCGATCCTCACCTGGACGTGGCTCGGCCGGGCGATCCGCGCGAGCGCGGTGAACCCGCAGGGCGCCGAGCTCGTTGGCGTGAACGTCGGGGCCGTGGCGACGCTGACGTTCGCCATCGGCGTGGCGAGCGCCGGCGCCGGCGGCTCGATCGCGAGCGTGCTCTATCCGTTCCTGCCCGGCTCGCACTACCAGTGGATCGCGCGCCTGCTCGGCATCATCGTGCTGGGCGGCATGGGCTCGCTGCCGGGGGCGGTGGTCGGCGCGCTCGCGCTCGGCGTCGCCGAGACGATGACCGTCACCTACATAGGGCCCGAGTGGGCGACCGCGGTGCCCTACGTCGTCGTGATCATCGTGCTGCTCTTGCGGCCGCAGGGCCTGCTCGGCTCGCGCCTGCGCGAGGACGTGGCGACGGCATGAGCGCCCGGCTCCGCTCCCCCTGGACCTGGCTGGCGGTGCTGGCCGTGGTCCTCGTCGGGATCTACCCGCTGCTCTCCGACGACCTCTACTACCAGAACATGATCATCCTCTCGATGGTCTTCGCCGTCGGGGCGGTGGGGCTGAACATCATCACTGGCTACGCGGGCTACGTCTCGCTCGGCCAGGGCGCCTTCCTCGGGCTCGGCGCCTACGTGGTCGGGATCGGCGTGACGAAGGTGGGCGGCTCGCCGTGGCTGTGGATCGGCGCCGCCGGCGTCGTGGCGGCGCTGTTCGCGGCCGCTGCTCGGCGTCGTGGCGATGCGCGCGCGCGGCCACTCGTTCGTGATCCTCACGATCGCGTTCCTGTTCCTGCTGCAGATCGTCGCGACCAACTGGGACTCGCTCACGAACGGCACCGGCGGGATCACGCTGCCGCTGCCCACATGGAGCATCGACATCCAGTACTGGCCCTTCTACTACTCGCTGATGGCGCATCCTGGCGGCATCGCTGCTGATGTCGTGGTGGATCACGGCGCAACAAGTTCGGCATGGGCCTGATCGCGATCCGCGAGGACGAGGACAAGGCCGCGACGGTCGGCGTCAACACGCGCGTCTACAAGATCCTCGCCTTCGCCGCCAGCGCCGTCTTCGTCGGCATGGCGGGCGGCGTGTACGGCTACTACCTCGCCTTCATCGACCCGATCGGGATGTTCAACATCCTGCTGAGCGTCCAGATCATCCTGTCGCTGCTGCTGGGCGGCCGCGCGACGCTCTGGGGGCCCGGTGCTCGGCGCCTTCATCGTCGAGGGGCTGAACGAGTTCTCGAACAACGACCTCGGCGGCGGCAACTCCCGCCTGCTCGTCTTCGGCGGGCTGCTCGCGCTCGTCGTGCTGTTCATGTCGCGCGGGATCATCCCGACGGTGGATGAGTGGATCGCGCGCTGGCGCCGGCGCGGCGAAGGCCGGTCTCGCCGGCGAGCGGCTGGCCGGCATCGACCTCGCCGCGCGCGCCGCACCCGCCGGGCCGCCGCCGCCCGCAGACGGCCCGCCGCTGCTCGAGGTCAAGGGGCTCGAGCGGCGCTTCGGCGGCGTGCGCGCGGTCGACGGCGCGAGCTTCGTCGTGCCCGAGGGATCGATCACGGCGCTGATCGGCCCGAACGGCTCCGGCAAGACGACCGTCTTCAACCTGGTCGACGGCACGATGCGGCCGAACGCCGGCGAGGTCTGGTTCGAGGGCAGGCGCATCGACGGCATGAAGCCGTGGGCGCGCGCTCACCTCGGCCTCGGCCGCACCTTCCAGATCACGCGCCTGTTCAAGCAGATGACCGTGCTCGAGAACGTGGTGGCACCGCTGCCGTCGTTCCGGCTCGGCCAGCTCGCCGCCGACGCGGTCAGCGGACCCGAGGCCGAGCGCGCCGAGGAGCTGCTCGATTTCGTGGGGATGAGGAAGTACCGCGACCAGCCCTGCTCGACCTCTCCTTCGGGCAGATGAAGCTCGTGGAGCTGGCCCAGATCCTGATGCTCGACCCGAAGCTGATCATGCTCGACGAGCCGGCGGGCGGCATCAACCCGACGCTGATCGAGCGGATCGGCGAGATGATCCGCGAGCTCAACGCGCAGGGCAAGACCTTCCTGATCGTCGAGCACAACATGCCGTTCGTCCTGGGCCTCTGCAACCCGGTCCAGGTCCTCGCCCGCGGCGACACGATCGCGAGCGGCACCGCTGACGAGATCCAGAGCGACCCGAAGGTCCTCGACGCCTACCTCGGCGAGGACTTCCAGCTCGAGCAACCGGTGGAGGCGTGACGCGATGCTGACCATGAAGGGAGTGTTCGCCGGCTACGGCGGAGGCGACGTGCTCCAGGGCGTCGACCTCGACGTGCCGACCGGCTCGGTGTGCTGCATCGTCGGCCCCAACGGCGCCGGCAAGTCGACCGTGCTGAAGGCGGTCAGCGGCCTGATCGAGCCGCGCGTCGGCGAGATCGAGCTGGAGGGCGAGTCGGTGTGCGGGCTGCACCCGTCGCGGATCCTGGCGAGGGGCGTCTCGCAGGTGCCGCAGTCGAACGCGCTCTTCCCGAACATCACGGTCCGGGAGAACGTGCTCATGGGCGCGTACATCCGGCGCCGCGACCGCGACTACGTGCGCGCCCGCTACGACGAGGTCGCCGAGCTCTTCCCGGTCGTCAAGGAGCGCGCCGCGGACAAGGCGGGCAACCTCTCGGGCGGACAGCGCCGGATGGTCGAGTTCGCGCGCTCGCTGATGCTCGAGCCGCAGCTGGTCCTGCTCGACGAGCCCTCGCTCGGGCTCGACCCGAAGGCGCTGAAGCACGTCGCCGAGTCGGTCAAGGTGATGACGGACGCCGGCAAGACGATCCTGCTGGTCGAGCAGAACGTGCGCTTCGGGCTGCGCATGGCGAGCCAGGGCATCGTGATGGAGAGCGGCCGCGTGATGCTCACGGGCAGCGCAACCGACGTGCTCAACAACCCCGAGATGGCCGCGCTCTACTTCGGCGGCTCGATCGAGCAGTCGAAGCAGCAGGCCGCGCCGGCGTGAGCACGGCCGTCCTCAGCGCGGCGAAGGCGCTGGCGCGCGAGCGCGTGCGCGGCCTCTGGATCGCCATTCCCACGCCGTTCACGGACGACGGCCGGCACGTCGACGAGGACCTGCTCGCCACGTCGGTCGACCATTACGTGGATGTCCTGGGCGTCGACGGCATCTTCTGCGGCGGGGTGATGGGGGAGTTCTGGGCGCTGTCGCTCGGCGAGCGCATGCGCGTGCACGAGCTCGTCGCCGAGCGCGCGGCCGGGCGCGCGCCGGTGATGGCCCAGGTCGGCCACCACGTCTTCGGCGACACCGTGGCGCTGGCGGAGCACGCGCAGCAGCACGGCATCGAGTTCGGGATCGCGATGAACCCGTACTACCCGCCCGGCCTGCCCGACGACCTGGTGCGCGAGTGGTACCGGCGCCTTGACGCGGCGGTGTCGCTGCCGATGTTCCTCTTCAACACGAGCTACTCAGGCAGCTCGCTCTCGCCCGAGCTGATCGACGAGCTGGCGGACCTCGACATCGTCTGCGGCATCAAGAACCCGCGCAGCCGCGAGCACCTGCTGCGCGTGCAGGAGCTGGCCGGCGACCGCATCGTCGTGACCGACGCGTCCGAGCGCGACTGGCTCGAGCTGCACACCGAGCACGGCTTCCAGTCGCTCATGTCGACGCCGGCGCTCGCGCTCTACCAAACCGCCGCCGCCACGCCGGTGGCCGATTACACGCGTCTCGCCGACGCGGGGGACGTCGAGGGCGCCCGCGCGTTGAGCGCGCGGCTCGGGCCGGCGCGCGACGCCTTCGACCGCTGGATGCGCGCCCCGTGGACGGAGCGCGGCACGATTCCGATAGCGCAGCTCAAGGAGTGGCTCGGCCTGATGGGGCTGCCGCAGGGGCCGGTGCGGCCGCCGCTCGTCCCGCTGGCCGACGACGAGCGAGACGCGCTGCGGCGCGAGCTCGACGCCTTGGGGCTGCTCGGGTGAATGCGGCGTGAGCGGCGTCATATGGGCGGCAGCGTCCGGCCTGGGATTCGGGCTCTTCCAGGCGCTGAACGTGCGCGCCATCCGCGAGCTCGACGACGTCTATGTGTCGACCTTCCTGCAGCTGGTGACAGCAGCGCTTGTCTCGGTCGTCGTCTGTGCCGCCACTGGGGAGCTGGCGCTCGTCGACGACCTGACCGCGTGGGCGGTCGTGAGCTTCACGATCGCCGGCGCGGTCCACTTCTTCTTCGGCTGGACGCTCCTCAACACGAGCCAGCACCGCATCGGCGCGGCCCGGACCGCGCCGCTTGCTGGCGACCGTGCCGTTGTGGGGGATCGCGATCGCGGCGGTCGTCTACGGGGAGCTGCCGCCGGCGGAGGCCTGGATCGGGATAGTGGTGATGGTGGCGGGCGCGCTCACCGTGTCGTCGCCGGCCGCAATGGCGGGGATGCACTGGAGCGACGCGCGCTTCGGGCTCGCCACGGCCTTCCTCTGGGCGCTCAGCCCGATCTTCACGATCGAGGGGCTCGACGAGCTCGACGCGCCGCTGCTCGGGGTGGCGATCGGGCTCGTCTCGTCAGCGCTCGCCTACGGGATGGTCACGCTGCTGGCGCCGGGCGACCGCGCCTCTCCGCGGGACATGCCGCGCAGCGGCCTGGCGTGGAAGATGCTCGCGGGGGCGATCGTCGCGATCGCCACCTGGTGGCGCTTCGAGGCCCTTGGGCTGAGCCCTGTCGGGGTCGTGCTGGCGCTCATGCTGCTCACCGTTCCGACCGTGCTTCTGCTGGCGCCGCTGTTTGCCGACAAGAGGTCCGAGGCGGTCACGGCGCGCGTGTGGATCGGCGCCGCTCTCGTGATCGCCGGTTCGCTCATCCTGATCGCGGTGGAATGAGCCGGTGACCGTCGACGTCCACGCCCACGTGATCGTGCCGGAGATCTGCCGCGACGCCGCACCCGCCGAGTCGTGGCGGCCGCGGGTGTACCGCGACGAGAACGGCTCTCAGATCGTGGAGCTCGACGGACGCCCGATCCGCTCGGCGATCGGCGAGTTCGTCGACGTGGACGCGATCCTCGCGGCACAGGACTCCGCCGGCGTCGACCGGATCGTGCTCTCGCCCTGGGTGCCGCTGCTCTGGTACGACGCCGACCCCGCCGAGGCGCTCCGCCGCGGGCGGATCCAGAACGAGGCGCTCGCCGGGCTCGTGCGCGCCCACCCGGAGCGCGTGTCCGCGCTCGGCACGGTCCCGCTTCAGAACCCGATGCTCGCCGTGCGTGAGCTCGAGCGGCTGACGGGGGAGGGGGTACTCAGCGGCATCGAAGTAGCCGCGAGCGTGCGCGGCACCTATCTCGGCGACGAGCGCTTCGAGGTCTTCTGGGAGGCCGCCGAGCGCACAGGCGCGCTCGTATTCATCCATCCGACGACGCGCGGCTTCGATGCGCAGGCGTTCCAGGAGTACTACCTCTGGAACACGGTCGGCAACCCGGTCGAGACGACCGTCACGGCCGCTCATATGGTCATGGCCGGCGTGATGGAGCGCCACCCGCGGCTGCGCGTCCTGCTCGCCCACGGCGGCGGCGCCGTCCTGGCGCTGCGCGGGCGCCTCGACCACGCCCACGGCTTCCAGCCGCAGGCCCGCTCGCGGCTCGCAGGCTCGCCCGAGGAGTCGCTGCGGCGCTTCCACTACGACACGATCACCCACGATCCGGACCTGCTGCGCGCGCTGGTCGAGTTCGCCGGCCCTGAGCGGGTGCTGCTCGGGTCCGACTACCCGTTCGACATGGGCGACGAGCGGGCGGCCGACAGCGTGCGCTCCGCCGGCCTCGGGGCCGAGGCGGAAGAGGCGATTCTCGCCGGTAATGCCGAGCGCCTGCTCGATCCGGTTCAACGAGAGGAGATGATCGGATGACCCGTAGCGCCGACGTCGTGGTCGCCGGCGGCGGCCACAACAGCCTGATCACGGCCGCCTACCTCGCCCGCGCCGGATACGAGTGCCTCGTCCTCGACGCACGGTCGATCCCGGGCGGGGGCGCCGCGACCGAGGAGCTGCTCGGCCCCGGCTACCGGATCGACTCGTGCTCGACCGGGCACACGCTGATCCGTGTCAACCCGCTGCTGACGCGAGACGAGCTCGGGCTGCAGGCCGACTACGGGCTCCAGTACCTCGAGCCCGACCCGGTCGGGCACGTCGTGTTCCCGGACGGCGAGCAGCTCACGATGTGGATGGATCTCGACCGGACCTGCGAGGAGATCGAGCGCTTCTCGGCCGCCGACGCCGCGGCGTACCGGCGCATGATCGGCGAGTACGACGAGATCAAGGAGATCTTCGGCCGCGCGCGCATGACGCCGCCCGGGTTCGGCCCCTCGCTCGAGGAGATGCTGGCGGGTCACCCGCGCGGGCGCATCTGGATGAGGCGCAACGCGATCAGCGCCTGGGACGTGATCCGGCACGAGTTCGAGAGCCGTCACGTGCGCTCGTTCATGTGCTGGCAGGCGTTCCAGACGCTCGTGCCGCTCGACGCGGCCGGCTCCGGCACGCTCGCCTACTCGATCATCTACGGCCGCCAGCGCCGCAGCTGGTCGATCCCGCGCGGCGGCTCGGGCTCGCTGACGCAGGCGCTGGTCGCCTTCCTGGAGGACCACGGCGCGACGATCCTGTGCGACCGCCTCGTCACCGAGCTCGTGCTCGAGGACGGCCGCTGCACCGGCGTGGTCACCGACGACGGCGAGCGCCACATGGCCCGTACGGCCGTGCTATCGACCATCCACGTCAAGGAGCTCGTGAAGCTGGCGCCGGCCGAGGCATGGGGGGAGGAGTTCCTCTACGGCGTGGAGACGTACGACGTGGGGCTATCGGGCATGGCCGCCTATTTCGTGACGAAGGAGGCGCCGCTCTTCGAGACCCCGAACGGGCCGATCGGTGCGGTGTCGGCGGGCACGGTGGGCTGGCCGGAGGAGGTGCTCGAGCTGGGCCGCGCCGTTCGTGACCGGCGCCCCTACGACCACGGCGTGCCCTGGCTGCTGGTCGCGACGCCGACGCTCATCGACGATCAGCGTGCCCCCGCGGGGCACCACACGGTCAAGCTGCTCTCGCCGCAGACCTGGGACCTGCCGGACGACGTCGCGAGCTGGGACGAGCACAAGGAGACGATCGCCGACCGTCAGCTCGAGTACGTCCGCCGCCACATCCCGGGCCTCGCCGCGGAGCACATCCTCGAGCGCTACGTGAAGAGCCCCGAGGACATCCAGGCGGGCAACAGGCACATGATCCGGGGGGCCTTCCACGGCGGCGACCGCAGCTACGCGTTCAGCGGCAAGCTGCGCCCGGTGCCCGGCTGGGCGGACCACCGCATGCCGATTCCGGGGCTCTACCAGACGGGCGGCACGACGAGCGTGGGCGGCTCGATCACCGGCGTGCCGGGCCGCAACGCGGCGACGGTGATGCTGAGCGACCTCGGCCACGACCCGGAGGAGGTGATGAGCGGTGCCCGACGCGCGCGTGCAGGCAGCCATTGACCACTGGGCGCCGCGCTTCATCCAGGCGGGAGTCGACTACAACGACTTCCTCACGACGACGGCGCGCGTCGAGACCTGGGAGGAGTGGCTCGGCGCCTGGTGCGACACGGCGGAGAGGCATGTGGAGCTTGCGACGGGAGGCCGAGGAGAGGGGCCACCGCCGCAGCGCGGGGGAGGCGTGGGCACGCGCTGCGGTGTGCTTCCACTTCGCGAAGTTCGTGTGGGTCGTGGACGCGGAGCACAGCCGCGCCGCGGCCGACCGCGCGGTCAAGGCGCTGCTGAAGGCCCACGAGCTGCTCGAGACGGGGGCCGAGCGCATCGAGACGCCGCTCGACGGCGGCCAGGTGGTCGCGAACCTGCGTCTGCCCGCAGGCGCCGAGCGCCCGCCGCTGGTGGTGCTGATACCGGGACTCGACTCGACGAAGGAGGAGTTCCTGCGGCTCGAGGACGTCTTCCTCGAGCGTGGCATGGCGACCGCCTCGCTCGACGGGCCGGGCCAGGGCGAGAGCGGCTACGAGCTGCCGATCCGGCCCGACTACGAGGTCGCGGTCGCCGCGCTGCTCGATTCCCTCGACGGGCGCAGGGTGGACCTCGACCGAGTGGGCGCGCTCGGCGTCTCGCTCGGCGGCTATTACGCGCCGCGGGCCGGCGCCTTCGAGCCGCGCCTCAAGGCCGTGGCCGGCCTGAGCGGCCCCTACAACTTCGCCGAGATCTGGGACGGCCTGCCCCCGCTCACGCGCGAGACCTTCACGGCCAAGTCGTTCTCCTCGAACGAAGAGGAGGGCCGCGAGAAGGCCTCGGCGCTCGACCTCACGGGCGTCGCCGAGCGGCTCGACAAGCCCTACCTCGCGATCACCGGCAAGCTCGACCGGCTGATCCCCTGGGAGCAGACCGAGCGGGCGGCGCGCGAGGCGCCGGGCGGGACCTTCGTGCTGCACGAGGACGGCAATCACGGCTGCGCGAACGTGCCCTACAAGACGCGCCCGGTGGCGGCCGACTGGATGCGGGAGCAGCTGGGATGACGGGAGGGCATCGCTCCGGTCCGGGCCGAGCCCGGCCCCTCGCGCAAGTCGCGATCGTCGGGACGGGCATGTGGGCCCCGCGGCTGGCGGCCGCCGCGCAGCGGGCCGGGCTCGAGATTGTCAGCTGCTACAGCCGGGACGAGGGCAAGCGAACGGCGTTCGCGGAGCGTTTCGAGTGCTCCGCCGCGGCCTCGTTCGATGACGCGATCGGGCACTCCGGGCGTCGAGGGCGTGGTGCTCGCCACGCCCAACGACGCGCACGAGGAGCAGACGCTTGCGTGCGCCGCGCGCGGGCGCCACGTGTTCGTCGAGAAGCCGATCGCCGACGCGGTGGAGGCAGGCGAGCGGATGCGCGACGCCTGCGCCGACGCGGGCGTGGCACTCATGGTCGGGCACGCGTTCCGGCGGCTCGGCGCCGCACGCCGCACACGCGAGCTGATCGATGCGGGCGCGCTCGGCGAGGTAGTGCTCGCCGAGGCCAACATGTCGCTCCCGGGCAGCTTCAAGGCCGGCGCCTGGCGGGCGGAGCGGGCACGCAACCCCGGCGGGCCGATCATGCAGCTCGGCATCCACCACGTCGACACGCTCGCCTACTGGCTCGGGCCGGTCGCGCGGGCGAGCGGCAGCTTCGAGCACCTGCACGCGGCGGCCGACATCGACGACGTCGGCGTGGTCACGCTCGAGTTCCAGTCGGGGGCGCTCGGCGTGGTCACCGGGAGCTACGTGTCCCCCAAGACGCTCTCGCTGCGGCTCTTCGGGAGCGAGGGGGTGCTCGACTACCGCACCGACTACTCGGTCTGGCCGGACGCGCCGGCGCTCGACGGCGTGACCGAGCTGACCCTGAACGGCGAGCCGGTCGGCTTCGAGGAGCGCGACATGCTGGCGGAGGAGCTCGGCGAGTTCGGCGCCTGCATCCGCGGCGAGGCCGTGATCGAGACGGGCGCCGCCGAGGGCCTCGCCGCGCTGGGCACCGTGCTCGAGGCGCTCGGCGAGCGGCGCACGGCGGTCGCCTGATGCGCGCCGCCGTCGTCCAGGAGGTCGGATCGCCGCCGCGGGCCTGGGAGTGGGAGGCCCCCGCGCGGGGCGCCGGCCAGGCGCTCGTGGAGGTTGCCGCCGCGCCGCTCAACCCGGTCGAGATCCGGGTGGCGTCGGGGAGCTTCGCCCGGCCGCCGGAGCCGCCCTACGTGCCCGGCGTGGAGGGCGCCGGGCGGGTCGTCGAGTCCGACCGGCTGGCGCCGGGCACGCGCGTGCGCTTCGAGCCGGCGGCGCTGCCGGGCTTCGGCAGCCACGGCACGCTTGGCGAGCTCGCGGCGATCGAGGAGGACTCGCTCGTAGAGCTCCCCGACGCCGTGGACGACGCGCACGCCGCCGCGCTGGGCGTGGTCGGCATCACTGCCGCGCTCGCGCTCGACCGCGCCCGGCTCGAGGGCGGCGAGCGCGTGCTGGTGCTGGGCGCGACGGGAGCCGTCGGGCAGGCGTCGCTGCAGCTCGCGCGTGCGCGCGGCGCGGGGCGGATCGTGGCCGCAGGCCGCGCTCGCGACGGCTTGGCGCGGGCGCTCGAGCTCGGGGCCGACGGCGCGGTGCGGCTCGAGGGGGAGGACCTCGCGGAGAAGTTCAGAGAGGCCGCCGGCGGCGACCTCGACGTGGTCGTGGACCCGCTCTGGGGCGACCCCGCGATGGCGGCGCTCAGCGTGCTCGCCGAGCACGGCAGGCTCGTCAACGTCGGGCAGACCGCAGGCGCGGACGTCCGAGTGCCGCTCGACCGGGTGCGCAACCGCCAGGGCGCCATCCACGCGATCTCCTCCGGCTGGACGCCCCTGCCGGAGAAGGCGGCCGTCTACCGTTCGCTGCTCGACGAGGTGGCCGCCGGGCGGCTCGCGATCGATCACGACGTCCTGCCGCTGGACGAGGTGGCCGGCGCCTGGGAGCGGCAGGCGGACTCGCCGCACCGGAAGCTCGTGATCCGGATCGCCGCCGCCTGACGTGTCGGCGCCGGAGAAGCTCGTCGGACAACCCCTGTCGCGGACCGAGGACGCGCGGATCCTGAGCGGCCAGAGCCGCTTCCTCGACGACATCGACCCGGAGGGAGCGCTGCACGCGGCGTTCGTGCGCAGCCCCCACGCACATGCGCGCATCACCGGAATCCAGGCGCCGGCAGCGGCCGAGGGCCTGGCCGCGGTGCTGACCGCGGCGGACGTCGCGAAGCGAGGTCGCGCGCTCCCGGTCCAACTACCCGAGGGGGCATGGGGGGCCGACGAGCCGCACCCGCTGCTGGCCGACGACGAGGTCCGCTACGCGGGCCAGCCGGTGGCCGCGGTGCTGGCCGAGTCGCGAGCGCTCGCCGAGGACGCCGCCGAGCTCGTCGAGGTCGAGTACGAGCCGCTCGACGCGGTCGTCGATCCCTACGCCGCGACCCAGGACCTGCTGCGCTGGGAACGGGTGGGGGGCGACGTGGAGGGAGCCTTCGCCGCCGCGGACGCGGTGGTGCGCGGGCACTACTCGATGCCGCGGCTCGTGGCGGCGCCGATGGAGGCGCGCGGAGCGATCGCCTTCAACGATCCGGACGAGGGTCTCCTCACCGTCTGGTGCTCGGCGCAGGACACGCACCGCCAGCTGCGCAACCTCACCCACGTGCTCGACCGCCCGCCCGAGTCGATCCGCGTCGTCGTGCCGGACGTCGGGGGCGCGTTCGGCTCGAAGGGCGTGCTGGCGCCCGAGGCCGGAGTCGTGGCCGTGGCCGCTCTGATGCAGAGCAGGCCCGTCAAGTGGGCGGAGGACAGGTTCGAGAACTTCATGGCCGCCTATCAGGGGCGTGGCATGCACGCGGACGTCGAGCTGGCGCTGACGCGAGATGGCCGGATGCTCGCCATCCGCGCGCGCCTCGTCGCCGACCTCGGCGGCTATCTGATCCCGACGACGGCGATGCCGCCGCACACCGCCGCGATGCTCATGTGCGGTGTGTACCGGCTCGAGGCCGCGGACATCGCGTTGGCGGGCCGTCGCACCAACAAGGTGCCGACCGGGCCGTACCGCGGCGCCGGGCGCCCTGAGGCGGCGTACTTCGTCGAGCGCGTGGTCGACGACGCCGCCCGCGGGCTCGGCATCGACCCCGTCGAGCTGCGCCGCCGCAACCTCGTCCGCGAGTTCCCGCACGCCACGCCGCTCGGCTGGACCTACGACTCGGGTGACTACGAGCGCTGCCTCGATCGCGCCCTCGAGCTGGTGCGGCCGGAGCGCTCCGAGGACGAGGAGCGGATCGTCGCCACGGGAGTTGGCATGTACGTCGAGCGCTCGGGCGGCCAGTTCGAGAGCGCCGAGATCGAGCGCGCGCCGGACGGGGCGGTGACGATCCGGAGCAGCGCGTCGCCGCACGGGCAGGGCCACGCGACCACCTTCGCCCAGATCGCCGCCGACCGGCTCGGCGTCGACGTCAGCGCGGTGACGATGGAGTTCGGAGACTCGGCCCTTGTACCCGCCGGCACGGGCACCTTCGCGAGCCGCTCTGTTGCGATGGCCGGCTCCGCGATCGTCCGGGCGATCGAGGACCTCGAGGCGAGCGAGGACGGCCGCCGCGGCAGCGCACGCTTCGAGTCTCCGCTCGTCTTCTCCTCGGGCGCCTACGCGGCCGTGGTCGAGATCGAGCGCGCCACCGGCCGGCTGCGCGTGCTGCGGATCGCCGCGGTGGACGACGCCGGCACGATCGTCAATCCGCTGCTCGCCGAGGGGCAGGTGCTGGGCGGGACGGCCCAGGGGCTCGGCGAGTGCCTCCTGGAGGAGGCGCTCTACGACGAGGAGGGCCAGCTCACGAGCGCGTCGTTCCTCGACTACAGCCTGATCACCGCCGCGGAGATGCCGCCGGTCGCTGCCGCCTTCGTCGAGTCGCCCTCGCCGCTCAACCCGCTCGGCGCGAAGGGAATAGGGGAGGGGGGCGCGATCGGGACCCCGGCCGCGGTTGGGAACGCCGTGGCGGCGGCGCTCGGCGGAACCTCGCTCGACCCGCCGTACACCGAGGACAAGCTCTGGCGGGCACTCCAGGCGCCGCCGCCCGCGGCCGTCCCGGGCGTGGACGTCATGGCGGCCGCTCGGCCCCTCGGTGAGCGCGCGCTCGTGGTGCTCGGCGGGCTCGCCGCCGCGGCGCTCGCCGTCGTCCTGATCAGGAGGCGCCGGTGAAGCCGGCCCCGTTCGAATACGCGGCGCCCGCGTCCGTGGACGAGGCGCTCGCCCTGCTCGACGACGACGCGAAGGTGCTCGCCGGCGGCCAGAGCCTCGTGCCGCTCCTGAACTTCCGGCTCGCGCGGCCAGAGCGGATCGTCGACATCAACGGGATCGAGGAGCTCGCCTACATCCGGGCGGATGAGGACGGGACGCTCCGGATCGGCGCGCTGGCGCGCCAGGCAGAGCTAGAGCGCTCGCAGCTCGTGGCGGAGCGCTGGCCGCTGCTGACGCAGGCGGTCCGGCTCGTCGGCCATCCGCAGATCCGCAGCCGCGGCACGGTCTGCGGCTCGGTCGCGCACGCGGACCCGACGGCGGAGCTGCCGGTCGCGCTGACGGCGCTCGACGCGCGCTTCCACGCGCACACGGCGCGCGGCTCGCGCACGATCGGCGCCGCGGACCTGTTCGCAGGCCCGCTGACGACGTCGCTCGAGGTCGACGAGCTGCTCGCCGAGATCGAGGTGCCGCCGCTGCCCGCCGGGGGGCGCTGCGCCTTCCGCGAGTACGCCCGGACGCACGGCGACTTCGCGGTCGCCGGCGCGGCCGTCGTGCTCGGGCCGGGCCACGCGTCCGTCGCGCTGCTCGGAGCGGGCTGGACCCCGCTGCGCGCGCCGGCCGCTGAGCGGGCGCTCGCCCGAGGCGCCGCGGCGGACGAGGCCGCGGCGCTCGCGTCCGAGCTGGTCGAGGACGAGCAACGCGCCGCCCTCACGGCGGTCCTCGTCGCCCAGGCGATCGAGGCGGCGCGCGTATGAGGATCGAGATCGAGATCAACGGCGAGCGCCATGCCGCCGACGTCGAGCCGCGCACGCTCCTCTCGGACTTCATCCGGCACCACGCGGGCCTGACCGGCACCAAGGTCGGCTGCGAGCACGGGGTGTGCGGGGCATGCACGGTGCAGCTCGATGGGCAGCCGCTGCGCTCGTGCCTGATGCTTGCCGCCCAGGCCGACGGGCGCTCGCTGCGGACGATCGAGGCGCTCGGGACGGAGCATCCCCTCGCCCGCGCCTTCCACGAGCAGCACGCGCTCCAGTGCGGCTTCTGCACAGCGGGCTTCCTGATGTCGATCGAGCCCTTCCTGCGCGAGCACCCGCACCCGGACGAGGGCGAGATCCGCGAGGCGCTCGCCGGCAACCTGTGCCGCTGCACCGGCTACGAGGGGATCGTGGAGGCGGTCGAGCAGGCGGCACGCGAAGGCTGAGAGGATGTCCGTCACCCATGACCCCATCGACACAACTCATCAACGGGACGGACTTCGTGACCATCGGCGTGTCGGATATCGACGCCGCGGTCGCCTTCTACAGCGACGTGCTCGGCTTGCCTGAGCTGAAGCGCTGGGGCCAGATGCCGGGCGTCGAGTTCGAGACCGGCAGCCTCACGATCGCCGTGATGCAGTCGGACGCCTTCGGCCTCGAGGCGAACGGGAACGCTCATCCGATCGCGTTCCATGTCGACGACTTCGAGGCGGCCCACTCGGAGCTGCGCTCGCGCGGCGTCGAGTTCAAGGGTGAGACGCTCGACTCGGGCGTCTGCCTGCAGGCCTTCTTCGAGGACCCCGCCGGAAACACGCTCGCGATCCACCACCGCTACGCGGAGGGCGTGCCACCTGCCGCCGCCGGCTGAGCTCGACAGCTCCACCGAGGGCCTGCTGCGCGAGCTCGCGCCACAGGTCCTCGGCGTCCTCTTGCGCCGCTACGACGACTTCCACGCGGCGGAGGACGCCGTGCAGGAGGCGCTCGTCGCCGCCTCGCGCCAGTGGCCGGACGAGGGTCTGCCCGAGAGCCCCCGGAGCTGGCTGATCCAGGTCGCGTCGCGGCGCATGGTCGACCAGCTGCGCAGCGAGGGGGCACGCCGGAGCCGCGAGGAGCACGCCGTGCTGCTCGAGCCGCACGGCGCCGAGCCGGCCGGCGCCGACGACACCCTGCTGCTCCTCTTCCTCTGCTGCCATCCGGCGCTCAGCGATGCGTCCGCCATCGCGCTCACGCTGCGTGCCGTCGGGGGGCTCAGCACGCGCGAGATCGCTGCCGCCTTCCTCGTGCCCGAGGCGACGATGGCGCAGCGGATCAGCCGCGCCAAGCGGGCCGTCGAGGAGGCGGGCGCTCGCTTCGAGCCGCCCGCGCGCGATGCCTGGCGTGAGCGGCTCGACGCCGTGCTGCAGGTTCTCTACCTGATCTTCAACGAGGGCTACGCGGCGAGCGGCGGCCCCGAGCTGCAGCGAATCGAGCTCGCCGGCGAAGCGCTGCGGCTGGCGCGCCTGCTGCGGGGCCTGCTGCCCGGCGACGGCGAGGTCGGCGGCCTGCTCGCGCTGATGCTCCTCACCGACGCACGGCGGCCCGCCCGGACCGGCCCGGAGGGGGAGCTGATCCCGCTCGCGGAGCAGGACCGGTCGCTGTGGGACCGGGGGGCGATCGCCGAGGGCGTGGCGCTGATCACCGAGACGCTGTCGCGGGACGCGATCGGCCCGTACCAGCTCCAGGCGGCGATCGCGGCGCTGCACGACGAGGCGCCCACGGCCGGCGAGACCGACTGGCCGCAGATCCTGGCGCTCTACGGACTGCTCGATTCGATCACGGACAACCCGATGGTCAGGCTGAACCACGCGATCGCCGTCGCGATGGTGCGCGGACCGCGCGACGGCCTGGAGCTGCTCGACGAGCTCGACGCCGACGGCCGCCTCGCCGGTCATCACCGCCCCGATGCGGTGCGCGCGCACCTGCTCGAGATGGCGGGCGAGCGGGCCGCGGCGATCGAGCACTACCGGCGCGCGGCCGGGCTGACGGCGAGCGTGCCCGAGCAGCGCTACCTCGCGATGCGCGCCGAGCGGCTCGCCGCGGGCTAGATCCTGAGCAGCCCGCGCTCGACGCCGTGGAGCCGCTCGATGCCGTCGGCGGTCACGGCCACCAGCTCGCCCGTCTGCACCCCCGCGCTCTCGTCGGGGGTCACGACATTCGGCTGGACCACCACGGTCATCCCGGCCTCGAAGGTGAAGTCCGGCACCGGCTCGAGCGTGCGGCTGGCGCTGCCCAGCACCGGCGGCAGGTAACCGCCGACGAAGCCGTGAACGAGGTCGTCGCGGGTCGTGTAGCCGGCATCCTCGATGACGCCGGACGCCTCGACCAGCTCGGCCGCAGTCGCGCCGGGGCGCAGCCGGGCGAGGATCGCGTCGAGCGCGGCGTCCGCCACCTCGTGGAGCTCCCGGTAGAGCGCTGGCGGCTCCGCCCCGACCGCGAAGGTCCGGAGCAGCTGTCCCGTGTAGTCCCAGAACGAGGCGCTCACCTCGCAGGTGAGCGCGTCGCCCTGCCGGAGCGCTCGCGTCGAGGGCCACTGCGCCGGCACCGCGAGCCGCGGCTCGTCCATCGGCGTGGCGGCGAAGTAGTGGATGTGCGTCGTGCCGCCGTCGCCCACGTAGGCGCGCTCGGCGATGTCGCCGAGGCGGCGCTCGTCGACTCCCGGTGCGGCCTCCGGCTGCGATCGCCCGCACGGCGGCGTCGGTCAGCTCCGCGCCGCGGCGCACCCACCCGAGCTCCTCGCCCGACTTGACGAGCCGCAGGCGGGTGTAGGCATCGTCGAGCGGCAGCGGCCGGGCGAACTCGGAGAGCGCCGCGAACGGCCGGTGGCCGAGTGGCCCGATCACGGCGACGGCTGCGCCCGCCGCCCCGCGCCGGCGGAGCTCCTCGATCGCCGTCGCCATCGGCCTGGGCCCGGCCCAGCCGACCTCCGCCTCGGTGGCGAGCCGCTCCGCGTTCGGGATGTGGTTGTAGAAGCCGATGAGCAGGAGGTCGCGCTCGCCGGGGGTGAAGACGCAGAGCGCCTCGCGGGTCACGGGCCAGCGCGTGAGCCAGCCGACGGCTGAGCCGAAGCGGTTGGCGCCGTAGATGAGGGCGTGCGCAGCGCCCGCCCGCTCGAGCTCGGCGCCGAGCAGGGCGCGACGGCGCTCCATCTCGGCGTCGCTGAAGCGCGGGTAGCCGCCGCTCATGCGGCCGGCCGCGCCACGAGCTTGGGCCCGGCCGAGCCCTCCAGGCGCCGCCAGCCCTTCGGCACGTCGTCGAGCGGCAGCTCCTCGACGTCGAGTGTGAGCCCGTCGCTGATCGCGATCTCCTGAATCCGGTCGAAGGCCTCGATCCGCTGCTCGGGCGTCGTCCAGGCGCCCGAGTGCCCAACGACCGAGATGCGCTGGTTGCGCAGCGGCAGCGAGGGCAGGTCCGCGTCGGTCCCGGCCACCTGCCCGAAGTTGACGTGCACGCCGCCGTCGGTCAGCGCTTCCATGATCGTCCGGGCAGGCGCGCCCCAGAGCGGCTCGAGGGCGATGTCGAGACGCCCGCCGGAGGCCTCGGCGAGCCGTTCGGCCAGCCCGTCGCCGTCGAGCTCCACCGTTGCATCGGCGCCGAGCTCGCGAGCGCGCTCGAGCCGGGCGCGGTCGCGGCCGGCGGCGATCACGCGGGCGGCGCCCATCGAGCGTGCGAGCTGCAGGGCACACTGGCCGACGGAGCCGGTTGCGCCGACGACGAGCACGTGCGCGCCCTCGAGCGGCGCTCCGGCCCGCTGCGCGCGCTCGAGGATCATCAGCGCCGTCCAGGCCGAGGCGCCCAGCGCCGCCGCGGACACGGCATCCATGCCGTCGGCCAGCGGGATGGCCAGGGCCTGCGACTCGCGCCGCTCGCCGTCCGGGCGCTCGGGCACGAGCGCGTACTGGGCGAGCGCGCCGTCGCGGCCGTAGCCCGGGTGGACGTACTCGACTCGCACGCGCGTACCCGGCGCGAGCTCGTCGCCCGCCTCGACCACGCCGGCGCCCTCGACGCCAGGGATGTACGGGACCCGGGGCGGTCCGTCGAAGAAGCGCCCCGAGCAGATGTGCAGGTCGACCGGGCTGAGGCAGGCCGTCTCGATGCGGACGAGCGCCTCGCCCGGGCCCGGTTCCGGGTCGGGCACGTCCGTCACCACCGGCAGCGCGCCGACCGCCTCGACGAGCGCGGCGCGCATCGTCCTAGAGCTGGACGGCGTCGCCGCTCGGAAGCCGGCCGTTGCCGGGCACGGCCTCCTGCGTCGAGGAGTCGAGCCGCGTGTTCAGGTTCGACTGCGGGTCGCGCTCGAGCGGCAGCGCCCCGCCGGGCGTGAAGTAGCGCGTGCCGGCCACGATCAGGTCCTCGGCCGGGAAACGCGTGATCACCTCGCAGCCGTCGGGCGTCACCACCAGCTGCTCCTCGATGCGCGCGGCGGACCAGCCGTCTGTGGCCGGCCAGAACGTCTCGAGCGCGAAGACCATGCCCTCCTTGATCTCCTCAGGATGGTCGAGCGACACGAGCCTGCTGAAGATCGGCTTCTCCCAGATCGCGAGCCCGACGCCGTGGCCGAACTGAAGCGCGAAGGCGGCCTCCTCGTTCGGGAAGCCGAACTCCTCGGCCTTGGGCCAGAGGGAGACCACCTCGCCGGTCGTCACACCCGGCTTGATGGCGGCGATCGCCGCGTCGAGGTAATAGCGGCAGCGCTTGTACGCGTCGACGAGCGCGCGCGACGCGCTGCCGATCGCGAACGTGCGGTAGTAGCACGTGCGGTAGCCGTTGAAGCTGTGCAGGATGTCGAAGTAGGCGGGGTCGCCCGGCCGCAGCGCACGGTCCGTGTAGACGTGCGGGTGCGGGTTGCAGCGCTCGCCCGAGATCGCGTTCACGCCCTCGACGAACTCCGAGCCCATCTCGTAGAGCACCTTGTTGACGAGCGCGACGCACTCGTTCTCGCGCATGCCCGGGCGCATCGCCCGGTAGAGCTCCTCGTAGGCGGCGTCGACCATCATGCAGGCGGTGTTGAGGAGGGTGACCTCGTCCTGGGTCTTGATGACGCGCGCCTCCTGCATCAGCTGCTGGCCGTCGACGATGTTGATGCCTGCGTCCTGAAGCGCGAAGAAGACCGAGGTCTCGACGGCGTCGACGCCGACCGGCTCCCCGAGCAGGCCGCGCTCCTCGAGCTCGACCCTGATCTTGCGCGCCACGTCCTCGGCGCGACCGGACTCGGGCGACATCGCGCCGCGCAGCGTCGAGATGCCGGCGCGCGAGCGCCCGTCACCGAGCCAGGGGTTGTAGAGCTCGTGGTGGCGGGCGGCCGATCCGAAGTCCCACATGATCGGCTCGTCCTCCTGGGGGAGCAGGCAGAAGCGGTTCAGCTTGTCCTGCGCCCAGGTGCCGATGTGGGTCGCCGTGACGTAGCGGATGTTCGTCATGTCGAAGCACAGGAGCGCCCCGAGCTCTGACGCGGCGAGCAGCGACTTGATCCGCGCGAGCCGCTCCCCGCGAAGCCGGTCGAAGCGAATCCGCTCCTCCCAGTCGACGCCCATCGTTCCGTATGTGTGCAGGGCCATCGCTCTCCGCCTCCTCCGCGTGCAATCGATTGCAAGCTACCAGACTGGGGGCGGGGCGACGAGCCTGCGCGTTGACGCCGCGGTAGCCGCGGCGATAGAGTGTGCAAACGTTTGCAGGGGGCCGGGGGCCACAAGGGAAAAGGATGCGACGCGAATGTCCGATGGGGGTCTGAACGCGAAGAGGCTTGGCTGGGTGGGAGCCGGCCGCATGGGCTCGTCCCTCGCGACGCGCCTGCTCGAGGCGGGCTGCGACGTCGCGGTGTACAACCGCACGCGCGCCAAGGCCGAGCCGCTCGCGGAGCGCGGGGCGACGCTCGTCGACGCTCCCGCCGACCTCGCCGACAGGGACATCGTGTTCACGATGGTCGCCGGGCCGGCCGACTTCAAGGAGGTCGTCTGCGGCGACGCCGGCCTCCTCTCCGGCGACGGGCAGCCGGACGTGATCGTGGACGGCACGACGGTGTCGCCAGAGGCCTCGGCCGAGGTCCGCGAGGCGGCGTCCGCCCGCGGCACGAGCCTGCTCGCCGCGCCGGTCAGCGGCAACCCCAAGGTCGTCGACGCAGGCAAGCTGACGATGGTCGTCTCCGGGCCGCGCGATGCCTTCGAGACGGTCGCGCCCTACCTGGACCTGCTGGCCGCCGGGGTCACCTACGTGGGCGACGGGGAGCGCGCCCGGCTGGTGAAGATCTGCCACAACGTGATGCTCGGCGTCGTCGCCCAGTCGCTCGCCGAGATCACGGTGCTCGCCGAGAAGGGCGGCATCTCACGCGCGGATTTCCTCGAGTTCCTGAACGGCAGCGTGATGGGCTCGATGTTCACGCGCTACAAGACCCCCGCCTACGTGAACCTCGACTTCACGCCGACGTTCACCCCCGAGCTGCTCCTGAAGGACTTCGACCTCGGCTTCGACGCCGCGCGCGGCTTCGGTGTGCCGATGCCCGTCGCGGCCGCAGCTGCCGAGCTCGTCCGCGCAATGCACGGCGCCGGCTACGACAACGTCGACTTCGCGGCGCTGCTCGAGATCGAGGCGCGCAACTCGGGGCTCGACCTGCGCGCGGAGGACGTGGACGTCGGCGACGGCCTCGAGCCCGCCGAGGGCGACCAGGCGTTTTCTCGCCACCGACCCGACTTGGTGTCGTGAGACGACCTTAAGTCGGGTCGGCGGCGACCCGACCTGTCAGGCAGCCGCCTGGTCCAACGATCCGCGCGGCACCAGCGGGCTCGCCCGCGCGAACTCGGGCGGCGCTATCCCCAGGTAGTGCTTGAAGGACCAGTCGACGAAGCGGCGCGTCCGGATGCCCTTCAGGGCGAGATTCAACATCCGCGGCGGAACGCGCGGGACGAGGCGCTGGGTCTCGAGCATCCAGCGGAACTTCCACTCGTGCGAGGCCGAGAAGTCCCCGTAGCGGACCAGGGCGGCGGCCGCCGTCTGGCGGCCCTCGACCACCGCGCGCAGCTCGCGGCCGCAGGCGATCCCGAAGTAGAGCGCCGTGCGGATGCCCTCCGCCGTCAGCGGAAGGCAGTGGCCGGCGGAGTCGCCGGCGAAGAAGATGCCGTCCTCGGTGGCGTCGCGCAGCTTGTGGGGGATCCAGTTGCCCTGGTAGCGGACCGGGTCGCGTTCGAGGTCCGCGGCGAGCAGCACGGTCGTGTCCTTGACGTGGAAGCGCGGGTCGAACGAGCCGACGCCCACCCGCACCTCGTCGGAGGCCGGGAAGCTCCAGCCGTACCCGGCTGGGACGTAGCGGCGGTCGATCCAGATCTCGAGCTCGTCGCCGGCGCCCCAGGGGTGCACCTCGAGGCCGCGCGACAGCGGCGCGTCGGGGGGCTGGTATCCCCCGCCCAGCACGCGTCGCCAGCCGAGCGCGTCTACCACGAGCGGCGCCGACAGGTCGCCACGGTCGGTGTGGACCGTGTTGCCCGTGCGCCCGTTGACCTTGGCAGTCTCGAAGACCGCATCCGTCTGCTCCCACAGAAGCCGGCACAGCTCCGGGTAGTCGAAGGTCGAGAAGGTCCAGGGCAGCTCGAGCGCGGAGGTCCCGTGCGGCGTGTGGACCACCAGCCGCCCGAATGTTTGGCGGTGCGCGCCCATCAGGCCGAGCTCGCGCAACCACGCCGTCGGGATGCCGCAGGCCGAGGTCTGGCGCTCGCCGATCTCATACCGGTCGAGGAGCAGCACGCGCGCGCCGCTGCCCGCGAGCTCGCGCGCGACAGCCAGACCGGCGAAGCTGGCCCCGCAGATGAGGACGTCGTGCTCCCCGCCGAGCCGGGTGCGGGCGGAGCCGCGCAGGGTGCGTCGTGATGGCATTCGGTTGAGGAGGGTACCGGGGGCCGGGATATCGCTAGGCTTGTCGCCTCAGTGCCGGATACACAGACGATTACTCCACCCAAGACCGTCGAGGGCTCGGACGGATTGCTCCTCGAGATCGACGGCCAGATAGTTCCCAACTACGACGCGACCATCGTTCCCTTCGAGGAAGGGGATGTCGTCTCGGGCAACGTCGTCCGGATCGACCAGGACGAGGTCCTGGTTGACATCGGCTACAAGAGCGAGGGCGTCATTCCGATGAATGAGCTCTCGATCCGCAAGTCGGTCGATCCGCACGACGAGGTCGAGCTCGGCGAGGAGGTCGACGCGCTGGTCCTCACCAAGGAGGACCAGGACGGGCGCCTCGTGCTCTCCAAGAAGCGCGCGCGCTTCGAGAAGGCATGGCGCAAGATCGAGGCCGCGGCCGAGTCGGGCGAGCCGGTCGAGGGGACCGTCATCGAGGTCGTCAAGGGCGGCCTCATCATCGACCTCGGGGTGCGCGGCTTCCTGCCCGCCTCGCTCGTCGACATCCGGCGCGTGCAGAACCTGGACGAGTTCCTCGGCACGAAGATCGAGTGCAAGGTCATCGAGCTGAACCGCTCGCGCAACAACGTCGTGCTGTCGCGGCGCGCGGTCCTCGAGGAGGAGCGCAAGGAGGTCCGCCAGCAGATCCTCGACCGCCTGCAGCCCGGCATGGTCGTGGAGGGCGCCATCTCCAACATCGTCGACTTCGGCGCCTTCGTCGACCTCGACGGGATCGACGGCCTGATTCACATCTCGGAGCTGTCCTGGTCGCACGTCAACCATCCGTCCGAGATCCTCTCGATCGGCGACGTCGTCCCGGTCAAGGTGCTCGACATCGACCGCGACCGCCAGCGCATCTCGCTGGGTCTCAAGCAGACCCAGGAGGACCCGTGGCAGCGTGTGATCGACACCTACCGGATCGGGGACGAGCTCGAGGGCAAGGTCACCAAGGTTGTGACCTTCGGCGCCTTCGTCGAGATCATGGACGGCGTGGAGGGCCTCGTGCACATCTCCGAGCTCGCCCATCACCACGTCGAGAACCCGCGTGAGATCGTCGAGCCCGGCCAGGACGTGCGCGTGAAGATCCTCGAGATCGACTCGGAGCGGCGCCGGCTTTCGCTCTCCGTCAAGCGCGTCGAGGAGCAGCTTCCGCACATCAAGTCCGCCGCCGCGGCAGGAGCCGCCGCAGCCGACGAGGCCGAGGCGGAGATCGGCGACGTCCCGGACCTGGGCCTCTCCGAGGACGTGTTCGCGGGGCCGCAGGTGAGCGGCGCCGACGACCTGCGCGCGGCGCTCTCGAGCGTCCAGCCGGTCGAGGACGTCCAAGAGCCGGCCGCCGAGCCCGAGCCGGCTGTGGAGCCCGAGCCGGTGTGTGGAGCCGCCCGCTGCGGAGCCCGAGCCCGCGCCTGAGCCTGAGGCGGCTGTGGAGCCGCCCGCCGGGCAGCCCGAGCCCGCGCCTGAGCCTGAGGCGGCTGTGGAGCCGCCCGCCGGGGAGCCCGAGCCCGCGCCTGAGCCTGAGGCTGCCGCGGAGCCGCCCGCCGCGGAGCCCGAGCCCGCGCCTGAGCCTGAGGCCGCCGCCTGAGCCTGAGGCCGCCGCTGAGCCCGAGCCCGCGCCTGAGCCTGAGCCGGTCGCCGACGGCGCCTCCTCCGGCGAAGAGCAGCCCTCCGAGTAGACCGCCCGCCGTGGCCGTTCCGTTCGTCGGCCTCACAGGGGGCCTGGGAGCGGGCAAGTCGACGGCGCTCGATGCGCTGGCGGAGCTTGGCGCCGCGACACTCTCGAGCGACGCGGTCGTCCATGAGCTGCTTGCCACCGACGAGCTGCGCGAGTTGGTCGTCGAGCGGCTCGGCGCCGAGGTTGCGCCGGACGGCGTCCTCGACCGGGCGCGCATCGCCGAGCGCGTCTTCGGCGACGACGCCGCTCGCGCGTGGCTGGAGGGGGTGCTGTGGCCGCGCGTGGGGGAGCGCGTGGCGACCTGGCGGGCGGGGCTCGAGGACGCCGACCCACCGCCGCGCGCGGCGGTTGTGGAGGTGCCGCTGCTCTTCGAATCCGGGATGGAGAGCGTTTTCGACGCCACCATCGCGGTGATCGCCGACGAGGCGGTCCGGGCGGCGCGTGCGGGCGCGCGGGGGCACGCGAGCGTCGCCGAGCGGACCGGACGCCAGTTGTCCCAGGAGGAGAAGGCGGCCCGTGCGGATCACGCAATTCGCAACGACGGCAGCGTCGAGGCGCTACGTTCGCAGCTCGCGGATGTTCTTGAGAGGCTGAACCCGCAGTTTGCGTGAAGGCTTCCGTCCGACGTCCCGCACAGTTGCCAAACTCGACCCACCGCCCCATGAGCACACAGGCTGCCCGCATGCCGCGTCGCCGCACGAGCGCGCGAGTCAGGCGCCGCCGTCGCGGCGCGCTCGTCGCGCTCGCAGTTGTGCTCGCCGCGGGGCTCGCCGCGGTCGTCACCGGACTGGGGCCGCTCGGCGAGGCGGTCCGCGAGATCACGCTGCCGCTCAAGCACGACGACATCATTCGCCAGCAGGCCGAGGACAAGGATCTGGATCCGGCGCTGATCGCGGCGGTCATCTATGAGGAGTCGCGCTTCCGCGACCAGACCTCGCACGCGGGCGCGCGCGGGCTCATGCAGATCACGCCCGACACGGCCGCCTTCATCGCAAAGCACTCGGGCGGCTACCGCTTCGAGCAGTCGGACCTCGCCACGCCGCAGATCAACATCGCCTACGGCGCCTACTTCCTGCGATACCTGCTCGACCACTACGACGGCAACGAGGGTGCGGCTCTCGCCGCCTACAACGCGGGGATCGGGAACGTCGACAGATGGGTCGAGAAGGCCGGCGGGATCGACTCGTTCGATGCCTCCGAGCACGTGGCGTTCCCGGAGACCCGCGCCTATGTCGAGAACGTGCTCGACAGCAGGGGCGACTATCGCGACCACCGCGGGGACGAGCTCGGAATCTAACCTCGCGGCAATGGCGCTTCCGCGCGGGCGCATGTAGGCTGGCCGCGCCTTGACCCCTGGGCTCGCCGTATCTCGCCGGACCTTCCTCGCGGGAGCGGGCGGGGTCGTGCTCGCCTCGGCCGCCGGCGGCGGCGCGCCGGCGTTCGCGGCCAAGCCGCAAAAGCGGCCCAGCCTGCGCGGCGGCCGTTTCGCCGAGGGGGTCATCTCGGGCGACCCGACACCGAAGGGGATCACGCTCTGGACGCGCGTGTCGGACGTCGAGGGCGCCGGGACGGTCGAACTCGAGGTGGCCCGCGACCGCGGCTTCCGCAAGGTCGTCGCGCGGGAGCTCGTGAGGACCTCGGGCGGGGTCGACCACTCGGTCAAGGCCCGCATCGGCGGTCTGAAGCCGCACGAGCAGTACTTCTACCGCTTCTCGACGCGCGGGGAGAACAGCCCGGTGGGGCGCTTCCGGACCGCGCTGCCGGCAGACTCGCGCCAGCCGGTTCGCTTCGCCTTCTTCTCGTGCCAGGAGTACACGTTCGGGTACTTCAACGCGCACAACCTGCTTGCCGAGGAGGACATCGACTTCGTCGTCAACCTCGGCGACTACATCTACGCCGAGGCGTACTACGCGCCCGGCGACGCGTTCGCCGGGGTTCGCACCGACCCAATCGGCTTCTCCGAGACGCTCGACCAGTACCGCGCGAAGTACAAGCTCTACCGGACCGAGGCCCCCCTGCGCCGCATGCACGCGAACTTCCCGATGATCTCGATCTGGGACGACCACGAGGTCCAGGACAACTACGCGGGCGGCGCCGGGCCGACGGGCGGCCTTGCTCCGGAGCTCCGCTATTCGCAGCAGCGCCGGGCCGCCGCCTACCGTGCCTACTTCGAGAGCATGCCGACTCACCCCGTCGGCGACGGCACGCGGATCTACGGCGCGCGCCGCTTCGGTCGCACCGTCGACCTCGTCCTGCTCGACCAGCGCCAATACCGGGATGACCAGCCCTGTGGCGACCCGCAGGTCGGCCCGCCCTGCCCGGAGCTCGACCAGCGGCGCAAGTTCTTGGGGCGGCGCCAGATGGACTTCGTGAAGAGGCGGCTTTCGGGCTCGCGCGCCGCCTGGAAGGTGATCGCTAATCAGGTGACGATCATGCCAACGCTGTATCCCGGCGGGGACTACATCGGCTTCGACTTCTGGCAGGGCTATCCGGGGGAGCGCCAGGAGCTGCTACAGCATGTCCGTCGTCGCCGAATCAAGGACGTCGTGTTCGTGACGGGCGACATCCATACCTTCGTCGCCGGCGACGTCCGGGTCAACAACGACGACAGGACGGCGGTGGCCACCGAGTTCGTCGGCGGCTCGATCAGCTCACCCGGGCTCGGCGAGGGCGGGGGCGGCGTGCTGCCCGGCGCCAACCCCGCGGACCCGCAGACGCCGGAGTCGATCGTCGACCTGCTGCGAAGCGCGAACCCGTGGGCGGTCGACGCCGACTTCGACCACCACGGCTACGGGCTGGTGACAGCGACCGACGACGACTTGAGGTGCACCTTCCGGCGCATCGATACTGTCAAGCGCCGCTCGCGGACGGCCCTGCCGGACCGGCGCTTCACGTACCGGATCACGCGCGGGCGCCCGAGCCTGCTCGACTAGCGCGTCGCCTCCTCCCAGGCGGCATAGGCGCGTTCGACGGCTCGCCTGGCCTCGGCGTGTCGCTCCGTGGAGCGCTCCCGGCTCGTCGGGCTCAGCCACTCGGAGGGATCGGCGAGCTCGTCCTCGAGCGCGGCCAGCTCGCGCTCGGCCCGCTCGACATCGCGCTCGAGCTCGGCGATCCGGCGCTGCTGATTCTTCGACGGGCCCGCCGGCGGCTCGCGCCGGCCGCCGCGATCGGCGCCGTTCGAGCGCCGGCGCGCCGTCTTCTCGCTGCGTGCGCGCTCGCGCGCCTCGACCTCCGCCTGGCGGCGCTCCTCGCGCACGCGCGAGTACTCGGCCCAGCCGCCCTCGTAGCTTCGTAGCCGCCCGTCCTCCAGAGCGAACGTGCGCGTGCCCACGGCGTCGAGCAGGGCGCGGTCATGGGAGACGAGCAGCACGGCGCCGCCGAACGACGAGAGCGCGTCCTCGAGCGCCTCGCGCGCGTCGAGGTCGAGGTGGTTCGTGGGCTCGTCGAGGATCAGCACGTTGGCGCCCGAACTCACGAGGATCGCGAGCGACAGCCTGCGGCGCTCGCCGCCGGACAGCCCGTCGAGCGGCTTCTCGACCTCGTCGCCGCTGAACAGGAAGCGGCCCAGCAGCGCCCGGGCCTTGTTGGGCGTGAGCCCGGTCGCGCGCTGGGCGGCATCGAGGACGGTCCCGGTCGTGCCGAGCTCCTCTGCGTGCTGCGAGAGGTAGCCGAGCGCGACGTTGTGACCGCTCCGCAGACGCCCGCCGTCGAGGTCGCGGCGTCCCGCGAGCGCATCGATCAGGGTCGTCTTTCCGGCGCCGTTCGGGCCGACGAGCGAGACGTGCTCGCCGCGCTCGAGCCAGAAGTCGCCGTCCTCCAGCAGCGTGCGGCCGGGCACCTCGAGCCGGGCGTCCTCGAGGTCGAGCACCACCCGGCCGGTGCGCTCGGCGGTGCCGAAGCTGAAGCCGAGGGAGCGTTTGTCGCGGGGGTCGCGCTCGATCCGCTCCATCTTGTCGAGCCGCTTGACGCGCGACTGCGCCTGGCGCGCCTTGGTCGCCTTGTAGCGAAAGCGCTCGATGAAGCGCTCCATGCGCGCGATCTCCGCCTGCTGCTTCTCGATCTGCTTGCCGAGCTGGAGCTCGCGCGCGGCCGCCTCGAGCCGCCAGTTGTGCCAGCTGCCCGGGAAGAAGCGCGAGCGCCCGGCCTCGAGCTCGAGCACCGAGGTGCCGACCGCCTCGAGGAACCAGCGGTCGTGAGCGACGAGGATCACGGCGGCGTCGAGCCCGACCAGATAGCTCTCGAGCCACTCGAGCGAGGCGATGTCGAGGTGGTTGGTCGGCTCGTCGAGCAGCAGCAGGCCGGGGTCGGCGGCGAGCACGCGCGCCAGCGACGCGCGGGTGAGCTCGCCACCCGAGAAGCTCGCCAGGCTGCGGTCGAGCTCCGCGTCGGCGAAACCGAGGCCGTGGACCGGCGCGATCGCCCGCTCGCGCCAGTTCCAGCCACCGGCATGCTCGAGCCGACCCTGGACGCGCGAGTAGCGCTCGAGCAGCACGCCGTCGTCGGGGCGCTCGGCCATCTCGCCCTCCAGCCGGCGCAGCTCGTCCTCGAGCGCCACGAGCTCCCTGCAGCCCGACAGGACGTACTCGCGCAGGCTCAGATCGCGCTCTCGGGGCGGGCGCTGATCGTGCAGGGCCACCCTCGTGCCCTTTTCGAAGACGAGCTCGCCGCCGTCTATGCCGGTCTCGCCGGAGACCATTCGCAGGAGCGTGGTCTTGCCCGCTCCGTTGCGGCCGGCGAGCGTCATGCGGTCGCCGCGCTCCAGCTTGAAGGAGACGTCGCGGAACAGCGGGGAGCCCGCCATGTCCTTGTCGAGAGCGCTTGCGATCACCACGGCCATTGCGCTTTCGAGGCTACCGCCGGGGCTTCTTCGGCATCCTTGACGGGTACAGGGAGGCGTGGACCAAGAGCAGCGGACGCGAAGGCGGGACGAGGCGCGGCATCGCACGCGCCGGAATCGCCGCATCGCGATCGCCGCCGCGCTGGGTCTCGGGGCCGCTGCCGCGCTGGCTCTGGTCGTGCTTCCGGGCGGGGGCGAGGAGGGCTCGGAGGCGAGCGGCGCCGACGAGGAGAGTCGCGCGAGGACCCTGCCCGGCGGCGGACGCAGCATCTTCCCGGAGCGCCGTGTGGTCGCCTACTACGGCGCCCCGCAGGACCACGAGCTCGGCGCGCTCGGCATGGGGCCGCCCGCGCGGGTCGCACGGCGGCTGCGGCGCCAGGCGCGCGGCTACGAGCAGCCCGAGAGGCCGGTGCTGCCCGCCTTCGAGCTGATCACGACGATCGTCCACGCCGACCCGGGCGAGGACGGCGACCACTCGGCGCGCCAGCCCGACCGGGTCATCGGGCGCTACCTACGCTCCGCCCGCCGCGGCGACATGCTGCTGATCCTCGACATCCAGCCGGGCTACGCGCCCTTCATGCGCGAGGTCCGAGCGCTGCGGCGCTGGCTGAAGGAGCCGGACGTGTCGTTGGCGCTCGACCCGGAGTGGAGCATGCAGCCGCCGGTGCTCCCGGGTCAGGAGATCGGTTCGACGAGCGCATCGGTCGTGAACGAGGCGTCGGCCTACCTGTCGCGCATCGTGCGCGAGAACGACCTGCCCGAGAAGCTGCTGGTCGTCCACCGCTTCACGAACGACATGATCGACAACGAGGACGCGCTGAGGCGTCATCCGGGGGTGGCCCTGACGGTGAACGTGGACGGCTTCGGCAACCGCGCCAACAAGCGCTCGAAGTACCGCGAGTTCACGCGTGGCCGCCGCGACCGCCACCACGGCTTCAAGCTCTTCTACAACGAGGACACCAACATCATGCAGCCGCGCGGCGTGCTGTCGCTGCGCCCGCAGCCGGAGCTCGTCGTCTACGAGTGAATGCTGCCGGCGCGGCTCAGTCGAGGCGGGCCCGGCGCTGGACCTCATACATGTCCAGACCCGCGCGAACGTAGCGTCCGGGCCCGTCGGATCGGGGCTGGTAGTCCCACGCCAAGCGTGCGCCGCCGCCGAGCGCCTCGGCGACCATCCGCCGCTCTCGCTGGCTCTCGAGGACCCGCCGCTCGAGATCGCGCAGGTCCCAGCGGATGGCCACCTCGTCGCGAAACTGGCGCGTGAGGCCCGCGGTCTCGGGACGCTCGGCGAGGTTGACGAGCTCGCTCGGGTCCTCGGCGAGGTCGAAGAGCTGGTCGGGGTCGCCCTCGCAGTGGATGAACTTATGCGCTCCGCGGCGGATCATGACCGCGGGCGAGGTCACGCCCTCGGCGAGGTACTCGCTTACGACGCCACCGTTGCGGCCGGGCGCCCTACCCTCCAGCAGCGGCGCGAGGCTGGATCCGTCCAAGCCGGCGGCGAGCGGGGCGGCATCGGGATGGCCGGCGAGCTCCAACAGCGTCGGTGCGAGGTCCAGCAGCGATACCGGCTCCGCAACCCGGCGGGCGGCTAGTCGTCCGGGGCGGCGACGACCAGCGGCACCCGCACCGATGGCTCGAAGAACGACATCTTGTACCAGAGCCCTCGTTCGCCCAGCATCTCGCCGTGATCGGCTGTGAGCGCCACCGTTGTCCGATCATGGAGGCCGGCGTCCCCAAGCGCGGCGAGCAGCTCACCGATGCGCTCGTCCACGTAGCTGATCGCGGCGTAGTAGGCGTGGCGGGCTCTTCGGACCTGCTCCTCCGAGAGCGCGACCTCGTCGCTGCCGATCATCTCCCGTAGGCGCCGGCTGTGGGGGTCGGCCTCGGACAACGGCGGCGCCGGCGCCGACGGGAGGTCCACGGCGTCGGGGGCGTAGCGGTCCCAGTAGCGGCCGCGCAGCTCCCACGGGTCGTGCGGATGCGTGAACGAGACGACCAGGAAGAACGGCTCGGGCCTGCGGCCGCGTGCGAGGTCGAAGAGCTTTCGCACCGAGGCGAATGCGACCTCGTCGTCGTAGTCCTGCTGCAGGCTCGCCTCGCACCTGCCCGGGCGGAGGACGCTCTCCATGGTGTGGTACCAGGCGAGTTGCTCGCCGGGAGCGCTGCGCCAGTCAGGCGTCCAGTCGAAGCCGGCCGGATAGATGTCGGGGGTGAGCCGTTCCTCGAAGCCGTGGAGCTGGTCGGGGCCGACGAAGTGCATCTTGCCGGCCAGGCACGTGGCGTAGCCGTGGGCGCGAAGATGGTGCGCCAGCGTTGGAGTCGCCGCCGGAAGCTCCGCGCCGTTGTCGTAGACACCGGTCCGCGACGGCAGCCGACCCGTGAGCATCGAGGCGCGCGACGGCGCGCAGAGCGGGGACGGGCAGTAGGCGCTGTCGAACACCACCCCGTCGCGTGCCAGCGCCGAGATGGCGGGAGACTGGACGACCGGGTGTCCGTAGGACGGCAGCCAGGCAGCCGCCAGCTGATCGACCAGGATCAACAGGAGGTTCGGGCGGGTCAACGCCGCTGATTCTCCCGTCCTCAGGACCCTGTCGTCGCGTGCCCGAGGGCGACCTCGATGCTGGGGGTGTTCGCCAGCAGCTTGCGCGTGTAGTCCGCGCTGGGACTCGTGAAGATCTGCTCGGTGGGCCCGTACTCGACTACGTGGCCGCCCGTGACCACCGCCACCCGGTCCGCGATGGTGCGGATCAGCGCGAGGTCGTGCGTGATGAAGAGGAGGCTGAGCCCCATCTCGTTGCGCAGCTCGCCCAACAGCTCGATGATCGCCGCCTGCACGGACACGTCGAGGGCCGACGTGACCTCGTCGCAGACCAGCATTGCGGGCTCGGCGGCGAGCGCGCGGGCGATCGCCACGCGCTGGCGCTCCCCGCCGGAGAGCTGGTCGGGGAAGCGCTCGGCGGCGGATGAGGACAGCGCCACCCGTTCGAGGCACTCGCCGACCTTCGCGCCGATCTCCCGTCCCCCGCCTCGGCCGAAGAGCTTGAGCCTACGCGCGATCGTCTGCCCGATCGTGGTGCGCGGGTTCAGCGACGCGTACGGGTTCTGGAAGACGTACTGGATCTCCCGGCGTTCCTCGTTCGAGCGATTGCGCGCCGACTGCTCGAGCGCCGTGCCGCGCAGGCTGACCTCGCCGGTCCACTGCTTGTGCAGCCCGGCCACGCAGCGTGCCGTGGTCGTCTTGCCGCTGCCGGACTCGCCGACCAGCGCCACGCACTCGTTGTGGTGGATGTCGATGTCGATGTCGAACAGGATCTGGGTGTCGCCGTAGTTGCGCGTTCAGGTTCCGGATCGCGAGCACGACGTCCTCGCCCACCTGGGCCTTGTCGATCTGCCCGGCGCCCTCGGGCGGGGGCTGTTGCGACGCATCGGCGACGTGGTAGCAGCGCACCCTGTGGCCTTCGCCCAGATCGGTGACCGGCGGGAACTCGGCGCGGCAGTCGTCGCGTGCGAACTGGCAGCGCGGATGGAAGTAGCAGCCCTGCGGGCGGCTGCCGGGCAGAGCGGCGTGACCCGGAATGCCCACCACCGTGCGCTTGCCGGCGATGTCCGGCACCGCGCGCAGGAGCCTGCGCGTGTAGGGATGGCGCGGATCGGTGAAGAGCTGGTCGCGGGTCCCGCTCTCGACGATCCGCCCGCCGTACATGACTGCCACGTGGTCGGCAAGCTCGGCCACCACCGCAAGGTCGTGGCTGACGTACAGCGCGGCCACGCGATGGCTCTGGCACAGGTCGCGCACGGTCTCGAGGACGCGCGCCTGCGTCGTCACGTCCAGCCCGGTGGTCGGCTCGTCGCACACGATCACATGCGGCCGGTTGGCGAACGCCATCGCGATCGCCACGCGCTGCTGCTGGCCACCCGAGAGCTGGTGCGGGTAGTTCTTCAGGAACTCGTCGTCGGACGGCAGCGCCACCTCTTCGAGCGCCTCGCGAACCCGTGCCTTGTGCTGCTCCGCGCCACCCTCGGTCGCGTGCGCCTCGAGGATCTCCTCGAGCTGAGTCGAGATCCGGAGCGCGGGGTTCAGGGAGGTGCCCGGATCCTGGGGGATGTAGGAGACGACACCGCCGCGCAGCCGGCGCAGCTCGCGCTCTCCCAGCGAGCTCAGGTCCCGTCCGTCGATGCGGATCACGCCGCCGGCCACCTCCCCGCCGCGCCGGACGTGCCCCAGCAGCGCCATTCCGACGGTGGTCTTGCCGGAACCGGATTCGCCGACGAGGCCCAGCACCTCTCCGGGACGGACCTCGACGCTGATCTCGTCGACCACATCGACGCCCGAGCCGGTGAGCGCGATGCGCAGGTCGATGACGTCGACGGACGGCTCGTGCGCAATCTCGGTGGCGCTCACTACTCGTTCCTCCTGTCGAGGCCGATCGCGGCCCGGGCGATGCCGTCCGTGATCAGGTTCGTGCCGACGGTCAGGACGGCGATGGCGAGCACGGGGAGCAGGACACCCCACGGCATGACTGCGATCGACAGCCGGTTCTCGTTGATCATGAGGCCCCAGTCGGCGGTGGGCGGCTGCACGCCGAAGCCGAGGAAGCTGATCGCCGCTATCAGGCCGATCGAGAAGGTCATCCGCAAGCCGAGCTCCACGAGCAGCGGGCTGGTCACGTTGGGCAACAGCCCCTCCATGATGATCCGCGAGCGCTTCTCGCCGGCGACCTCCTCGGCCTTGATGAAGTCACGCTCGACGATCTGCTGGGCGGCGCCGCGCATGACGCGCGCGACCCGCGGCGCGTGCGTGATTCCGACGGTCAGCACGATCAGCCACAGCTTCGGGCCGATCGCCGAGACCGCCAGCAACACGAAGATGATCTGCGGGAACGCGAGCACGACGTCGTTGAGCCGCATAAGCACGTCGTCGAGCCAGTTGCGGGAGTAGGCGGCCACGAGCCCTATCGCGGTGCCGAGGACGACGCCGATCAGCGTCGCGGCGGCGGACATCCACAGGACGGACAGGCCGCCGTAGAGCCAGCGGCTGAACACGTCCCGCCCGAGCGCATCGGCGCCGAAGATCGCATCGCTCGTCGGCCCGTGGTTCGGCGCCGCGATGAACTCCGTCTCTGAGTGGGGCGCGAACAGCGGCCCGAACACCGCTATCAGCACGATGAAGCCGACCATCCCGAGCCCGATGCGGGTCCGGGTGAGCCGGGAGGCATTGCGCAGGATGCCGAGCCACTGGAAGCGCTGGAGCCGCGGCGGCGGCGCCTCCGGCCCCGCCTCGGGCACCAGGTCGAGGGCCTGCTCGACGGTCTGGTCGGTCATCGCGCCTCCGTCCTGAGCCGTGGCGTGACGGCAATCGTCGCCAGGTCGGCGAGCAGGTTGAGCACCACGTAGATCGCCGCCGCCAGCAGCGTGATCGCCTGCACCACGAGTATGTCGCGGTTGCCAACCGCGTCGATGAACAGCGAGCCGATGCCCGGATACGAGAACACGAACTCCACCATCACGACGCCGCCGGCCATCCACGCAAGCTGCAACGCCGTGACCTGGATGGCGGGCACGATCGCGTTGGGAACGGCGTGGCGCCAGATCACCGTGCGCTCGGGAAGGCCCTTCAGGCGCGCCATCGTCACGTACTCCGACTCGAGCACCTCGATCATCGAGCCGCGCATGATGCGGCTGATGTATGGCGTGACCGCCAGCACCAGCGTGGCAGCGGGCAGCACCACCACGCTCGGTTCCGTCCAGGCCCGCTGGTCCGGCGCGAGCAGCGACACCGCCGGGAACCAATGGAACACGCTCGTGGCGAACAGGAGGATCAGCCCGATGGCGATCACGAACTCCGGCAGCGCGGCGAGCACGAGCGTCGACGTGGAGACGATGTGGTCGACCGAGCGGTCACGGCGCATCGCCGTCCACACGCCTGTACCGATGGACAGCGGGATCGCCACCACGGCGGCCACGAACACCAGGAAGGTGGTGTTCGCGACACGGTCCGACAGCAGCTCGCTCACCGCCTCCTGGGTCGCGGCGGACTCGCCGAAGCTGCCGGTGAGCACGCCTCCGATCCAGTCGAGGTACTGGGTGACCACCGAGTCGTTGAGATTGAGCTGCTCGCGCAGCGCGGCGACCCGCTCCGGCGTTGCCTCCTTGCCCAAGATCGCGGTCGCCGCGTCGCCTGGCAGCGCCAGCACCGCGGCGAAGACGACCAGCGAGATGAGAAACAGCGTGAGGACGCCTTGAGCCAGCCGGCGCAAGATGAGCCTAGTCAACGAAACCCACCCTTCCGAAGCCATAGTTGGTCAGCGGGAAGCCGGACTTCGCGGGCTGGAACCCGGCGACCGTGGTGTTGTAGGCGTCGACCTGGTTGCTGAACGACCAGACGATCAGGCCACCCCGCTCGTACTCGATCTCCTGCGCCGCCTTGAGCAACTCGATGTGCTTCGCCTCGTCGAGCTCCGCCCGCGCCTGTGCGATCAGGTCGAGGAACTCGGGGTCCGCCCAGTGCGTCTCGTTGTACGGGGAGTCCGGCAGGCTGCCCTGCGCCACCTGGCTCAGGTATGACCGGGTGGCCCAGAAGTCCTGGGCAAACGTCCAGGACAGGTAGTTGTCGCCGTAGAACGTGCCGGTATCGACCTTGCGCACGTTGATCGTCACGCCCGCGCCCTTGGCCTGCTCGGCGATCACCTGAGCCGCCTCGACAATCCCCTGGAAGACAGCTGAGGTCACGAGCTCGACGCGCAGATCGCTCTGCCCCGCCTGCTGGAGCAGCGACTTGGCCTGATCGAGATCCTGCTTGCGCTGGGGCAGGTCGCTGTCGTAGGCCGGGTCGTACGGCGAGTAGAGGTCGTTGGCCACGCGGCCCTGTCCCGAGAGCACCTGCTCGATCATCTGCTCGCGGTCGACCAGCAGGCGCATCGCCTGACGGACGCGGACGTCCTTGAAGGGCTCCTGGTCGACGCGCATTGTGAATGGCTGCCAGCCTCCGGTCTCCGAGATCAGCACCTTGAACTGGTCGTTGGACTTGACCTGCGCGATCTGCCCCGGCGGCAGGTTCGTGATCGCGTCGACCTGGCCACTGAGCAGCGCGTTCACGCGTGGGGTGTCGTCGGGGAAGTCGATGATCACGACCTCGTCCGCACGCGGCATGTCGTCGCGCCAGTAGTCGGAGTACTTCTTGAACACGCTGCGCTCGCCGGGGGCGAAGCTGTCGTACATGAACGGTCCGGTGCCGACCGGCTTCGCCGGGTCGTAGTCCGTGGGCACGATCGAGTTGAAGTACTGGCCGAGGTCGTCGGGGAAGCCGACGTTCGCGAACTTCAGCTGGATCCGCAGCGTCCGGTCGTCGAGCTTCCGCGAGCGCTTGAGGTCCATGTAGGAGATCGAGGCCGCGCCGGTCTTCGGATCCTTCGGATCGATGATTCGGCCCAGCGAGAACAGCACGTCGTCGGCCGTCACCGGCTTGCCGTTGTGGAAGGTGATGCCGGGCTGCAGGCGGATCGTCCACGTGTCCGCGCCCTTCTCGGGCTCGATCGACTCGGCGAGCACTAGCTCGAACTCCGAGTTGGTGTCACGGCCCGCCAGCGGCTCGTAGAGCTGGAACACCCGCGAGATGTCCGGGACGGTCGCGGGGATGTGGGCGTCGATGCTGTCGTCGGCGCCACCGCCGGCCACCCCGATTCGCAGCGTGCCGCCGTTACGCACCCCCTCGAGCGAGCTGGCCCCGAAGTCGCCCGTGGGCACGTCCACGTCCTCGCTGCCACAGGCGGCGAGAACGCCGCCGGCCCCGAGGAGCACACCGCCGGCCACTGCTCCTCGGAGCGCGTCGCGGCGGGTAAGGGCACGGCGTTCGAAGAGGTTCTCAGCGCCGGTCATGGAACCGTCTCCGCTTCCGCCGCCTCGCGAGCGATCTGCTCGCCGATCAGGCGCGCCGACAGGCGCAGGTGCTGGACCACGAGCTCCTCCGTGCCCGGATCGCGGCGCTCCAGCGCATCGAGCAGCCGCTCATGATCGCCCACGTAGTCGGCCGCGGGATAGGCCGGATGGTGCCGCAACAGCATCTGTGTCTCCGCGGCCAGTGTTTTGTGTGCTCGGGTCAGACGGGGGCTGCCGCAGAGGGCGACTAACTCCTGGTGGAAGCGGATGTCAGCCGCGATTGCTTCGTCGCTCAGCTCCCTACTGCGGGACAACGCCAAGCGCATCGCCTCGAGCGCTTCGCGCAGGGGGGAGAGGTCGATGGGCTGATCCCGGTCGAGGATCTGCCGGACGGCGCCGGCCTCAATGGCCTCGCGCGCCCCGTAGACGTCCAGCCGGTCCTCCAGCGTCACAACGCGGACGACCGCCCCGCGATGCATCTGATGCTCGACGAGCCCCTCCTGCACCAGCTGGCGGATGGCCTCGCGGACCGCGCTGCGACCGGTGCCGAGCTCACGGGAGAGCGGCACCTCGCGCAGCTGCTCGCCCTGAGGAATGCGTCCGTCGACGATCGCGTCGCGCAGCTCCGTCAGGACCTGCTCAGTGGTCGAGGCGCGCTCGATGCTCCGGAGCCGCCACGTATCGACGGTCAAATGGAGACCACCCACTCCCTCAAGTAGGTTGTCGACAATTTATATGTCGACAACACGGCAGTCAATAGCCGTCCGACCGCGCCGCTAACGTAATTCAGTCATGCCCGAATTCCGCGTCAACCCCGCTTACCGGCCCGTCGCGGACCAGCCCACGGCGCTCGCATCGCTCGCCGAGGGGATCGACGGGGGAGACCGCTTCCAGACGCTGCTCGGCGTCACCGGGTCAGGCAAGACCGCCACGATGGCCTTCGCGATCGAGCAGGTCCAGCGGCCGGCGCTCGTGATCGCCCACAACAAGACGCTGGCCGCCCAGCTCTGCAACGAGTTCCGGGAGTTCTTCCCGGACAACGCCGTCGAGTACTTCGTCTCGTACTACGACTACTACCAGCCGGAGGCCTACGTCCCAGCGCAGGACCTCTACATCGAGAAGGACTCCTCCATCAACGAGGAGATCGACCGCCTTCGCCACGCGGCGACGAGCGCGCTGTTCGCGCGCCGCGACGTGATCGTGGTGGCGAGCGTCTCCTGCATCTACGGCCTCGGCTCGCCGCAGAAGTACAACTCCCAGGTCACGCTGCTGACGAAGGGCGAGATGGTCGACCGCGACCAGATCCTGCGCAAGCTCGTCGACAACATGTACACGCGCAACGACGCCACGCTCGGCCGCGGCTCGTTCCGGGTGAGGGGGGAGACGCTCGAGGTCTTCCCGGCCTACGCGGAGTCGGCCTACCGCGCGGTCTTCTTCGGCGACGAGATCGAGCAGATACAGCACTTCGACCCGCTCACGGGCGAGGTCTTCCAGGAGCTCGGGCACGTCGGCGTCTGGCCGGCCACCCACTACGCGACCGACCGCGAGACGCTCGAGGGCACGATCGGGCAGATCCGCGACGAGCTCGAGGCCCGCTGCAAGGAGCTCGAGGACCAGGGCAAGCTGCTCGAGTCGCATCGCCTGCGCCAGCGCACGCAGTTCGACATGGAGATGCTGCGCGAGCTCGGCTACTGCAACGGCATCGAGAACTACTCGCGCTTCCTCGACGGGCGCCAGCCGGGCGAGCGGCCCTACTGCCTGCTCGACTTCTTCCCCAACGACTTCGTCTGCTTCGTCGACGAGTCGCACCAGACCGTCCCGCAGATCGGCGGGATGTACGAGGGCGACCGCTCGCGCAAGCAGACGCTCGTCGAATATGGCTTCCGGCTGCCGAGCGCCCTCGACAACCGGCCGCAGACGTTCGACGAGTACCTCGCGCACACGCCGCAGATCGTCTTCGTCTCAGCCACGCCGTCCGACTTCGAGCGCAACCACTCCTCGCGGATCGTGGAGCAGATCGTGCGCCCGACCGGCGTGGTCGACCCCGAGGTCGACGTCCGCGAGACGAAAAACCAGATCGACGACCTGATGGAGGAGATCCGCAAGCGCGTCGAGGTCGAGGAGCGCACGCTCGTCACGACGCTCACGAAGAAGATGGCGGAGGACCTCACCGACTACCTGCTCGAGTACGGCTTCCGCGTCCGCTACCTGCATTCCGAGATCGACACGCTCGAGCGCATCCAGATCATCCGCGAGCTGCGCCTCGGCGAGTTCGACATCCTCGTCGGCGTCAACCTGCTGCGCGAAGGCCTCGACCTGCCGGAGGTCTCCCTCGTCGCGATCCTCGACGCCGACAAGGAGGGCTTCCTCCGCGGCGAGACGTCGCTGATCCAGACGATCGGCCGCGCCGCCCGGAACGTGCGCGGCACGGTGATCATGTACGCGGACAAGGAGACCGCGGCGATGCGCACCGCGATCGGGGAGACGGACCGCCGTCGCGCTATCCAGGTCGCCTACAACGAGGAGCACGGCATCACGCCGGCGACGATCCAGAAGGGCATCTCCGACATCACCGACTTCCTGATGATGGAGTCGAAGGTCCCGGCCGGCCGCGGGCGCCGCAAGCGCGAGACCGAGGGCATGTCGGCCGAGGAGATCCGCAAGACGATCGTGGAGCTCGAGGAGGAGATGCTGGCGGCGGCCGACGACCTGCGCTTCGAGTACGCCGCGAAGCTGCGCGACGAGATCAAGGCGCTCCGTCGCGAGCTCGAGGAGGCCGAGGCGAGCGCCTGAGCGCGTTCCGGGTCAAGTAGTGGCGTCGAGGCGCGCCGCGGCGGCGTTACCCTTCGCAGCCCGTGGATGAGGAACGCGAGAAGCAGTCGCCGGCCGCCGCGGCCGCCGAGCAGGTCCGGGCGATCCTCGAGGCCGCCGAGCGCGAGACGGAGGGGCAGCTGCGCCGTGTCCAGCAGGCCGCCGACGGCCTGGCCGCGCGCGCGGATGAGATCGAGCGCGAGCTCGAGCGGCTCGCCCAGGGCGTGCGCGATGCGATCCGCGAGCTGCGCGAGGACCTGAAGGAGCTGCGCAGCGGGGCCGAGGGGCAGGCGGCCGACCCCGTGGCCGAGGCGGCGCCCGAGCCGGTTGCGGGCGGAGCGGCGGTGGCGCACGCGGAGCCGCCCGAGGACGTCAAGCCGGCACCCGAGCGCGCCGAGGCGACCGAGGTGCGGCCCTCCGAGGGCGAGGCCGCGCCCGAGCCGCCTCCGGCGGGCAACGAGGGCGCGCGCGTCATCGCCCTGAACATGGCGCTGAGCGGCTCGACGCGCGATGAGACCGCGGCGTACCTCGCCGAGAACTTCGAGCTCGACGATCCCGATGCGCTGCTCGACGACGTCTACGCGCGGGCCGGCGCCTGAGCCGGCGCTACTCGCCCGGCGAAGCGAGCTCGATCAGGTTCCCGTCCGGGTCGCGCACGTAGGCCACGTCCTGGCCCCAGGGCTTCGTTTGAGGCTCGCTGACGGCCTCGGCGCCGGCGGCAACAGCCCGTCCAAACGCACCCGCGACGTCCTCGGTCACGAAGCAGACCTCGAACGGCGCGCATCCGCCGTCTCCCGTCGCCCCGTCGTAGACGCCGGGGAGGTTCGAGGCGGCCAGCTCATGCGTCGCGAACGCCAGAGCAGTCGCGCCCGTCTCGAGCTCGCCGAAGTCGCCGCTCTCGTGCAGGAAGCGGCGCTCCACCCCGAGCGCGCGCTCATAGAAGCCGAGGCTGCGCGAGACGTCCTCGACGTAGAGGATCGTGTAGCCGAAGCGCACCGCTAGGCGCCCGCGCCCGCGGGACCCTCGTCGAGCCGGTCGAGGATGCGGAAGGCGGCGGCGCGTTGTGCGCGCAGCTCCTCGATGAACTCACGGTGGTCCGCCTCCATTTGGCGCGTATGCCGGCGAAGGAGTTGGGTCTCGGCGTCGAAGCGGCGCAGCATCTGGTCGAATCCGGCGAGCATTGCGTCGCTCGCCTTCTCGTGCCGCCGCAGCAGTTCCCGCATGAACACGCGGTCGTCGGCATCCATCGCGGGAATTGTGGCACGGCTCGTGTGACGACAGACGGCGCTCTGCAACAACGCCGCTAATTCCGAAAAGCGAACACAGGTTCGATCCGGAAGCGGCTCTACACTCGTTATCTGACGTGATCCCCAGTGGCGAAATCGTCGTCTCGGGTGCGCGGGAGCACAACCTCAGGGATCTCCACCTGCGGCTGCCGCGCAACTCGCTGATCGTGATCACGGGGCTGTCGGGCTCGGGCAAGTCGAGCCTCGCGTTCGACACGATCTACGCGGAGGGCCAGCGCCGCTACGTCGAGTCGCTGTCGGCCTACGCGCGCCAGTTCCTCGGTCAGATGGACAAGCCGGACGTGGACTCGATCGAGGGCCTCTCGCCGGCCATCTCGATCGACCAGAAGACGACCTCGCGCAACCCGCGCTCGACGGTCGGCACGGTCACCGAGATCTACGACTACCTGCGCCTCCTGTGGGCCCGCGTCGGTCATCCGCACTGCTACAACTGCGGCCGCCCGATCGAGGCGCAGTCCGCCGAGCAGATCATCGACCAGGTGATGACGATGCCGGAGGGCGCCAAGTTCATGGTGCTGGCGCCGGTCGTGCGCGGGCGCAAGGGCGAGTACGGGAAGCTCTTCGAGGAGCTGCGCGCGGAGGGCTTCACGCGCGTGAAGGTGGACGGCGAGCTGCGCCGGCTCGAGGAGGACATCGTCCTCGACAAGAAGTACAAGCACGACATCTCGGTCGTCATCGACCGGCTCGTGATGAGGCCCGACCTGCGCAAGCGGCTCGCCGACTCGATCGAGACCGCGGTGGCGCGCGCGGAGGGCATCGTCGACATCGAGGACGTCGCGAACGAGGAGGTCACGACCTACTCGGAGCGCTTCATGTGCCTTCACTGCGGCACCTCGATGCCGGAGCTCGAGCCGCGCATGTTCTCGTTCAACTCGCCGCACGGCGCCTGTCCGCGCTGTACCGGCCTCGGCTCCCAGATGGAGATCGATCCAGAGCTGATCGTCCCGGATCCGTCGCTCTCGCTGAACGAGGGGGCGATCCTGCCCTGGTCGACGAGCGCCTCGAGCTACTACGAGCAGATGACCCAGGCGATCGCGGACAAGTGGGAGGTCGACCGGGATAAGCCCTGGGAGGACCTGCCGGAGGACGTGCGCGACTGCTTCCTGCGCGGCACGAACGGCGAGCGGATCTACATCTCGTACCGCAATCGCTACGGCCGCCGGCGCTCGTACACCACGACCTTCGAGGGCATCGTGCCGAACCTCGAGCGGCGCTATCGCGAGACGGACTCGGAGTGGTCGCGGGAGAAGATCGAGGAGTACATGACGCTGCGTCCGTGTCCCGAGTGCCATGGCGCGCGGCTGCGGCCCGAGTCGCTCGCGGTCAAGGTCGGCGGGCTCGGCATCGACGAGTTCACGCGCATGTCGGCGCGGCGCTCGATCGACTGGGTCGAGGAGCTCGAGCTATCGGACACCGAGCGCCAGATCGCGCGCATGATTCTGCGCGAGATCGACGAGCGGCTGCGCTTCCTCGACAACGTGGGTGTGGGCTACCTGTCGCTCGAGCGCGCGGCGGCAACACTGTCGGGCGGCGAGGCACAGCGGATCCGGCTGGCCACCCAGATCGGGTCGTCGCTGGTCGGAGTCCTCTACATCCTCGACGAGCCCTCGATCGGCCTGCATCAGCGCGACAACGCGCGCCTGATCGCGACGCTCGAACGCCTGCGCGACCTCGGCAACACCGTGATCGTCGTGGAGCACGACCAGGGCACGATGCTCGCGGCCGATCACCTCGTCGACCTCGGTCCCGGGGCCGGCGAGCACGGTGGTCACCTCGTCGCGGAGGGCAGCCCGGAGCGCGTGATGCGGACCGAGGAGTCGCTCACAGGACAGTTCCTGGCCGGAAAGCGCGAGATCCCGACCCCGAAGAAGCGCCGCCGCCCGAGCGGCTACATCGAGATCGAGGGCGCCTCCCAGCACAACCTGCAGGACATCAACGTCAAGGTGCCGCTGGGCGTGTTCTGCACCGTCACCGGCGTGTCCGGCTCGGGCAAGTCGACGCTCGTCAACGAGGTCCTCTTCAAGGCGGTGGCCAATAGGTTGCACCGGGCAAAGCAGCGGCCGGGAGCGCACCGCCGCATCAAGGGGCTCGACCAGGTCGACAAGATCATCAACATCGACCAGTCGCCGATCGGCCGCACCCCGCGCTCGAACCCGGCCACCTACATCGGGCTGTTCGACCATATCCGCGAGCTCTACTCGCGCACCCAGGAGGCCCGAGCGCGCGGCTACAAGCCGGGCCGCTTCTCGTTCAACGTCAAGGGCGGCCGCTGCGAGGTGTGCCGCGGCGACGGCCAGATCAAGATCGAGATGCACTTCCTGCCGGACGTCTACGTCCCCTGCGAGCAGTGCCACGGCAAGCGCTACAACCGCGAGACGCTCGAGGTGCGCTTCAAGGGCAAGTCGATCGCGGACGTGCTCGACATGACCGTCGAGGAGGCGGTCGACTTCTTCCAGCACATCCCGAAGATCAAGCGTCGCCTGCAGGCGCTGCACGACGTCGGGCTCGACTACATCCGGCTCGGCCAGCCCGCCACGACGCTGTCGGGCGGAGAGGCGCAGCGCGTGAAGCTGGCCTCCGAGCTATCCAAGATCGCGACCGGCCGGACGCTCTACATCCTCGACGAGCCCACCACCGGCCTCCACTTCGCCGACGTCGAGCGCCTACTCGAGATGCTGAACCGGCTTGTCGAGCAGGGCAACACGGTCGTGGTGATCGAGCACAACCTCGACGTGATCAAGACGGCCGACCGCATCATCGACCTCGGCCCCGAGGGCGGCGAGGAGGGCGGCCGGCTGGTCGCCCAGGGCACACCCGAGCAGGTCGCTCGCGTGGCGGACTCCCACACGGGGGGCTTCCTGGCGCGAATGGTCAAGCCGGCCCGCAACGGCGGCCGCGGCTCGCGCGCGAAGGTGCCGGCGGCCGCCTAGGGCCGCCACCGGGCCTCGGCGGAGGCTGACGGCTGTCACCGACCCGACTTTGTGTCGTCAGACGACACAAAGTCGTACCGGTGAGTGCCGTGCGGCGCGGCCGGGTAACGCCTACGCCAGCGCCACCGCCGGCCGCTCGTACCCGATCTCACGCGCGCCCGCCTCGGCGAGCTCCGGCCCGCCGTAGCGCTCCAGCAGGCGCAGCGCCAGGTCGATGCCGCATACCGGCGCGCCGGCGGTGATTATGTCCCCGTCGTCGACCACGCGCGCCTCGACCACCTCGATCGTGCCGTGGGCGCGCAGATCGTCGAGCGCGCCCGGGTTCGTGGTGGCCCGGCGGCCGTCGAGGATGCCCGCGCGGGCCAGCAGGAGGGCGCCCGTGCATACCGACGCGACGGTCGTCCCGGCCGCATGGCGAGCCGCGATCGCCTGCGGGGATCTCGCCGCGCTCGGCCTGTGCCCAGGCGCCCTCGGGCGTGCGGTCGAACCAGCCTCCGCCCGGCACGAGCAGCACGTCGGGCCGCTCGGACAGAGCGCCGTGGGCGGAGATCACGGCGCCGTGGTCGGCGCTGACCTCGCGGGCGCCCTCGAGCGTCACGAGCCGGGCGGTCACGTCCTCGCGGAGCTGGGCGAGACCCCCGAGCACCTCCCAGGGACCGAGCGCGTCGAGCTCGTCGAAACCGTCGAAGAGAAGGATCTCGGCGTTCATACGGGCAGCGTGCCACCGCCCAAGGCGATCGTCGAGTGGCAGGAACGCCAATATCCGATAGATTCCTGCCATGGCCGCTCGACACCGCGTCGTAGCCCTGCTGGCGGGCGAGGTCGTGGCGTTCGACCTCGCCATCCCGGCGCAGATCTTCGGTCGCGAGCCCGACTATCTATGACTGGGCCGTATGCGCGCCCGAGCCCGGGCCGGTAGCGACCGAGAACGGCTTCGACGTGCTGGTTCCGCACGGGCTCGACGCGCTGGCGGAGGCCGACACGATCGTCGTGCCCGGCATCGGCGACCGTGCCTGGCCGCTCCTGCCCGAGCCGGTCGACGCCCTTCGGGCGGCTGCGAACGGCGGTGCGCGGGTGGCCTCGATCTGCACCGGCGCCTTCGTTCTCGCCGCGGCCGGGCTCCTCGAAGGGCGCCGCGCCGCCACGCACTGGCGCTACGCCGCGCTGCTGGCGCGCGAGTTCCCGACCGTGGAGGTCGACCCCGACGTTCTCTACGTGGACGAGGGCGACGTGCTGACCTCGGCCGGCGTCGCGGCGGGCATCGACCTGTGCCTGCACATCGTCAGGAAGGACCACGGCGCCGAGATCGCAAACGGGATCGCACGCCGGATCGTCGTGGCGGCCCACCGCGACGGCGGTCAGGCCCAGTTCGTGGAGCGCCCGCTGCCGGCGCCCGACGGCGGCCTCGCCCACACGCGCGCGTGGATGGAGGAGCGCCTGGACGAGCCGCTCACCGTCGACGAGATGGCGCGCCACGCGGCCTGCAGCCCACGTTCCTTCGCGCGCCTCTTTCGCGCCGAGACCGGCACCACTCCGCTGCAGTGGCTGATCGGCCGCCGCGTAGCGGAGGCGCAGCGCCTGCTCGAGGGCACCGATCTGCCGGTCGAGCAGGTCGCCTCACGGGCCGGGTTCGGGACCGCCGCCGCGCTGCGCCAGCACTTCGGGCGCGCGCTCTCGACCTCGCCGAGCGCCTACCGGCGAGCCTTCCGGCCGCAGCCCGCCCGGTCGTAGCGGGCGGCCGCCGGCGCGGCCGCGCGCTCTGAAAGGCTGCGAGCCGTGAGCGACGCCTGGCTGTGGCTGCAGAAGTGGCGCTGGTACGAGCGCAACTCGCTCCCCTGGAACCGCGCTCGTATCCACCGCGAGCTGGCGCGGCGGCGGGCGTTCGCGCGCTGGCCGCTCCACGGCAACGTCCTCGAGGCCTTCGGCGAAGGGCGGCTCGAGGTCGGCGAGCACACCCTTTTCGAGCCGCACGTGTGGCTGACCGCCCCCGGCGAGGCGCGCATCGTGATCGGATCGCAGACGTTCCTCAACATCGGCGTGATGGTCGCCTCGGTCGAGTACGTCCAGATCGGCGATCACTGCATGTTCGCCAACGGCTGCTTCATCACTGACGGCAGCCATCGCTTCGACGATCCGATTCGCCCCGTCCCCTGGCAGGGCTTCTCGAGCAAGGGCCCCACGACGGTGGGGAACAACGTCTGGTGCGGGGCCAACGTCGTCGTGACCAGCGGGGTGACGATCGGCGAGCGCTCGGTGATCGGCGCCAACAGCGTGGTCACGCGGAACATCCCACCGTTCTCGATCGCCGCCGGCGCGCCCGCGCGCGTGATCAGGCAGATCGACTACCCGGAGGAGCTGGGGCCGCCCTAGGACGGACGGCCCCAGTGCTCCGAGATCAGCAGAGGACGAGCAGGTGGAACGGGCGGTCGACCTCCGCGCCGGCGTTGTTCTCGGTCCGAACCGCGACGCCGTTCACGTTCGTGGCGAGCGACGCGACGCTCACCTGGCTGTTCTGCGGCGGTCCCGCGGCGCTCGGGTCGCCGATCGTCGCGTAGTACGCGCAGCCGCGGATGTCTGTCTCGAAGATCACCTGATAGCGGCCGGCGGCGGTCCGCGCCGCCTGCGCATTGCGGCCCCGCACGATCTGGCCACCGCCGTTCACGACCGCGAAGCGCTGAGAGCCATGTGCCACGAGCGACTGCGGCACGATCCCGAGCGAGGACTCCTTGATCGATCCGCCGCCGATCGAGTCACGCTTCGACTCGTTGCCGGTGATCGAGCGGTTCTTGAGGTCCTTCCCCGTGACGGTCCCGTTCCTGATGCTCTTGCCGGTGATGACGAGCGCGTAGGCGGAGCCGCCCATCGCCATGACGAGGGCAACTAGGGCTACGACCATGGCGGGGGACGGCACGAGCCGCCGGGCCCATCGAGACATTGCGCTTCCTTTCGTCGGTTGCTGACGCGTACGCGTCAACCCCCTGGTTCCCCCAAAGTTGCTGAGCGGTAATCACCCCGTCCGGATGCGGCGATGGAGCCTGGGTGGGGCGCATGGGTACGCTGCGTCCTGTGTCCGGGCCGAGCCAGCGCCTGCTGATCGCATACGACGGCTCCGATCTTGCCAAGGCCGCCGTGCGCAGTGCTGCCGATCTCTTCCCCGGCAGCGCCGCGCTCGTCGTCACGGTTTGGGAGCCGGGGCTGGCCGCGCTGGGGCTCATGAACGCCGGTCCCGACGCGGTCGGAGGGGTCCCGATCCCGCCTGATCCGGAACTCGTGTCCGAGCTCGACAGGGCCGGGAAGGACCGCGCTGCGGTCATCGCCGGCGAGGGCGCTCAGCTCGCACGTTCTCTCGGCCTCGACGCCGAGCCCCACGCGATCCCGGACGAGGTGCGCGTGGCCGACGCGATCGTCGACTTCGCCTCCGAGCGCGAGGCCGCGGCGGTCGTGGTCGGCTCACACGGCATCTCCGGGCTGCGCTCGCACCTGCTCGGGAGCACCTCGCGGCAGGTGCTCGCGCGCTGCACGCGTCCAATCGTCGTCGTGCGTGCGGAGGAGGGCGACTGATGTGCCGCTGGAACGCGTATGTGGGTGAGCCGCTCGTGATGGGCGAGCTGCTCTACCGGACCAAGCATGGCCTGATCGACGAGAGCCTGCACTCCCGAATGGGCGCCGAGACCACGAATGGCGACGGCTTCGGGGTCGGCTGGTACGACGCCCGCGACCGCACCGTTCCCGCCCGCTACCGCAGCGTCAACCCGGCTTGGAACGACCTCAACCTGCGCGAGCTTGCGGACCACATCGAGTCGCCGCTCTTCATGGCGCACATTCGCGCGGCGGTGGGAAGCCCGGTCCAGCAGATGAATTGCCATCCCTTCCGCCATGGCCGGTGGCTGTTCGTTCACAACGGCCTGATCCGGGGCTTCCAGGCAATGCGGCGAGACCTGCTGCTGGAGGTCGACCCGTCGCTCTTCCTCGGGATCGCCGGATCGACCGACTCGGAGCTCCTCTTCCACCTGGCGCTCACGTTCGGTCTCGAGGACGATCCGCTGGGGGCGATGGAGCGGGCGGTCGGGTACGTCGAGTCGAAGGGCGGCGAGCACGGGGTCGAGAGCCCTGTGCAGATGACCGTCGGGATCACCGACGGTGAAACCCTATGGGCCATCCGCTACTCGTCTGAGCACAGCTCGCGCACGCTCTTCGTATCGGCGGACCTTGACGCCGTACGCCGGCTCCACCCCGAGAACGAACGCCTCCAACAGTTGAGTGAGGGCGACCGCGTGGTGGTCTCGGAGCCGCTCGCCGATCTGTCGGGCGCCTGGCTCGAGGTGCCGGAGTCCACGGGCCTCGTCGTCGCGAACGGGCTCGTTGAGCAACAACCGTTTCAGCCGCGCTGACCCGGGCGAATACCCCATCTTCCGCTGAACGACTCGCCTGGCTCGAGGCGGACCAGGTCGGTTCCGCTGCGGAACGCGTTCGGCGGACAGGTCATGGGCTCGACCGCGAGAGCGCGCCGGTCCACGTCGGGTAGCGGGTCGCCGGTGAACACCATCAGGTAGGGATAGCTCTCATCGACCCACAGGATCAGCTCGCTCCCACCGTGGGGATCTCGAAGCTGGACGCGAGCGAGGCCGTCGTCGTCGCGCTCCAGGCCGGTGAACGCGTTGTCGAGCTTGGTCGAGCCGATGGTCCTCGGCCGGCGGAAGTCGAAGTCGCGTGCCTTCGACTTCCGCCGAGCCGACCGGGAGGCCGCGCTCGTCGGATTTCAGCACCGTTCGCCCGGGGGCGCGCAGGACCAGCGAGTCCACAGTCTCGGTCCCGAGAGTCAGGTAGGGATGGTTGCCGCTCCCGAACGGACATGCCACCCGCCCGACGTTCGTCGCCTTCGTGGTCACCTGAAGGCCTTCTTCCGAGAGTCGATACTCGATCGTCACCGCGAGCGAGAACGGATAGCCGGGCCGGGGATGGACCAGGTGCTCCATGACGACCCGGTGCGGCTCGCGCTCTCCGGCCGTCCAGCCGGCCCAGCGGACGAGGCCGTGGATCGCATCCTGCTCCTCGACGTCATCGATCGGGAGTTGGTGACGGCGCCCGTCGAACTCGTAGCTGCCGTCCTGGAGCCGGTTCGGCCACGGAAGCAGCACCTGGCCTCGGCCTGAGCTGCTCATCTCGTCGATCCCATACCCGTCAAGCAGGTCGCGGCCGGCCGCCGAATACGTTCGAAGCCCGCCGCCGACCTCCACCACCGTCGCCCGCTGGTCGCCCAGCGCGATCTCGATCTGCTCGCCCGTCGGAGCGATCACGGCAGCACCACGACATCGTCCACCAGCCCCAGCCCCTCCGGCCGATGCGTGATGAGCAGGACCGACCGCTCGCCTGCGGCGGTGAGCACATCCTCCAGCAACCGCTCTGCGGTGGGCGGGTCGAGGTGAGCGGTGGGCTCGTCGAGCACGAGCACCGGAGCGTCGGTGAGCAGGGCCCGGGCGACGACGAGCCGCTGGCGCTGCCCCGCGGAGAGCCGGCGGCCCTGCTCGCCCACCAGCGTGTCCAAGCCGTCCGGGAGGCCGCGGACCCAGTGCAAGAGCCGGGCGCGATCGAGCGCGTGCTCGACCTCGGCGTCGATCGCGTCGGGCCGTGCGAGGCGGACGTTCTCGCGGATGCTTGCCGAGAACAGGTGGGAGTCCTGGCCGGCGACCGCGATGGCCCGGCGGAGGTCGTCCTGCCGGTAGTCCCGCAGGTCTCGCTCGCCGAGCGTGACGCGCCCCTGTTCGGGGTCGAGGAAGCGTAGGAGGAGGTTTACGACCGTCGTCTTCCCCGACCCGCTGGCCCCCAGCAGCGCGACCCGGCCCCCGGGCTCGAGGCGGAGGCTGAAACCGTCGAGCACGAGGGACTCCCCGGGCGCGTAACGGGCACGCACGTCCTCGAGCGTCACCGAGAATGGCGGGGAGGGCGGTGGCGCGGGCTCCGCGGGATCGACCACGGCGGGCTCCCGATCGATCAACTCGAGTATCCGGCGCCCGGCTCCGAGCGTCGCCGGCAGCTCGCGCGCGACCGCCGACAGCGGCTGCACCGCCTCGAAGGAGGCGAGCGCAAGCAGCGCGAGCATCGCGATCAGGACCCGATCGAGCTCACCCGCCGCGTGCGCGCTCACCGCAAGCGCGAGCACGATCGACACCGTCAGGCCGGCCACCAGAACGCCGAGGCCGTCCCCGACGCCGGCGGCCAGCGCATCGCGGCGACCGATTCGCAGGAGCGCGTGATCGGCGGCTCGCAGGCGCCCCAGGGCCGCGCCGTCGCCACCGTACGCGACGAGCTCCGGCGCGGCGCCCAGGAGCTCCACCAGCTCCGTCGAGAGCTCGCCACGCGCCGCCGCCTGCCGCTGGGCGGTCCGGCTACCGAGGTGGCCTGCGAGCGCCGGGACGGCGGTCCCGGCGGCGAGCAACCCGAGCGCGAGGACCAGCGCCGCGGAGGGGAGAAAGGCCGCGGTCGCGCCCACGCAGACAGCCCCGGCGAGCACGGCGACGAGCGGTGGGCCGACGCCACGCAGATAGAGGTTCTGGAACGCGTCCACGTCGGCCACCATTCGCGAGAGCAGGTCGCCCCGCGAGTAGCCCTCGAGCTGCGCCGGCGCCAGCGGCTCGATGCGCTCGTAGACGCGCACCCGCACGCGGCCGAGCACGCGTAGGGCGAGATCGTGCGAGGCAAGCCGCTCGAAGTAGCGGGCCAGGGGCCGGGCGATCCCGAAGAAGCGCACGGCGACGATCGCCGTCATGAGCGACAGGATCGCGGGTTGTTCGGCGGCGCGCGTGATCAGGTATCCGGCCGTCGCCAGCAGCCCCGCTCCGAAGGCCACTGTCAGTGCGCCGAGGACGACGGCGAGCGCGACGCGGGAGGGCCTGGCACCCGCGAGCGCGAGCAGCCGTCGCAGCGTCGCCATCAGGCGGCCTCCAACAACGGCTCGGGCAGCGCACGGCCTCGCTCGAGGCGGACGACCCGGTCGGCGCGCGTGACGAGCTCGGGGCGATGAGCGATGAGAAGGACAGTGCGCGCCGCGCAGACTCGCTCGACGGCGTCCGCAACGAGCTCGGCGCTCAGTGGGTCGAGGTCCGCCGTCGGCTCGTCGAGGATCACGAGTGGGGCGTCGCGCAGGAAGGCCCGCGCAAGCCCGATCCGGCGGCGCTCGCCCGCGGACAGCGGGCGGCCGCCGTCGCCGACGAAGGTGTCGTGCCCCCGCGGCAGTGCCTCGATGAAACCGTCGGCGCCTGCGAGCGCCGCCGCTTCCAGCACCCGCGCGTCGGACGCGGTCGTGTCGCCCAGCCGGATGTTGTCGGCCACGCTGCCCCGCAGCAGCGTCGGGTGTTGTGGCACCCAGGCCAGCTGCCGCCGCCAGTCGTCGGCCCGGCAGCGGGCGAGGTCGACCCCGCCGGCGCTGACGCAGCCGCTGCTCGGTTCGAGCAGGCGCAGGAGGAGGGCCGCGACGGTGCTCTTGCCGGCCCCGCTCTCGCCGACCAGCGCCACGGTCTCGCCGGGCGCCAGCTCGAGGTCGAGCTCGTCCAGCACCGGCGCGGGGCGGGCCGGATAGGAGAAGCGCACGCGCTCCAGGCGCACCGGGACGCCGGCGGGGCTGGGCGGAACCCGCGCCCCCCGGGAGCCCACCGCGGGCGGCGCGTCGAGCAGGTCGAGGATGCGGCCCGCGACGGCGAGGCCGTCCGCGCTCGCGTGGAACTCGGCGCCGAGGCGGCGGAACGGCAGGTACAGCTCGGGGGCGAGGATGAGCACCGTCAGGCCGGCTTGGAGGCCGAGCCCGCCGCCGACCAACCGCACGCCCACGGTGACCGCAACGAGCGCGACGCCGAGCGTCGCCGCCAGCTCGAGGACCGATCCCGACAGGAAGCTGACGCGCAGGGTGCCCATGGTGGCCCGGCGGTGGCGCTCGCTGATCTCGCCGATCCTCGTCGCCTCGGCCCGCCCGCGCCCCGCGGCTCGCAGCGTCGGCAGTCCGCGGACCACGTCGAGGAAGTGGGTGGACAGGCGACGCAGCTCCTGCCAGCGCTCCCGCGTCCTCTGCTCCGTGTACAGGCCGATGAGCCACATGAACACCGGCACAAGCGGGAGCGTCAGCAACATGATCAGAGCCGATTGGAGGTCGACCGGGGCGACCCAGAGCAGCACGGCAAGCGGAACGACGCAGGCGAGCACGACCTGTGGCAGATAGCGGGCGAAGTAGGCCTCGAGCGCGTCGACCCCCTGGACCGCCGCCGCGGTGACCTCGCCCGCCTCGGCGCCGTCGAGTGCTGTCGGCTGCGAGCGAAGCCGCCGCTCCGCGAGGGCAAGACGCAGCTCGGAGAGTAGCGTCGACGCGGCGCGCCGGCCGGCGACCTCGAACCCCCAGGCGAGCGCCCCGCGCCCCGCGAAGACGATCCCGAGCAGCACGATCTCGCCGGCGACGTCAGCAAGCGAGGCACCGTGGAACGCGCGCGCGACGATCCGGGCGAGCAGCGTCGCCCCAAGCAGCACGAGCAGCGCGGTGGCGAGCCCGATCACGGCGTCGGCGGCGAGTAGAACGCGCGCCGAGCGGGCACGGCGAAGGAGGCGGGGGTCGAGTGCGCGCACGCGATCAGCCGGCCGAGGGCTCTTCGGCCGTCGGTGCGCCACCCCCCACCCGCTCGCGTAGGACGTGGTACGTCCACGCCTGGTAGAGCAGCACGATCGGCGCGACGATCAGCGCCGCGATCGTCATCACCTTCAGCGCGTAGTGCGAGGACGAGGCGTTCGAGATCGTCAGGCTGTTCGCGAACTCCGGGTTCGACACGAGCACGCGCGGATAGAGGCTCGTGAAGATCGTCGCCACGAGGAGCAGGGTCCCCAGCGCGGTCATGACGAACGCCCAGCCGCTCCGCCGTCCGAAGACGAAGACGAGGGCGAGAACCAGCGCGAGCCCGCCGAGCGCGGCCGGAAGCACCGGCGGGAAGACATCCTTGTCGTTGCGGTCGACCGCGACGGCGACCGTCCAGGCGAGGAAGGCGGCGGCTCCGAGGGCCGCCGGCACGGCGAGCCGCCGGGCCGCGTTCGCGGCTCGCTCGCACAGGTCACCCGAAGTGCGCAGCGTGAGGAAGGTCGCGCCATGGAAGGCGAACAGCAGCACGACGGCAAGGCCCGCGAAGACCGTGTAGGCGCTGAACAGGTCGAGAAAGTCGCCGGCGTAATCGCCCTGCCCGTCGAGCGGCACCCCGTAGAGGAAGTTCGCGAGCGCAACTCCCCAGATGAATGGAGCGCCGACGCTCCCGACGGTGTTCGCCCACTGCCACGCCGTCCGCCAGCGCGGCGCATCGTTCTTCGACCACCACTCGAAGGAGACCACGCGGATGATCAGCAGCACCAGGACGAGCAGCAGCGCGAGATAGAAGCCGGAGAACGCCGTCGCGTACCAGACCGGGAATGCTGCGAAAGTGCCGGCGCCGGCGATGACCAGCCAGACCTCGTTGCCGTCCCACACCGGGCCGATCGAGTCGAACATCGCCCCCCGGTCGCGCTCGTCACGGCCCAGGAACGGCAGCAGGATCCCCACGCCGAAATCGAAGCCCTCGAGCAGGAAGTAGGCGGCCCAGAAGATCGCGATGAGGAGAAACCAGACCTCCGGGAGGCTCACGTCGACGCTCCCACCGGCACCTCGGGCGGGTCGACGCGCGCGTAGCGCCTCATGAGCACGAAATCAACGATCCCGAGGACGATGTAGAGCAGCGCGAACGCGCTGAGGCTCACCACGATCGTGCTGCTGCTCACGCTGGGGGAGTGCGCCCCGTCGGTTTTCAGGAGGTCCTGCACGATCCACGGTTGGCGTCCCATCTCGGTCAGCACCCAGCCGGCTATTGCGGTGAGAAAGGGGAACGCGGTCGCCACGACTGCGACCCAGAGGAACCAGCGCGCCGACTCGAGCTTTCGCCGCCGGTACAGATAGGCGCCCACGGCGGCGACGAGGAACATCAACACGCCGAGATAGGCCATCACCCGCATCGCCCAGTAGGCCGTCGGGACCGACGGTCTGTAGTTCCCCGCTCCGAACTTCTTTTGTGCCTGCGCCTGGAGCTGATTGAGGCCCTGCACCTTCCCGCTGAACGAGCCGGTGGCCATGTAGGACAGGACCCTCGGGATCGTGATGGAGACGCTTGGATCGGGGTCCTGGGGAGAAAACCCGCCGATCTGGAAGGCCGAGAAGCCACAGGGCTGGCACGTCTCCCACTGCGCCTCGGATGCGGCAATCTTCATCGACTGCGCGGTCGTGACCGCCTCACCGAAGCGGTTGCCGACGATCAACTGCAGCAGCGTGGCCGGAACCGCGATTATCAAGGCGAGCACCGCGGCTTTGCGGAACAGTTCGACGTTGCGCCGGCGGAGCATGTGCCAGCAGGCGATGCCGAAGACGACGATGGACGCCGTGATAAGCCCGGCGAGCAGGACGTGCAGGTAGGCGCGCAGGGCGAAGTTGTTACTGAGCAGCGCCCAGACGTCAGTCAGCTCGGCCCGCCCGCCCGTCAGCCGGTAGCCCACGGGGTGCTGCATCCACGAGTTCGCGACGAGGATGAAGTAGGCCGACAGCCAGGTACCGACCGCCACGATCCAGATCGTTGCCAGGTGTAGACGCGGCGACAGCCGGTCCCAGCCGAAGATCCAGAGCCCCAGGAAGGTCGCCTCGAGCGCGAACGCAGCGAGCCCCTCGATCGCGAGGGGGGCGCCGAAGACGTCGCCCACGAACTTGGAGTACACGGACCAGTTCATCCCGAACTGGAACTCCTGAACCAGGCCGGTCGCGACCCCGATCGCGAAGTTGATCAGGAGCAACGTTCCGAAGAAGCGCGTCAGTCGCAGCCACTGCTCGTTCTTCGTGCGGTGCCAAAGCGTCTGCATGACCGCCACCAGCGGGGCGAGCCCGAGCGTCAGCGGCACGAACAAAAAGTGGTAGATCGACGTCATCCCGAACTGGAGCCGCGCGAGGTCGACCGTGTCCAGGGCAATCGGTAGCCCGGCGTCCGTCATCGAACGGGCTCGCCGGGCGCCGGAGACTCCCGCTCGACACTCGCGAGCTCGCCCTCGATCAGCGCGCTCTGGCGCTCACAGACGGGTGCCTCGAGCCGCATGCCGCAAGCGTCATGTTCGGTACAGCGATTGCGCTGCGGAAGTCGTGCCACGATGCTCATGTGGGAGGCATCCCGTCGGGCGGGGTCGGCGGATTCTCGGCTCTGGTCCTCTGCCGCGCCTCATCCGAATCGGGTGATTCGCGCCGGCGTGATGTGTGGATCTGTGAGGACTGGATAAGCAACCGTCGAGGAGCGACAGACGACCGCCGCAATGACCACCTTCCGCCGATCTGTTGGCCCGGTGCTCGGCCGCGGCCGCGGGCTGACGTGCTCTAGAGGTCTGTCTCGACCTCGATGCGGCCCGACTTGGCCGCGTCCGCGAGCTTGTCGTAGTCGAGTTCGTTCTGGTCGGCATAGCGTTCTGAGAACTCGGCGATCGCCCGGTCGAAGGTCTTGCCCTTGCCGAGGTAGGACCCGATCGCGATCCGGTCGCCGGACCGCGCGTGCGCTCGGGCAAGCGTCCAGCCGCAGACCCGACCGTAGATCGCCAGCCCCTTCGGCGGCAGCGTCTCGATCTCGACCGATCGCTTCCCGTCCCAGAGCTGGCGCACGTAGAAGTCTCGGTCGTCGCCGTCGAAGCCCAGCGCTGGGAGCCAGCCGAGCAGGATGTCGCTCGAGGCCTGCATCAGCCACTGGCCCTCGACCACCCGCTCGCCGTGGTTTGCGAACTCGCTCTCGCCGAGGTACGGCTCGAGCACCGAGGCCTCGGCCTCCTTGGCCTGCAGGAACAGCGGATCCTGCCCGTCGCGGCCCATCATCAGCACCACCCAGGCGCGCGTCCCGACACTGCCGACCCCGACCACCTTGCGCGCTATCTCGACGAACCGGTAGCTGTCGAGCAGGTGGCGACGGTCGCCCTTGAGGCTCTCGCGGTAACGACCGAGCAGCTCGAGCATCCGCCCCTCGAGCTCCCGGGCCTGATCCTGGGAGACGAGCTCCCGCGCGGGAACCAGCAGCGGCGGGTCGCTGATGATCCGCGGCTCACCATCGACCACACGAACGAGGCGATCGAACGCTCTGAGGCTGTTCTTCTTGCCGGCCTTCTTGACGCCCTTCCTCGCCTCCTTCATCGCCTTGGCGGTGGCGACCTTGGCCAGCTCGGCGAGGAGGGCGTCGACGTCGAGGCGCGCGTACCAGACGTCAAGGTTCGCGCATCTCGGCGAACTCGCGCATCGCCTCACGGTATGAGCGGACCGTGCGCAGGACCGCAGCGCGGGTCTCCTTCGGGCTGAACCCGCGGTCGCGCCCGGCGATCGCGAAGCTCGCCGCAAGGCGCTTGACATCCCACTCCCAGGGCCCCGGAAGCGTCTCGTCGAAGTCGTTCACGTCCAACACCAGACGGCGGTCCGGGGCGGCGAAGACGCCGAAGTTCGAGAGGTGGGCATCGCCGCATGCCTGGACCCGCAGCCCGGACGCGGGGGTCTTCGCGAGGTCCATCGCCATGATCGCCGCCGCGCCGCGAAAGAACGTGAACGGCGAGACGAGCATCCGCCCATAGCGGATCGGCACCAGCTCTTGGACACGACCCCTGGCCTGATCCTCGAGCACCTCGACCGGATCTCGCCGGCGCGCCGGCGGCTCCCATTCGCCGTGGCTCGAGCGCGGAACCTTCTCCCGCGCCGCCTTGCCGGCGGCTGCGCGCTCCTCTCGGGAGGCGGTGTCCACGAGCGGACGTTTGGTGGGCGCGGAGGGCATGGCCTCTTGGTTCGTCGCCTAGGACGTTGTCCTTCCCCGTAGGTTACGCCCTGACATCAACCCCAGATCGGCCCCAGGGCGACTGCCGAGTCGAGTCGAGCAGACCGCGTGAGCGAGATTCTTGGCGTGGGCCCCGCTTCGCTTCCAAGCGATGGGCTCGGGATGATCTTCGAAGGCGAGGATTGGGATCGATCCGACCACCGGCTTGTTGGGCTAGCGGCTGAAAAAACGCCCGCAAAATCGGCGATCTTGTTAACGTGGATTGTCCCCCCTGGGCAGATCGGCCGGGCGAGCGGACAAGGAGAACACCGGCCCGAACGGATTGAGCGAGCCATGAGATCGAGGCTGACGAGGCTCCAGCTGCGCGCGTGAGAGTAGAGCGCGCCAGGCGGATCGCGGAGCGCGCTCACCGTGGCTCCGTCGAACCGACCGGCGAGCCCGTCATCGGGCACGTTAGCCGCGTCGCCAAGGCGTCGCCGCCGTTTGCCCGGGCCGTGGCCTGGCTTCATGAGGTCTTCGAGCACTCCTCGATCCGGGAGGAGGAGCTGTTGGCCGGCGGGCTCACCGACCAGGAACTGCGCGCGCTTCGGCTTCTTACCCGCTCCACCAAGAGCCGCTCAGAGGCGGGCTATCTCGCGCATATCGACCTGATCGCCCACTCCTCAGGCTCCGGCGGCGACCTCGCCCGGACCGTGAAACGAGTGGACCTAGAGGACCGGGTGCAGCATCCGCACCGGCGCGCGGACGGTTGGCATCCGCCCTATCAGCTCGCCCTCGAGCTCCTGCTCGCCACATCGGCCTCGGAGGCCGGTCGCGACTCGGCCAGCCATGGGCCCCCGGCGCCCCCTTACGGTGTGCGGGCCGGTCAGGGGCCTGGGCTCTCCCCCAGCCCCGAGGGCCTACCGCTCCTCAGGCCGTAACGAATCGATGCCCGCATGTCCGACAGACCAGTCTTCCTCTGCGCCGCCATCTACGACGAGATCGACGATGCCGAGGCCGATTATGAGGCCGTCTTCGACCTCCACGCCGCGGGCGCGATCGGGACCTTCGACTCGGCGGTGATTCGCAAGGAGGAGGACGGCAGGGTTCGGGTCACGAAGACCGAGAAGCCGACCCAGCATGGCGCCTGGACCGGGGCCGGGGTCGGAGCGTTGGTCGGCATCAGCCGCCCGCGATCCTCGGCACCCGCTCCAACAAGCTGATCGAAAAGCAGATCGACGCGGCGGTACGAGAGGACGCGGGCTAGAGCCTTACGCCATCGGGGCCCCGGTGGCGACGGTCGGATCGAGAGCGAGCGCGCCCACGTCCGCCGCGATTGCCTACACATCGCTGGGCGCCCCCTCGATTAGGCTCAAGCGCCTACCGCCAATCGAGGACGCGACCGTGAACTTAAGCGAGGACCAAAAAGCAACTCGCAGGACTCTAATGGCGGGTGAGCGGACCGAGCTTGCCTGGTGGCGCACAGGGCTCGCGGCTCTCGCGGTCGCCGTGGGGATCGGACGCTTGGCGCCCGAGCTGCAGCAGTCCGGGCCAACCTGGCCTTACGTTCTCGTCGGTGTCGGCTTCGCGCTCTATGGGATTGCACTCTTCACGCAGGGAACGATTCGTGGCCGCCAGGAGGCAGGCGCGCTTGGTGGGGAGAAGCACGCCATGAACTGGCCCGCGGCAGCTCTCGCGGCGGCCGGCCCGGTGCTCGGGCTCGCGGTCGTCGCTCTGATAGCGCTGCCGTGAGGGAGCTCGCCGTCTGCCTGACCGCACAGCGCGAGCGCTGGGTCCAGCCCGAGACCCTCTGACGTCGTCGCCCGACTTGCCGTGCTGCTGGCGATGGCGATGTGGTGCTCGTCGAGGGAGTCCCGGGCTTGCGTCACTAAGCGCCAGGGGCAACCGGTAACGCTCTGTTGGGCTCTCTCGCCGGGTGATCGAGGTGGCGGACTAGGCGTGGACTATTGCTTCCGTTCATTGCGACACCGTCGCGACGACACTG